>JAFXDD010000031.1 GCA_017516285.1 Lachnospiraceae bacterium
GACTTCGGCATTCATGCCTCGTCTCGCTAAGGACCGGCGCCTTTCAATGACCCCATAAACGAGCGTGTGATACCTTCCTTTTCTGTAATACTACGATGGCCGCAGACATACAAACCATTTAAATATACAAACCTGGCTTCGAGTAATGCTATATTATTTTATAAAAATGTTGAAAAAATGTCACGAAAGTTATATAATAATCGTGACAAAAAATAAGGAGAATGGTTTTATGGCAAGTGGCATTTATGCGGAAATAAAGAAAAGAATAGAACTGGCTGAACCGGGAACGGTATTTGTAACATCAGATTTTGCAGATATTGCGACGACAACAACGGTAAGAAAGTGTCTTGGAAGACAGGTTGAAGAGAAGAATATTCGAAGAATTATGGATGGTGTGTATGAAAAGCCAGTATATAGCAAGTTATTGAAAGCGTATATTCCGGCTAATCCTGATACAATAGCGTATGCTATTGCCAGAAGTTTTCGTTGGACCATTGCACCGTGTGGAGACGTAGCATTAAATAAGTTGGGACTATCAACACAGGTTCCGGTAGTTTGGTCCTATATCAGTGATGGACCATATAGAGAGTTTTCATGGGACAATATTACACTATCTTTTAAGCATCGTGCAAACCGGGAAATTTCATTTATGTCAGAGACAACTACTTTGGTGGTCGAGGCATTAAAAACATTGGGAAAAGAGCGTGTTGATGATAGCATTATTCTAAGCTTGAGAAATAGATTGCCTAAAGAAGAAAAGAAAAAAATGTTAGAGGAAGCAACAGGTGTAAGTGAATGGATATATGCAGCGATAAGAAAGGTGTGTGCTGAATAATGAAAGAAGTTGCAAAACTACAGATGAAAGACAGAACAGAATTGTTTCAAGCTACTGCGATTTCTATGGGAATGCAACCTAATGTAATAGAGAAGGATTTTTGGGTATGTTTTATGCTTGACCATCTGTTTCACGATTGTAAGTATAAGAGTGCTTTTGTCTTTAAAGGGGGTACAAGTCTCTCCAAATCATATCATGTTATTGAGAGATTTTCCGAGGATATAGATTTGATTTTGGATTGGCGGAAAATAATTGCTGATGAAGTTAATCCTTGGGAACAACGATCAAAAACTAAGCAGGATTTATTTAATAAACAGATTAATTCGGAAGCAGCAAAATTCTATGAAGAAGAATTGATACCTCAATTGAATGTAGAAATGAAAGAAAAACTGGGGGATGGAGAATGGATTTCGGTTGATACAGAAGATGAGATGGTGGTTAATTTTTATTATCCGCAGATATTTGAAGCAGAATATTTACGTTCTTGTGTAAGATTGGAAATCGGACCATTAGCAGAATGGATGCCATCTCATGAGACAATAGTAACGCCATTTGCAGCTGAAAAATATCCGGATATTTTTTCGCAAAAAGAGACGGCGGTTTTGACTATTGATGTTGAGAGAACGTTCTGGGAAAAACTTACTATACTACATAAAATTGCAAATTTCTCAGAAGGAAAAGTGTTACCTGCAAGATATGCAAGGCATTTATATGATGTGTACAATTTAGGGAATTCATGGGTAAAAGAAAGTGCTTTTGAAAGAAAAGAATTGCTGGAAAGAGATGTTGCTTTTAAGCAAAAATTTTATTATGCCAAGGGTGCTCATTATGAAACAGCAACCTTGAGTAGTATTGAACTTCTGCCAAAAGAGGCGGTGCTCGATGCATTACAAGAGGATTATCAGGCGATGAAGAATATGATATATGGTAATATACCGGAATTCAAAGAGATTCTTGAGTTCCTTGAAAAATTGCAGAAAGAAATCCATGAGTTGAAATAGTTCATTAAGCTTGGATGTATATGCGATCGTTTTAAGCGTTTTGTATGTCTGCGGCCATCGTAGTACTACAGAAAAGGAAGGTATCACACGCTCGTTTATGGGGCATTGAAAGGCGCCGGTCCTTAGCGAGACGAGGCATAAGTGCCGAAGTCGAGCTTAGTACCGTTGCAGCCTTTCGTTGAGTGGGAACGTCCCCAAAAATGAGCGTGTGATACCTTCCTTTATTGAAAAACTGGGGTGGCCGCAGCCCCACAAACCGGAATTTACAATAGTATACAAAAACCAGTCGCTTTGTAAAGTGTATTTTACGAACAGTTTACAAAGTGGCTGGGTTTTTTACCTCTTTGTGATAGTTTGTAAAGCGCTTTTTGCGGTAAGATAAACCTGTCAGTTGAAGACAGAATAAAAAGAAAGAGACCGCAATGACACGCGGCAGAAGAGGAAAACGAAATGAAAAAGATGAATGTAAAGAGATTAGTTGCAATTGCAGGAACTATGGCAATGGTAATGGGCATGACAGCCTGTGGCAGCACAGACGGTTCTAACGCAAATGCTTCCGCGTCAGGTAGCAATGTTGAAGTATCAGAAGAAAACACAAAAATCTCCGGCAAGGTAAGCATGTCCGGCTCCACCTCTATGGAGAAGCTGGTAAAGGCATTACAGGAAACCTTTGCAGAGAAAGAAGCTGATGTGACCGTAACAACAGAGTTTGTAGGCTCCAGCGCAGGCGTTGAGCAGATGCTTTCAGGTACCGTAGATATCGGTAACTCTTCCAGAAATTTAAAGGATGCTGAAAAAGAGTCAGGTGCAGTTGAAAATATTGTAGCAATTGATGGTATTGCAATGGTAGTTGATACAGCAAATACAGTAGCTGATTTGACAAAGGATGAGTTGGTGGCAATTTACACAGGTACTGTAACAAACTGGTCTGAGGTTGGCGGTGCGGATGCTCCGATTGTTGTAATCGGTCGTGAAGCAGGCAGCGGTACAAGAGGTGCTTTTGAGGAAATCCTGAAGATTGAAGAGCAGTGTAAGTATGCTTCTGAATTAGACTCCACAGGTGCTGTTATGGCTAAGGTAAGTGCAACTCCGGGAGCAATCGGTTATGTATCTTTGGATGCTTTAAATGACACGGTAAAGGCAGTTTCCTTAGAAGGTGTAGAAGCAACTGCAGAAAACATTTTAGCCGGTAATTACTTTTTAAGCAGACCGTTTGTAATGGCAACTAAGGGGGCTATTGAGGAACAGAGTGAGGCTGTACAGGCATTTTTTACATATGTGTTCAGTGAAGAAGGTCAGGCTGTTGTACAACAGGTGGGTCTTATTCCGGTAAAATAATGGATTAGAGAAACATGAGAAGGACCAGGCATTTATGAAAGAAACATATTCTATTCAAAGTAATCATAAAGAAAAAGCATTGGTTGAGACAGTGGCACAGGGCATCTTTACACTCTGCGCCTTTGTGGCAACGCTCGCAGTTGCAGCAATATGCTTTTATATGATTAAGAACGGGCTCCCGGCTATCACCAAGGTTGGTCTAAAGGAAATATTATTTTCTACTACATGGGCGCCTACGGCGGCAGAGCCTAAATATGGCATTTTGTGGATTATTTTAACTTCTATTGTAGGTACTACCCTGGCTATTTTAATCAGCGTTCCGGTTGGAGTGCTGACGGCAATCTTTATTGCAGAGGTAGCGCCGGCAAGACTGGTAGCCATTGTACAACCGGCAGTCGAGCTCTTGGCAGGGGTGCCATCTGTTATTTACGGCTTGTTAGGCGTATACATATTAAATCCTTTGATGTACAAATTAGAGCTTTTGTTGTTTAAGGGCAGTAGTACGCATCAGTTTACCGGAGGTGCCAACCTGATTTCAGCAGTGTTGGTTCTGGCAATTATGATATTGCCTACGGTTATTAATGTAAGTACATCTTCCTTAAAGGCGGTTCCGGCACATATGCGTTCTGCATCCTTAGCCCTCGGAGCCAGTCATATTCAAACAATTTTCCACGTAACCCTTCCGGCAGCAAAGAGCGGTATTATCACGGCAGTTGTACTGGGGGTGGGCCGTGCAGTAGGGGAAGCTATGGCAATTACTTTGGTGTCAGGCTCCAGTGTAAATGCACCGCTTCCGTTCAATTCCGTGCGTTTTCTGACCACAGCCATTGTAAGTGAAATGGGTTATTCTGAAGGTACACACAGAGAGGTGCTGTTTACCATCGGTCTGGTACTTTTTGCATTTATTATGATTATCAATGTTGCACTATCAAGAATTTTAAAGAAAGGAGCAGGGGTAGATGAATAAAGCAAATTCTATTTACGGCAAAAAACTAAGAAAAGCCGATGCAATTATGTATAGCCTGATTTATGTGGCTGCTTTCCTTTCCGTATTTTTAATTTTAGGTATTATTTTGTATGTATTTGTTCATGGTATCGGTCAGATTAACTGGACATTTCTTACCACGGCCAGCAGCTTTTTGAAGGGCACGGTAGGCATTGCCGGAAATATTGTAAATACCCTGTTCATTGTTGTGATTACGCTGTTGATTGCTATACCGGTGGGGGTGGGCAGTGCTATTTATCTAAATGAGTATGCGCGTCCCGGAAAAGTGATAGCTTTTATTGAATTTGCTACCGAAACCCTGTCCGGTATTCCGTCTATTATATATGGTCTGTTTGGTATGGTGTTTTTCGGAAAAATTTGGGGCTATTCTATTCTGACCGGTGCGTTAACCTTAATGATTATGGTATTGCCGCTTATTACAAGAAATACACAGGAAGCACTGAAAATGGTACCATTAAGTTACAGGCAGGGTTCCCTTGGGATTGGTGCAACAAAGTGGTATATGATTCGTACTGTGCTTTTGCCAAGTTCGATGCCTGGTATTATTACCGGTGTTATTCTGGCTATCGGACGAATTGTAGGGGAAAGTGCAGCACTTTTATTTACCGCGGGAAGCGATAATAGGATGGCAAAAAGCATGGCGGCATTCTTTGGCAAAATTTTTGAGTCCGGTGGCAGCCTTACCATTGAACTGTATTTACGTATGAGTAATGGTGAATATAATGTGGCATTTGGTATCGGCTGTGTGTTACTGATTATTGTATTGATTATAAATATGTTAACAAAGGTACTGACAAAGAAATTTGATGTAAATGCCAAAGCGTAGTTGAGGAGTATATTATGGCAAAGATTGAAATAAGAAATTTAAATTTACATTATGGAGAAAACCATGCACTGAAAAATATCAACATGGATATTCAGGCAAATGGTATTACCGCATTTATTGGCCCTAGTGGTTGTGGTAAATCTACTTTTTTAAAATGCCTGAATCGTATGAATGATTTGGTACCTATTGCAAAGGTGGAGGGCCAGCTTTTATTGGATGGCGAGGATATTTACGCACCAAGCGTAGATACTACACGCCTTCGTAAAAAAGTCGGTATGGTATTCCAGCAGCCCAATCCTTTTCCGATGAGTATTTATGACAACATTGCATATGGACCTAGAGTTCATGGCATCACCAATAAGGCAAAGTTGGATGAAATTGTGGAAACTTCTTTGCGAGGGGCGGCAATTTTAGATGAGGTAAAGGACCGTTTGAAGAAAAACGCTTTGGGTTTGTCCGGTGGTCAGCAGCAAAGACTTTGTATTGCCAGAGCTTTGGCAGTAAATCCGGAGGTGCTTTTGATGGATGAGCCAACCTCTGCATTGGACCCGATTTCCACATTGAAGATAGAGGAATTAATGAAAAATCTGAAAAAGGAGTATACGATTGTTGTGGTGACGCATAATATGCAGCAGGCAGCCAGAGTCAGTGATTACACTGCGTTTTTTCTGTTGGGCGAAATGATTGAATTTGGTACAACTACAAATATCTTTCAGAGACCTCAGGATAAGCGTACAGAAAATTATATCACAGGAAAATTTGGCTGAAATCTTTAAATTTTTTACATGAATTTTACATTGCACGGTTACAGATTTTACATAGATAAGGTATGATATACTTGATGAAGAATTGAGTTTATAATTATTAACAAGAAGAGAAGAGGTATATTATGACTATTTTTGATGCGTTATCTATGGTAGGCGGGTTGGCTTTATTCCTTTATGGTATGCATATTATGGGAGAGGGCTTGTCTAAGGCCAGTGGTGGTAGATTAGAAAGTTTGTTGGAAAAGTTAACCAGTAATCGTATTAAGGCTGTGTTGGTTGGTGCAGGGGTTACGGCATTAATTCAGTCTTCCAGTGCCACGACGGTTATGGTAGTAGGTTTTGTTAATTCCGGTATTATGAAGCTGGGGCAGGCTGTTGGTATTATTATGGGTGCCAATATCGGTACTACAGCAACCTCATGGCTGTTATCATTAGCCAGTATTGAAGGCAGCAGCTTCTTTATTCAGCTATTAAAGCCCGCAAATTTTTCGCCGATTTTAGCGGTTATCGGTGTGATTTTTATTATGTTCACCAAGAGTGAAAAGAAAAAGGATGTGGCATTGATTTTATTGGGCTTTGCCATACTGATGACAGGCATGGGCAATATGTCAGCTGCAGTTGCACCATTAAAGGATGTGCCGGAATTTACAAACATGCTGGTTATGTTTTCTAATCCAATTTTAGGTCTTTTGGCAGGTGCTGTTTTGACTGCAATTATACAGTCATCCTCTGCATCTGTAGGTATTTTGCAGGCTCTGTGTGCAACAGGTGCGATTGGATTTTCCACTGCACTGCCTATTATCATGGGTCAGAACATCGGTACCTGTGTAACTGCTATGATTTCTTCTGTAGGCGGCAGCAAGAATGCCCGCAGAACGGCATTGGTACATTTATATTTTAACTTGATTGGTACTATCATTTTTATGATTGGTTTTTATGCATTGAATGCGGTGCTTCGTTTTGAGTTTATGAATGAGTCCATTGATGCAGCAGGTATTGCAACTGTTCATAGTGTATTTAACGTAGTAGCAACGGTTATTTTATTACCATTTGCAAGTGTGTTAGAGAAGCTTGCATATAAGTCTATTCCGGAGGATAAGGTAAACAAGGAGCTTTCAGAGCTGGATAAGAACCTGGGCATGTTAGACCCACGTTTCTTAGACAAACCGGGTTATGCGATTTCCATGGCAAAAGCTGTTACTGTAAAAATGGCGGAAGCAGTTCATGAATCTATTAAGCTTGCATTGAAGTTGGTGAAGGAGTATAATGAAGAGGATGGTGCGCGTGTGCTTGCTTTAGAAGAGGAAGTGGACAGATATGAGGATGAGTTAGGCTCTTATCTGTTAAAGATTTCCTCCAGAGATTTGTCTGAGAAGGAAAGTCATCAGGTTACTGTGATGCTTCATTGCATTAACGATTTTGAGCGTATTGCAGACCATGCGATTAATATTAAGGAATCCGCTGAGGAAAAGTATTTAAAGGGTATGGAGTTCTCAGAAAAAGCATCCAAGGAGTTAAAGGTTTTCTCCGGAGCTATTAAGGAGATTTTAAATATTACCGTAGAAATGTTTATCAATGATGATATTAAGCAGGCAGGTCACGTAGAGCCTTTAGAGGAAGTAATTGATGATTTGAGTGTAGAAATGAAGTCACGTCATATTGCCAGATTGCGTAAGGGTAAATGTACCGTGGAGCTTGGCTTTATTTTGCAGGATTTGACTACCAGTTTTGAGAGAGTGGCAGACCACTGTTCCAATATTGCTATTTACGTAATGCAGGAAGACAGTGAGGATATTGATGCACATGAATTTATCGGCAATATTAAAAAATCAGGTAATATTGATTTTGAAGGTCAGAAGATGTATTACCGTGAAAAATTTGTACTTCCTTCCACCAATATTCTCAAATAACAGAAAGGAAGAATGGTATGTCCCTGATTTATGTTGTAGAGGATGACATTAATATTTCTGAAATTGAAACTTTTGCATTAAGAAATGTTGGCTATGATGTAGAAAGCTTTGGAACTGCCAGAGCTTTCTATCAGGCCTTAAAGGAAAGGCATCCTGATTTAATTTTATTAGATATTATGCTTCCTGATGAGGATGGCTTAAGTATTATCGGTAATATTCGTCGGAATGCAGTAACGAAGGCTATACCTGTCATTATGGTAACGGCCAAAAGCAGTGAGTTAGACAAGGTAAAGGGTTTGGATGCGGGAGCAGACGATTATATGACCAAACCTTTTGGAGTTATGGAGTTGATTTCACGTGTGAAGGCGCTTTTGCGCAGGTTGCATATTGGAGATGGTGAGTCAAAGATTTTATCCCTAGGCTGTGTGTCTTTGGATAAGGATAAGCATTCTGTATACGTGGAGGATGCACCTGTGGAGCTGACCTTTAAAGAATATGAGCTTTTACAGCTGTTGCTGTCCAATGCAGGAATTGTTACTACCAGAGAGCGTATTTTAGAAAAGGTCTGGGGAACGGATTTTGAAGGGGAGAGCAGAACATTGGATATGCACATAAAGACGCTGAGACAAAAGCTTGGTAATGCAGGCAGTATGATTAAAACGGTCAGAAATGTCGGCTATTTTATGAACGAGGATTAGAGCTATGAAAAAGAATATTCAAAAGCAATTTATGGTAATTACAACATTGGCGATTGCTTCCACTCTTATTCTCATTAGTATATTATGTTATGATTTATTTCGTGCGCAGGTCTTTGAGGAGCTAAGGACTTTTGCGCACGTTGTGTTATATACCAAAGGGAATGATGCAGAGGATATCAAAAATTTTGCCGATAATTATATGTCAGGAGAAGACAGAGATATCCGTATCACATTAATAGACAGTACCGGAAAGGTGCTGATGGACAGTGAGGCGGATGCTATGGACATGGAGAACCATGGCAGCAGAGAAGAAGTGCTAAAGGCATTGGAAAGTGGAACAGGAACGAGCGTACGTACTTCTGATACCATGCAGAAATCTTCTTATTATGTGGCAGTTAAGGTGAACGACAATCATATTCTGCGTGTCAGCACCAGTAGCAGCAGCTTATATGACATATTTTTAAAGGCGGTTCCATTGGTGATTGTGGTGGCATTGTTTCTCTGGATTCTTTGTATGTCCTTAGCCCATGTCCTTACAACCAGTATTATTAAGCCGATTAAAAGTATGGCGGAGAACATCAGTAATAAGGAAGCCGTGTATGTATATGAGGAGCTGTATCCGATTATAGACACCATAAGAGCCCAGCATGAAGATATTCTGGAATCTGCCAAGATGCGTCAGGAATTTACTGCCAATGTCAGTCATGAGCTAAAAACGCCTTTAACCTCTATATCCGGTTACTCCGAGCTGATTGAGGCAGGCATGGCAAATGAAGAGGACACCAGACGTTTTGCCGGTGAAATTCACAAAAATGCAAATCGTCTGCTTTCGTTGATTAATGATACCTTAGAGCTTTCCAAGCTGGATACTTTGGATGATGAGGTACAGATAGAAGCAGTGAATTTATATGAGATGGCCGTGACCTGTGCAGATATGTTAAAGTTGAATGCGGCCAAGAGGGGGATTACAATCCGGGTGGAAGGTACACCGGCCTTTGTGTCCGGCAGCAGGCAGATGTTGGAAGAGGTAGTATATAACCTTTGTGATAATGCTATCCGCTATAATAAAGATAACGGATATGTAACCCTGCGCGTCCAAGATAAAGAGGACAGGGTAGTGCTTCAGGTAAAAGATACCGGTATCGGCATACCAAAGGAACATCAGAACCGTGTATTTGAACGTTTTTACAGAGTCGATAAGAGCAGGTCTAAATCTACCGGAGGTACAGGTCTGGGACTTGCTATTGTTAAACATATTGTAGCTATTCACGGAGCCAGTCTGGAGCTGGAAAGTGAAGTGGATGTAGGATCCAGTATTACGATTACTTTTCTGAAGAATGCCAAAAAAGAAATTCAGTCAGACTGAATTTTATAGTGTTTATTTCGACAATTTTATACAAAAAGTTTGGTGAAATTAAAAAGACGATATAACGTCTTACTTTTTGAAAGCTATTTTATAGAATGAACCCATCAAAAAGATGGAGGAAAACTATGAATAGCTTTTTTTATTTGAAAGAAGCGCCAATGACAAACATGCAAGGTACATGCAAGAAGACCGGGGCGAATGAGCCTTATATGGAGGAAACCTGGGAGAGGATAGTAAAGCGTATTTTATATTTGTGCAGAATAAAAAATATAGGCATTAACACGTTGGCGTTCCGTGCCGGGCTTACACCTTCTACCTTAAAGAGTATTCTTTATGGCAAAAGTAAAAATCCCGGTATTGTTACCATCAGGCATATTTGTGATGGCTTAGGCGTTAGTCTGGAAGAATTCTTTCACAGCAGGCTGTTTATGGAATGGTAGCGTGATGGTGGATTTTGAATGGTTTTATCGAAACACAAAGGCGATTGTCTATCAGTATTTATATCAGCATATGCAAGATTCTTCTGAAACGGAGGATATTGCTCAGGAGGCATATTTGTTGGCATTTGAGCAGTGGGATACCTTAAAGGAACATCCAAATCCTTTGGGTTGGCTGATGCTTACCATCAGAAATTTGAGAAAAGGCTATTACAGGCACGTATATAATCGTATGGATAGCCTGGAGGACAGCCAGTATAAGGATATTCCTTACATAGAGCCTGCATATAATATGCTGGTTATGGAGGATATGCTGGAAAGTATATACAAGAAAAAAGAAAAGCTTATTGCAAAAAGATATTTTCTGGATGGAGATAATATTGAAGAGCTGTCGGCTGATTTTGGTATCAGTGAGAAAAATTTTCGCACCAGATTGTATCGTATGCGTAAAAGATTGAAATCTTATATTGAATCCAGCAAAAAGGTGTGGTAGGATTTTAGTAAGCTTATGAAGAATGGAGCATTTTATGAAGGAACAATTTATTCGAACAGCAATGCTTTTCGGTGAGGAAGCAGTTGAAAATTTGCAGACGAAAAGAGTAATCGTATTTGGCGTTGGCGGCGTGGGCGGTCATGTAGTGGAAGTACTGGTAAGGAGCGGTGTAGGGGCTATTGATTTGGTAGACCATGATACCGTGGCTCTGTCTAATCTCAACAGACAGCTTATTGCTACCCATGATACATTGGGCCAAAAAAAGATAGAAGTGATGAAGAAGCGTATCTTAAGTATACAGCCGGATTGTCAGGTAACCTTGTGGGACACTTTTTATTTGCCTGAGGAAAGCGGGAGATTTCCTTTTTCAGAGTATGATTATATTGTAGATGCTATTGATACGGTTACAGCCAAAATAGACCTGGTGCTGCAGGCACGGGCACATAACGTGCCTATTATCAGCAGCATGGGAACCGGTAATAAGCTGGACCCTACGAAGCTGACCGTGGCAGACATTTATCAGACAAGCGTCTGTCCTTTGGCCAAGGTTATGCGCAGAGAGCTGAAAAAGCGCGGTGTAGAAAAGTTAAAGGTGGTGTATTCTACGGAGGAGGCACGGACGCCTATTGCAGGACTTGTAACGGAGGTTACTCGTAAAGCCACTCCCGCTAGTAATGCCTTTGTACCGGCCTCAGCTGGCCTTTTAATAGGCAGCGAGGTGGTGAAGGATTTAATAAGATAAAGAAAGGACCTGCTAAGACGGAAGCAGGTCCTTAAAAGTTGATCTTATAAATTAAGCCATTGCGTTTACAGCTTTAGCGATAGCACTTACTTTACGAGCAGCATTGTTCTTGTGGTATACACCTTTAGATGCAGCCTTCTCGATTACAGCTGTAGCTTCAACTAATGCAGCATTTGCTAAAGCCTTGTCACCAGCTTCAACAGCAGCGTATACTTTCTTAATCGCTGTCTTTACGCCGGACTTGATTGCTTTGTTTCTCTCGTTTTTAGTCTTTGTAACTAAGATACGTTTCTTTGCAGATTTAATGTTAGCCAAGACGAACACCTCCCTAATATATTTTATCTATTTTGTCTCATGTTTATATCCATCAGACACGGGCGATGGCTAAACACACTTGTATATTGTAAAATTTCTCCACCGATTTGTCAATACATAATTTGCATTTTTTTTGGAAAAATATAAAATAAAAAAACAGGAGGAACGCTGTGGAAGGACAGTATGAAGTACGAACAGACCTGGCACTGGAGGCCAGTGAAAGCTTAAAAACCAGGGAAGGGCATTTGAATGGTGTTTCTGTAGAGGAAAAAAAGGTGCCGGAGGTAGATGCAGTCATTACCAAGGTACAGATTGAAACCAAAAATGCTGCCAAAAGAATGGGAAAGCCGGTAGGAACCTATATTACCATGGAGGTACCGGGACTTGCAGAGGATGATACGGGCTTTCACGATAAAATCAGTAAGCTTTTGGCCGAGCAGATCAGAGAGCTTTTGGGGCAGGAGGAAAAGCTGGAAGAAAAAAGCATTATGATAGTGGGGCTGGGAAACCGGGCCGTCACGGCAGATGCTCTGGGACCCAAGGTTATTGATCATTTATCCGTTACCAGACATATTTTAAATACCTATGGTAAGGAGGCATATACCAAGGCAGTGCCAAGTATCAGTGCTATGGAGCCGGGCGTAATGGCAAAGACAGGGATAGAGACCTCTGAAATGGTAGCCGGGGTAGTAAAAAACACCAATCCGGATTGTTTGATCGTGATTGATGCGCTGGCTGCAAGAAGCACAAAAAGGCTTTATACAACCATTCAAATCAGTAATACCGGCATTTCACCGGGCAGTGGTGTGGGCAATCACCGAAATGCTATTAATGAAGAGGTGATGGGAGTACCGGTATTGGCTATAGGAATTCCAACTGTGGTGGATGCCGCTACAATAGTGGGGGATGCTTGTGAGGCCTGGTGGCATGAGTCTTTAAAGGAGCCGGGGCCATTTCCGGAAGAGGTGCGAAAATATTTCCGGGACTTGAAAAATATGTATGTTACTACAAAGGAAATTGATGAAATTGTGGAATGCATCAGTTATACGGTGTCGGAAGCACTTAACAGCGCACTTCATGGGACAATCTGATATCATAGTTTGTTCTTTTACGGCATATACTTCACAGGGAGGTGTGCCATGGAACGAAGATACAGAGAGACTACATTAAAGAGAAAGCAGCTGGAGACAAGGCTTATAGCAGCCGGTTTGGTGTGTTTATTTGTAGGACGTTTACTATTCGGCACACCGGTGGGATTTTTTAAGAGCGTAGTAGGCGTCGGTACAAATTTTATGCGTCCTGCTATTTTTAAGTATCAGGAAAACAACAGCGAGACGTTGGAGGTTCCTTTTTTGGTCAGATGGCTGGCACCTCAGATTTTTGCGTATACATGGCAGGAGGAGGTGCCTGCCTTTGCTGTGATAGAGGTGGTAAGAAAGGAGCCGGAGTCAAAGGAGCCTGTGGACGAGATAATAACGCAGGAGCAGACAGCAGGCATTACACCAATCAAATTAGTGGTTTCACAGGAACAGGAATTGTCACTGATGCAGGAAAATTTGTACGTACATGCCGGCGAGGATGATTTTACACCGGCAGGTCTGCCAAATCCTTTTACCGGGGAAATAGATACGGTGCTGCAGACGGATAACCGGTTGATGCTTCACAATTATGATTTTACACAATATGCAGACACTACACAGTTGATTAAGGATTTTTATATTGTAGATGCTTCTACAAAGGCTGACCCGGGACTGCTTAATATCGATGCTTTAATGGGATATGACTGTACTATTGACAAAAATGCAGAAGGACCGCAGATATTGGTCTATCATAGTCATTCCCAGGAAGGTTTTGCAGATTCTATAGAGGGAGATGTGAGTACCACTATTGTAGGTGCCGGGGCGAAGTTAGCAAGGCTTTTGGAAGAAGAATATGGGTTTGATGTGCTGCATCATACCGGTGTATATGATGTACCAAGCAGAGATGATGCCTATAGTAAGGCGTTGCCGGCTGTAGAAACAGTACTCCGGGAAAATCCTTCCATCCAGGTAGTCATTGACTTGCACAGGGATGCAGTGGCGGAAGGTACCAAGCTGGTTACTAACATAGATGGCAAGAATTATGCCAGATTTATGTTTTTTAATGGCATATGCAGAAGCACAAATGGTCCTATTACATACTTAAATAATCCATATTTGCAGGAAAATATGGCCTTTTCTTTTCAGTCTCAGGTGGTGGCGGAGAGTTATTTTCCGGGCATTACCCGTAAGATTTATTTAAAGGCGTGGCGTTACAATATGCATTTAAAGCCTCGTAATATGCTGATTGAGCTGGGGGCACAGACTAATACAGTAGAGGAAGTCATGAATACGGTTGAAATACTTGCTTTCACATTAAATGAAGTACTTAGTAGACAATAAAGGATTTTTTTGGTACAATAGATAATCATGAGCTTGTATAAAGTAAAACTTGCTCAAAATGAAGCTACAAATGGAGAAATGCGTATGTCACACATGGATCAAAGTAAAATTAGAAATTTTTGTATTGTTGCACATATCGACCACGGGAAATCTACCTTGGCCGACAGAATTATAGAGCATACCGGGCTTTTGACCAGCCGTGAGATGCAGGCTCAGGTTCTGGATAATATGGAGCTTGAGCGTGAAAGAGGAATTACTATTAAGGCCCAGGCCTGTCGTATCGTATATAAGGCTCAGGATGGAGAGGAATATGTTTTTAACCTTATAGATACCCCGGGGCATGTAGACTTTAATTACGAGGTCAGTCGTTCTCTGGCAGCCTGTGACGGGGCTATTCTGGTAGTAGATGCGGCTCAGGGGATTGAAGCACAGACCCTTGCCAATGTATATCTGGCACTTGACCATGATTTAGATGTATTTCCGGTTATTAATAAGATTGATTTACCAAGTGCTGATCCTGACAGGGTAAAGGAAGAGATTGAGGATGTGATAGGCTTAGAGGCTCATGATGCCCCCCTTATCAGCGCCAAGAATGGTATCAACATCGAAGAAGTATTGGAGCAGGTGGTGACCAAGATACCGGCGCCCCACGGAGACCCCAAGGCGCCTTTACAGGCCCTGATTTTTGACTCCGTATATGATTCTTATAAGGGCGTTATTGTCTTTATCAGAGTAAAGGAAGGCTGTGTCCGTAAGGGCACCCCTATTCGTATGATGGCTACCGGTGCCAAGGCGGAGGTAGTAGAGGTTGGGTACTTTGGTGCCGGACAGTTTATTCCTTGTGAAGAATTATCAGCCGGAATGGTAGGTTATATCACTGCCTCTATCAAGAATGTAAAGGATACTGCGGTTGGTGATACCGTAACCAATGACAAGCAGCCTTGCAGTGAGCCCCTTCCGGGTTACAAGAAGGTCAACTCCATGGTTTATTGCGGTATGTATCCGGCAGATGGCGCCAAGTACCCGGATTTAAGGGATGCCCTGGAGAAGCTTCAGTTAAATGATGCTTCTTTAAATTACGAGCCCGAGACCTCTATCGCACTGGGCTTTGGATTCCGATGCGGTTTCCTTGGTTTGTTGCATTTGGAAATTATTCAGGAGCGTTTAGAACGCGAATATAATCTTGATTTAGTTACTACCGCACCAGGTGTAGTTTATCGTGTGCATAAAACAGACGGTACCATGATTGAACTGACTAATCCATCTAATTTACCGGATCCTTCGGAGATTGCTTATATGGAGGAGCCGATTGTCAGTGCAGAGATTATGGTAACCACGGAGTTTATCGGCTCTATTATGCAGCTTTGTCAGGAACGAAGAGGCCGTTATATCAGTACGGATTATATTGAGGCCAACCGTGCAGTGCTTAAGTATGATTTGCCGTTAAATGAGATTATTTATGACTTTTTCGATGCCTTAAAGAGCAGGTCCCGCGGCTATGCTTCCTTCGACTATGATCTTAAGGGGTATGAAGAAAGCCAGCTTGTAAAGTTAGATATTCTGGTCAACAAAGAGGAAGTGGATGCGCTGAGCTTTATCGTACATGCCCAGACTGCTTATGAGCGTGGGCGTAAAATGTGTGAGAAGCTAAAGGAGGAAATTCCGAGACATTTGTTTGAAATACCAATTCAGGCTGCTGTGGGTGGCAAGGTCATTGCCAGAGAGACCGTGCGTGCTATGCGTAAGGACGTGCTAGCGAAGTGTTATGGCGGCGATATTACCCGAAAGAAGAAGCTTCTTGAAAAGCAAAAGGAAGGTAAGAAGCGTATGCGCCAGGTGGGTAATGTTGAGATTCCGCAGAAGGCCTTTATGAGTGTTTTGAAGTTGGATGAATAATATGAAAAAAGCATTAAGTATTTATATACACATCCCGTTTTGTGTGAAGAAATGTGCTTACTGTGATTTCCTTTCTGCTCCTGCCACCCGAGAGGTACAGGAGCAGTATTTGCATAGGCTGATGGAGGAAATTCATGAAAAGGCAGCATGGTATGCCGGAAAATATATGGTGCATACCGTGTTTATCGGTGGTGGCACACCTACCAGTGTAGATGCGGATTTGCTGTGCAAGGTGCTTAGGGGGCTGAAGGAATGCTTTGAGGTGGTAAAGGAAGCAGAAATCAGCATAGAATGTAATCCGGGCACTGCAAACAAGGAAAGTCTAGTCAAATATCGTGAGGCAGGTGTGAACCGGTTGAGCATCGGGCTGCAGTCCACTCAGGATGCTTTGCTGCAAAGATTGGGTAGAATTCATACCTATGAGCAATTTGTAGAGACATACAGAGCAGCCAGAGAGGCAGGCTTTACCAATATCAATATTGATTTGATGAGTGCCTTGCCGGGGCAGACGCTTGCAGATTATGAGAGGACTTTAAGGGATGTGCTGGCGCTGAAGCCGGAGCATATTTCGGCCTACAGTCTGATTGTGGAGGAGGGTACTCCTTTTTACGATATGGAGCTGGATTTGCCTGATGAGGATACGGAGCGTTCTATGTATGAGTTGACAGAAGCACTGCTTTCTGAGAAGGGGTATTATCGGTATGAAATTTCCAATTATGCTCTGAAAGACCATGAGTGCAGGCATAATCAGGTGTACTGGGAGAGAGGTGAGTATCTGGGACTGGGGCTGGGAGCATCGTCCTTCCTAAGACTGGAGACTGTAAAACAGAGAAAGGAGAGGCTTCCTTACTGTCAGGAGGTTCGTTTCAAAAATAACAGTAATTTGTATACTTACTTACAGGGGGATTTCTCTTATGAAGAGGAAATCGAATTAAGCAGAAGAGAAGCCATGGAGGAGTTTTTCTTTCTGGGGCTTCGCCGGATGAAGGGAGTGTCCCTTATTGCATTTGCAGAAGAGTTTGGGGAGGATACCATTGACTGGTTTGATAAAGCAATCAGTCAGAGTATAAAGGATGGACTTTTAGAGCAGGAGGGGGGCATACTGCGCCTCACTCCAAAGGGGATTGATGTCAGCAATTTTGTGTTTGAACGCTTTTTGGAGTAAAAAAACAGAATTATCAAAAGAATAAAAATGGGAAAGGCACTTCGCCTTTCCTTTTTTCATACAATATATTAATAACGGGACTTTGGAGGGGCATGTGCAGACATTCCTAAAGCCACTCTCTGAAAAAGAAGAGGCACATTATCTTACACTTTTGAAAAGTGAGGATAGGGAGATAGCAAAGCATGCAAAAGACGAACTGATTATGCATAACCTCCGATTGGTTGCCCACATTACCAAAAAGTATCAGAATTCGCCGGAGGATGCGGAGGATTATATTTCAATTGGAATTATAGGGTTGATGAAGGCTATAGATACCTTTGACGCGGGCAGAGGCAGGCTTGCTACATATGCATGCAGATGTATTGATAATGAGCTTTTAATGATGCTTCGTGCCAAGAAAAAAAGTGCAAAAGAGGTGTCTTTGTACGAACCTGTGGGAACGGATAAAGAAGGCAATGAAATTCAGATATATGATTTATGTACCGAAAAGGATGATATTATATCTACTTTAGAAAGACAGGAGACCATGGAAGCTCTTAGAAAGGCTATGGATAGTGTGTTGGAGGAAAGAGAACGGGATGTCATTATTCGTAGGTACGGTCTGGGAGGTATGAAGGAGCAGACCCAGCAGGAGGTGGGAAAGGTATACGGAATTTCGAGAAGTTATGTGTCGCGTATTGAAAAAAGAGCACTTTTAAAGCTTCGGGCAGTACTGGAAAGATAAAATTTATAAAAATTTTAGAATTAAAAGTGTGACAAAATCCCCTTCTCATGCATATATGTAATGAAGGCATATATGTAGAGAAAGGGGCTTTTATGTATACAAATATTATTTCAGGTACTATGAAGGGAATGGAGGCAGTGTTGATACGGGTGGAGGTGGATGCTTCCTTTGGGTTACCGGTTTTTGACATGGTAGGTAATATGTCAGGAGAGGTAAAGGAAGCCAGAGAGCGTGTCCGCATTGCACTGAAAAATGTGGGGATGCAGATACCAAATCTGAGAATTACGGTGAATTTATCGCCTGCTCAGATTAGGAAGGAGGGCACCGCATTTGATTTGCCTATTGCTGTGGGTGTGCTGACGGCTATAGAAAGCCTTGCAATGGACAAGCCGGAAGAAACACTGTTAATAGGCGAGCTGGGCTTAAACGGCGAAATAAAGGGTGTTAAAGGGGTGCTGCCTGTGGTGAAGTTTGCAAAGGAACAAGGTATTAAAAGGGTTTTGGTTCCGGAGGAGAATGTAAAAGAGGGAGCCTTTATACAGGGGATTGACGTTTATGGTGTGAGTCATCTTTTGGAGGTGATTGAAATTTTATCAGGATCAAGCTTTTATCAGCCTTATAAGCTTGATATGGAAGAGTTTTTGGCGGAGGATACTGTTCTTAACAGCTTTGATTTTAAGGATGTACAGGGGCAATATATGGCAAGACGTGGAGCGGAAATTGCAGCAGCAGGCTTTCATCATTTGCTGCTTTTGGGGCCGCCCGGAGCAGGCAAGACTATGATTGCGCGCAGAATGCCGGGGATTTTACCGCCTCTGTCTATGGAGGAGAGTATGGAGATTTCCACGGTATACAGTGTGGCAGGCAAGCTGGACAACCGGCAGTCCTTTATTACCAGAAGACCGTTTTTGTATCCCCATCATACCATTTCTGAGCAGGCTATGGTGGGCGGAGGCAGAATACCTAAGCCGGGAATTATTTCTTTGGCTCACAGGGCAGTGCTTTTTCTGGACGAGTTTCCGGAGTTTCACCGCAATGTGATTGAGGTCTTAAGGCAGCCTATGGAGGATAAGGTGGTGCAGATTGCAAGAAGTCAGGCTGTTTATACATATCCGGCTGATTTTATGCTGGTGGCAGCCAGTAATCCATGCCCTTGCGGTTATTTTCCGGACAGAAATAAGTGTAAGTGTACGGAGCTTGAAATACGCAAATATCTGGGCAAAATATCCGGTCCTATACTGGACAGGATTGATTTGTGCTGCCAGATGAGTGCAATTAATATAGAAGAACTGCAGGCGGATAAGTCACAGGAGGACAGCAAAACCATCAGAGGCAGAGTGTTGGATGCAATGGAAATACAAAAAAGGCGTTTTCAGGACACCGGGTATCGGTTTAATGCGGATATTTTGCCCGAGGACGTGCAAAAGTATTGTGTGTTGGAGGATAAGGCAGGCCTTATGTTGAACCGTTTGTATACGAAGCTGAAGCTTTCTGCAAGGAGCTATCACAGGTTGTTAAAGGTCAGTCGCACTATTGCAGACTTAGAGCATAGTGACAGGATTTCTGACAGACATATTAAAGAGGCGGCCGGGTATCGGATGAGCTTCGTTCAGGATAGAGAAGGTTAAAAGGCAGGAGGGAGCATGCAAATGGATAGATTGGAAATAGCAAGCAGTATGTGGTTTCAAAAAATTGACGGAATAGGGGCAAGAACCTTGTTTCAGCTAAAGGAGTGCTTTGGAAGCTTACAGGCGGCCTATCATGGAACACAAAAGGAGCTTCTAAGGTTATTAAACAGTAAGCAGTATACAGCTTTTAAGGCTGCAAAGCATTGTCAGGAGCCATTAGCTTACATGGAGCAGGTGGAGGAAAAGGGGATTCGTTACATAGCCTATGAAGATGAAATTTTTCCGGAAAAGTTAAAGAATATACCGGATCCGCCGTATGGTTTGTTTGTAAAGGGGAGTCTGCCGGATGCAGGGATGCCCAGTATTGCCATGATTGGTGCCAGAGCCTGCTCAGAATATGGCAGAGCAGTAGCTGAGGAATTTGCCGCTGCACTGGCAGGCTTCGGGGTACAGGTTATCAGCGGTATGGCAAGAGGTATTGATTCTATCAGCCAGAAATCCTGCCTGAAAGCAGGGGGACGTACCTTTGCTGTGTTGGGGTCAGGAGTTGATGTTTGTTATCCCGGAGAGCTTAGGGATTTATACGAAGAAATACAAAAAAACGGTGGCCTTTTATCCACCTACGCCCCGGGAATGCCCCCTGTATCAAGCAATTTTCCACCCAGAAACCGTATTATCAGTGGGTTGTCAGATGTAGTACTGGTAGTAGAGGCACGCAGGAAAAGTGGTACCTTAATTACTGTGGATATGGCTCTGGAGCAGGGGAAAGAGGTGGCAATTATTCCCGGCAGAATTACCGACAGTCTCAGTCAGGGATGCCATGATTTACTCAGTCAGGGAGCCGGTATTGTTGTAAATATTGAGCAGCTGGTCAGTTTGTTAAGCGACACCTTTTCTTTGCAATTTTCTTCAGGAAAGGAGATATCTACCGGGTATAAAAAAGAAGCTTCGTGGATAGATATTATTAATAGCGATGAGCTTGACCCGGCTCTTAAAGGTATTTATGAAATTCTTTTGGAGCATCCCACTGAGCCTATGGATGCGGAGAGTATTTATAAAAAATGGGTGGAACGAAATGGCCAGGGAGAGTTCAGGGTGTTAATGGAGGGATTGGTGGATTTGGAGCTGATGGATTTGTGCAAATCGTATAAAAATCGTTTTACAATTCGTTAAATTTTAATGAAGTCTCAAAAATCAGTTGCAATAAAAGATTTTTTGTTGTATAGTTTTGGAGATTTTAAAAATATCTTTTGCAAGTTTTTATAAAAGATTAAAGAGGGAAAAGCATGGCAAAATATTTAGTTATCGTGGAATCACCTGCAAAGGTCAATACGATTAAAAAGTTTTTAGGAACAAATTATGAGGTTATGGCAAGTAACGGACATGTCAGAGATTTACCAAAGAGTACCTTGGGCATTGATGTGGCGAACGATTATGAGCCTCATTATATCACCATTCGTGGTAAGGGGGATCTGTTAGCAGCCCTTCGTAAGGAGGTCAAAAAGGCAGAGAAGATTTATCTGGCAACCGACCCTGACCGTGAGGGAGAGGCCATTTCCTGGCATCTGATGCATGCTTTAAAGCTGGAGGATAAAAAGGTATATCGTATTACCTTCAATGAGATTACCAAGAACGCTGTCAAGGAATCCTTGAAAAACGCACGTGAAATCGATATGGATCGTGTAAATGCCCAGCAGGCCAGAAGATGTCTGGACCGTATGGTTGGTTATCGTATTTCACCGGTGTTGTGGGGCAAGGTAAAACGAGGCTTAAGTGCAGGACGTGTGCAGAGCGTGGCACTACGTATTATCTGTGACAGAGAGGAGCAGATAGAGGCCTTTGTGCCAAGTGAATATTGGACTTTAGAGGCTGACTTGTTGTTTGCCGGCGAGAAAAAGGCTGTTAGGGCCAAATATTATGGTGACGAGACCGGTAAAGTAGAGTTAAAGGACGGCTCACAGGTGGAAGCCATTAAGGCGGAATTAAAAGACGCTGATTTTATGGTAAAACAGGTCAAAAAGGGAGAGCGTTCACGGAAGGCTCCGTTGCCCTTTACGACCTCTACCTTACAGCAGGAAGCCAGCAAGGTTTTAAACTTTTCTACCCAAAAGACTATGAGACTTGCACAGCAGCTATACGAAGGCGTGGAAATCAAGGGACAGGGTACGGTTGCATTGATTACTTATTTGCGTACGGATTCTACACGTATTTCCGAGGAAGCGTTGGCACAGGCCAAAAGCTTTGTGACGGGTACCTATGGTGCAGAATATGTAGGATATACAAACCACGCAAACGGAAAGGGCACCAAGAATGTGCAGGATGCTCATGAGGCTATTAGACCTACGGACATCAATCGTATACCGGTTAGTCTGAAGGATTTGATTTCCAGAGATTTATATCGGCTGTACCAATTGATTTGGAAACGTTTTGCAGCAGCTACTATGGCTCCGGCCAGATATGAAACCACATCCATTCATATTGGCGCAGGCAGACATGAATTTACTGTGGCAGCCTCCAGGCAGTTGTTTGATGGCTTTATGGCAGTGTACAGCTCAGATGACATGAAGGAAGAAGGCGTGGCATTAAAGCATGGTGTGGAAGAAGGCAGCAGGGTCTTAGTAAATGCGCTGGAAGGAGAGCAGCATTTCACCCAGCCACCGGCTCATTACACGGAAGCTACTCTGGTGCGTGCTTTGGAGGAGCTTGGTATTGGCAGACCAAGTACGTATGCCCCTACTATCACTTTGATACTGGCACGAAGATATGTGATTAAGGAAAACAAAAATCTTTACGTGACGGAGCTGGGGGAGGTAGTGAACCGATTGATGAAGGAATCCTTCCCAAGCATTGTGGATGTAGGTTTTACTGCCACAATGGAAGGCTTGTTAGACCAGATAGAAGAAGGCAATGTGAAATGGAAAAGTGTAATCCGTGACTTTTATCCGAATTTGGACGAAGCAGTGCGGATTGCAGAAAAGGAACTGGAAAAGGTGGAAATCAAAGATGAGGTGTCTGACGTTGTGTGTGATGTCTGCGGGCGCATGATGGTATACAAATATGGACCTCATGGCAAGTTCCTGGCGTGCCCGGGATTTCCGGAATGTAAGAATACTAAGCCTTTTTTTGAAAAGCTGGATGTGGCTTGCCCAAAGTGCGGCGGCGATATTTTAGTAAAAAAGACCAAGAAAGGACGTCGTTATTATGCCTGTGCCAATAATCCTGAGTGTGATTATATGGCTTGGCAGCGTCCTGCAAAGAAATAAATACTAAAAAAATTCAAAAAAGTCGGAAAATTTAAAGAATTTACATTGCAATTCCTGAATTGTCGTGCTATACTATCTATAAATGAGGAAAAGTGTTTCTTTTTGTATTACGGATAGGAGGAAGTAATGAGCAGCGTTCAATTATTAGACAAGACACGAAAAATAGGCAAGTTATTACACAACAATAACTCAAGCAAGGTTGTATTTAATGACATTTGCAAGGTCATGAAGGAAATCATGGCTTCCAATGTGTTGGTAATCAGCAAAAAGGGCAAGGTTCTCGGTGTGGGCTATGCCGAAGAGGTAGATTGCATTCATGAGCTGATTGATGAGGGCATCGGAGGTTTCATTGATTCCATGTTGAATGAGCGTTTTCTGGGGGTATTATCCACCAAGGAGAACGTGAATCTGGCTACTCTCGGCTTTGAAAGTGATGATATTCGCAAATTCCAGGCTATCATTTCACCTATTGAAATTGCCGGTGAGAGACTGGGTACTCTGTTTATTTACAAAAACGGTGACCAGTACGATATTGATGATATTATTCTTTGCGAGTACGGCTCTACGGTAGTGGGTCTGGAAATGCTTCGTGCAGTGAATGAAGAAAGTGCAGAGGAGCAGCGTAAGGTGAATGTGGTTAAGTCTGCTATTAATACCTTATCTTTCTCTGAGATGGAAGCTATTGTCCATATCTTTGATGAATTAAACGGCATGGAAGGTATACTGGTGGCAAGTAAGATTGCCGACAGAGTTGGAATTACCCGTTCTGTTATCGTGAATGCACTGCGTAAGTTTGAAAGTGCGGGAGTTATCGAATCCCGTTCTTCCGGTATGAAGGGCACCTACATTAAAGTGTTAAATGATGTGGTGTTTGATGAAGTGAAGGAGCTTAGAAAGCAGACGCTTTATAAATAATGTAAATTTTTATTAAAAAATGCGAAGACACCTATTGCAAAGTAGGTGTCTTTGTGTTATTATTTGAATGTTGCAAAAAAACACGCATATCGATTTTCTGCCGGTGCTGCAAGTGCAGGTGGCAGGAGAGTTAACCGCATAGACGCTTGTGCGGTGGAAAAGATATGACGGAAGTATAACCAAATGGAGGTATATTATGAGCGTTATTTCAATGAAACAGTTATTAGAAGCAGGTGTTCATTTCGGACATCAGACCAGAAGATGGAACCCTAAGATGGCTCCTTACATCTTTACAGAGAGAAACGGTATCCACATTATCGACTTACAGAAGTCTGTAGGCAAGGTGGATGAAGCTTACAAGGCAGTTGCTGACATTGCTGCTGAAGGCGGCACAATTCTCTTTGTAGGTACCAAGAAGCAGGCTCAGGACGCTGTTAAGACAGAGGCAGAGCGTTGCGGCATGTATTATGTAAACGAGAGATGGTTAGGTGGTATGCTGACCAACTTCAAGACTATCCAGAGCCGTATTGGCAGATTAAAGGCTATCGAAGCTATGGCAGAGGACGGCACCTTCGACGTATTGCCAAAGAAGGAAGTTATCGCTTTAAAGAAGGAATGGGAGAAGTTAGAGAAGAATCTTGGCGGTATCAAGAACATGGACAGACTTCCGGATGCTATTTTCGTAGTTGATCCTAAGAAGGAAAGAATCTGTGTACAGGAAGCTCATTCTTTAGGTATTAAGTTAATCGGTATCGGTGATACTAACTGTGATCCGGAAGAATTAGACCACATCATCCCAGGTAACGATGATGCTATCAGAGCTGTGAAGTTAATCGTTTCCAAGATGGCAGATGCTGTTATCGAAGCTAATCAGGGTGAGGCTGTTTACACAGAAGCTGATGTAGAAGCCGACATGGATATGGCTGATGCAGATATCGAAGAAATTGTAGAAGCTGAATAATTTAATTATATAGATTTCGGAGGAAGAAACAATGGCTATTACAGCAGGTATGGTTAAAGAATTGCGTGAACTTACAGGCGCAGGTATGATGGA
>JAFXDD010000032.1 GCA_017516285.1 Lachnospiraceae bacterium
ACGACGTAAGTCTATCACAGGATAGGCTTATTAAGGTATGCCAAAAGAGAACATTACATAAGTGATTATGACATTGAAAGACCCTGCCGCGATTATCACGGCAGGGTGCCTTATTTTAAGACTGTTTTTTTACAGCCCCTTATTTTTCAGAGCGCGAGACGGGGATCGAACCCGCGACCCCCTCCTTGGCAAGGAGGTGCTCCACCGCTGAGCCACTCGCGCGTATCTGTATAGTGTTCTTACGAACAAAATATACTATACAGCATAACAAAGCTTTTGTCAACAACTTTTTTAAATTTTTTTGTAACTATTCAGAGCCAAGCGAATTTATAAAACCAGGATGCTCAAGCTTGCTTGAAGAGGACTGTTTTTATAAATTCATTTTGCGAATGAGGTTCTGAATAGTTACATTTTTTACGTACTATGGCTGAACTGCTACTCCGTGAACTCACTCAGTTTATATGCATACTTCACACGCAAGACTCTCTTAAGGGAATCATTGATGCGTGCCTCAGCTACGGAACCATTACCAATGCCTTCTAAGATACCCATATAAGCCTCGTCCAAATCCTCAGGAAGTAAAATCATGTCACAGCCTGCTTTCAATGCTGCCACTGCTGCCTCCTCTGCGGAATAATAATCCGTAATAGCCTTCACATTCATTGGCTCAGTAATAATAATGCCGGTAAAGCCCAGTTCAGTCCTTAAAATGTCAGTAACCACACTGGATGACATGGAACAAGGATCCATGCCACCGGATAATTCACTGGCTACCATATTGCTGACCATTACAAAATCTGCACCTGCATCAATACCTGCCTTAAACACGGTAAAATTCTCTTCGTAGTCTGCACGACTCTTATCAGTGCTGACTGTGCCACTAACCGTGCTGCCTGTCAGATGACCGGTGCCCGGGAAGGTCTTTAACGTAGCACTAATGCCCTGCTCTTCCAGCGCCGTCACATAAGCTGCCACAAGCTCTGCATTGAATGCTGCATCGCCTCCAAAGCAATAATCAGCCACTGCCGCCTTCGTTTCATAAAGAATATCTGCCGTAGGAGCAAAATTTACATTAAAATTCAAATTCTTGAGATAAGAGCCAATAGTGCCTCCAAGCGTTCCTGCAGCCTCTGCAGAAGTAATATGTCCGGGCTTTGTCACCTCAGGAACTGTAATCACACTGTTCTGTACACTGCTGTTAACGTCTCCCCCCTCATTTACTGCCAGGAAAATAGGATATTTGCTGTAACTTGCTGTGTTGGACAGCATCTCCTTTAATTGCTCCTCGCTCTCAATATTACGTCTATAGTACACAAGACCGCCAACAGGTCTGACCTCCAGCTTCTCCTGGGTAGCAGCCCCTGCTCTGATTGCAGTACGAACACCCGTTAACTCCTCAGGACTGGTAATAATCAGCCCCAAAACCTTTTCCTCTAAGGACATACCTGCAATAACCGTGTCTATGTATTCATCCAGCTTTTCCTCCGGCTTTACCTCTACAATAACCTCCGTCGGAAGCTCAGATTCACTGGCCAACATACTGTCTACCATGTTTTGAATATTATCCGTAGATTCGGTTTCACCCACGCCTTCTGTGGAGACAGATGCTGCCCTGAACTGCTGAATAGCACGTACACCGGTAAATACACCACCTGCCACCAATGCCAGCACCAATAAGCTAGTCATATAAACCAGAATTTCATTACGTACACGACGCTTCCTTCTGACCTCTCGCCTTTCCTCTTCATCCACCACCTGTGGCTGAACAGAATACTCCTGCTCCTCAGTAAAATCCACCTCTTCGTGCAATTCCGCTTCCATATAAGTATCTTCTACATCTTTATTCTTAAAAAAGCCCATAAAATCTCCTTAAAAATCCTCTTTTCTATATGATACCTTATTTTCGCAGGAATTTCTACAATAATCTTTTATTTTAAGAATTTTTTTTGTAACTATTCAGAGCCATGCGAATAGGGGTTCTGAATAGTTACAATTTTAATAGTATGTTTTTATTGAAAACTTATCGCATAAAGTGTATGATAGAAATAACAAAACACTCGGAGGTGTAATATGGATTTTAGAAAAGAAGCATTTAAGCAGACTGCCCAGTCCATTATCAAGTGGCTGGAAAAGCGCAATATGGAGGGTTATTACTTTGAAACTAAGGAAGAGGCTGTAAAAGCAGCCTTGGAAATGATGCCTGCAGGCAGTGTGGTATCTTGGGGCGGCACCGCTACCCTTACAGAATCCGGTATGATGGATGCCCTGAAAGCAGGCGATTATCAGTTAATTGACCGTGCCGTTGCACAGACACCACAGGAAGCCAGAGAAATTTTTGCCAAGACGGTAATGGCAGATTATTATTTTATGAGTACCAATGCCATCACCGCCAAGGGCGAGCTGGTGAATATCGACGGTAATGCGAACCGTGTAGCATGTCTTTGCCACGGACCTGCCCATGTGATGATGCTGGTTGGCATGAACAAGGTGGCTGCAGACGTAGAAAGTGCCATTAAACGTATCCGTACATATGCATGCCCTGCCAATGCTACCCGTTTAAATCGCAATACCCCTTGCAAAAACGCTGGTATTTGCGGCGAATGTCTGTTGGATGACTGCTTCTGCAATGAAATTGTCATCACCAGACGAAGCGGTCATACAGGACGTATTAAGGTATTCCTGATTGGGGAAAGCTTGGGATTTTAGGTTATCAACTACAACTTCATTTAAAGTGTTCAAAAAGCTCCTGCGGTAACTTCCACAGGAGCTTCATTAAATCTAAAAATTATTTTACAAATGCACCGTAAATTGCCTGAATTGCAACTTCGAAGTCGCGGTTTGCTACACCGATGATGATATTCTGCTCACTGGAGCCCTGGTCAATCATCTTGATGTTGATATCCACATTTGCCATTGCCTTAAAGATTGCAGCTGCAGTACCCTTCTGAGCACGCATACCACGTCCTACGACTGCTATCAGCGCCAAATCAGCCTCGATATCGATGCTGTCCGGCTTTGCCAGTCTGTGGATTGCAGAAACAACGCTCTGCTCCTTATCAATAAACTCATCCTGATGTACAAATACAGTCATGGTATCGATACCGGATGGAATATGCTCAAAGGAAATACCATATTCCTCAAAAGCCTGTAATACTTTGCGGCCAAAGCCGATTTCGGAGTTCATCATATCCTTTTCAATATTGACTGCGCAGAAGCCTTTCTTACCAGCAATACCGGTGATGATATATTTAGACTTCTGACAGGTACTGCCAACAATCCATGTACCTGCATCTTCAGGAGCATTAGTATTCTTGATATTGATTGGAATACCTTCCTGTCTAACCGGGAAAATAGCATCCTCATGAAGTACACTTGCACCCATGTAAGCCAGCTCACGAAGCTCTTTGTAGGTAATTACGTTAATTGGCACAGGATTTTTGACGATGCGAGGGTCAGCCACTAATACACCGGAAACATCCGTCCAGTTTTCGTATACGTCAGCACGAACAGCCTTTGCCACAATAGCACCTGTAATATCAGAACCGCCACGGCTGAAGGTCTTGATGCGTCCATCTGCATAAGCACCATAAAATCCCGGTACTACTACCTGATTGAACTTGCTTAAATACTTACTCATAATCTCATGGGTAGTATCTGCATCAAACTCACCTGCATCTGTAAAGCGAATAACCTTTGCTGCATCTACAAATTCAAAGCCAAGGTAAGCAGCCATAATAATACCATTTAAGTACTCACCACGGCTGGCAGCATAATCACTGCCTGCTTTTGCCTTAAAATTCTCAGCAATCGTCTTAAACTCTGCATCCAGAGATAAATCCAAAGCTAAGCCTGTGATAATTTCCTTATAGCGGTCATGAATAGCCTCCAACTCCTTTGTAAAATCCTGGTCTGCTGCTGCAAGGTCATAGCAACCATAAAGCATATCTGTAACCTTGGTATCCTCACTGAAACGTTTGCCCGGAGCACTTGGTACTACATATGCTCTCTGCTTATCAGCAAGAATGATCTCACCTACTTTTTTAAACTGTGCAGCACTTGCAAGGGAGCTGCCACCAAATTTAACTACTTTTTTCATAAACCTACCTCTTTTATTTTTCATATGTGTATATTATATTCCTTTTCACGGCCTCATAAACAAGTGCTTCGGCCTGTGTTTAGCAATTACCAAAAAGCTTCTCAATCAGTCTGTAACCCTCTCCTGTAAAGTTACCGCTAATCTGAGCTTCCGCCTCGTTGTAGCTCCAGTCATGGTTCTTAGGAGCAGTGCTGTCGTACAAAAGATACGGTACACTGTCTGAGGAATGGGTACGAATGCAAATCGGTGTAGGATGATCCGGAAGCACCAACATACGATAATCCTCTCCTGCTGCTTCAAGTTTCTCACAAATAGGTCCAATCACACGCTCGTCCAAATACTCGATAGCCTGCACCTTGCGCTCTACGCTGCCTTGGTGTCCCATCTCATCCGGTGCTTCTACATGCACATAAACGAAATCATAGCCTTCCTTTGTAAGACCATTTACCGCTGCCTCTACCTTGCCTGCATAATTGGTATGCAGGCCGCCGTTAGCACCCTCTACCTGGGCTACGCCCATATGCGCTCCCACTGCTATGCCCTTTAACAAGTCTACTGCGGAAACCATAAGACCTTTCTTGCCGGTCTTCTCATAAAAATCACTAATCATTGGCTTGGTGCCCGCACCCCAGAACCAGCAGCAGTTGGCCGGATTTAAGCCCTGACGCTTACGCTCGACATTTAACGGATGATTCTTTAATATCTCGTAGCTGCGCTTCATCATATACAAAAGTGCTTCATCCTCAGGCAAATGCTGACCAATCACCTGAGTCAGTACATCATGTGGCTGTACTAAGTCAACTACATGACCATGCTTCCAAATCAGACAATGCCTGTAGCTGGTACCTACATAAAACTGATACATCTCATTCTGCAGCTCTTTACGAACCTCTTCCAAGAGCACGGCACAATCCTCTGTGGAAATCTCAGAAGAGCTGTGGTCAATAATAATCTGCTCCTCAAATGGCTTATCCTCTTCGGAAATGGTCACAATATTACACCTGAGAGCTACATCCGTATCCTCCATAGGAACTCCGATGCTAAGTGCCTCCAAAGGAGAACGTCCGGAATAATTTTCCTTAGGATTATAACCAATCACTGCCAGATTGGCCACATCACTGCCCGGCTTCATGCCTGCAGGAACGGTCTGCACCATACCAATCTCAGACAGCTTACTCAGCCTGTCCATTACCGGTGTCTTTGCATATTTTAATGGCGTCTGATGGCCCAGCTCCTCAATAGGCAAATCTGCCATACCATCGCCCAAAACAATTACATACTTCATACTATCACCCCGCTTACGCCAGACGTATTCTGCTGATGGCACCTGCAAGCTTCTCATAACACTCAGCAAATGCCTTCTCAGTCATCATACCTGTGATAAAAGCCTTTTCCTCCGGCAATTGCGGCAACTCTATATACTCAGAAACCTCAAAGCCTGCTGCCTCTGCCTGACTGTCAGCCTTGATACGTACAAAGAATTGTCTCTCCTCATCCTCTATAGATGCTAACTGTGCCGGCTCATTACTCCAGTTACATGGAATGTGCTCGCCCAGACTCTCTGCCAGAGCAACCACATCAGCGCTAACCGCACTGGCAGTCGGAAGCTTACCTGCTCCTCTACCGTAAAACATGGCATCGCCCAGCATATTGCCACGCACCAGAATACCATTAAATACACCGTTTACCATATATAATGGATGCTCAGCATCTACCATACAAGGGGAAACCATGGCAAATACCTTATCCCCTACCATCTTACTCTGTCCCAAAAGCTTAATGCTCCTGCCAAGGCTTGCAGCATATGCAAAGTCCTTGCTGGTAATAGAAGAAATACCCTCTACATACAAATCCTCATAAGCAACATTGCGACCACACATTAAAGAAGACAAAATAGCAATCTTACGACCTGCATCATGCCCCTCTACGTCTGCCTCCGGATTACGCTCTGCATAACCCTTGTCCTGAGCCTTCTTTAATATCTCTGCATATGTAACGCCTTCCCTGTCCATCTTGGTCAGCATATAATTGGTAGTACCATTTAAAATACCGGTAATACTCTCAATCCTGTCAGCAGTCAGACAGCTCATAATATTACGGATAATCGGTATACCACCGCCTACACTGGCTTCAAATAAATAGCTGACACCATGAGCCTTTGCAAGCTCGATAAGCTCCGGTCCGTGCGCTTCTACCAGCTCCTTATTAGAGGTACAAACACTCTTGCCTGCCTCTAAGGCTCTCTTCGTATAATCGTAAGCAAAAGTCTTGCCACCCATGGTCTCGCAGCAAATTGCTACCTCCGGGTCCTCTATAATCTGTTCAAAATTGTGAATCACCTTTGATTCATATTTACTTCCTGGGAAATCTCTTAAATCCAGTATGTACTTTACCTCGATATCCAATCCGGTACGTTTCTTTATTTCTTCGCGGTTTTCATCCAATACCTCTGCCACACCGCTTCCTACGGTACCAAAACCAAATATTGCTACTTTAACCATGAATATAACCTCATCCTTCCTTATAATCCACTTATGCTCAACATTTTACCACAATAAAGAAAAAGTTGCAATTGTCAGAATATATATTTTCTACTTGAAAAAAACATTTTTTTTTGTTATACTAGCAAAAAAGCAACAAATAATCAAGGAGGAATTGCCATGGAAGTGAAAGATTGTCTCAAAAACAGACGTTCCGTACGTGTTTTTACAGACCGGACAGTATCTCCTGAGCTTATTGCTGACATCATCGAGACTACCAGCTACAGTCCAAGCTGGAAGCATACCCAGATTTGTCGTTATGTAGCTGTGACCGGTGACTTAAAAGACCGCATCGCAGAGGAAGCTACTGCTGATTATCCTCACAATGGTCAGATTATCAAGAGTGCTCCTCTTCTTATGGTTCAGTGTTTTATCAAGAATCGTTCCGGTTTTGAGCGTGATGGTTCTTACAGCACCCATAGAGAAGGCGGCTGGCAGATGTATGATACAGGCATTCAGGCCGGTGCACTTTGTAATGCAGCCTTTGACGCTGGCTTAGGCAGCGTTATTTTAGGTATTTTTGATGATGCCAAGGTTGCAGAGCTTATTAACTTACCGGACAATCAGGAAGTCGTTGCACTTATCCCTATGGGCTATGCAGCAGAGACTCCAAATGCTCCTCGCAGAAAATCTGTAGAGGATTTATTGACATTTTTATCGTAAATCTATGTAAGGATCGGATTTTTTATTCGGTCCTTAGATTTTGCATACTTTATTTAGAGAAAAGGAGTATAGACTATGAGACATTTAATGAGACCACTGGACTTTTCTGTCGAAGAATTAGACGCACTCTTCGACTTAGCCAAGGACATCGAGGCCAACCGTGCCAAATATGCCCATGCCTGCGACGGCAAAATTTTAGCCACCTGCTTTTACGAGCCAAGCACCCGCACCCGTTTAAGCTTTGAATCCGCTATGTTAAGCCTGGGAGGACAGGTACTGGGCTTTGCCAGCGCTTCTTCCTCTTCTGCTGCTAAGGGTGAAAGTGTTTCCGATACCATCCGCACCGTATCCTGCTTTGCAGATATCTGCGCCATGAGACATCCAAAGGAAGGCGCACCAATGGTTGCGGCTGCCAAATCCAAAATCCCTGTTATCAATGCAGGTGACGGCGGACACCAGCACCCGACCCAAACCCTTACCGACTTATTAACCATCCGTTCCTTAAAGGGGCGCCTTGACAACTTTACCATCGGTTTCTGCGGCGACCTAAAGTTTGGACGTACGGTTCACTCCCTTATCCATGCTCTGGTTCGCTACGAAAATATCAACTTTGTATTTATCTCTCCTGAGGAATTAAAAGTACCGGATTATATTATTGACGAGCTCAAAGAGAAAAACATTCCTTATGAAGAGGTTATCAGTTTAGAGGAGCACATCGGCAAGCTGGATTTACTTTATATGACACGTGTACAGAGAGAGCGTTTCTTTAACGAAGAAGACTATGTACGTCTGAAAGACTTCTATATCTTGGACAAGGCGAAAATGGCCAAGGCGAAGGACGACATGCTGGTGCTCCATCCATTGCCGCGTGTAAACGAGATTTCTGTAGAAATTGACGATGACCCAAGAGCCGTATTCTTTGATCAGGTACAGTACGGCAGATATGTCCGCATGGCACTGATCCTCACATTATTGGATATCAAGGTAGATTAAGGAGGCACACTATGTTAAATGTAGGCAAAATTGACGAAGGCTTTGTATTAGACCACATCCCGGCCGGCATGAGCCTGGATATTTATAAATATTTACACTTAGACCAGTTAGACTGCACCGTTGCTATTATCAAAAATGCCAAAAGCAACAAGCTGGGCAAAAAAGATATCCTGAAGGTAGAGTGCAGTGTAGATGTATTGGATTTGGACGTGCTGGCAGTCCTTGACCAGGGCATCACTGTAAACGTAATCCAGAATTCCGTTATTGTAGAAAAGAAGGCACTGGAGCTTCCTAAACAAATCCGCGGTGTCATCAAATGTAAAAACCCACGCTGCATCACCTCTATCGAGCAGGAGCTGCCGCATATTTTCAAGCTCACCGATTCTGACAAGAAGGCTTACCGCTGCATTTATTGCGAAGAAAAGTTTAATGGGAAGTGGAGTTAAATAGTTTATGGCGTGAAGTTTAATACTCCACGCCATCTTACTTTTATAACCTTTCTCTCGCTTCCTGCTTAATCCTCTTCAAATGCTCTTTAATCTTGACCTCATATCCATTGCCGCTTGGCCTGTAAAACTCCTTGCCGGTTAATTCATACGGCAAATATTGCTGCTCCACGTAGTTGTTTGGATAATCGTGGGCATATTTGTATCCTGTTCCTCTTCCCAATTTGGCTGCTCCTTTGTAATGTGCGTCCTGTAAATGCGGCGGTATCGGCAACGAGCCGGTACTTTTCACCGCGTCACTTGCTTCAAAAATCGCATTACAGGAGGCATTGGATTTGGGTGCACTGGCCACATAGGCTACGGCCTGCGACAAAATAATCTGGGCCTCCGGCATGCCGATACGCTCAATTGCCATGCAGGCATTGGTGGCCACCACGATAGCCATAGGGTCTGCATTGCCAACATCCTCGCTGGCGCAAATCATAATGCGTCTGGCAATAAATTTGATATCCTCGCCCGCATACAGCATGCGTGCCAGATAATATACTGCCGCATCCGGGTCAGAGCCACGCATACTCTTGATAAAGGCTGAAATAGTATCATAATGATTATCGCCGCCCTTATCGTAACGAACGGTTTTCTTTTGAATACACTGCTCTGCCACCTCTAAGGTAATATGAATTTTGCCATCGGCTCCCCTATCCGTGGTCATCAGACCCAGCTCAATGGCATTCAGGGCATGACGGGCATCCCCGCCGGAAATATCCGCCAAAAATTCCAGGGCATCCTCTTCAATCTCTCCATGATAAGAGCCCATACCGCGCTCCACATCATAGACTGCCGTCTTTATCAGCTCCTTGATGTCCTCCTTGGCCAGAGGCTTTAACTCAAAAATAATAGACCGGGAAATAAGAGCCCCATTTACCTCAAAATACGGGTTCTCGGTAGTGGCCCCAATCAGTATAATCGTTCCATCCTCCACAAAAGGCAGTAGATAATCCTGCTGTCCCTTATTAAAGCGATGAATTTCGTCTACAAACAGGATAGTCTTGCGGCCATACATTCCCTGATTGTCCTTGGCCTTATTTACCACCTCTTCCATGTCCTTTTTGCCGGCAACAGTAGCGTTAATCTGGGTAAAATCCGCACTGGTGGTGCCTGCAATGACCTTGGCCAGGGTGGTCTTACCGGTGCCCGGAGGCCCATAAAAAATAATAGAGCTCAGCTTGTCCGCCTTAATAGCGCGATACAGCAGCTTATCCTTGCCGATAATGTGCTGCTGCCCCACTACCTCCTCCAAGGTGCGAGGGCGCATACGGGCTGCAAGGGGTGCCTCCTTTTCCATATTATTACTGCGCATATAATCAAATAAATCCATAATTTCTCCTGTCAACTTCCTGTACGGTGTTTGTCAGCTTAGTCAGGAAGCTTTTTTTATATATTACCACAACTTTCTCTAAAATTCTACATATGCAAATCAATTCTCTTGTGTTATACTGATTTTATGAAGACAAAAATATCCAAACAAACCCCATTTACTTTTACACCAAATATTGTTTTTGGTGCAACTATCGGACTGGCTCTGTTTGTCAGACTCTTTCTGGCAATTACCACTAAGGGCTTTGACACGGATATATCCTGCTTTTATTCATGGGCAACAAGAGTATTTGAAGGAGGATTCTCTGCCTTTTATGCACCGGATGTGTTTACGGACTATCCACCGGGATATATTTACGTGCTCTACGTCTTAGGAGCCATTTTTCACTATTTCAAGATTACATACCTTTCCCCGACCATGCTGATACTAATCAAGCTGCCAAATATTCTTTGTGACATTGCAGCAGGCGCCTTGATTTATCGGATCGGCTCCAAAAAGGTTTCGAAGGGGACCGCATTGTTTTTAAGTGCCATTTACCTCTTTAACCCGGCCGTACTGATTAACTCAGCGGTTTGGGGACAGGTAGATTCCCTGCTTGTGATGTGTGTGCTGCTTTTATGCCTTTTCCTTATGGAAGGCAAGGTGGTACCGGCATGCTTTATTTTTGCATTAGGGCTGTTGCACAAGCCGCAGATGTTAGTCTTTGCGCCACTGCTTTTGTATGGTATTTATGAGCAGGATATTCGAGGGCTTTTTGATTGTCGTAAATCAAGCCACCGCAGTCAAAATGTATCGACATCCAAAAAGACATCCCTCAACAAGCTCTGCCTGGACGCTTTGGGCGGTCTGGCGGCCTTGGGCACTTTCTTTTTGGCTATGGTACCCTTTGGTATGGACAAGGTCATACCACAGTACACCGACACTCTGACCTCCTATCCTTATGTGTCCGTAAATGCCTATAATTTCTGGGCATATCTGGGCAAAAACTGGGCTTCTCAGGAGGAGCTGGTATGGGGCATTATCAGCTACAAAAATCTGGGCAGTGTACTGATTGTGCTGCTGACACTGATTTCTACTGTGATTTTTGAGGTGATGCGTCGCAAAAAACGTGAGGACCGCTATTTTGTAACAGGCAGTTTTCTGATGATTACTACCTTTATGTTTTCCGTACGCATGCACGAAAGATACTTATACCCTGCTATGTTGCTTTTGGTATTTGCCTATCTGTTCAACAGGCAGAGAAGCTTCGTCTGGGCATATATACTTTTGTCTATAGCACATTTTCTGAATGTGTGGCACGTTTTGTATCATTATGATCCTTCCACCTATTATGACCACGTAAGCACGATTATTTTATTGTCCGGGCTCATGGTGGTGTGCGCAGCTTATTATTATGTGGTACTGACGAAATCGCTGCTTGGAAAGTATGAGGTGCAAGAGCTTTGCCCGGAATGGCTGAAGCAGACAGACTATTTTAAGCCAAAGACACCTGTGGCTTCTAAGAAAGCTTTACCGTTTACTTGGGTGGACTGGGTACTTATGGCTGCTATTACACTTATTTATGCAGTGGTTGCTTTTTCAAATCTGGGCTACAACAAAGCCCCTGAGACAGAATATATCTGGAAAGCAAACGAGGCTGTTACTCTGAAATTTGCCGAAAGCCAAAACCCTGCTACACTCTGCTACTATTTGCGGACCGAAAAGGAACTTACCTGTGACTGGGCGGAATCTTCAGATGGTGCAATTTGGACGGCGGCTCAAAGCCTGACTATGAAAAATGTATTTACATGGGGAAAGCTGGAATTTAATACTACGGATACCTCCGAGGTTGTCCCGATGGCTGCCCTTACTCTCACCAATACCTCCGAGGACGGGCTCATAGGAGAATTCATCTTCTTAAATGCAGAAGGGGAAATTGTGACACCAATCAATATGGCGGATTATCCGGAGCTTTTTGATGAAGCGGACACTCTGCCGGAAACCTTTGATTTCCTGGCCAGTGCTTACTTTGATGAAATTTATTATCATCGTACAGCCAATGAATTTATAGAAGGACAGCCTGCTTATGAAAATACCCATCCGCAACTTGGCAAGATTTTCATTGCACTGGGTGCTTTGATTTTCGGTACTAATCCTTTTGGCTTCCGTTTTATGGGTACACTTTTCGGTGTGCTGATGCTGCCGTTTATGTATTTGCTTGGTCGCAACCTGACAAAGAACAGAGTGCTTGGCGGCATGGTCAGCCTGTGCTTTGCCTTTGACTTTATGCACTTTACACAGACCCGCATTGCTACCATTGACGTGTTTATCGTATTCTTTATTATACTAATGTACTACTTTATGGAAAGGTATCTGTCCCTTAGCTTTTATGATACCTCCCTTGGAAAGACCCTCCTGCCTTTGGGTGCATGCGGTATCGCCTTTGGCCTGGGTATTTCCAGCAAATGGACCGGCTTCTATGCAGGTGCCGGACTGGCAATCCTTTTCTTTGTATCGTTGTACAAACGCTATCAGGAATACCAATATGCCTGCCGGAATCCAAAAGGCTACAGTAACGGCATTGCACATAGCCACATTATGGAAAGCTTTATACCGAATACCCTGAAAACTATCGGTTTCTGTGTGATATTTTTTGTAATTATACCGCTGACGATTTATGTACTTTGCTACATACCGTTTAAGGATTACAGTCAGGATAACTTTATCCTGCGTGCATGGCACAACCAGTTTACTATGTTTAATTACCACAGCAAGCTGGAAGCCACCCACCCGTACTCCTCATCCTGGTATGAATGGCCCACTATGGTACGCCCGGTATTTTATTACTCCAACAAGCTGGGTAATGGCATGTACCAGGGTATCAGCGCCTTTGGAAACCCTGCCGTTTGGTTCACTGCCCTGCCGCCAGCCGCGTATACCTTCTACCTGGCTATTGTGAAGCGCAAAGCTACCGCCGCATTTTTAAGCATAGGCCTTCTGGCACAGTTCCTGCCATGGACACTGGTAAGTCGTTGTACCTTCCTGTACCACTACTTCCCAACCGTGCCGTTCCTCATGCTTATCATTGGCTACGTAGCATCACAGCTCCAAAAACACTTGAAGCCAAAGGTATTCTATACCCTTTGCAGCTTGTACACCCTCGCGGTGATTGGCTTGTTTATCCTGTTCTATCCGGTGATTAGCGGTGCTCCGGTGTCCGGGGAATATGTGGATACGTATTTGAGGTGGATGAATGGATGGGTGTTGATTATTAAATAAAACATATCGCACCTGCAGTTTTGCAGGTGCGGCTACACTAACAATTTGGGAAACCGTATAACTTTAAATCTGCTCTAGAAATTCCTCCATGCTCTCTGCTCTGGAGGCGAACTTAGTCCAACACTTCAAGGTTACATCATCTATATTCTGTAAGCGAGCCTGAAAATCATCCGGCGCTGCTCCAAGGTCGGCTAAAATATCAAGAAGTACCTTAACTCGACCGGATTCCTCACCCTTCCTAAAACCCGTCTGCTCTGCTTCTGCTACAACATCTGCTGTATATGCATCCATCCATTCACCCATTGTCATAAATTTACCCTGCACCTCCGCCGATTGCTTCAAGTTGCTCACATAGTTGTGAAGCTGCGCAATATCGTTATTTGTTACATTTTCTATTTTACTACTATTTAGGTATGTAAGCAACTCTTTTTTCGCCTTTTGGGTGTTTAAATTTCCTTTTGCATTGAAATATATAAATTTCAAACCGTCTTTGTATTCTAAATCAGGAAATTCCTTACAGGAGTTTTCAAAGGTATAGACCATGCTGTCTTCACCGAATGGGTCATAATTAGTAATGGTAACCATATATAAGTCGGGAAGTTTGTTCCAGTTTTTTTCACCGGACTTTAGGCCTTTACTGTCCTTCTTTGCCTGATAGAAGCGGTTTCGTTTGGGTAGATTGTCCTGGTAAAGCTGGGGCTCTATGCTGTAAAGGCGGCAGTCTGCTTCCGTTTCTTTATCATCCAGATATTCCTTAATCTCAACATCCAGCTGGATACCTCTTAAATCCGGGGTGGTACCGGGGAGAAAGGTCTGAGCCCGGACAATAATTCTGCCAACTTCAATCTCTAAAAGGATAGAAATAATCAGCCGGAAAAATGGCTCGCAGATATCCGGGTCATTGGCAATCGCATTCATAAGGAAGTTACTGAGAACATCCAAAGTTTCTAATTTTTGCTTTTTAAACATAAAAACACCTCACTATGCTATATTTCAGTGGTTGTCCAAGACTCCCTCTATTACCGTATAGGCATTAGTAAGGCATTTTGTCACAAAAAAGTTTTCGTGTATTTAAAAAAGTACAATTTCAGGTTTCATACATATTCCCTATTGTTAATAAGTATATCATTCCCTTTCGCTTATGAGTTCTTTCCCACAGTTACTTTTCACCTTATTTGGGGCTAATTTCTGTGAGATCTTTTTAAGTAATTGATACTTGGCTCTGTCTAACAGTTCAACTGGTTTTGATGTTTGAGTACATAGAGGATGTAATTGGTCGTGCTCCTCTTGGAACAGTTATATTATATCACCACAAAGGAGAATTAACAAGAATGGGATTTGGTCAAGTAGTGCAGTGTTTTTGTTTTATCCAAATAAATCCATCTGGTTTTGAAAGAACAGCAACATCAGTTGGTCCGCCAACGGTTTGCTGCTTGCCATCAAGCGCAAATGTGCGCTTTAATGTAGTAATATTAACTAAGCTTTCTGCCAAAAAAGCCATTTCTGGTAAAGCAATCAATTTAACGCTGTCAAAAATCGGTTGAACATTACTTGCTTGAATTTCTGTATTTATTTCATTAGTAAGCTGTGCCTTGCACTTGCTAAGTTCATTTTTTATTTTTCTTTTTGTTCATCGCTAAAATCCGCAGATGATAAGGAGTCTATATGTGACATAATTATGGCATTCGCTTTTTCTGGAATTAGTTTTCTAAAATCCGTTGATATTCCTCTGCAAAATGTATAAATCACTTCACGTTGAGCCAAGGGCACAATTTCTGAATTTACCCCGTTCCCGATAAATCTTTGTTCTTCGATAAATTTGATTTTATCCTTGAAAATTTTATGAATCTCGATATGAAGATATTTCGGAAATGCATCTTTAGTTCCGTACCCCGCGAAAAATAAACCTGTTCTATTTTCTGCCTCTGATCCAATCAACAATTCAAAATACTCACAAAATAAATTCCATAGCTGTTCATAATAATCAGAGTATGATTTTAACTCGGGAACAGTAACCTCTACCTGTTCTTGGTAAATATCGATATGTTCTGTTTTAATATACTTATTTATGCTAAAGCCTAAGATTTTTTTGTGACCATCTATGTATTTTCGTAAGTCATTAAGAATTAACCCAATTTGTGCGTCAGCATCTTTTTCAGTTACAACGTTTTTTATTTTAATTCCCCAATCGTTTAGTAAGGTTTTAATAAACCATTTGCAGTACTCTTTCTCAGCCTCATCGAATTTATAATACTGATATCGCTCCTTTACGTAGCTTTCAAAGTATTGCCATACTTCAAAAAAATCATAAAAAGGGGATTTCGAGTTGACGTACAAACTAAACTCTTTAATTAATTGTTCTACGGACACATTATATAGTGACATGTTTCCATAAGCAATTAATCCACATATGTTGTTTCCTGAAATCGAGAACACCTTATCCATCGAATTATAGAACATCTGATTCCCAGTATCACTTGTATATGTTCCGGCGCTATCAGCAGCTAAGGCTATTCCGTTTCTGTTAATAATACATACTCCAGTACTCATATCACAATCCCTCTAATGTAGAACCATGCTCTTCAGCGTTAGTTGCTTGAGGAGTCTCAGTTTTAATCAAATCATATATCAGCTGCATGCTGATATATTCGTCCACGATTTTTGTTATCTGACGAACATTTTGGATTTTATTTGAAACCGCTTTCATCCTTGCCGAAATATAGGGGCTGTCTATCACGCCCAACTCCTCAGGAGACAACTTGCTACAACGATTTTCCAATTGAATATCAATTATCTTGCAAATTGCATCGATAGACAAATCATCAAATTTAATGAATTTATCAAATCGATAAAATATTGGATCACCCAGATTCTTTCTAATTTCTTCCTCGGTCAAGTAATTTGATGTGCAAATGATAATCGAATTGTATAAAGATAGTTGATAATTTTTGTCCTCAAATATACCCTCATCGAACAGTTGATAAAATGCACTATGAAAAACAGGATGAGGTTTATCGAACTCGTCGAGCAACAAAACATTTGATTCTCGTTCAAGCAGATCACGAGCGAAAGAAGCTTGTGAATGCGCTCCACCAAAAAGATAACCTTGGAATTCTCCGCTGTGAAACATCGAAAATTGCTTTCTAAATAACGGCTGTCCAAGCACCTTGCTGATAAACTTAGCGGTTTCGGTCTTACCAACGCCCGACTTCCCATAAAACATTAAAACAATTGGCTTGCGCTTGTTGTTTTTTTGTAATAGAGGATATAAGGCTGTAAGCAATCGGTTTTTCACTTTCTCCTGTCCGATTATATTTTCGTCAAATTTATCATTTATCTCCAGAAGCATCTTCTTTGAAAGCTTCTTATATGAAAAATGCCGTTCGTTAATGATGTTAGGATACGTCTGCTGGAACTGAACTTTTATTTGCAAAGGCGGGTTTTGAAGAAATAGGTTGTCAATTTCATAGCTATCCAATACGCTCAAAAAGCTTTGCACAGCACTCTCTGTTATGCCTGCATATTGCTCAGAGTATGCCACAACATTTTCATGTCTCTTTTTCGTTACAGGCACATCTTCGACGTGTTCTCCCTCTTTAACAAAAACATGTTTGAATACTTTAGCCTGATTATCATGTTCAGCTACGATCTCCGAAAGACTTGCTTTCTCTGCAGGAATAATCTTGTTAAACCCTTTTTTCGGACCATAATAAATTGTTATACTTTTCATGCTTCGACACCCGCTAACATGATGTCATAAACATCAACTACATCTTTATCAGCTGTGTTTTCTTCAATGTCGAATGCTGAGTTAATCGTTGTTGCTTCTTCACCGTTGAATTCATTGCTAATATCAAGCAAACTTATATCCACTTTTCCGACTTTTACCCCATAATAAACAAGATTCATCTTGGTTAGGTCAGCAATGCCATAGTTATTACGAAAGGCCTCAATATTGAAGCGGAATACGCAAGTTTCCTTGCCGTCAGTCGCAACCATTTCATAGTATCCCTTACCACTCTTGAATGCTTCGTCCATTTTTGCAGCTTCAAAAGTAATTCCCTCTGATACAATGTCAGACTTTGTCATGGTTAAATAGGGAGTAAACATTTTGAAATAAGCAATAGAATTTTTGTATGCCTTAACTGTATAATCGGAAAATTTGAGAATACGTTTATTATCTTGCCTTATTTTTTCTAGAAAATCTGTTAATACCGTATTGGATAGAGTGGTTCTAATGAGTGAATTGCTTTTCAACCCAAGACTTGTATCAATCTCGGTTGAGCCTTCTCCGCCAAGAAAAGGCAACCATGACAGTTTTGCAAACAAACCTGCCGAAGTCTTATTAGCGATTTCGCCACTTTTCTCCTTTACTTTATCTGAGGTTTGAATCTTAGCCCCTCCATCATATATGTAAAGATAGTCAGTTGCAGACTGGTCATCAAAATATACAACTTTAATCATGTCAACGCACCTCCATTAAAAAACCGCATGGAATCTCTTCCACACGGTTGCCTTGGTTGGGCCAATGCCCACCGCTAAATAATTATACCACAAAATTCGTTATTTTTCAATGTATTGGGCATTATTCATGAATAATTCATGAATAATTTACCAAGTTTATCTGCAACTTCTTGTTGCGTTGACGGAAACACATGCGCATATCGATAGGTATATCGATACTCTCGTGTCCTACGCGATCTGCAATAGCAACTGCTGAGAACCCCATATCTATTAGCAGGCTGATGTGGCTATGTCGGATGCCGTGGATCCGCATTCGATTCACTCCGCTCGCAGCACAGCCACGGCAAATTTCGTGGTGGAGGTAAGATTTCGTGAACGGGAATATGTGGTCATTTTCGTTGAGCTGTATCGATTCTATATAAGCCTGCATCTTGTCAGCGTAAAAGTCCAGCATAAGGACACGGTGAATGCCTTTTTCTGTTTTGGGTGGGTGATAATATCCTCACCATTTATGCGTTGAAACGACTTCGTGACATGGATAATTTTCCGCTCAAAGTCGAAATCCGCAGGTGTTAGCGCAAGCATCTCGCCAAGCCGCAGACCGCACCAATAGAGCGTTTCAAAAGCGTAAAAGGAAGCAGGTTTGTCCTTCAATGTTTCAATGAATTGTAGATATTCGTCCTTCGTCCAAACGAGCACTTCACCACATTTTTCTTTACCCATGTTACCGGCTTTAGCGGCAGGATTTTCCGATAAACCATAGAATCGCACTGCATGATTGAACATGGCACTAAGCTGATTATGGATTGTCTTAAGATATACCAGTGAATATGGCATACCATTTTCATCAGTTGTTTCCATGATGATATTCTGCCAATGGAGAACATCCACCGGCTTCACTTCATGCACACGCTTGTCTCCGAAATACGGCAGCATTTTCTTCTCGATGATGCTGCTCTTTGTCACCCAAGTGTTTTGCCGGATACAATTCTGCAGGTTGTTCCGATAGACCTCATAGAACGAGTTGAACGTCATATCCAAGCTGTCTGCGGATTTTTGCAGAAACTCCCGTTCCCATGCCAGTGCATCCCGTTTTGTGGTGAATCCTCTCTTGGTTTTGCGGGATGGTTCTCCCAGCCAGTTCTTGTATCGGACGGATACATACCAACGCCCCCTTTGTCTTTGTAAGCACCCATAAAATGACCTCCTGAAATTTATTTTTAGTACCAACTGCATCAAAAGTGGGAACTCCAAAGCCAGTTGACACTACTTTTCGCAGTACCAAAAAAGTTCTCCAGGATGGGTAGCGGCAGCATGATAACGCCCAATTTTCTCTGAAAAGTCCCGAGATGTAAGAAATCCGCTCACCTTTACTCGCATTAGGGTGAGCGGATCACTATAAAGCCACTTGAAATTATTCTATTTTTGGTATCAAATTGACCTCAGCTCAAACTCCAGCTCCCCAGAATGTGGAGAAAACACGATGTAAATCGAGCTTTTTTGAGAAAAATGAGGCTCTGCGAGACCTTAGAGAACTGAGAGAATTTTGACCTTTATTCCCACTCAATCGTGCAAATACGCATGTACAATTATTGTATATTTTTACAAATAAAGATCCTACCACACAAACAGGGAGTGTTGCAAACCTACTGTAACACTCCCTCGGTATAATTATTTATGTAACTAGCAATTCACTCAAAACATTTTAAACTAAAACATTTTTCGTTTTCTAATATACATTGCCATTACTATAGCTCCACATCCAAATACGCCCAATACAACTAACCACAATAAAACATTCTGATTGTCTCCTGTAGGAGCCGCTGTAGCTTGAGCAGAAGCCGGCTGAGTTGCTAAAATCTCTTCTACATCCCCCTGCTCTGTTGAAGTTGTGTCATCTTCATCAGCACGGTCTTCTGAGGATATGGTATCATCATCGGAATTATCTCCCTCTGTGGATGTGGTATCATCATCGGAATTATCTCCCTCCGTGGATGTGCTATTATCATCGAAATTATCTCCTGTTGCTGCAAGGATTTCCAGTTTACTTTCCACCTGACTATCTGTATACAGCAATGTAACTGTATGTTCTCCCACAGAAAGTGTATCCAAATATTCCGCCTTGAACGTTACAATCGTAGAGCCTTCCGTTAAGGTATAATTATTTTCATCTACATCTGCTCCATCCATCTGAACACCTGTCAATTTCTCCAAATCTCCCGTACAGTGAATAGAAACGTCCTCGTCGGAACCATTTTGGTAAGATGTCTCGGTTCCTTCCAAAATAATTTCTAATGGCGGTAAATTTTCCTCTGTAGAGGAAGCACCTACGCCGATATTTGTAATATAACCTTCTACAATATCATAGGTGTAAGATGTATCATTCACAACAATGCCAAGACAGTCATCCTGTGCAAGAACCTTTACAGAATCGATAGTTTCTTCATCACCGGTCAGGTAAACAATACTGCCAGCCAAATAGTCAACGCTTCCGGCAAGTTCCACAAACAAGGACTCCTGCTCCTCTGTTGCTTCAACAAGGTTTATATTACCTTCTATATAACGAATATAAGTACCTTCGTTAAACAGCATTTCCTTCACGTTGCCTTCTGCGTCTAACAGAACATATGCTGTGTGGGCATCCGTAGTGAATGGGCCAAAGTTTCCGCCTTCTCCGTCATAGCTCTGCAGGTAATAACCTGTAAAGCTTCCATTTTTTGTAACCATGTCAAACTTCATAGCGGTTGTATTCTCACGAGTTTCTAGCTTTTCAGCAGTAACCGTTGCAGTCGGGTCATCCTCTGTCAGCATAATAACGGTATCTAAGCTCTGAACACCCATACCGCCAAACTCATAATAAGCATAAGGCACTTCTTCATCACGTCCGTAAACTTGTGCTCTCCAACCCATAGCAGTCTCTAATGCCACATCTTCGTCAGCTGCCGCTGCCAAGGCAATATTAGCACCGGACTCCCATGTAGACCTGATAGTCATATCTTCTTCAGAAGTCACAAAATTAGAATCGCCCGGCAAATGCCATACCTGCTTGTAATTATTATCTAACGCCAAAGCAGCCTCTGTATTCGGGGTCAATAAATCAGATACAATAACCAGCCCCGACTTAATAAAGGTTAAACTTCTGCGATGCTCATAGCCCACATTGTTCGGTGTACTCTGTTCTAAGTAATCATAGTCATCGTTGGTAGTGAAACTATGAATGGTTCCATATGCCTTTAACTGATCCGCTGCATTATAGAAACTATCCTGACTTGTATCATTTACTACTACTGTATTATGAGCCAGGGTCGACTTGCCATAAACAGAAGATTCAAGACTCATATCATATACAAAGTATCCGGAGTCAATGAGTAATTTGCGGCCATACCCCTGAAGAGTGAGCGCATTATAATCTCTATGTCCATGATTACCACCACCACGCACGTTAGTAAACAACCAGATGCCGTTGGTTGACCAGTCTGAACGAAGGCTGGATACACCAGAATCATAGAAGCAAATACTTTCCCAATCCGGCTCCTCACCACTTTCACCGAAGGTGATGACATATTCCAGCTCTGTATCATGAAACATCTTGTAGAGTGCTTCAAATCGAGAAACTTTACGGGTTGTTGCCGCGGAGTCACCATACTGGGAGTTAGCGCCATCGTTGCCATAAAGCATCGCCTGATACCATGCAAAATTGTGAAGTCTCTCGTTAAACGCATCTGAAGTTTCGGTTCCAAGTGCTTGTAAATCATTCCTTAATCCCGTGAAGTTCTCCAACACACTACCACCATAGGAGTCTGCGGATTCCTGATAAGAACCGTCCGGGAATACACTTTGGAACATTAATTCTTCCAGGTTGTTACGTGCATAGTTAAACCAATCCTCACCCTGCGTAGAATCGTAAAATTCCGGAATACGTAAGCTTACATCCAAAATAGCAGCATTTTCTGCCTGACGCCAGTTACCACTCTTTGCAGTACCATATACCTTCATATAGTGTGTAGAATCCCATATACTCTTTAAGGTTGCCGTCAGGAAATCCGGTGTTGCATATTCACTCTCTAAAAATACCGGAAGGGTATCCATCCAATATGGAATACGTATAGAAGTTGTTAAAGTCGTTGCATATCCGCCACGCAATGCATCCGGATCATCATCATCGGCTCTATCATCTACATTAGAACCTACCTTGCCCTTCCAATTACCGCGGTCTCTGATAAAGCCCTCCATAATACGAATTGCATTGTATGCATAGGTTTCATCGCCGGTCAGCTTATATTCTAAAGCAATCGTCTTCCAACAGTCAAAACGTGTAACCTGCTTTCGATAGTTGTTAATCTGATGATCCCAAATGCCCCACATACCGGATTCATCTACACCGGCATCCTCTTCATAGGATTCGCCATAACCATTGTAAGAATATACCAAGCCATTAGCCTTTAAAGTATTCCAGGTTGTTTCACTGCTTATTAAATTGGCTTTCGGTTCGTATTGTACTAAAATTTTCTTCTCAGCATCTGCGCCGTTGCTTTTGCCGTATAAAATCAAACGTGCTTCTGTAACAACATCTTCTTTTATGATGCCAGGGAGATCAAATTTAATAATTGCCCTGCTATGACCATCATCCAGGAAATCACCATAAGAGTACACTTCCAAATATTCATTGCTGCTAAAGCTCGTATCCGCATAATTATTTGGCTTAATAATGGCATCAGCAGAAGCGACATAAGTCTTCAGCTCGCCATTGACTACCATTTCCAAGCGTGGTCTCTTAGTCTCATCCTCTGCCGTACTACGGTAAAACTCTACAGCACTGTCTTCGTTGTACCATGCATGAAGCTGGAACGCTACAGACGTACTTGCTGAAAGGTCTCTGGTGCGAAGATCCACTGTATACCAATCCCATTCGTTGCCGATGAGCCCCTGTCCTGTACAATGCTTGCCATTTTGGATAAACTGGAACCTGTCGATGGTTGCATCTGCCCAAAGAGTATTACGTGATTCTTCAGGCAGCATGACCGCTTCCTGTGTTCTCACTTCAGTAAAGTACTCAAAGAGTGCCTGCTTTGCAGCTGTATAATCGCCTCCCACACCGATGGACTTCACGATTTCGCCAACAGTCTCCATGCCTTCGTAGGTATAATCAAACTTACCTACCGTGGTCCAGCTGTTACTTGCCGCATCCCATACACCGAAAAACTCTTCATCACTCATGTACTCAGGGTCTACAAATTCCTGATCCGCAAGTACAGTGAATTTGTACTCTTTAGTCTCCTGATATTCTCCACGGGAAATGGTGCAGGTCAGTGTTACTACCACATCTTTCTCATTGTAACGAGGTCGAATTACACGACCACTCTTTGTAATATAAGCTTCATTACTACTGCTCCAGCTAATAGAACATCCATATAAGTCATTATAAGTAGGCAAACTCAAACTGCGAATAATACCATTTGATGCTTTATCTAATGGAGACAGTACGTCCACCGTCAGATACTCTGATACTTTTGCAACAGCTTCAGCATCAGTTAATTCTTTTTGGGCTGCCACAGAAAAAGTAAATTCTTTCGTCGTTTGTCCTGTACTTCCATCTGCTCCGGCAGCCGCCAAGGTTGCCGTCATGGTAACCTCAGTAATTGCATCCGCGCAAACAACCTGCCCGGCATTTGAAATAACCTCCTGATTTGATGACGCCCAGGTTATCGTGGTTTTGTTATCACCACTTGCCGGCAATATCAAATCACAGCTAATCTGGTCAACCTCCAAATATGGATCATTAGCATCTACCAGCTTGTCCTTTGTAAGCCACTCTGCATCCAACGCCAGTCTCTCAGCCGCTGTCATAGGGTATGTTTCATAAAAAAGAATGTCATCCAATTCAAAGCTTATCAGCTGTCCTGCTGCCAGAGAAGCTCGCATGTAACTTACCCCTTGTGATGCATCTGAATAAGTATATTTAGAATCAACAACATTCTTTCCATCAATCCACATACTGAACTTTGATGCATCTGTATCAAAGAAATACTTCAAGGAAATAGACTCTTTATTATACTTACCAATATTGTACGCATTATTTCCAACAGCAGATGCGTCTCCATAATACAAGTATAAATCTCCATCCGCTTTCCACTCAGCATTTACAAGTACACCACCATCACCGGCAACTCGGAATTTTATTTCACCTACTTCATCTTCTTTATTTGTATCAATCTTCTTGAGCGTAAAGTCTAAACCATACGTCCCTTTAAAGCCACTCTTGTTTTGTGCAAAATACAAATCAGCACGAGTTCCGCTTGTTGAGTCATCACTTAAGCGAGTAATACGGTAGACCTCGTCCACCAGCTCATCTTTACCATTTTTGAAACTACTGCTAGCCCAGTTTCCATTAGCCACGTTACCGGTAAATAGCTCCTCTAAAAATACTGTCTTTACCTCTGGCAATGCAACAGGTGTCTCCACTACCTTTGCTGCCACGGAAAAGGTAAAGGTCTTGGTGACAGTTTTGCTACTTCCATCCAGGCCGGTGGCGGTTATCGCAGCCGTCATGGTAACCTCTGTAGCCTCGTCCTGACAGGTAACCTGACCATCGTTGGTAATCACATCCGTATTGGAAGAAGCCCATGTAATGGTGCTTTTATTATCACCAGTAACTGGCAAAGTCAAATTGCTGCTAATTTGTTCATATTCCACGGATGGGTCATTGGCATCTACCAATTTGCCTTCAAATTGCTTGGTAAGCCATGCTGCATCCAAATCCCAACCTTCTGCTGCTGTCATTGGATAGGATTCATAAAAACGAATATTGTCTATACTAATAGTAGCATTGCTGTCAGGACTCACCATACCAATATACAGATACTTAAGACCCGCAGCCGCATCTGCTGCCGCATACTTGGACTCTATCTGCAGTACATCATTGACCCACACACTGACTGTGGAGTTAGTAGTATTAAATAAATATGTCAGCTTATTAAAAGCACCGGCAGTCGCATTAATACCAGTCGTGCTCAACTCATTATTAATTCCTCTACTATAACTGTAAATATCATAGCGTTCACCTCTAGTACAATCAGCGTCCATCAATAATACATCAGCCCCATCAGACACATTTGAACCATAAATTTGAAAATCCATCAGAGACCTATCAGAATCTTTAGTTGCACCCTTTTTGAACTCTATTTCTAAAGCATAAACGCCGGTATATGAGTCTGTACCATCACTATCAAAATACACCGTAGCAGTCTTATTACTGGCATTAAGAAGGAATGCCTGACTCTCTGCATCAACTGCACCATTACTATTCCATTTTCCATTCAGTGTGCTATCTTCAAACTTCTCTTCCCAAATTAAATTCTTTACCTCCGGTAATGTCACGACAGGTTCTTGGGCATTTGCTACAACAAAGCCCTCAAATATTGGTATACCGGAAAAAAGCATACATAAACATAGAATTCCAGATAACAACCTATTCAATTTTTTTAATTTCATATATTTCTACGCTCCCTTCGCGTAAATTAATATAATATTTTTACACATCAACCTTGGTCAACACTATATACTTTATTTCTATCCACGTTATACTCCGCCAACAAAGCAAAATGCTGTGGTATAAAAAGAAATGAGACATATCAAAATTGACAGCCCCATTTCCTTTCAGGTAAATGTTTATTAATTTACCTTATCCCAGTATGCCTGCATTTCGGTAGTCATAGCATCAAGTCCATACTCTTTTGCCTTTGCAAGCACTTTTCTAAAGTCCTCGATTGTGTAGGAGCCATTAATTACCTTTGCTTCTGCTTCTGCTAACATAGCGTATATTTCTGTACCCTTAGCTTTACTTGTCTCTGTTGAGAAAGCTCTCAATGGAGAAACAATATAAGGCTCATTTCCAGTATAAGCTCTGTATGTAAGCAAATCAACTTCTTCACACTCTTCTACATCTTTACCATATAACATGCACTGGTAATATGCATCCAGATTTCTGTTATATGCCCAAACAGTAGACACACCTCCAATGGCACGAATTGCTTCCCAACCTTGATTATACTCATCATTAATTACAGGAGCGTCATCAACCATATCATAAGAAAGACCTTCGATACCAAAGTTCAATAAACGGTCTCCCTCTTCAGAATAGAACCAGTCAAGATACTTAATACATTCAATAGCTTTATCTTCTGCTGCAATAGTGATACAAGCTCTTGCTCCTGCTGCCACACGACCTGTTACTCTCTGTGTGCCATCATAACCAACAATCGGTTCCATATACTCTAAATATCCGTCCGGATCTATTTCCTGAACAGAAGCTGTAACGGAAGGAAGACGAGTAGAATATAAATAGCCGCAACCAGCCAAACCGGAATTAAAAAGTGTATGGATATCCTGGAAGGTTCTGGACAAATATTCAGGATCAATTAAACCATTCTGATACCATCTTGCTGCTGTTTCTAGAAAAGCTTCATAATTTGGATGCTCATATCTGGAAATATAATTTCCATCTGCATCTAAAGTCCATGCACAACTTTCACCATATGAACTGAAGCCAAAACATTCATATAATCCACTGAAAGGTCCCACAGAACCGCCTACATTGCCAACCATAGGAATCAGATTTTCAACCCCTAATGTAGCTGCATTATCCTTAAATGCAGTCAAAACCTTTTCCAGACTCTCCAGATCCTTAGGCATCTCCAGATTTAACTGTTCCAACCAGTCTCTTCTGATACCCCATGCATACTGTGCTGGAATCTTTAACAGATATGGTACGCCATAAATCTTACCATCATCTACATTTTTAATTACGGTATAATCAGATTCATCTAACGCATTTTTAATATTCTGACCATACTCTTCAATCAAATCATCCAATGCAATTAATGCACCTTCTTCTACCCATGTATTCATCTGTTTTTCTGATAAATACACAATATCCGGAAGCTCGCCACTGGCCAGAATTGAATTTAACTTCTCATCATAGCTAGCCTGCGGAGTAAGAATGAGATCAGCATCCACATTTGTTGCTTTTAGTACTTCCTGAAGTATGAGGTCTTCTGACGTATCTACTGAAGTACTATATAAGATGGATAATTCTACTGGTTCCTTAAACAGTGGACCATCTGCCTCTACCTCAACTTCACTTTCACTTGTTGTTGCTTCAGAGCCTGTCTCCTTTGTGGTTTCCGTAGCTGTTGAAGCGTTTGTTGTGTTTTGACTATCTCCACAGCCGGTTAAGGTACTCATCACCATCACGCCTGCTAAAATAGCTGAAATAACACGTTTTTTCATTTTTATTTACCTCCTTTTGGTTTTGTATATAAACACCCATATAGGTATTTATTTCTAATAAACTATTACTGTTTCTCTTGCATACTTGCTTGTTATTTACGTCTGTTTTATGCTATTCCAAAATTCCTGCCGCGCTGTTCTCATCCACATAAAGAATAAAATCCGGATGTGTCTTTAACAGGGTTGCAGGCACCATGTTGGTAACCTCTTTAGCCTGAATGGTATTTTTAATGGCCTCAGCCTTTACTGCATGCGGTACACAGGATACAATGCGCTTGCACTGCATAATCTGATAAGTGGTCATGCTTACAGCCTGCTTCGGCACGTCATCGATGGTTGCAAACCATCCCTCACCCATCTGCTGTTTCTTACATCTTTCATCCAAATTAACGATGATGTAGGCTTCTCTGTTTTCAAAGTCTGCTGGTGGATCGTTGAATGCAATATGGCCATTCTCGCCGATACCAATCAAACCGATATCAACCGGTTTCTTGCGGATTTCCTCGGTAAGTGCTGCAATGCCTTCCTTGGTACCGTCTACAAAGTGTACTGCCTTTAAAGGAGCCACCTTGTCCACAAAACGCTCCTGTAAGTATTTACGGAAGCTTGCTACGTGAGTAATAGGCAAGTCCACATACTCATCTAAGTGGAACATCTCTACACACTCCCACTTAATGCCCGGCTCTTCTACCAGAGCACTGATGGTATCGAACTGGGATGCACCTGTTGACAATACAATTCTTGCATAGCCCTGCTCTTCGATACACTGCTTCAATACCTGGGCTGTATGTGCTGCTGCACTTTTGCCCAATGCTTTGCTGTCTTTACAAATTCTGATTTCCATTTGAAATCCCTCCATTTCTTCTTTTATTTCTAAGTGAGTTCTACTGAAGTTCCTTGCCCTGCAAGAGTACCTTCTGCACCTGAATATCTTCATTAAAAAATACCAAATCCGCGGTAAAACCTTCTTTTATTTCCCCACGGTTCTTTAGCCCCATGACCTTTGCAGGTGTCTTACATATCATCTGAATGCAGTCCGTAAGCGGTATTCCAGCTTCCTTGTGCATCACACGGACCAGTCTGTCTGCGGTAGCCACACTTCCTGCAAAGGCAGTCATATCCGTAAGGAATGCCACGCCATCCTTGATCACGCAGTCCATACCGTCATGCTTCGGTCCCAGCACGGAAGAGCCTTCCCCCATTCCTGCACCGCGCATAGAGTCCGTAATCAGACAAATCTTTTCCGGTCCCTTGATTTGATAAATCAGTCTTAAAAGCTCCGGTGGCAGATGTACCCCATCTGCAATGATTTCCACCGTCACGGACTTCTCCAAAAAGGCGGTCTCCACAGCTCCAAGCTTTCGATACAAACCCCTGCGTGTTACCGTGTTCATGCCGGAATATAAATGAGTGGCAAGCTGACAGCCCTTCCTGATACTTGATATCAACTCCTCATATACACCATCGGTATGTCCAAAGGACGCCACCACACCCTTTTCCATTAAAAAGTCACAAAACGCTTCACTGCCGTTTAGCTCCGGTGCGAAGCTGATTCTTCTCACAGTGCCTTCGCCCTGCGCCAGAAATTCCTGATATTCTGCCGGTTCCGGTGCTTTTAGATAACTCGGATTCTGTGCTCCACGCATAACCTGTGAAAAATACGGTCCCTCCAAGTGGGAACCTGCAATATAAGGCTGTCCTGCTTTATTTGCTTCCATGGCCTTTTTTACATTTCTGATAAATAACAGAATGTCTTCTGTGGAAGAGGACGTACATGTTGGGAAAATCGTAGTCGTGCCATATTTTGCATGGGTATGTGCCGCCTGAAGAATATCCTCCACCGTGCCATCCGCAAAATCAAAATTGCCTGCACCATGGGTATGTATATCGATAAATCCCGGGGATACATAGAGGCCACCGGCATCTATAACACTGTCATAAGGCAACTCTTCTTCTGTAAAGGATGTTATAATACCATCCTGTATATAGAGGCACTTTTCTATTTCCAATTCCTCTGTCACGAATACCGCATTTTTTATTTTCGTTATCATGTCATTACCTTCGCAAGCTTATTCTTTTACTGCACCAACCATAGTACCCTGTACAAAATACTTCTGAATAAACGGATATACCATAAGAACCGGCACGGTTGCAACCATAATGGTTGCATATCTAATCATGTCTGTAAGTCCGCTGCCCATTTCATCCTTGGCTACACTAGCATTTAATACAATATCCCTAAGGAATATCTGCAGGGTGTATTTTTCCGAATCAATCAAATACATCATCGGCTGGAAGAAATTATTCCAGCTTCCCACTGCAATCCACAATGCTACCGTAGACATAATCGGCTTGGACAATGGCAATACAATTCTAAACAATACCTGCATGTCGTTGGCTCCGTCCAGCTTTGCACTTTCCTCTAAAGATTCGGGAATTCCACTAAAAAAGTTTTTCATTACAATCACGTTATATCCTGATGTCAACTGTGCAAGCACTAAACCAATTAAGCTATTCAGTAAGTTCAACTGCTTCATTACCAAAAAGCATGGGATCATACCTGCCTGAAACCACATAGTAATGCAGATAAAAATGGTCAGGAATGTCTTTCCCGGAAGTCTCTTTTTTGAAATCGGATATGCCGTCATTGCCGTTACAATTACACCCAAGATCGTATTTAATACAGTTACATAAATAGTATTTTTATAACCAGTAAGAATCTTAGGATTTTCAAACACCTTTTTATAGGCTTCAAGGTTAAATCCCTTTGGTATAATAGTAATTTCCCCACGAGCCACAAAATTTTCACCGCTCAGAGACACTGCAATAACATGCAAAAACGGATATAATGCGCAGATTGTAAAAGCAATCAGAATTATATAAATAATTATAGAATAAACCCTGTCACCCAGACTTTGCTTTACAGCTGTTCCTTTTATCTTTCTCATTGCCATTCTCCTTACCATAAACCACTTTGTGAAAATTTCTTGCTAAGCTTATTAGCAGCAACAACCAGAATAAGGCCGATAACAGAATTAAATACGCTTACTGCAGTTGCATAACCATACTGACTTCCCTGCATACCTTTTTTGTACACATAAGTAGATATTACTTCTGAAACCTGACGCGTCGTATCTGTTTGCAGTAAATATGCTTTATCTACACCAACTGACATGATTCTACCGATTTGAATAATTAACATCATAAATACAGTATTTAAAATAGATGGTATGGTGATATATATTAACTGCTGTATTCTGCTCGCTCCATCTACAATAGCTGCTTCATAATATGTAGGATCAATACCAGCCAATGCTGCAATAAATACGATAGAATTCCAACCCGTCTGCTGCCATATTGCAGAACCCACAAAAATTCCTCTAAAATAATCGGCATTAGCTAAAATAGAGCTATTGGAACCATTAAAAAAGGAAAACAGCTTAAATAATGGTCCTGGAGGTGCAGAAGAAAACATCGTCTGAATTAAACCAACCATAATTACCGTTGAAATAAAGTGCGGCAGATAAGATATCGTTTGAATCACTTTCTTTACCTTTAATTTTCTGACTTCATTTAACAATAATGCAAATATAACAGATGCCGGAAATGCAAATATTAAATTATACACATTAATAATTATTGTATTTTTAATAATCATCCAACAGTCCATACTGGAAAAAAAGTTAATAAAATTCTTAAGTCCTATCCATTCACTTCCACTGATACCCTTTAACAACTTGTAATCCTGAAAAGAAATTATCAGCCAGCCCATTGGTAAATATTTAAACAGGATAAAATACAGAATTCCTGGTACAAGTAATAAATATAAGAATTTCGCATTCTTCATCGCAACCCATAAACTTGTTTTTTTGTTCATTTTTGCCTCCTTAACACTTCGTTGAATTCATCTTATAAGCTAAACACCTAAATTTCAATGGCTGAAATTTGACCTTTTGGCGTTTTCTTGCTTTTTACCTATAAGAAATGAATTTTTTTAGTCTAATTAATAAATTCTTCGGCATATATATCAAATGCCTTTAGTGAAATTTTACAATTTTCCTTTGTTTTCATTTCCATAAACATTGGACAGTGATTCAGCTGATTCATCTGCCATGCCCATATAAAGGAAACAAAACAAATACTCGGTGCAGCTGCCCAGTCAGTAATTGCATTGTGGTTCTGCAGACACCCGGAAACCGGAACAGACTGATGAATATGATATGCTGTAGTTTTCTTTCCTACTTCTCTAAACCATTTACTAAGTACATTTCCTCTAAATAGCGGGCCATTGTTTCTGGCATGTCCAATGTCAAATACTACCCCTACACGTTCAAAACCATATGGAACATTTAACGCTTCCACAAAACTTAAAATTTCCTCGGGCAGATACCCAAAACATCTATCCTCTGCACTTTTATCTGCACCGTTAAAATGAATATTTTCAATTCCGGCCTTAGTATTAGATGGCAGTTCCTTTATTCGCTCTCTGAAAATATCCACCAACGTCTCCCATGCCTTACTTCCCTTTACCATTTCCCGGACGTTCACTTTTCTCGGTGGATGAATGGTAACTGTTTCTGCCTGAACTTCTCTAACAATACGGAGAGCCTCATTCCATTTATTCAGGCCATCTACACCTTCTCCGTTCCAGTATAAATTCGGCATATGTACAGAAACAATATTTCCACCTGCTTTACGCCATTCTGCCACCTTTGTCTTTAAGAATGTGAGTTCCTCATCGGAACCGGTAAATTTACGAATTTCTATATTCTTTAAATGATTCTCTATTGCAAAATCGATGTCATGATAAATATCAAAACAGGATATGCCTAGCCTATCTCTAAAATCTCTCACATTACTATGAGAAAACATAAACGGACGCTCTTCCATCTGTACATCATTACCATCTATTGTGAAGTATACAAAACATGGTCCCTTGCCGATAGCCTTATCCGGGTCTAAACATCGTATTCCAATGCATCTAGTCTGCCCTACCATATAGTCACGGTCTCTGTGATTATGTCCATGAATGATAAGTCCCTTGTGTACATTTGCCCACTCACTCAAAAAAGCTTTAGAATCTTCATCCAGTGCATCAATATTGTGATGCATAATAAGTATATCCCCGTCACCACACTCTAAAATCGCTTTCCGATCATCCTCATAAATATGCGTATCTGCTGTATTGACACTGACAATTCTTCGGCCCATGCATGTAATCGGATCCTTGCTGCACATTTCAAGCGCTTCCGGTATATTTTCTTCAGTTCTCAAATCAGCATTACCGATTACAATCCGGCAAGGCACTTCTAAGCTTTTTATTTTTTTATTAAAAAACTCGATTGCTGACAAATCTCCATAAGAAGTAATATCTCCAGCAATAACGGCAAACTCCGGACATCTTCCATTGACATCTTCAATAGCCCAATGAAAGGCTGCGTACTGAGCAGTATCCCTCATTCGATTCAGATGCAAATCCGCAACAACTGCAAAAGTAAATTTACTCATTTTTCTACCTCCTTACGAAAAAATGATGTAACAGATAGTTTTCTGACTGTTGGAAAATAAAAAAACAGTAACGTAATGATAGATAACACCCATCCAATCGGCCAGATTAAATACAAAAAAGTAAAATTTCTGAAATGTGGAAACACCTGATATACCCATACAAATCGGATTGCACACATAAATATCAAAGAAGAAACAGTGGCAATCATCGGTCTTCCCATTCCTCTTAACGCCGCTCCCATGATTTCATTGATTCCGCAGATAAAATATGTACTGGAAATAATAATCATCTTTTGCTGAGAATATGCAATTACAACTGGATTACTGGACATAATGGAGGAAAGCTCAGCAGAAAACACTGCTGAAAGCATACCAAAACTGCCTCCCAAACAAACAGTAATCCAAATTCCCCTTGTGACCGCCTGAGTGGCACGTTTTATATTTCCATTTCCCACATTCTGACTTACATACGGCATAACAGCCAGTGAAGCAGCAACCGAAATTTGATACAAAATACCATCAAAATTATTTGCAATAGAAATGCCGGTTGCGGCTTCCGAGCCAAAAGAATTAACGGTTGCAGTAATAACCACGTTGGCCACCGAATATAACATCTGCTGCAAACCTGCCGGAACACCTATTTTCAGGATATCCTCTAATTCTTGCTTGTAAAATCTGATTCTGTTAATTTTTAACTTCACAACACCTTCGTTTTTGAGCAAAGCATAAACGGCAAGCGCTGCTGAAAAAGACCAAGAAATTATAGTAGAAAATGCAACACCTGCAACCGCCATATCCAAAACAGCAACAAATACATAGTTTAGAATAAGCTTAATAATACCACCCAACGTCAAAAAGATCATAGGTCGTCTTGCTTCCCCTGCTGACCTTAAAACAGCAGCACAAAAGTTATAAATCATTAAAATGGGGACTCCGGCAAAATACAATCGAAAATACAGTACCGCCTCCGTCAGCAATTCGTCAGGGCAATTTGTCCACTTTAGAAAGATTTCTGCGCAGGATACTCCCAGCGCAAGCAGAAACATCCCTCCTACAGCTGAAAGCAGAATAGAAGTACCCACTGCTTTCTCCACATGTTCCTCATCACCCTGACCAATATATCTGGCTACAATTACATTTGCTCCTGCGGAAACTCCTATGAGGAGTCCTGTAATAAGAGCTATCAGTGTTCCACAAGCTCCTACAGCACCTACTGCAACATCCCCACTTTTATTGAAGTTTTCCAATACAGCCATATCGACAACGTTGAACAACGACTGTACTACATTCATAATCATAATGGGAATTGAAATTGTAAGCAAAGCTTTAACAATGGAGCCGGATAACATATTTACTTCTCTTTTTTTCATTTTGGGATTCCTAAAGACTATCAAAAGAATAGTCTGCAGTGCACACATCATCACCCCTATTCATCCAACGTCCATTTGTAAAATCAGGGACTCCCACAAATCCTCCGGTAGCAATAGATTCTTCACTCAGACAAGTAATAGCCGTCCACAATGCTGCATCATATACATCTACAGGTGGGATATCCTGATTTTGCACGGTCTCTACAAAAGCTCTAAGAACCAGATAATCAGAACCGCCATGGGTTCCCGTCTTTCCGGATGCACGGAAATCTTTCCAGAGCTTTGGCTCATATTGTTCCATTGCTTCCTCAAACGGATGCCATTCTGCTTCAATCGTGTCATCCCATGGGGCAGTTTTCTCCAGATGATATGCACCTTTATCCTCCACCCAAAGTCCTCTGGTACCGTGTACACCCCCCAGACGGGAATATGGACGAGGCAGGCTACAGTCGTGAGTCAAGGAAATGGTTTCACCATTGGCACACTTTATCAGAGTATTCACAATGTCACCCTGATTTATCTGCTGCTTTGCAAACGGTGTATCCGGACGATTATCCGCATACCACTGATGCAGCCCTGCTGCTTTGCTGGAAACAGAAATTAAAGAAAGCATCCTGTTACCGCGGTTAATTCCTAAAATTTTGGATATGTAACCAATAGCATGCATCGGATAAAGTTCGCCATTACGTTTTGTAAAATTCAGTTGACGATACTGCTTTTCGATATCTCCTTTTCCAATCTGTGTTCTCCTGTCATGACCATAACCACCTTGGCAATGTACAACCTCTCCAAACAATCCCTGACGAACCATGTTTATCAAAGTCATCTCTTCACGGCAGTAGCAAGCATTAGCAATTGGCATGCAGAATTTGCCGGAACGTTCTGCAGCACGCACCATGTCCCAACATTCCTGAACAGAATTAGCACCACCAACCTCCATTCCAACATGCTTGCCAGCTTCTAAAGCTGCTATAGTTATACGATGATGTACCTGCCAGGAAGAAGCATTGATAATCGCCTCTACATCCTCTCGGCCTAACACTTCTTTATAGTCGGTTGTAACCAAAACGTCTTCCGGCGTATAGCCACATGCCCCACTATTTTCACGTACAATCTCCAGTGCCAATTCCAGACGTTCCTCAAGCATGTCACAAACAGCAACCACTTGTACATCTGCCATCTCAACCAAAGACTTCATTAGTACACGGCCACGAATTCCTAATCCGATTACCGCCACCTTTACCTTTCTTCCATTTTCTAAAAAATTCATAAAAAGCTCCTCCTTTTTGTCATGATATATTCTACCAGAAAAGCGGCTCACAACCCTTTAACTTATAAAGCGCCTCTACAAAATAATAGTCGGCATACATAATATATTTGTTGTGAGAACTCTTTTCTGTATACTTACCAGTTGACATCTTAATAATAAAATCCGTGTTTTCTGACCAATCTGCCCATTCCTCTTCTATGGTCATCAAAAGCTTCATAGCTGCATGTAAATAAGTCTTTTTTTCGTACTCCGGTACCACTTTTGCAATTTCCAGCATACCACAGGCTGCTGCTAATCCTGCGCTTGCATCAAAAATGCCCTCCTCAGGCGCCCTAAAGTCCTGTCTTGGAAGCCAATCATCACATACACAGGAAATAAAATAATGCGCTGCTCTCTTAGCAGTATCCAGATACTCCACCTTACCGGTATGAATGTAGCTTAAAATAAAACCATACACAGCCCAGGCCTGCCCTCTGGACCAAGCAGAACCGATTCCATAACCCTGACCTGCTTTTTCTCCTACGATTTCTCCAGTATATGGATCGTGCTTCACCACATGTCTTACACTTCCGTCCGGTCTAATGTGATTAGCCATAGTATTGTCAGCATGCTTCATTGCCACAGCCTTAAATCTTGGGTCATCATATTCCTCGCTTGCCCAGTATAAAATGGGCAGATTTAACATGGTATCAATAATGGTCAGCCCTACACTCTTTTCTCCCATCACATCACCACTCCAAGCACGTAAAAACTCCCCTGCAAGGTTATATCGGCTCATCAAATGATCAGCGGCATGACTTTGCCTATTTTTGGCCTCCGCGCTTCCGGTCAACTGATAATTGGCACCGCTTGATATGCGCCACATAAAGCCTACGTCATGGCTTAATCCTGCATGATACCACAAAGCCTTATCCAAATATCCCTCTATGCGCTCAGCGGCCTCTCGATACTGCATTTCACCAGTAGCAGAATACATTAACCACAGAAGTCCCGGCCAAAAACCATTCGTCCAGCAAATAATGTTTTCATTTTTCAAATCATTATGTTTTCCATCCATAGACCATTGAGGAATTTTGTCCTTAGAACGAGGAAATACAACAGACATTTTTTCCTCCACCTTTTTCCACGTTTCCGCCACCCATTTGTTTTGTTCGTTTGTTAATAACTCCTTCACTAAATTACCCTCCTGTATTACTCTTTTACAATTCTATACTTGTACCGTCTTCACAGATCAAACCTTTACCAGCGAAGTAATCCTTAATTTTCTTTGCAGAAGTTTCCGGATTATTTAAAATTTCACGTCCATTGTGACTAAAGAACAGCCTTCCTATCTTTTTATCAGAAACATATTGTTGCACTGCATCTATACCAAAATGCCCCGTCTCAATGATAAAACCATCGCATCCATTTTTTAACAGTGGATCCAGATCTTCGTACTTTCCTACGTCTCCGGAATAAATCAGCCTTTTTCCTTCACATTCGATGAGATAAGAGTAGGACAGACAGTGATCAACCTCCGCATAGCTTAAATGCGTATTGCCAAATGCGGTTACCTTCATAAAGCCATCATCAAACAATACCCCTTCCTCTACAAGAGTTGCTTCTACCGGATATGCTGTTTGGAAGTTTCGTTCAGTATTGTGCAATACTTTCATCAAACCATCCCATGTTTCTTCGTTTGGAATATATACCTGAATACCGCCGCTGTTAGGCACCACATCCTTTAATCCAGCCAGTTTTCTGATATTCCACATCAAATTTCCCAGTCCTCCTACATGATCCATGTGCGTATGAGAAATAACGATTTTCCAAACATTTAACAAATCCAAGCCCATCAGGTGTGCTGTATAAGAGCACCCCTCTCCTGCATCAAACCAGTAAATACGCCCAGCTGTTTCCACTGCCACAGATGCATGCTTTCTGCCCGGCATAGGCTCTGTTCCCGCGCAGGTTCCTAAAAAATGAATCTTCATAAATACGTCCTCCTGATATCTCTACTTATTTACAAACTATAATTTCAAACACACATGGTGTACATTTGGAAAGCTTATCAAAGCGAATACGTACCCTTTCTTTCCCTTCGTATTCTGTAAAACAGATTTCATATTCGCCCTTGCCTGCATGCTCACTTTGAATACGATGCTTTGTCTCCCCTATGGTCACACCAATATCTAACGGACTGTTCCCACCGCTCATAACAAGCCTGATGCGATTTTCAGTTCTCGGCTTTACCTTTATCTCATAGCTAAACCATCCATGTGCATTAATACTGCTCCACTCCATTCCACGTTTATTTCCCGGAATTCTGCAAAGAGCATGGTCAAGTATCAGGGTATCGCTGAAATTCACTTCCTTTTGAAGTCTGTGCCCCTCCAACGCTCCGCCGCAAACTATAAAATCCACAGTCTGCTCCTGCTCTAAGCGTGCTAAAGCTTCTTTTTCCAGTTTAAAACTTGTGCATACCTCTTGTGCAAAATCTTCAATCAGTCCACCTGGAATAACGGTCTCCCTGATACCTTGCAAATAAAATTTAATACCTAACAACTCTTTGCCCTGTTCATTTAATTTCAAAAGGTGGGAAGCCTCTTTTTCCAATGCTGCCTCATATTTTGGATCATAAGTCTCGAAATATGCAGCATAACTCTGAAATACCTTAAGAAGTGTAAGCCAAATTTCCGTAATTAATTTTAGATTGCAAAATTTCGTCCACAGCTTTTCATATTCTTTCTTCTCTATTCTATCCTCAAGCCCGGACAACCTCTCCAACAAGGCTGCTGCCTCTTTTACGGCGTTTTCCTTTTCCTCTACCAAACCTTTTAAACTGCCACGCTTCCAGCCTCTTGGTATGTACCACTCGTCAGATGCTATATCATATTTTTCTCGCATCATTTCAAAATAATAATGATTTTTGCAATGATTTAAAGTAGGAAACAAGCTAAGCTCAGTAAAATAGTATCCATTTGCATAAAAGGTCTTTTTCAAAATCTCTTCCGTCTGCTCCATTATGCTTCTGACTTCATCAGCAGCATTCGGATACTTCTCTTCAAAAAATTCCTGTATTTCATGTTCCACATCACTATGATTTAAATAGGCATGCATAATATTAATATTTACTTCATTCACGTCACCAAATGGTATTTGTCCGGCTCTGTCAATTCTGGCTACATAGCCCTTCGGCTCAAAGCCCTCACAATATGCAAATTTCTCGGCAATATGTTCCTTTAACATTAAAGGCAAAAATCCTTTCCCAAAAAACTCGCCAAAAATGTCAGCCTCCACAAACAAAGGATTCTTTTTGATTTTATGATAAAAGCTATTATGAGGAAGAGTCAGACTCCAATCAAACTGAGTCCATTTATCCATAATCCACATTTCTGTAGAGATTTCCTCATAAGCTTTTGCCATCATTTCATAATCCTCTTCTATGCTGGCAAATGGTCTGACAATCAATTCCTTACCGAGGCTTTTACAGGTTTCAAACAAAATGCCTGTCACATACTTGACTCTTTCTGTCTTACCCAACTTTTGTTCTTTTAGCTTCAAAAGAGGAATCTTTGTTTCATGCAGCGTAAGAATAATACCATCCATGTGAGGATATGCATTAAAGAAATCCATAAGCTTGTGCTCCAGAAAATCCTTTACTAACGGATGTGTTACTTCAACATCACCACATCCGTTTACTACCTCCGGAAACTGCTCTTTAAAGCCCGATGGAAGTTCCAGTTCATGATGCCACATATAGGTTTTAATATGATAAGCTGCCGCCCTTTCACATGCTGCATTCACTGCATCCAAGCAATGCTCTATGTACGGCTGACACTTTTCCTCGTCAAACAAGTGGTATTTTCGATAAGGAGTCATACCATCAATATTGCCCTTTACCACATCATGAATAGGCCCGATAACCTGCAGATGGTCAAAGCCCTTATGTGCTGCATATTCTACGGTATATAGCAAATACTCTTTGTCTATTTCTACCGGATTACATACAGATATTCCTTTTACTCTTGTTTGTTCCATAGTAAATATTTCTCCTTCCAATCAATATAAATCCTGTGCAAAACCGAAACTATAATTGTTTTCAGAAGCCCACTTAATTATATACTCACAAATTTGCCTGATACTGTATCCTTCCATTTTACTGTTCAGATTCCAGAAAATTTCATGGCTAAAAAGCTCAATCACCTTAGGATCCGTATAACTACAAACGCTTTTTAATATCTCCTCGATACTGTTTAAATATTCTATCCTGGTCTGGGAACGCAAATAAATAATTTCTTCATTTCGAAGCTCTCCATGCTCAATCAGGCTCTTTGTTTCGTCTTCTCCAAAGTAATAAAGCAGTCTGCCATCATCTGCCGCTAAAAGTCCTCGAATACCATTTTTCAGATCCCTCAACGCCAAAATATTTTCTCGGCTTCCTGCACAGAACCCTAACCGCACTACTCGGTCAATACTGTGTTCATTTTGATTGGTCGCATGCATAATTGCATCAAGAAACTTTTGATAATCCGCTTTTATGTTTTCTGGTTCATCCTCTGTATATTTTTTCAAATCGTCTTTTGAATGAAAACCAAACTTAAGCCAATCGGAATTTGTTGCTAACTCGTCCGCATAATTGTTTGGTAAGTTGGAGATATCATAATTAGGATCCTTACTGAAATAATTAAAAGTATAAAGTGAAAATACAACACCGTATGTTTCATGCATTCTCTTCAGCCATGCAAAAAAATCGTTCTCAAAAATAGACCTGTATACTCCTGCTTGTTCTGTAATGTCTTTCAAACATTCATATACATCATCAAAAGAAAAGTGAATATATTGTTTCCTCGCAGTCATAAATCCCTCCTCATAAGTGAAGCACAGATAAACTTATCACTCAAACTTTTCCCTAATCATATAAAGCAAAAGGCCAAATTTCAATGGCTGAAATTTGACCTTTTGGAGTATTTTTGTGCTTTTGTTATATTTCCAAAGAATTCTGCGCATTTCGGTTCTTTTTATAGTTTTCCGGTGACATTCCGGCATACTTTTTAAAAGCTTCAGCAAATGCTTTATAGCTTGCAAATCCCACAAGCTCAGCCACCTGAAACAATTTTATTTCTTCCTCGATACATATTAATTCTTTGGCTTTTTCCACACGATAAGAATTAATCATTTCACTGTAATTTTTTCCAGTAATTTCTTTAAAGAATCTGCTAAAATAGCTTGGAGACAGTCCAAAGTCTCGACTCATTCCGGTAAGTGTAATTTCCTTCATATAGTTGGCCGAAATGTATGTAATAAACTTATCGTACATCTCACTTTTACCAGAATTTTCTGCATATAACTTATCACCTATATCCTTACACAACTTTTTGATATAGGTAGCTATTTCTGCAACATTACCCATCCTTCCTATTTCATCGTAAGGATGAAACTCGCTGCCATTTATTCTAAAACCTTTATTACCGTTTTTTTTCAACATTTCTGACATAACAGTCAAAAAGCCCGTTACAAGCTGAATAATTTCACTATAATACACATTAGAACAAATAAACAACTCATCAATTAAAGTATCTAGTTTTTCATAATCCCTGTCAGATATACCTTGAATAATAGCTTTCTTATATTTAGCAAATTCTACATATTTACCATTTTTCTTATAATCCTGCATTGTCAACAATGTTTGCGGCCTACAGAATTTCATCTGCATCATAGCATTGGACAGTACTTTATATTCTTCAACTAATTCCTCCGGACTTGTAACTGTATCTCCTACGCAAACAGATATGGTAATATCCAACATTTTTGCCAGCTCATGCTGCACGTAAGTTATTGCATGCATAACATCTTCTATTAATTCATCATGGCACATCAAAAGCCCAATGCATTCCCCATCATAAAAGTAATAGGTTACTGTTCCTGCCTGCTTTTCAAAACCATATTCTTCCAAAATATCATGTAGCTTGTCTTTTATAAACTTTCTATAATGCGAAAGCTTTATATTCTGTGCAATAATTTTAAAATTATCTATTTTTACCAAAACAGTTGTGTAATATGCTGTTTCAAAGGCAATATTTAAATCCTGCATATACTGTCCATAGTCTGCTAAATAAAAGCCCTTAAGAAAATTATAAAAAAACATTTCTTTCAAATCTACATCTTCGGAATTTTTATATTCTTCCAGCTCTGCTTTCATATTTTTAATTTCAACATACTTTTCTTCAAAAAATTCCAGTTCAGACTTAAAACCATACTCCTCTTCTTCCGGCTTAAACATGTTCACAATATTTCCAAAAGGTCTGTACAATCTGCGGATATAAAATTTAGAAATAAAAATACTAACCACTACAATGGCTATTCCTACACATATAATTACAGTCCAGATATACCTTATCATGGTAACATAGTGCGAATTATCCACCACAAAGCATAAATTCAGTTTTCCCCCCTCCACTGCTTTCATTATAACCGGCAAATCCATATCAGAAGTTATTCTTTCACTACTTTCCAGTTCTTTTAACTGCATCTCATACTTTGCATAAATTTCGTTATCTCCCAGCAAAAGATTGTATTCTGCATCCAACAATAACGATTGACCTACGTCCTCAAGACTTATCATATCTATCAGGCTGTTAATATAATTACCATCTAATACAAAAACCGCGTAAATATTTCCCACTTGCATAAATCTTTTGTCAATAACTTTTGCATACAAAATATCACTATTTACAGTAGATGCTCCCTCGTAATTACAGATAAATTTACCATTATTATCTGCCAAAAATTCTGCTATTTCCTCAGGTAGCATGCCATAATGTTCAATTAATTCCTTCTCCGCCTGAAATTTCCCATCACTTGCATTTAAAGTTAACAAAGATTTCTTATAAAAAATGTATATTTCTTTAATAATATCATTCTGCACTTCCTGACTGGCTAAAACAGTATTAATCTTTGCTAAATTTCTTGCATATTCATAAGTAGTGCTGTCCAGAGATTCATATTTTAAAATATTTTCATTGCTTCCTAAAGTATATACAGCATTGTATATTTCATTAAGATTTTCAACCATTAACTCCGCTACATAATCCACAGTATTGGTATTAATTCTGTCAGTCTGCTTCATAAAGCTTGAAGAAAATATCCATGTCAGGCTCACACCTAACATCACAATCGGAATAATAATTAACAATGCAGTACCCAGAAATAATGCATCAATAATTTTCCTCGGTTTAATAAATAAATTTTTCAGAATACGCATCAAATTCCTCCAGTAAAATATTACAATTTTCTTTTGTTTTCATCTCTTTTTTATATCCTCTACTATAAATTGTACAATTTAATGCATTTTCCTTCAACCGGAATATTTTTACATTTATCTGAAGAATATCCTTACATAACCTCTCTCAACAACGCTCTACCTTCTTCAATAATCTGCTCTGCTACTCCTGCCCGGAAGTTTGAGCTTCTGGCTTCATAACCTCCCTCATCATATGCTTCCTTCATTGGGAAATATCCCTGATAACCATTAGTACAGCAGGTAGGAATAATCATTCCCCATCCTTCTGTTTCCTTTAATGCACGGCCAATTCCGTTAAATGGCTCGCCCGGAATGCCTAATAGAACTACTTCACCGATGGAAATAGCACTTAACTCCATGTCAAAGCTTTCCGGTCCGTGCTCTAACCGGATCATTCTGCCTGCTTCCGCGACCACGGTGGTAAGCATCATACCCTTGTACGGAAGTTCATCATCCTTACCGGCTTGATGAAGTGCATCAATACGATATGCTTCCGGCATATCCTTAGCCTCCGGCATATTGGATGGTACATGAATGGTACGTTGTTTATATTTAATAGAATCTACATCCACATACTTTACTTTATCATAGGCCTGCAGTACACCACCGGTAACCACGCGTCCCATATAACGAGCATGGTCATAGCCTCTGGACACATCGTCAAAGTCCATAAACATACCATTTAAGTCGCCCCCTTTAGTGTGAACTTTTACGTGGTTTACATCACCCTGGGCACCATTAAAGAAAATGCATTTAGTATTGTCCAATACTTTTTCCACTGTTCTGCGTACAAAGCCCGGCCAATCTGCACTGATTTTGCTGCCACCTACGGTGTCCGGGTGGTCTGCAAAATTTACAAGAACCAGGCTTTCTGCACCTTCTCGATCAAAACGTAACACACTGACTCTTTCATCCACTTGACCAATTGGTTCTACGATATCAGGATTATTTACCCCAGGATTAGTTTGAATGCTGCCATCCTTCATGCGGAAGCGGCGGATAAATGCAATATCCGGAGCCAGTCCTATTCCCCAGCCCATTTTGGCCGGTTTTAAATCATCCAGAGCAGCCTGTGCTGCATCTGCAATTTTATGACGCACAAAATGATAATACTCACACTCCAGCGCCTCCTTGGAATTTGATTCCAGAGAAGACATTTCCTGCCTATCGAAAACCTTTGTTATAGAAGGTGCAGTATGTGTGTGGGTTGCATGTATGTAAATGGCCTCCTTTGGAACACCTGTCACTGCTGACACATGCGCACTATAATCAGCTATAATCGTGCGTTCAGGTCCCAAATGATCCATACTAAGAAATACCACCTTTGTTTCCCCACATGCTAAAGCCAGCGCATTAATCTCCAAATCATCCAATACTCCCTCCGCATAACGTGGTTTAAAGTAACCAGCAATACCAATACCCATCATAGGAGTTACATTTACTCTTGAAAAACCTGCATATAATTTTTCCATAATTCACCTCATCATCTTCGATTATTTATTTTTCATGTACCTATTCTTCTTCATCATTTGTATCAATGTTTACCCTAAAATTACATGAAATTTACCCCAAAAGCAATATACCTTTTTTGCCATTCTGGCGGTATTTTGCGGTACAACAAAAAAGGCAGCCATGGTTTCTTTATAGATACCATGCCACCTTTCGTGTTGTGAGTTATTTTTTCATTTACGCAGTGATTTTCATGTTGTTTTTGTTTTATCCTCATGCGTATATCTTTTGCCATCTTCCATTGCCGCATTGTCAGCTTCATCAAGTGCACTTTCCACACCATCTGTCAATCTTGAATATGCTTCCAGACTTAAAACAACCATAGCTCCATAACCATTCTTTGTTAAATATACAGGTTCTCCTACTACTACTGCTCTCTCTATATCCGGGAACTTATTTCTTAAATCTGAAACGGGTCTAATTTGTATCATAAAAACCTTCACTTCAACAAAATCTCCTCCACAGTCACAAATTGGTACCCATCCTCCAAAAGCTCATCCACAATCTGTAGCGCTGCCTCCACGCTGGTAGCATACTCATCATGCATGAGTACGATAGAATTATCCTCTGCGTTATCCAATACCTTTTTTACAATTTGAGCAGTATTTCCGGTGCACCAGTCCAAGGGGTCAATATCCCATAGGACAGGAAACATATTGATTTCTTTTTCTATAGATTTCGTCCAGTCACCAAAAGGTGGTCTGACATACAGCACATCTTCCTCCAGAATGCCCTCCAGCACCCGGTTGGTCTCCTTAAGTTCCTGCAAAAAAATTTTTTCACCCACACTGGACAACTGTACATGGTGGTAGGTGTGATTTCCCACCAGATGTCCATCCTCCTGCATTTGTGCTATCAGCTCAGGATAAAGAGTGGCATTGGCACCTGTCACAAAAAAGGTAGCCACTACATCCCGCTCTCTAAGTCCCTCCAAAAGCTTAGGTGTATAAATTGGATGCGGACCGTCATCAAAGGTAAGGGCGATTTTCTTTTCCTCTTCTTCTATAATCATGCCCAAAGCCTCCTCTGCGGTATTTATAACTACGTTCTGTACATCCACCCATAATGTCTTTATGTACTGTGTGGATAAAACCTTCCCGCCAGACAAAAAAATCAGGCCAAAGATTAGGACCACTATCCATAATCTCTGACCTGATTTACGCATATGCTTTCTCATAACGCTCTCCTTTGGCTGCCTCATAACAGCCCGGGCAGCGGAAATTACTTATTTAAACATATGCTCCTTCTTATTCATTTTATTACTTCTACACAAACTGATTACGATCCGGATTATAATGATAATCAATCCTTGCCAGTGTCTCTTCGATATCACCACGCATCACGTTTAAATCGTCGCACAGTGCATCTAAGTCCATGCCATAATCCCGCAGCTTCAGGTTTATAAAGCTAAGCAACATCACCGGGTCCTTTGGTATCATAATAACTCCTCTCTGCGTGCCTTTAACGCTCCGTCCACTACATCTACCAATATGGTATCCCCTGCAGACACGCCATCGCTAAGAATCAGTCGTGCAGCCAGTGTCTCCACAGTCTTTTGCATAAAGCGCTTCAGTGGTCGTGCACCGTATACCGGGTCATAAGCACTTTCTACGATAAACTCCTCTGCTGCAGGAGTCAGACGAATGGTAAGCTCTCTGTCGGCAAGACGCTTGTTCACATCCGCTAAAATCAAATCAATAATATGACCAACGTGAGACTTTGTCAGTGGTTTAAACAAAATAATTTCATCCAGTCGGTTCAAAAACTCCGGTCTGAAGTGGCCACGCAGTTCCTGCATTACCATATTCTCTGCTTCGGGACGAATGTCCCCCTCTTCACTGATACCCTCTAACAAATAGCTTGCACCGATATTAGAGGTCATAATCAGTATGGTATTTTTAAAATCTACAGTACGTCCCTGAGAGTCGGTAATACGACCGTCATCCAGCACCTGTAAAAGCACATTAAATACGTCCGGATGCGCCTTCTCAATTTCGTCAAAAAGCACTACGGAATAAGGCTTTCTACGCACTGCTTCAGTGAGCTGGCCTCCCTCCTCATAGCCTACGTATCCCGGAGGTGCTCCAATTAATCTGGAAACGGAGTACTTCTCCATATACTCACTCATATCAATGCGCACCATATTGGACTCATCATCAAAAAGTGCCTCTGCCAGAGACTTGGCAAGCTCCGTCTTACCCACACCGGTAGGTCCCAAGAATAGGAAGGAACCGATTGGCTTGGTCGGATCCTTAATGCCTGCCTTGGAGCGAAGAATAGCCTCTGTTACCTTCTGAACGCCTTCATCCTGCCCAACCACACGCTTGTGAAGCTCTGCATCCAGATGCAAAATCTTGCTGCGCTCCCCCTCTGTCAGCTTGGCTACCGGAATACCGGTCCAACGGCTGATAATACGGGCAATCTCTTCGTCGGATACATTTTCATGCACCAGAGAATTTTCCTTGCCTTTCACACGCTCCTCTTCCTCGGCAAGCTCCTTTTTCAAATTTGGAAGTCTGCCATAGCTAAGCTCTGCCGCCTTCTCCAGGTCACCCTCCTGACTGGCAATTTGAATCTGACGATTTACCTCTTCAATCTCCTCACGTAGGCCGGAAAGACGCTCTACGCCCTTCTTTTCGTTATCCCACTGGGCCTTCTTGACCGCAAAGTCCTCTTTTAACTCTGCCAGCTCTGCCTGTAATGCAGCAAGTCTGTCCTGGCTAAGCTTATCCTCTTCCTTTTTAAGAGCAGCCTCCTCAATCTCCATCTGAGTCACTCTACGCTGTAACTCGTCCAGCTCCGTAGGCATACTATCCAGCTCGGTCTTAATCAATGCACAGGCCTCATCTACCAAATCAATCGCCTTATCCGGCAAAAATCTGTCGGAAATATATCTATGGGAAAGGGTTGCTGCACTTACCAAAGCGTTATCCAAAATCTTTACCCCATGATATACCTCATAGCGTTCCTTCAGCCCACGAAGAATAGAAATAGTGTCCTCCACAGTAGGTTCATCCACCATAACCGGCTGGAATCTACGCTCTAAAGCGGCATCCTTCTCAATATACTGTCTGTACTCATCCAAAGTGGTAGCTCCGATACAATGCAGTTCTCCACGGGCAAGCATCGGCTTAAGCATATTGCCGGCATCCATGGCGCCGTCTGTCTTGCCAGCACCTACGATAGTATGCAGCTCATCGATAAAAAGGATAATCTGCCCGTCGCTGTTCTTTACATCCTCCAGTACGGCCTTTAAACGCTCTTCAAACTCACCACGATACTTGGCACCCGCCACCAGAGCACCCATATCCAGAGAAAAAATCTTTTTATCCTTAAGGCCCTCCGGCACGTCACCACGGACAATACGTTGTGCCAGCCCCTCTACTACCGCAGTCTTACCAACACCGGGCTCACCAATCAGCACCGGATTATTCTTGGTCTTACGGGAAAGAATACGTATTACATTACGAATCTCCGCATCTCTACCGATAACCGGATCCATCTTGCCATTCCGCGCCTTCTCCACCAACTCCTGACCGTATTTATTCAGGGTATCATAGGTAGCCTCCGGATTGTCACTGGTCACACGCTGATTGCCCCTGACAGTACTAAGCGCCTGCAAAAAACGTTCTCTATTAATACTAAACTCCTGAAACAATGCCTTCACGGTCTTGCTCGGTACATGCAAAAGTGCCAAGAACAGATGCTCCACGGAAACATACTCATCCCCCAGAGCCTTCGCCTCATCCTCTGCACGTAAAAGAGCCTTATTTAAATCAGGACCTACCTGCAGCTGACCTCCCTGTACCTTCACCCTCTTGGCCAGTGCCTGCTCGACACGATTCATAAAATACGGCAGCTGAATCTCCATCTTCTCAATAAGCTTACTAATCAGACTGTCCTCTACAGTAAGCAGACTGTAAAGCAAGTGCTCCTGCTCTATCTCCTGATTACCGTACTCAATGGCAAGCTTTTCACAGCCCTCTACAGCCTTCATGGATTTCTGTGTAAATTTTGAAATATTCATACCCCATCCTCACTTTCCAAAAATACAGAATGTTTTACTTGTTCTACATCTAATATAACACGTATTTTAAATTTATCAAGTACTAAATTGTGAAATAATTATAAAATTTAAACATTTTTCTTCACAAACTTTTCACACTATTTAAACATACCATTTATTGACAAGAATTGCTAGATAAAGTAACATAGTAATATGCTTTTAACATTTTTCAGAAAGAGGATTTAATATTATGGCAGTAATGGATGAATTTAAAGAAGAACGGGCTAAAATGAAAGAGCAGCCCTTCAAAAAGCGACTGGAGTACTTTTGGGATTACCACAAATACCACGTGCTTGCGGGAGCTTTCGTACTTTTCTTTGTAATTGACATGATTTACAACATGCTCACCGCCAAGGATACCGCCTTTATGGCAATTTTACTTAACAGTGCACATGATGAAGCAAAGGCCGCCACATACACAGAGGCATTGACCACGGCTATGGGCATTAACCCTTCCAAGGAGCAGTTAATGATTGACACCAGCATTCACATTACAGGAGACGGCACTGATTACGAAAGCTCTCAGGTATTATCTGTACGAGTAGGTGCTAATGAAATGGATGTTATGCTGGCAGACGCAGATACCTTTGGCACTTACGTGCGCTCCGAGCTCTTTTTAGACCTGCGTGAGGTTCTGACCGAGGAGCAAATCGCTTATTACGAAGATAACTTCTACTACATGGATTACGCCCTCATTGAGAGCGGCTATTATGACGAGCTGGCCTTTGATGCTAATACCGTATTTGTGGACACCTTGGATCACACCACTCCGGAAGGCATGGAAAAGCCGGTACCCGTAGGTATTTACATGGACACCTTCTCTGAGGACTTTAGTGAGTGCTACCACGTTGGAGGCGAACCACCTGTTTTTGGTATCGCAGGCTACTGTGAAGAACAGCGTATCAGTTATTCTGTGCAGTATTTGGACTATATTTCCGGACGTGTACCGTTAGAGGTGGAATTTGTTGCTACTACCGAGTAGATAAGCTTTTTCATCAATGAATATGAATTATGTAGGTACGAGACATAAGGGGCTGTAAAAAAAGTCCCATAAAAAAATCGCTTAGACCGTGAAGTTTAAGCGATTTTTTGGTATAATTAATTATGCGACTAACTAACAACACCAATGGTAATTATACCACCCGTCAGCTGAAATTACCATTGGAAAT
>JAFXDD010000033.1 GCA_017516285.1 Lachnospiraceae bacterium
AAGGAATGGCCACGATCCATAGTGCGGATGCAAACGGTGCACTGGAAAAAATGGCAGATTACTGTAAATGGGCCAGTGACTACAGCAGGGACGAAATTTTCAAACTGCTCTCCTGTGTAAAGACGATTGTACATGTAAATGAATTTCAGGTACAGGAGATTGTAGTAAATCATGGTTGGGACGAGAGTGCCAAGGAAAACCACCTAGAAGCAGTCTTTGACAGAGCGAAAGGGGTGAACCGGATATGACAGTAACATCCATATGTATGAAATTGGCGATTCTAATCTTTTTGGGTGTGGGAATGTACTTCCTAATCAAATGGATTCAAGCCTACGATCCGGTGCAACAGATCAGGGAGAAAGTAGACGATCTGGATCGGCAAAGGATTCTTGATACCGGAAATCGCAAAAAAAATCGATTTGAACGTTTGCTGGATAAGTTGGACGAGCAGCTGACACAGGCAGGAATTAAAAGAATAATGCCCAAGGCGACTGTAGAAATTTTCTTCTTATTCAATGTGTTGGAATTTACACTGGTGTTTCTGTTAGCAGGAGAAGGGATTCTGATCCCGCTTTTGGAAGCTGGAATGGCGGTATACCTAAACAAGCTGATTGTTGATCTGCTTAGATATCGCAATAAGAGGATTACAGAAAAGCATTTGTTGGAACTTTTAAATTTAATCAGTGATTTCTCTATTTCAGAGAGTGAAATTACCACGATACTTTACCGATGCGGACAACTGATGCCGGAGCCGTTACGGAGTGCATTAATACAGTGCCACATGACTACCAGAAATACCGGTAATACAGAACAGGCGCTGTATGAGCTTCGACGAAGCAACGATCACTTTCTTTTTAAGGAGATCATTCTTCTGTTGGAACTCTGCAGTCACAGTGACAGCAATTATCAAAAGGTAGTGACAGGCTGCAGGGAGATGGTAAACAGCTATCTAAAGGAAGAGAAGGAAAAAACCTCTGTAGTACGAGGACTGATCGGAGAGGCAGCACTGATGACTGGTGTGGCACTTTATGGAATCAGTACGATGCTTAGAGAGTTCGCAGGTGATGTGGGTTTGGGAAATAGCATGGTGGATTTCTTTTTCCATAATCCTGCAGGTCGCATCTGTCTGATCATATATGCAGCATTGTTCTTTGCCATGGTCCAAGTGATCTTAAAGTTTGCAAAAAGGTAGGTGGTAGAGATGAAAAATGTATTTGACCAGATTGCCGGTATATTTGCCGGATTTAGTAGAAGCCAGATGCACTTGTTCCTTTGTATCACAGCAATAGTGATCTGTAGTCTGGCAGGATTCCTGAGTTATCGGTTTTACCGCAAGGGCAGACAATTACAGGAAGAGGAATTTGCAGAAAAGGTTAAGGAGTCTTTAGAAGATACGTTCCGAAAAGGTAGATATTTCAACTACCGAAAGCTACAGAAGTGGTTAAAGTCCATTGGCGCAGATTACGCCATCAAAGGATTTGGGGATCCGTTTAAGTTTGTTATGACAAATTTGCTTCTGGCAATAGGAATTGTAACACTCTTTGGATTACTTGGGAGTTTGCTGGCAGGAATATGTGTTGCGATTGCCTTTGTGGCAACAGAGATTCTGATGCTAATTGTGATTGATCAGAAGAGCAATAAAGAAATGTTGGATGATATTTCGTTTTTGTATGACGCTACGGCAATCCAACTTAATAGCAATATTTATATCGCAAAGGCAGTAACCAATTGTCTGACTTATATCCAAAATGAGCGCCTTAAATATGCTCTGACGGAGCTTTGTAGCAACATGACCTTGGGTGGGGATGTAAGAACGGCGACCAAAGATTTTAGTGAAAAATTTCATAATGAATATCTTGATACTTTCTGTAACGTAATTGTTCAGATTACAGCAGAGACCGGCGAGGCAGGGAAATTGATTGAGGATATGTCAAAACAGTTGGCGGTCCTTAAAGAAACAACTTTTGCTGAAAGGAAGAAAGCTACTGAGAACAAACTGCAGCTTTGTATCATTGGAATATTCATTGTTTTCACGGTACTTATATTCTTCCTTTGCATTGCCAGCATGACTGGTAGCGCAGACATACTTTTCTAACGATATAGGAGGCAGGTGCCTTTTATATAAAAAATTTAAAGGAGGTTTCCAGATGAGAAACAAAATGAACGCTCTTGTGGCCGGAGCAAAGATTAAGGCTATGGAAGTAATGAACAGAAAGGATGCCGGTATTGAGACTTTGATGGTGATCGCACTGGTATGTGTAGTGGCAGTATCCCTTACTGCAATGTTCAGAACTGAGGCGGGTACTCTGATCGATAGCATTTTCGATACTATGACTACCAACATCAATTCTACTCTGTTCAAAGAATTCGGTGCATAAACCGAAAATCCCTTTCGGCAGATTTAGTTCTGCCGGTGCGGTCACTTCGGTGGCCGCACAGATAACTGAATATGGAACTGGGGCGAAGAGCCCTAAAACAATCTAACAAATCAATCAAATTTACGATGGAGGTAAAAATCAATGAGAAACAAAATGAATGAAATTATGGTAGGCGCAAAGAACAAGGCAGCACAGGTATTTTCTAAGAAAGATGCCGGTATTGAGACTTTAATGGTGATCGCACTGGTGTGTGTAGTGGCAGTATCCCTTACTGCAATGTTCAGAACCGAGGCTGGTACCCTGATCAATAGTATCTTCGATACCATGACCAAAAACATCAATGACACTCTCTTCAAAGAGTTCACTATCTAATGGAAGGTTAAAATCCAGGATTGGGGGCCAGGCAAATGGCCCCTTATGAGAACAGTTTTGTAAACAAATCAATCAAATTTACGATGGAGGTAAAAAATCAATGAGAAACAAAATGAATGAAATTATGGTAGGCGCAAAGAACAAGGCAGCGCAGGTATTTTCCAAGAAAGATGCCGGTATTGAGACTTTGATGGTGATCGCACTGGTATGTGTAGTGGCAGTATCCCTTACTGCAATGTTCAGAACTGAAGCAGGTACTCTGCTCGATAGTATCTTTAATACTATGACTACCAACATCAATAATGTTCTGTTCAAAGAATTTGGTGCGTAATCCGGATTCTATAGAAATAAGAATGACTGCGGGTAATTCCTGCAAAACATGGGGCAGGGAGTCGATTCTCTGCCCTGTTTTAGTAAAAAGGAAGATGAGGGCATGAAATGTTAAAGAGAAAGGACAAAGGTATTCTTGATCAATTTCTTCCTGCCATTGTAGTGATCGTGTTGCTTGCTGTGCTTTGGACCGGTTCCATGGTAAGCGCATCCAATATTGACAGAAGCAGCGATATCCAGCAGGTAGCGCGTACTTATCTTTTGCGAATGGAGACGGATGGTCGCCTAACTGAAGAGAATCGCAATCTGCTGATTGCAGAACTCGAAGCGCTGGATATGGAACAGATTGATCTGACCGGCACTAGCTTTACCAATGTAGGATACGGCAATCGGATCCGTTTGGTCATACGAGGAGTAGTGAACTTGAGCGATATTGATTTCAAAGGGTTTGCCTCTCCTATGATGACCCAAAGGCAGGCAGAAGTGGCGATTGAAAAGATATCTGTGGCGAAGAATTAAGGATGAGAGAGAGACTACAAAAAAAGGATGCCGGTACAATTTTCAACCCAGTAATGTACCTGATGATTCTGATCCTTACTGTGCAGTTGATGTTACTTTTTGTGGAGTATAAGCGTGTTGCTTGGGTGTCAGGAGCCGTTACCGATTCTATGACAGATGCATTGCTGGGAGCCTGTACACTAAATGAGGCGGAATTATATCATTACGGAAGTACAGATGAGTTAGAGATTCTGTATCCAAAGGAAAAATACGATATCTTCAAGGACATCTTACGAACAGAATTGGGGTTGTCTGCAGATATGCAGGTAACAGATAAGAGTATGACAATACTGACGGACGAGGTTAGCATTACAAGATTTACTGTATATAGTGTCAAAGAGGATGATATCACTTGCTATGATTTTGATGCTGCTGAAAGCCTGACAACAACTGTCATAGAGAATATGGCTGGCAGCTATACGGCAGAAAATGGAAGTGTGATCGACGATACTACACTCGTAGCAGAGATTGGATTCACGGTAGAATTCTTTGGAGTACCGGTAGAAGTAAATAAATATCATATGGTTGATGTAACAAATTAATGGAGGTTTGGATGATGAACAAGAACAATCAAAAAAATGTAACTAAAAAAGAAGGACAGGGCAAGGTATGGCCTGTAGTACTCTGTCTGTTGTTGGCAGGTGGCATTTTCGTATTACTGCTAAATGTGGAGACTAGAAAGCTTTCTGAGTATGAAAAAGGAAGTGTGGTCGTTGCGATTGCTGATGTAACAGAATCAAAAGAGGTCACTGCAGAAAATCTAACAGAATATTTTGCACTGGAAGAAAGACCATTAGCAGATATTCCGGAAGCTGCTTATTTAGAGCTGGAGGATCTGATCGGTCAGTATGCTCAGAGTGGTATTGATACAGGTAGTATGATCACAAAAAGTATGTTAGGTGAGCTTAGAACAGATCACGGGAGTGCAGTGCTTCTTGGAGTGAATATGGAAGCATTGGCACAGAGTGTAGCTGGTACTTTAAGAGCCGGAGATGTGATCGATATCTATACCGTAAAAGTGGAAGATGATGAGACCGTAACGGTAGAAAAAGCCCTTGGGAATGTAAGGATTGAGAGAAGTTATACCAGTGCCGGTGTGGCAATCTTAAAAGATGATGACAGTTCCATTGCACAGTATATTACAATCCCTGTGCATAAAGAAGCAGTAGGAACCTTCTATCAGTCTTTAGAAGATCGCCGGATCGAGATTGTAAAGCATCCACAGTAAGGTGGTGGAGAACATGAGAAACAAGGTAAAAGAATATTTTAAGGATAAAAATCCATATCTTTTGGCTTCTTTTGCGGTTGTGATTGTGTCTGTACTCATAATCTTTGCTCTTCTGCAGGAAGAAAAGCCTGCAGAGAGTGAGGGTGGTGTGACTACTATAGAGCAGATATCTGAAACAACACAAGAATCTTTGGATGCGATTACGGAAACAGATGAGCAGTCACAAAGCGAGGCTTTGGTAGAATCTTCACATGATTGCAAAGAAGATATGTCAATTGCAGATGTGCAGGAAACAGAAGTAGTCCAGTCTGATAAGGTAGAGGGCACGCAGGAAGTTCCAGATATAGAGGAACCTCTTCCAAAAGAAGAACCATCTGAAGAAGAGCCGGAGGGTGTCATAGAGGAACCGGACAACAGTGAGCCAGAACAGGTGGATCTGCCTACGGTAGAACCAGAAAGAATCCCAGAGGTTGAGCCAGAAATTATTCCAGAGGAATTGCCGGAGCCGCCTAAAGAACCGGAAATCCATGTGCATAGCTGGATTTTTGAATCTTACTATCAGAAACCTACCTGTAGCAATGGAGGATTGGTAACACAAATTTGCGCACATTGCGGAGAAACCCAGATTACCGGTGGTATCCCTACAGGAGAACATTTCTACGAAGTGGAAACGCAGGGAGATTGCTGTAGCGCGGAAGTAGTGGTTTGTACGGAATGCAATTACAGAGAAGTAAGAGAGATGGATCCTACGAATCATATTGATGTAGAAGACGGACTTTGTTATGGCTGTGGTCGAAAGACAGAGTGATTCTTCGGAAGGGAGGATTATGAAACTATTTTTGAGAAAATTTATGCTGGTGCTTGCTATGTGTTTGATGCTTACACCAATCACGTCTTTTGCAGCAGCATCCACCAGTGAGATGGATAAGTTTCCCAATGTAACATTAAGCCCTGATGGATCCGAGCGAGCTTGGACAACAGATCTATGGGACAAGACCAATGAAAGACTGCCGTGGCAGTACACGGTGGATATGAATGCGGAATCCTCGATTGGTGAGTTGGGAGCAGGAGAGCATTATTATGGGAAACAGGCAGTAGGTAGTGTGACCATAGGGAAGTGGGTAGTTATGCATACCCCAGGACAGTGTATTCATGATACACCGACCAAGGATACCTTTGCTGGATTCAACTATCGAAATGAAATCTGCCACTCCTACTATAATAATGGTTGGTTTGCATATTGTGCAGATTGTGGTGATTTGATTGCGCATATGCTCATTTATGCCAAAGAGTCAACGGTAAGACAAATTACGTCTATGCCGGCGTCTTCTATTTATGTGTATCAGTGTCCTCATTGTACCCATCTGGAACAAGGGGCAAGTTACCAACATTATTGTGTGGCCATATCCAGCAATAAATACAGAGTTACTTATAGACCAAACGCTCCGGAAGACAGTAACGTGGCTGGTTATATGGCACCCACCATGCATATATACGATAACAGCACTACCTATAATGGGGAGCCGGTGTCGGAAATCGGATATACGGATACGGCACTCAGAAAAAATAGTTATACCTGTACAGGTTATATTTTTGCAGGCTGGAATACTGCTCCGGATGGAAGTGGACGCTCCTTTGCAGATGAGCAGGAAGTTTTAAATCTAACGACAGAAGATAACGGCATTGTTAAGCTGTATGCCCAGTGGGTAAAGGCAGAAAGTACGCTTCTTCTGGATGCTGCAGGCGGTACCTATAACGGTCAGCCGGTATATGTACAAAGACAGAAGTATGACACCAGCTATAAAGTGGATAATAAACTGATTGCTCCACCGATCGGATATAAGGTCAGCTTTCAGACGAATGGAGGAACTGCAATTGATTCTATTACTACCACAAAGAGCTTTACACACTGGGAGATCCAGGCTGGATTTAAAGGAGAATTTAAGAATAATGTGTACCGATTTTTGGGGGACCATGGCAATCAGGACCGCTTGAAAGCACAGTATATAAATGATGCATTCAAATTACCTGACTGTACAGGCAGTAATACTTCTTTGGTTGGCTGGTATGATGATCCGGGCCTTGGAGATGAGAGTTTTGTAGGAAAGCCGGGCGATGAGCTTACGGTAGAGAAAGATACCGTGCTTTATGCAAAATGGGCAACCCTTACCCTGTGGGCATATGATGATTATGATTCTCATGGTGGTGTAGGTGCCGTTGACCTAGAGTGGGAACAGAAGGACGGCAAGAGCAAATACTATCGATTATATCAGTCCGAAGATAAAGTTACCTGGAGAGAGATCTTCTCAGGAAGTGATATCCAGAGCAATGTCAGTATTGAAAAAACATATAATACCGGAAGTCAGGGTACAACCTATAAAATTCCGTATACGGGATATTATACGCTGACAGCGTATGGTGCCAAGGGTGCTGATTATAGTAGTACTTATACCGGAGGTAAAGGTGGCAGTGTAACTGCGACTTATTGGCTACAGCAGGGAGATGTGATTACAGTATATCCCGGTACTGCAGGTGATGGGTTAAATGGTGGTACCAATGGAAACGGTGTAAATGGTGGAACATCATCTACGTCTTATGGACGGGGTGGCGGTGCTGCTACACAGATTTACCTTACCAGAAATGGTGTAAAAACACTTCTCATCACGGCCGGAGGCGGCGGAGGTGCAAATGCAGGTAATTCCGGCGGAAATGGTGGTACCGGTGGAGGAAATACCACAAGTGCCGGTGCCAATGGTGTGGGTGCCGGAGGTGGAGGATATGTAGGCGGTCTTTGCGGAGAGTTTTCCTATCATAGTCATAGTGATGCTTGTGGGTATCATACGCATTCCGGTAACACCACAAGTGGAGGCATTTGTTATAGCCCTAAAGTATGCGGAGGTAATTTGGTACAGACAGAATGGCAGGAAATCGGTGGCTGGTATGGTCACTGGGATGAAGATGGTTCTGGAATCTGTATTCAGTGCGGATACAACTATGGATTATATGGTAATGAAGCTGTCCACGCTTGGTATTATGGCGAGGACAAATGGACTTGTCAAAAATGTGGTCGTGAAACCACGGATGATACAGGGACCTGCCGGAAAACGACCTATTATCTGTCTTGTAGTGCTTCGGAAGGGTATCAGTGTGGAAAGACAACGGAAACAATTGACAGCTACAAGGCATCTGTAGGCGGGACCAATTATTCCGAAACTGGATATGGCCGTAAAAGCGCAACACTGAAGGTTGGTACGAACAATGGAGCAGGTAAGGTGCTGATTAGTAGTGAAGATATAGGATATCTGGAGGCTACAAAGCTGAATGATGTACTTGCCAAGGATAAGGCAGCACCTGGTGCGATTCCAGGCTATGAGGAAACTCTAAGTGCTGAAGATGTCATTCGTATTACAGTAGAAAAACCGGATGATTATGGGACTCTTTATTATCATAGAGCAGAAAGTTATGCTGCGGGTACTATTAATAAGCTGGTGGACTCTAATATCACAGAAAATACGTTGGTCAGTGGCGTTGTGGGATACCGATATTACGTGGATGGTAATGCTACAGGGGTAGTTACGGGTACTAATTCTATAACCTATACCAATAAAGTGGATGTGGGAATGATGGATACAGTAAGGTATCTGCATATTGCAGCGGTAGATGTAGCCGGGAATATTGGTCCGACAAAGAATATTCAGATTAAAGCTAAGGAAGATGGCTCTGACATTGAGATTGAAGATGAATATATTGAAGATGTTCCACTGAAAACGGAGCAGCTTGTCATTGAAAATACTGAATATGTGTACGGCATCGGAAATCATAAGTTTTATGTGAAAGCAGATGGTGATACAGAGCATGTGTTGACCGTTGTAGGCTATGTGGATGGTAAGGCTACGAATCAATATCAGGTAGATCGACTTTATTTGGTATCAGTGGCAGATGCTGTAAGCGAATGGTATCAGACAAGAATCCCGAAGGTAGATATTGAAGCGGGTGATAGGAATTTCACAAATATGCAGTTAGAGACAGGCGCGTCCATAGAGGATTTGAGTTTGCTCCTTCCAACATCTGCTATCGCATCCAGATTGCAGGAGTCCGTAAAAGTTCATATGGAACAGAGATTTGTTTTGACTGCAGAGACAGATGGAATTGAGATCTTGGTCTATCCCAGAGCAGGGGCAGAATTAGAGGATGAAGAATTTTATTCAGAAGAGAATGAAGACAAGCAAAATGCTATTACTTTGATTCCGGATGCGAAGGCTCCTGTAATAACCGGTATAGAGGCGCTGGAGAATGCGGGCAATATCGATATGACGGAAGAGAGCAAGGATTTTGTGATTAGAGCTACTGATGATGGTAGTGGAATCCAAAATTTGGTTGTGACGATCATCAATCAGGATAATCAGATGACCAGAACCTATACCTCTGATACGGGAGAACTTACCATCACAATGAAAAAAGATGATTACCTGTTCTTAGGCGATTTTGCTGTAACAGCAGAGGCAGTCGATAATGTGGGAAACATAGGTGATCATGCGAGTGATAAACTGGCATTTACTCTGAAAGCAGAACTGGAGCGTGCAAGATTTCCTCACAATGGTAACTTTAAAGCCGGCGACGGAGCTGTGCTTACTATTACCACTGGCGGTTATGCTGATAAGGTTGTTGTAAGATTTCCGGATGAACTTTTGGCGTTAAACCCAGAGTTGAATAAAGAATATGTGTATGAGTTTCCGGAGGCAATTAAGACAGAAATATATGAGTTTAATATTCCTCTGGGGACACCGAGTGGTAACTACACAATAGAGGTAGAAGCTTGGAAGAATGGAAGAAAACTGACCGAGGAACTGCAGTTGCCGGTAAGGACAATAGGAAGTATCATCGAGGAATTTAGAACTAGAATCAGAGATAACGGAGTGTAACATGAGAGAGATATTGTTTATATCATGTATTCTGGCAGTCACGGTCTATTTGGCCGTGACTGCATGGGAAGATTATAAAACATGTGAGGTTACAAGGTGGAAGCACTTGGTTGGAGGTGTTCCGGCACTGTTGTATTTTTTTCTAAATTGTAATCGCTATAGCATAGAGGAGAACATTGCAGTGATTTTCTTCGCTGTACTATATATGGTCGTAGGTTGTGCAGGTATATATGGCTTTGCGGATGGATTGGTGTTAGGTATTCTCACATTGTTCTTTGGGAGTGTTGGAGGACTTTGGGGAAGTGGAACTGTAGTACTGATCATGGTAATCGCTGCATTTTCTTTTTTGAGCTGTCATGTAGTAAACGGTGTAGTGAAACGTAAAAAAATATTTGTAAATATGGCAGGAGCCTTAATTCCTCATATTTGCGTGGGATACGTTGTGGTGCTACTTATTGTTGCATTATATGTGTGACGGAATGGTTTGAAGCGTCAGTAGGAAGGAGGGAGATATATGCCAAAACTGAGCTTTATTGATGAATATGGGAACTTGAGACCGGAAAAAAGGCTTGATGTCATATTGGACCATTTTCGAGATTTTCCCTCCATAATCGAGGGTCATAAGAAAATTTTGGTGTTAAAAATTAAAAATGAGCGCGATTATTTGCATAAACCACAGAAGGACGAGTTGGGTACCGTGGTTTTGACAAGTCGGAAATCGGATCCGACTGCAAGACGAGCCGTTGATAATGTATATGTGGAAGAGTTGATTCGTAAGGGAGATGATATTTCGGAGCTGGTGCAGGGAATGGAACATGAAGACAAAAAGATGTTCTGCAGGCAATTCCATATTTTAATGAAGATGCAGGAAGAATATGCAATTTTAGAAAGTCAGCTTATGCTTATGAATGACAATGATAAAAAGTTTTTTGAGCTATATTCTGACTGTGGACACGATTTCCAATATATTGCGGACCAGGAGGGAATTCTATACGACTCAGCAAGACGACGTGTATGGAAAATTCGCAAGGCTATCAAGAACAGCGCGATTGCTAATATGTCGAAAGAAATATAAAAGGCGACATATCATATCGATAAAGTCCTAAACTGGGCGTTGATATGTCGAGAAAGAAGTTATTTGCAGAGTTAAAATGTAGATAATAAGAAATGGATTCGTGGTATTTTACGGAACCATCCTCTAATTGAAGCGAAGGAGACTTGTCTTATGTATTGCATGATTCATAAATGCACTCAATATAGCAAAAATGACAGTATAAACTACGTGGCAGAGCACGTATACTCTGCCACGTCCTTATGCCGTTATTTGGATAATAATAATTTGTCAATTGCGATTTTGTAGGGTAATGCTCTTGCCAACCAGCGTTCTTCCTGAATATCGAGTTCTGCTTCATTTACAAGAATGATTGATACATTCATGTTGAGGTTTTCGGGGAGCTTATCCAGGTAGATTTCATATTCCTTACGAGAACAGGTAACAAAACTGATTTTATCGGACGCTTCTGCTTTTTGGAATAGCAATTTTAAATAATTGCCAGACAGCTGCTTGCGCATTTGTTCTTCGCTTTTTTGTGAAAGGAATTGAAAAAACCACTGGAGGCGATCAGCATTATTAATCCGGATTGCCAAATCGTATTGCGAGCTTTCTGTAGAAGGGATGAGCTCATAGGAAAAACCATAGGCTTCTAACGCAGTGAGAATAGTCGCTTTTACAAATTTATCAGACTGTACGGTATCTACAGGTAGTGTGTATTCCGTAGTAGATTCGCTTTCGCTTATATAACCGCAGGCCTCTAAAAGTTCATGATAAGTAACGTTGTTTTCAGCATTAGAGGCAATTTTCTTTATGGTATCGATACTTGGTGGAGTGTCATATTTGTGGTTCAGTATGCGCGATAAATGAGCAGGAGAAATGCCAATAATGTCGGCAAATACCTTCTGCTGTCGGGAACCGATTGCTTTTTTGAGTAAAATGGAAAAGGTTGATTGATTAAAAGTTGTTTTCATGATGCACCTCTAAGAGAAATATAACACAAATTGATATACATGTCAAATGTGGTGCATTTGAATTGATGTGGAAATGATGGAAAATGATATAATTGATATGAATATCAACTAAATAATTGACATTTATATCAATTCTGTGTATAGTGTGTATATAGTGGTGAGAAAGGAGGGCAAGATGAATCCATATTATGTAGATAGTATTCAAGATGGGAAGAACATATATTATATGATCCGTTATCAGGAAGATATGACGATAGTTTCATGTCCTACAAAATATTTGATGCATAAAACGAAATCAAATCGCTCTCCTAACACTGTAAAGAGAATCGCTTTTTCGTTGTCATATTATTTGACTTACTTGGAAGAGATCGGCATGGTTCTTTCAGATGTTTTTGAACTAAAGTACGATAAACAGCATTGCCACTTTACAGATTTCCTGCAGTGGCTAAAAAAGGGAAATCATAACCGGCATGAAAAGAAAAAAATACCGAGTAATAATACATGCAACATATATTTGCAGGATGTATTTGGATGGTATCAATTTTTGGAGTTGCAGGAGGCAGAATTTGGGGACCTAAAAGTGTTATCAAGCCATGTGGTATCTTTTACGAATGCCATCGGGGTACGGTTTAGTCTTGCTCGAAAAACCTTTAATGGATACTTAAAAGGCGAAGAACATATCGGTAGGACAATAGAAGAAGAAAATATCCTTATATTGCTGGAAAATTGCGCGAATGTGCGTGATCAGCTACTGATTCTGCTGTTGGCGGAAACGGGTTTTAGAATCGGAGAGATGTTGGGGATCCGTTACACTACGGATATTGATTACCCAAAACAGACCCTTAGAGTACAATACCGTGAAGATAATGACAATTTGGCACGAGCCAAATATGCAGAGTACCGCCGGGCTAAGATTAGTAAAGATACATTTGAGATATTGATGTTTTATTTGTCTGAATACCGGGAGTTGCTTAAAAATACGGACTATCTATTTGTGACGATCTTCGGAGAAGATATGGGAAAGCCCTTAGATGTGAGTGCGGTATATTCCATGCTGGACCGGTTAGAAAAGAAGACGGGTATTACTGCAACGCCCCATATGCTGCGCCATTATTTTGCCAACGAAAGAAGAAATAATGGATGGGATATTGCACTGATATCTAAGGCGTTAGGCCATAAGCATATTTCGACAACTGAGAAATATCTGAATATCGGTACGGATGAGTTAATCGAAGCTACGGATGAGTATTACAAAAAGAATAAGAGTTTATTTATGACAGACCAGCTTGTATAAACGGGAGGTGATAAGATGCCGGCTGCAGTAATACGTTTTGATATGCGCGAGCATATTCAGGAATTATATGGCCAATTAGATATGTGTCCTCATGTACAGGGAAGGATGCGAACAGTAGTGGAGGACTATCTGTTGCAGGCCGGCATTTATTCGTTGGCGGAAGTGGATGCCCAGGTACAGTACGATTATAGGGATTATGTAAGAAGTATTCCTGGTATGAGCGAAAGGCAAAGTTTGTGTTATCAGTCCTCTTTGGAGTTGCATGTCTTATATTATTTCATGCCGGAATACAGTGGTCTAATTGAAGAAATCAATAATTATAAGGAATTGAGCACGCATAAATGGAATAAGGTGGTTCACTATCTTATGCTGTGTGGGATTCATCAACTGAAAGATATTGATTACTCTGTAAGAGTGGGGTTTGGAGAGTACTTAGAAAATATTCAATACCCGAAAGTGGAAGAGATGCTGAAGGTACTGGATTGGTTAAAACTGCATTCTATTGAGAAAATCAATAAAGCTCGTCCCATAAAGCAATTTAAGTTGACGTTTAAAGAAGATGTTGTGTATTTGGGATACCACCCAGATTATGAAACCGCAATGAATTTTTATTATATTCGGGATAAAGAGGAACTGGTTTTTGATTTCTCTTTGCCCGCGCCGGTATTGATGAAGCGCCAGTTTTTCTTGATGCTAAACTATGCTTTAGAACGAGAGGCGAATAGAAAAAATCGAAGAGAGCTTTATATCGTGCCGTTGAAGAAATTTTATATGTATTGCGTAGAAAATGGTATTGAAGATGTTGAAAGGCTGGAATATGAGGATATTTTAGGTTTTCGACAGAGCATGGACGGTAATGTGGGTACAAAGACCGATATATATATGCAGATTGTGGATAACATCAGGAAATATCTATTTCTCAACGCTACAAAGACAAACTGGGATGCGAATGTTTGGTATATGGAGAGATTTTGTTTTAAGGGAGATCGAATGAACCCGGCGGCACAGGTAGATGCAATTCATTTTTATTTGGTCCGTAATAAAGAAAATCGTAAATTGTTGCAGGAATACATGAAGTATTGCATTGGTGTGAGTAGCAGAGCCATACATACAGTACGGAACGAGTACTATAACATATATAAATTTCTGCAGTATTGTGATGAGGCTGATATTGAGGCAAAGAAGCTTACGGCAAATGAATTTGAGGTCTATGCAAAAGGAATTGAGAACGAAGATATTCGTCCAGATACTTATAATTTAAAGATTGTTGATTTGGGTAAATTTTATCAGTTTCTGGTAACAAAAGGATATGCGCAAGAGGTACCGTTTACGGTTTCATACTATTTGAAAGCCACAGTGCAGGTTCATCATGATAGATCGGTGCCGGAAGATACACAGATGAAACTATTAGCGCATTTAAAATATTTTCCGGAAGATATTCGATTAATGTATCTGAATTTGTGGTGCCTGGGACTTCGTGTTAATGAGGTTTGCTGTATCAAGGGGAATGCATATTTCTGGAAAGGCGAAGATGCCTGGATTAAAGTACATCAGTATAAGATGAAGACCGATAAGGTGATTCCTATTCCGGAGTATTTATACAAATTAATGAAACAGTATATCGAGAAGAATCATATTGGACCTGACGAATTTGTATTTAAGAGTGCAAAAGGAAGAGCTTATGATGCATTTACCTTCTGCCACAACATGAAAGAGTGGTGTAAAAAATATGATATTTCATGTGGGGACTATATATTTCGATCTCATGATTATCGCCATACTGTAGGCACTAATATGTACGATAATGGAGTCTCTTTACAGGCTGTCCGAGATTATCTAGGACACAAGGAAGAGGATATGACGAAGCAGTACTTAGATTATATCCCTGAAAAGATTGATAAGGCAAACGAGGAATACTTCAAGGAAGGTTCAGGGTTGGCAAAGAAGATACGAATAAAAAATGGAGAGAAAAAACATGACGCTACATAAAATATTTATTCATGATTTATATTGCTATGAAAATGCAAGTGATGAACAGAAAAGTAATAAGCTGGTTAGCCCTAATAGATATTTTGATCTGCATAAATTACCATCAAATGGTTTGCGTGAGGAACTGTGTGAGTATATCTACCACAGAGGTGAGGTGCTTTCGCTGAGTAGTATACGCTCAGAGTTTTGGCCGTACAATGTTTTGTGCAAGTTTCTAACAGAACGCTATCCAAATATGAATAGCATTTTGGATGAAGAATTAGAGGTACTTATCAGGAAACTGCGGGGATGGATGTTGAGCAACGGATATAATCTGACCAAGAAAAGCAAATCCCCGCAGTACAGTGAGGCTAAAATCTGTAATAGTGATGTGGTCATTTATTTAAGACGGTTTTATGAATATATGATTCCGGAGCTGGATATTCCAGAGACAGAAAAAGATATATGGGTCATTAGTAAATTGGAAATGCCGGTAAATAATAATCCGGTCCATCCAATGCTTTCTTTAAATTTCAAACCTCTTGTGCAGGAGAAGTTGCGCAAGGAAGTGAAAACAGCAAGCAAAATGAATTTGACATATTTGGCTGTACAAACGGTGGGACAACAGATTAGAGCCGTAAAACGCTTTTCTGAGTTTTTGAACAGAGAATACCCGCAAGTGGAGTCCTTGACGGAAATTGATAGGGTGATATTGGAGGACTATCTTATATATGTAAATACTGAGGTAGAAGATAAAAAATCCTTTCAATCAGAACTGAAAAGCTTAAAAAGTTTGTTTGATATTGTGGGGAAAATAGAGGAATGTAAGGTGTTATGTAATTTGTTTTTGCCGGATGATATAGCAAAGGGAAATGCATTGCCTCAATATAAGTCGTATTCTGATCAAGAACTTGTGAGGTTAAATGCAGCCATTGTAAAGATGGATGAGCAGGTGGCACGGGTACTGATTCTTCACCAGATGTTAGGAACGCGAATATCTGAAACACTGACACTGGAACAGGATTGTCTTGTGAAAATAAATAAGCACTGGCATGTCAAGGCATATCAGCATAAAACTTTTAAACCAATATATAAGCCTGCAAATGAGGATGTAATTAAGCTGATTAAAAAGTCCATTGAATATACCAATGATAATTTCGGAGAACAAAAATACGTATTTGTTTACGATAAGGATCCGTCCCAACCGATGAGGTATGGAAAAATTCAATATCGTATTATGGCAATGGTGCAAGAGAGGCAGCTACGTGATGATGAGGGTAATTTATTTGGTGTAGGTACACATACTTTTCGTCATAGTTACGGCAGGAAGCTTACAGAGATGAATGTGGATGATCAGACAATTGCAAAGCTGTTAGGTCATGCAAATACAAGTAGTGTTAAATATTATCGTAAATATGGTAATCAGGCGTTAGCGGATGCAACAAGAGATGTGAGACGGTCAATGGACGAAATATTAGGAGCGTTTGGAGAGGAGTGGTAATCATGGCAAAATACGAGAAGATGCTTGAGAAAAATCGTTGCACAAGTAGAGAGAAAATTGATAAGGCGAAGATGGAAATCAATTCTATGTTACAAAGTGATACGGAAGTTTCTGTCTGTGAGTTGGTCAAGCGCACGGGTCTATCAAGAGGGTTCTTTTACAAAAATGAGGAAGTCAATACGGCACTGGAAAGAGCCAGAGACTTACAAAAAGGTAAAACATTTCACAAGCCACAAGAGGTGGTTTTAAATAAAGCTATGGAGTTTCAACTGATTGCTCTTCAAAAGCAGATTGATAAATTGCAGTCTGATAATAAGAATTTGAAGACGGAAAATCAAAAATTACAGAAGGCTTTAAACAAGAAAGATATAGCATTTTTGAAGAGCTTATAGCTGAAAATGACGTAAAAATTAACGCTATACACAATGACTACTGTGTTAAAATCCTTATTTTACGGGGTTTTTAAGGGAATAGTGCATATATTTGTCTTACTTATAGCAGTAGTATTAATTTTCAAGGAGCAGATTATGGATTTGGTAGAAAATATCATGAAAAAAATTACCAATCAGGCAATGAGGGTATAGGTGTTTGTATGAAAAAAGCAGAGGGCTCTGTTAGTGTATTTCTGGCATTGACCACCACTTTAGTATTGTCATTCTGCATGGTCTTAATTGAGAGTGCAAGGGAAAATACCATGTTGTTAAAGGCGGATGTTACTTTTGATACAGGAGTCCAGTGTTTACTGGCAGAGTATCATCAGGCATTATGGGAGGACTATGATTTATTTTATATAGATTGCAGTTATGGCACGGATATGCCAGATTATGAGCTTGTTAAGCATCATCTACAGGGTTACATAGAAAGAAATCTGGGATATGACAATGTTGGTTGGCTAGGGCTTCAGTATGAGGAGGTTGTTATTTCCGACGTAGTTTTGGCTACGGATTTTGGCGGTAAAGACTTTTATATGCAGGCAGTGGAAGCGGCTGAGGCCTCTGTGGGTATTCCATATATAGAGCAGATTTTAGAATGGCTTCATCAGGTGGAATCTGTTCAGGGAATTGGTCAAAGTATGACAGAGCACAAAAAAGAAGCGAGCGACACTATTGCAGATGCAAATGGCACAAAGGTACAGGTCAAGGAAGCTGTATGGGGACAGAAAGCAGACGGCACTCCCGTTTTATTGGAGGAGGCGGAGTATGAAACGGTGGATATTGATAATCCATTGGAGCAAATCGCATCTGTCAATGTGTTGCTTAGGCAGATTGTTCCTGATTATTCTAAGGTTTCCACTATCAGAGTGGAGACGTCTGTATTGGCATCTCACAGAGAGCTGGCAGCCGGTAGTATGGTGGAGGATGATGTGGATGACAGTGTATGGAGCAGTATGTGGAATAAAGCATTGTTTTGCAAGTATGTTCTGGACCATTTTGCCGGTTATACGGATGTAAGCTCTTATGAGGAGCAAGGCAGGCTACAATATGAACTGGAGTATTTAATCGGAGGAATGTCCGCAGATTCACAGAATATGGAGGTAGTTGCAGCCCAGCTTTTGGCAATCAGAGAGATTGATAATTATTTGCTCCTGTTACAGGATGAGGCCAAGCAGCTGGAGGCACATAGTATTGCAGCGGTTGCAGCAACTCTGGTGCCTTGGCTGGAGCCGGTTGTGGCACAGGCACTTTTATTATATTGGGCTTATGAAGCCAGTATAGCAGATTTGCAAATATTGCTTAGCGGAGGAGAAGTGCCATTAGTAAAAAGCGTGCCTTTGGACGTAATAGCAGATTTTACTTTGGGGTATGAGGAATATCTGATTATTCTACTTTTGCTGCAAGGCAGGGAAACACTTACCATGAGGACAATAGACTTGATTGAATTGTCTGTGCGACAAAAGCAGAGTGCTTTCAGGATGGATGGATGTATCAGTCAGGCTCATTTGCTGGGGAACTTTCAAGATAATTACCGCAAGAATTACACCATAAGTAAACATCTGGTGTATTACTAGACAGCAGGAAATTTATATACGGATAATCGAAGAGGTACTTTTTAATATGAACGGTATGGCAAATCTTAAATCACTAAACTTCATCAAAAAAAATATTAGAAAAGAGACTCTCCAAGCACATGGCAAAGCATATCAAGTCATACTCTTTTTCTTTTCCAACAGCCTTGCCGGTCTGAAAAAAGTATCTCTTCGATTATCCGTAAAAGCGAAGGCAAGCGTTAGTATAGAGGCTTCCATTGCAATACCTATATTTCTTTTTTGCTTTTTAGAGATTATGTCTTTACTAAATTATCTGTGGGTGTATAATGGCGTTTTATATGCGGTCAAAATGGTGGGGGAGCCGATAAGTATTTTAGGGAATGCGTATGATGAGCTAATGGATTCCGGGGAGGAGTTTCATTTAGGAAAAGAGGTAATCTCGGCCTTGGCATTTTCGGAGGTATATTTGGCATCTCAGGTCAGGGGGCAGTGTGATGACCCTTTATTTGCACAAACCATACGAGACGGGGCAGAGGGAATATCCTTTCTTGGTTCACATATCAATACCAGAGAGGATAGTCTTCTTATATTAGCCCGATATACGGTAGAGCCTTTATTTTCCTTTGCGGGAACCAGCTTGTCTATGAGTAATCGTTATTATGGCAGGCTGTGGACAGGGTATTCTTTGGGGGAGAATGAAGAGGAGGCAGAATATGTTTATATTACGGAAAATGGGAGTGTCTATCATTTGACCAAAAGTTGTACACATTTAAAGTTGTCTATAAAAAGTGTGGATGTAAAGGAGCTTTCAGATAAGCGTAATAATTCAGGAGAAAGGTATACGGAATGCAGTAAGTGCTGCGAAGAAGAGGAGGAAGTAAGCATCTATTACATTACTGCAACAGGAGAACGATATCATACGGAGCTTTCCTGCTCGGGGCTAAAGCGTACTATTTATATGGTTACTCCGGAAGAAGTTGCAGATTGGCCTCTTTGCAGCAGGTGTGGTCAGGAGGAAGGAGCAGACGAGAAATGAGTTATGTGGTAGGTGGATGTTTGGCGGTACTTAGCATAGAGGATATCCGAAAGCAAGTGTTGCCTGTTTGGGTATTAGTTATGTTACTTTTAAGTAGTATGGTATATGGAGTGGGGCAGCATGCCGGCCTTTTGGAAATAATATTCTCAGCGTTTCCGGGTATTTTGTTGGTAGTTGAAGCAGTGCTGATACCCAAAAGTATCGGAATTGGAGATGGTATACTCAGCGTGTGCTATGGACTTGTTTATGGATGGAAAAGGACATGCATATGGTTGATGCTGGGATTTCTTTTGGCAGCTGTATTTGGAGTGGTTTTAAAGCTTTTTTATAAAAGAAAACATATCCGAATTCCTTTCATTCCTTTTTTGACAATAGTACATGTGGGGATGAGCTTATGAGAAAGAAAACCGTAGGAGCTTTTGTAACAATAGAATATACACTGTTAATACCTGTACTGTTGCTTTTGTACACTTGTCTGATATATATGGGTTTGTTTTTACAAAATCGATGTGTACTACAGGCTAATGTATACATGCTGGGGGTGGAGGCCAGTCGCTTCACGGCAACAGACCCTGCAGAAAAGGTAGCCAGACTACAGGAAAAGGAAGCGCAGCTCTATCATAAATATATATTGGCTGAGGAGCTTTACAATACATATCAGATACGTGGAAATTTTATTTACATACGTAGTAATGGACAGATGGCTAATCCTTTTTCGGTGACAGGTATTGGAGCGGACACATGGAATTTAAGTGCAGAGTGTCAGAGTACGACTATCAGCCCTGTAGATACGTTGCGATTATGTAAGGCAGGTCGTAATTTTGGGGGAAGCTTATCAGATAAGGAGGAGCAGTCAAGTGATTCAGGAAATTAGTTTTATTCGCGGAAATCAAAAGAGTTATATCAGAGTGGCATGTGCTTTGGGAGTGGAGAAATCCTATGAGTATCAGATGTGTACTTATAATACACTGAGCAGTTTATTGCCTTTTCATCAAAGAAGTCAGGATGGAGTGCAATATTTGTATTATGAGGTAAGTGGCATGCAGTCTCTGGATGTTTGTCTACAGACACAGAAGTTGAAGAGAGCGGTTATGATTTCGCTGGTAAAGGCTGTTATTAAGCTTTGTAGGGAGCTGTCAGAGTATGCATTGAATTTAGGGAGTATCGTGTTTGGACCCAAATATATTATGCTTTCTTCCAATGAAGAGGAAATACAATTTTTGTATACCTTTGGGTCAACCGGAGAAGCTTATGAGCAGCTGGAACAACTTTTGGAGTTTTGTATTGAGTATTTGGATTATCAGGATGATTTGCTGGTAGATGAGTTATATAAGGTATACGAACGCTTGTTGGAGCAGAAGGAACTTTTTTATCTGGCAGGAGAAATGGAAAGGCTTTTAACAGTATTATCAGGTGATTGTGGCCAGGACCCCTCAGAGACAGCAACGATTCCTTTTGAGTCTCTGAAACAACAGGAAGCATTAGATCCTTTTTCTGAGGGAGAGGCGGTTATGATATCTCAGGATACGAGCTCAGAGGTGGCCGGCAAGGAATTTCGTAATTTAAAATACGGGTTATTTGTGCTACTCCTATTAGATGTAGGGTGTTTGTTGTTCTGGAAACCGATTACCTTTTTGAAGATATTTTTCTGTATTGCAGCGGGTGGTGTTTTGCTGGTATTGAATATTCATGTACGTAGACAGGAAAAACAACATGAAAAGGAAAGAGAATTGCAGCAAAAATCAAAGTATATAGAAGAGTATGAGACTCTGAGCAATAGCAGTATTCAGGAAGATGGTGGTACGCAGATTATTTCCATAGAAAGTAATGAGGGTGTTTTGTATAATTTACAAGAAAGTGAGCCACAATATATTTATATAGGCGATACTAGAAAGGTTATTGGCAAAGACCCTAAAAAGGCACAGGTTCTGCTGCAGCAGGCAGGTGTAAGTCGTATTCATGCCATGATTGTAAAGGAAGGCAGGGAGTGCATCCTGGAGGATTTGAATTCAACAAATGGGACCTGGGTCAATGAAAAATGTCTGGAACCGAGAACACGTTATGTTTTAAAGCAAGGGGACAAGGTGCGGTTTGCCGGGATGGAATACATATTTAGATAGATTATGTTATCTTTTACTTTCCCTTTTCGCCAAAATGTGATAAAATTTTGACGAGTGGGAAAGGAGTAAAAGTGAGATGTTAAAAATTCAGCTTCCAAATTCAGTACAAGCTATTATTCGTACAATTGAACAAGCAGGATTTGAGGCCTATGCGGTAGGCGGCTGTGTCAGAGATTCTATTTTAGGGCGTGAACCGGATGACTGGGATATTACTACCTCTGCCAAGCCGGAGGAGATTAAGCAGTTGTTTCACCATACGGTAGATACCGGTATCCAGCATGGTACAGTTACCGTTCTGATAAAAAAGGAATGCTATGAGGTTACTACGTATCGTATCGATGGAGAGTATGAGGACAGCCGACATCCAAAGGAAGTAAATTTTACATCACTTTTATCAGAGGATTTAAGACGACGTGATTTTACCATCAACGCTATGGCATACAATGAAGCTAAGGGATTGATTGATTTGTTTGGTGGTCAGGAGGATTTAAAGAATGGCATTATTCGTTGTGTAGGCAACGCCAAGGAGCGTTTTTCAGAGGATGCACTTCGTATTATGAGGGCTGTTCGATTTTCAGCACAGCTGGGATATCAAATAGAGGCACAGACGGAGGTTGCAATCAAGGAGCTTGCCCATACTTTGGATCGTATCAGTGTGGAGCGTATTCAGGTTGAGTTAGTCAAGCTTTTGACTTCCGGGCATCCGGAATATATGTTAAAGCTTTATGAATTGGGAATTACCAGGGTGTTTTTGCCGGAGTTTGATATGATGATGAATACTCCGCAAAATAATCCGCATCATTTGTATTCTGTAGGTATGCACACGATTAAGGCTATGGAGCTTGTGCCATGTAGTAAGATTTTGCGGCTTGCCATGTTGCTGCATGATGTGGGAAAGCCTGCGACACGAACTACAGATGAGGAGGGAGTGGATCATTTTTATGGTCACCCAACATTGGGAAGCGAGCTGGCAAGGAAAATACTTAAGCGTCTGCGATTTGACAATGAGACGATTGACCGTGTTTCTTTGCTGATTGTGTATCATGATTATGGTAATTCGGTCAGTGCCACACCGGTATTTACACGTAAGCTGATTAATAAGGTTCATTTGGATAATTTTCCTATGCTGCTGGACATAAAGTATGCAGATGTAATGGCACAAAGTGAATTACAAAGAGACTCAAAGTTAGTTAAGCTGGAACAGCTTAGAACCAGCTATCAGGATGTACTGGACCAGGGCATGTGTATCAGCTTGAAGTCTTTGGCAGTAAGCGGCAGAGATTTAATTCAAGCAGGCATGAAGCCTGGACAGGAAATAGGTCAGGCGTTAAATCACTTGTTGGAGGTAGTGCTGGAGAATCCTGATATGAATGATAAGGGATCCTTAATGGAGTTGATTAAAAGATGGGGCTATATTTAGCCTCATTTTTTTACAATAAAATTAATCTTGCTTTGTATATTTTCATAATTACGCAAGCTTCTTCATAAGATGAGATAGGCAGTCCGATTTTGCGTGAGGAATCGATGAAGAAGGGAGAGGGTTATGGTGGATCAGGTATTAAATACGTTGGAACAATATGATTTAGAAATAAAAGGTATTCGAAAAGGCAGGGGGAATTGGATTATAAATTGTAAAGAGGGAGATTACGTTTTAAAGGAATACAAAGGCAGTGAAGAGAGAGCATGTATACAGAAGGAGTTGACAAGCCGGATTTATGATCAAACAGGGGTAATAGCTCAGGAGATTGTGTCCAATAAAGAGGGTGGGATTTTTGTAAAGGACTATGAGGAGCGTACATATACTCTGCAGACTTATATGGAGGGCAGAGAATGTAATATTAAAGATGACAGGGAATGCAGTATAGCAGTCACTACTATGGCTAGAATGCATAAGGGTATGTGTATAACAGATAGAGAATTCATTCAATCTGTGATACCATACAGTTTAAAGCGGGAATTTGCAAAAAGGAATACTGAGTTAAGAAGAATCCGTAGGTATTTAAAAGAAAAACGTCAAAAAAATGAATTTGAGCGTTTTTTAAGCAGTAATTATAATTTGTTCTTTGAAAAAGCACTGGAGGTTGAGGAGGCATGGGAGACATACGAGAAATATTGTGAGCAGGATAATCAAGGGCTGCAATTTTGTCATGGTGACTATAATCATCATAATGTCTGGATGAATTGTAATGAGGTTATGATTTTACAGTTTGAAAAGTATATGGCGGATTTTCCGTGCAGGGATTTGTATTTATTTTTGCGTAAGTTATTGGAAAAAAGTAACTGGGATTGCAGTACGGGTAAGGATATTTTAGAACTTTACGAGAAAGAACGTCCGCTGCCTTGTATAGAAAGGATTTCAATGATATATCGATTTGCGTATCCTGAGAAGTTCTGGAAAATAGCGAATTTTTATTTTAACAGCAAAAAATCTTTTATGCCTGAAAAAAATATGGAGAAGCTGGAAAGACTCTTGGAGCTCGAAAAATGTAGAGAAAATTTTATAAATAACACTTTGAGAAGCATAATATAAACTATTATATAAAAATTAGCAAAAAAGTAAGGTAGAATGTGCCAAAAACCTTGACAAATGGGCACTTTGCGTCTATAGTAAAAATCAAAGTGCCCCGTATGTAGGCCGACTTTTCAATGATTTTATTTGGAGGAGCTAAAAATGAACAAGACAGAATTAGTTGCAGCTATGGCTGAGGTTAGCGGTGTATCTAAGAAAGATACAGAAGCTGTTTTAAAAGCATTCACAGAAGTTGTATCAAACGAACTTAAAAAAGGCGAGAAGATTCAGTTAGTAGGATTCGGTACTTTTGAAGTATCTGAAAGAGCTGCTAGAGAGGGCAGAAATCCGGCAACAGGTGAGGCTATGCAGATTGCTGCAGCAAAGGCACCTAAGTTTAAGCCAGGCAAAGCATTAAAAGACATGATCAATGCTTAATAAGCAATTATGGAGCCTTTAGGGCTCCATTTTTGTAAAAGAGGGTAAAATGAGATTAGACAAGTATTTAAAGGTAAGTCGACTGATTAAGAGACGAACAGTTGCAAACGAAGCATGTGATGCGGGCAGGGTGTTTATTAATGATAAGCCGGCAAAGGCATCTGCCAATGTTAAGGTTGGGGATGTTATTAAGATTTCCTTTGGAAATAAGGAGGTCAAGGTGGAGGTTTTGGATGTTTCCGAGACAGTCCGTAAGGAAGAGGCCAAAGAATTATTTAAATATTTAACCTAAACTGTGTACAAGTTGTTCTATCTTGTCTGTCTTTATCATACAATATAAAAAGTGTATGGAGGGGACAGGTATATGGAAGAACTGTATAAGCAAGGAAAAGGGTTGCATAAGCTGACGTTGACAAACCGAGGTGCTCTTGTTGTAAATGGTGTGGTGGATGTTATCAGCTTTGATTTAAATGAAGTGCTTTTAGAGACAGAGGCAGGTATGCTGACGGTAAAAGGACGGGACTTGCATGTGAACCGTCTGACCCTGGAAAAGGGCGAGGTTGATATCAGCGGAACGGTGGATAGTTTGTTATATTCTGATGTTTCCAGCTATGGACAGAAGGCAGAATCATTTTTCGGACGCCTGTTTCAATAGAAAATGATATCAGGTTTTTCTTTTTTGGCAGAGGAAAGTGCTATCTTGCTTTATGCGGGTGCACTGGGGCTCGAAATGGGATTACTCTATGATTTCTTTCGCATGATTCGCAGAGTATGGAAATGTAATTTCTTTTTGACGGCGTGTATGGATTTGATATTCTGGGGCTTTACAGCATACAGGACTTTTTATGTAATGCATACGTATAGTAATGGAACACTGAGGTGGTTTGCTATACTGGGGGCTCTGGTCATTATTTCTATATACCTTCTGATTTTCAGCAAATATGTGGTTGGTATAGGGTATTTCATATTGTTCCATGTGCGAAAGATTTTAAATGTCATAAAGAAGCACTTGACGAAGTTTCCAAAAATGACTATTATTAAATTAAGAAAAATACACAGGAAGGGGGATGTGCATGGCAAGAAGAGCAGCATATCAGACAAAGTATCATAATAAAACATCCATTTATATTGTTCTATTCACATTGATTTTATTTGCGGCAGTACTTTTTGTAAACTGCAATTCCCTGAACGAGAAGAGGCAGAAGCTTCAGACAGAGGAAGCACAGTATCAGGAGCTTTTGGAAAAGGAGCAGCAAGAGACACTGGATTTGCAGGAACTGGAAAAGAGTACGCAGACCAAGAAGTATTATGAGCAGATAGCCAAAGAACGTCTTGGTATGGTTTATGAGGATGAGATAATCTTTAAGGAAAAGGATTAAATAAGTAAAGCATCAGCTAATTTATATATAACACCTGTAAGGGCATTATTTATAAAACGGCTGATGTTTTTTATTTCATTGCTTTGTTTCGACAGCTTTTTTAGAAAGAAAGGCTTATACTATAGCCCTAAGATGCGGATTTTTATTTTGAGGAGGCAGAAAATGAAAAGCAAAGAAAGCAACATAGCAGAACAAAGTATTATTACATTACCGGAATATGGCATGCAGAAAATTATGCATTGTGCAGATTCTTATCGCAGCATTGCAAAGATTATCTTAAATTTTCAAGGAGAATTGGAGCAGAAGGAGATACAGAGTAAGCAGGGGATGATTTACCATAGACAGATGTTGGACAACCACAATTTTATGGCAGAACAGTTTTTAAATATGGCAGATAATTTATCGCAGGTTGCAACACAAAGTTACCAATTTGTTCCTACAGAGGAAAAGCAGTTTAAGCAATTATATCGTTACTTAAAAAAAGAAGGTGTAGAAATAAAGCATGTTTATTTTATGGAAAATGAAAACAGAGATGGCGTGTTGGAAATAACCATGCGTACTGTATCTGAGAAGGAGCGTATACCGGCTTCTGATATTGCTGAGCTTTTGGGCTTGTATTATGATATGCGTTTAAAGACATCTGTCAAAAGTCCCTACTTTATAGAGCGGGAGTATCAAAGCTTTACGTTTATTCAGGAACCGGCATATTGTGTATTGGCAGGACAGGCTACCGCAGTGAAGGATGGAGAGGAAATTAGTGGAGATAATATTTTGATTTCAGAAGGTATAGACGGGCATGTGTTTTTCCTCATGGCAGATGGTGTGGGTAGTGGCAGAGAAGCCAGTATACACAGTGAAAAAGTGCTGGATTTTATGGAAAAATTTCTGGTAGCAGGTTATACAAAAGAAACAGCCGTTCAGGTACTTAATGGGCTTTTGCTGCAGGATGGTGAGGAGGCTGCTATGTCTTCGTTAGATATTTGTGATATGAATTTATATAAGGGTGTTTGCGAGTTTAATAAAATAGGTGCAGCGGCAAGCTTTCATAAAAGGGATTATCTGGTAGAAAAAATATGGATAGAAAATCTTCCTTTAGGAGCCTTCAGAACCATGGATTTGGATGTGGTGAGACGCAGAATGGAGGAGGGAGATTATGTAATTATGCTTACAGATGGTATTCTGGACGGCTTGATTGCTATAGGTCAGGAAGAGAGGCTGACGGAATTTATCAGCAGACTTTCTGTCAAAAATCCCCGGGATATGGCGCAGCATATCCTTAAGTACTGCATTGGTTTGTGTAAGGGAAATATTAAGGATGATATGTCGGTGTTGGTTTTTGGTATGTGGAAAAATTAAGTACCTTGCATTTCTTGTTATTTTTATATATAGTGTTATATGTAGTAGTTTTATATTTTTTGTAGAAGTTTGATTGAGAGTATGAAAGTAGAGCAAAAGACGAAACAATTTATTGAAAAACATCAAATGTTTACTGTGGGAGCAGGGGTGCTTGTGGCGTTAAGCGGCGGTGCAGATTCGGTGGCGCTTTTGAGGGTTTTGTGCAGCCTGCGGGATGGTATGGGACTTAGGCTTGCAGCGTTACATGTTCATCATGGCATTCGTGAAGAGGCGCAGAGGGATGCCTGCTTTTGCAGCAAGCTTTGTGAGGAATGTCAGGTAGAATTTTATTGTGAGTATGCGGATGTACCTGCCATAGCCGAAGAACAGGGATTGTCCGTAGAGGAAGCCGGTAGAAAGGTTCGGTATGCACTGTTTGAGCAGTATAAGGATAAGCTTAAATTGGATGTGATTGCTGTGGCTCATCATCAGAACGATATGGCAGAGACCATGCTCTTTCAGCTGTTTAGAGGCAGTGGGCTTAAGGGTCTGACAGGTATTCCTATTAGGCGGGGAGATATTATCCGGCCATTGATGGGGGTAACACGTAACGAGATAGAGGAGTATTTGCAGAGCATAGGGCAGAGCTATGTGACGGATGAAACCAATCTCAGTGATGCTTATACCCGTAATAAAATCCGCCATCACATACTTCCTTTGGCAGAAGAGATTTCGACCGGTGCAACACAGCATATGGTGAGAACTGCCGGGCAGCTTCGGGAAATAGCGGATTATCTGAATGCACAGGCAACAGAGTTTATAAAAGAGCATGGAAGTTTCCAGAGTACACAGGAAAAGGGGTGCCCTCAGAAGAAGGAAATATGTCTGTCTGTGCCGGAAATGTGCAAGGTGCATCCGGCTTTGCAAAAGGCAGTGATTATGAAAGCTATAGAAATTCTTTTGAATGGTCGTAAGGATATTACCGAGAACCATGTAGAAGCGATTTTGGGGTTGCTTGAAAAAGAGGGTGAAAAGTCTATTGACCTGCCGGGTGACAGCGTTGTAATAAAATGTTATGAGCGATTGATTTTTAAATACGCAGAAACAGTTGAAGAAAAAGAAGCTTTTAGGGAAATAAAAATAGAGCCAAATCAGACATATTTTTTGCCGGATGGTAGTATATTAGAAACTAAGCTGCTTTTTTTAAATAATTTGGAAAATATTCCTAAAAATGATTGTACTAAATGGTTTGATTATGATAAAATAATTGAGACTTTAACCTTGCGAGGAAGGGAAAAGGGCGATTATCTGACCATTAGGGATGATGGAGCCAGAAAGTCCCTGCAGGATTATCTGGTGAATGAGAAAGTGCCTAGAGCAATGCGTGATAATTTACTTGTACTGGCCGACGGACATCATATCGTCTGGGTGCTTGGCAAGAGAATCAGTGCTTACTATAAGGTTACGGCACAAACTCAGAGAATATTGCAGATTTACATAGGAGGAAAGGTGCATGGCTGAAAGAATTGAAGTGTTGTTAAGTGAAGAGGAAGTAGATGCCAGAATTAAGGCTTTGGCAGAACAGATTTCCAAGGATTATGAAGGCAAGGAAGTGCATTTGATTTGTGTATTAAAAGGAAGTGTTTTCTTTATTTGTGAGCTGGCTAAGAGAATTACAGTTCCGGTTACTTTGGATTTTATGTCTGTCTCCAGTTATGGAATGGATACGAAGTCCAGCGGTGTTGTTCGCATTGTAAAGGATTTGGATGAGTCTATTAAGGGCAGGGATGTTATTGTAATAGAGGATATTGTGGATTCCGGCAATACCCTGAGTTATCTGTTAGAGATGTTAAGTGACAGAAAGCCTGAAAGTCTGCGACTTTGTACCTTGCTTGATAAGCCTGAAAGACGCAGAAAGCCTGTAAAAGTGGATTATGTGGGCTTTCAGATTCCGGATGAATTTGTAGTGGGCTATGGCTTGGACTATGCTCAGAAATACCGCAACCTTCCATATGTCGGGGTTGTAAAATTTGATTAGAAATGTGAGGAATAGTTTCGTTGAAAAGAAGAAGTGGTAATATGTTTTGGTATCTGCTTTTGGTGGGTGCTCTTTTGAGCTGCATGTTGTGGCTGAATGATTTGAAAAGTCAAGCTACGTATTTTACCAAAAGCGATTTTACAGAGGATTTGATTGCAGGCGAGGTGGCCGCTGTTACTTTGGAGCCTAGTAAGGATGTGCCTACAGGTACAGTTCATGTACAGAAGGCAGATGGCACAAGCTATAGCTTTCATGTAACAGATGTTGGGGAAGCAGAGGCGCTTATTGAGGACGTACGTCAGGATTACCAGATGAAGGATGTGCCGGTATATGTAAAGGCCATTCCGGAGGACAGCTGGTTTATTGACCATTTGCTTCCGTTATTAATTGTTGCCGGCTTGATTGTAATGTTCTTTGGTATGATGAATGCACAGCAGAGCGGTGGTGCCAATGCAAAAATGATGGATTTTGGCAAAAGTCGTGCCAGAAGACGTGACAGTGATACAAAGCTGAAGGATGTAGCAGGTCTTAAGGAAGAAAAGGAGGATTTGGAGGAAATTATTGAATTTTTGAAAAATCCCGCCAAGTTTACAGAGGTGGGCGCCAGAATTCCAAAGGGCGTACTTTTGGAGGGACCTCCGGGTACCGGTAAAACCTTGCTTGCTAAGGCGATTGCAGGAGAAGCCGGTGTACCGTTTTTTACGGTATCAGGCTCTGATTTCATGGAGATGTTTGTAGGTGTAGGTGCTTCTCGTGTAAGAGACTTATTTGAAGATGCCAAGAAAAATGCACCTTGTATTATTTTTATTGATGAAATCGATGCGGTAGCCAGAAAGCGTGGCTCCGGTATGGGTGGTGGACATGATGAACGTGAGCAGACCTTGAATCAGCTTTTGGTTGAGATGGATGGTTTTACTGCAAATACCGGTATTATTGTGTTGGCAGCAACCAACCGTGTAGATATATTGGATCCGGCTATCCTGCGTCCGGGACGTTTTGACCGCAAAATTACCGTAAACCGTCCGGATGTGGGTGGACGTATAGAAATTTTAAAGGTACATGCCAAAAACAGGCCGCTTGGTGAGGATGTGGATTTAAATCAGATCGCCCATACAACAGTAGGGTTTACAGGTGCTGACTTAGAGAACTTATTAAATGAGTCTTCTATTAATGCAGCTATGCAGGGGCGTAAATACATTATACAGGAAGACGTTCAGAAGGCGTTTATTAAGGTTGGTATAGGTTCTGAGAAAAAGAGCCGCATTGTTTCTGACAAAGAGAAGCGAATTACTGCGTATCATGAGGCAGGTCATGCAATTTTATTCCATGTTCTGCCGGATATGGATCCTGTATATACGATTTCTATTATTCCGACGGGCAATGGAGCAGCAGGTTATACCATGCCGCTGCCGGAAAAGGATGAAATGTTCCTGACAAGGGGCAAAATGAGACAGGATATTATGGTTTCTCTGGGCGGCCGTATTGCAGAAGAAATTATTTTTGGTGATATTACTACAGGAGCATCCAGTGATATTCAAAAGGCTACTGCAAGAGCCAGAAGCATGGTGACCAGATTTGGTATGAGCGAGAAGTTGGGACTGATTAATTATGACGATGGTCAGGAGCTTTTTATAGGCAGAGATTTCGGACAGACCAGAAGCTACGGTGATGAGACCGCGAATGCTATTGATGATGAAATTCGCAGTATTGTTCAGAAGTGCTATGAGGAAGCGAAAGCTATTATCTTAAAGCACGAAGATATTCTTCATAAATGTGCGGACCTTCTTTTAGAGAAGGAGCGTGTTACCCGCGAAGAGTTTGAAGACCTTTGGAATGAGTTATAAATTCTAACACGAGGAAGGTAAATCGTGATGGCATGGAGCCAGGATGACAAATTAGAATTAGAAAAACTTTATATTCAAGAGATGCGCCCGGTGTTAAATCGTAGGGCGCTCTTTAGTGATACCACAGGAGAATATGTAATTCCTGCAGAGCCTAAATTATACGAAAAGATTACTATCAGGTTTCGTGCAGGCAGGAATAATCTTGATCAGGTTTATATTGTTATTAATAACCAGCGCTTGAAAATGTATAAGGAAAGCCATGATGAACAATTTGATTATTATGCCATACAGTATCAGCTGGGAACAGAGGTTATTCACTATTATTTCGAAATGCATGTAGGTATGATATTTGGTTATTACGATGCCCGTGGTCTTGTGAAGGAGACTATGGAGCGCATGTGGTTTCGTATCGTACCGGGCTTTTCTACGCCGGATTGGGCCAAGGGCATAGTAATGTATCAGATTTATGTGGATCGTTTTTATAATGGTGATGTTGCAAACGATGTAGAAACAAAGGAATACGTCTACATTAATGATTATTCTCAAAAGGTAGAGGACTGGTTTAAGTACCCTGCCCAGATGGGGGTAAGGGAATTTTATGGCGGCGATTTGCAGGGCGTTTTGAACAAAATGGATTATTTGCAAGAATTGGGAGTAGAGGCTATATATTTTAATCCGTTGTTCGTTTCACCGTCCAATCACAAGTATGATATACAGGATTATGATTATATTGATCCACATATTGGCTGTATTGTAGAGGAAAGTGGCGAGGTGCTTCAGGATGGCATTATGGAGAATCGTTATGCCACTAAATACATTAATCGCGTTACCAATAAAAAGAATTTAGAAGCAAGCAATGCACTCTTTATAAAGGTTGTAGAAGAAGCTCATAAACGTGGTATGAAAGTGATTTTGGACGGAGTATTTAATCACTGCGGCTCTTTTAACAAATGGCTGGACAGAGAGCGTATTTATGAAAATGCAGAAGGATATGATAAAGGTGCACATATTTCTCCCCAGAGCCCATATAAAAGCTTTTTCAAATTTAGTGAGCAGGAAGCGTGGCCGTATAACAAGTTATATGAAGGCTGGTGGGGGCATGATACCTTGCCTAAGCTTAATTATGAAGAAAGTAAAGAGCTGGAGGAATATATTTTATATATTGCTCAAAAGTGGGTATCCCCACCTTACAATGTAGATGGCTGGAGATTAGATGTGGCAGCTGATTTAGGCCATTCACCGGAATACAACCATGAGTTTTGGCGTAAGTTTCGCAAAAAAGTGAAAGGTGCTAATCCGGATGCCATTATTTTGGCAGAGCATTATGGAGACACAAGGGCCTGGTTGTCTGGCGGTGAGTGGGACAGTGTGATGAATTATGACGCCTTTATGGAGCCTGTGACATGGTTTCTTACAGGAATGCAAAAGCATAGTGATGATTTTCGTGGAGGTTTACTGGGGAATGCGGATGCTTTTTGGTATGAGATGGCTGCACATGCCATGACCATGCCAAGTGCTTACGTAGCCATGAATGAATTATCCAATCATGATCATTCCAGATTTTTGACACGTACCAATCGCAGGGTCGGGCGCACTAACACCTTGGGTCCGGATGCTGCTAATGAAGGCATTAACAAGGCAGTACTTCGAGAAGCTGTTGTAATTCAGATGACCTGGCCGGGGGCACCTACTATTTATTATGGTGATGAGGCCGGCCTATGTGGATTTACAGACCCGGATAACCGACGTACCTATCCATGGGGCAAAGAAGATTTGGAGTTGATTGCATTTCACAAGGAAATGATAAAGCTGCATAAAAAGCATCAGGAGTTAAAAACCGGTTCTATCAAGAGTCTGGATCAGGATTACAATTTTCTTTCTTATGGTCGTTTTGACAAAAAAGCTACATGTGTCATACTGGTAAATAATCGTGAAGAAACTTTTACCAAGAGCGTTTCTGTATGGGAACTGGGTATTCCAAAGGATGCCGTTTTGATACGCATTATGTTTAGCACGGAAGAGGGCTTTACTACAGCAAAAGAAGGGGTGCAGGTAGAACAAGGTAAGATTACTTTGGAAATGCCGAAGCATTCTGCTATGGTTTTGAAGTATGTCAAATAAAGTTTAGGAAATAAATGAGGGACACTGGAGCATATCAACATCCAATGTCCCTAAATTGTTATGTGTTTCAATTTAAAACTTTTTAGCTTCTTTTCTTTAAAGAATAACTGCCTGCAAAGCACAGTCCTGCAAGAGCAAATGCCCACATAAAAGCTAAAGATTCACCAGTTTTTGGCACTTCATCGTATTCGTCAGATGTGGATGGTGCTGTCGGAGTAGTAGCAGCCGGAGGCTGTGTGGTTGCAGGTGGAGTAGTGCTGTAGTGTTCTTCGGCTACCTGAAGAATACCATCTTTAAGGTATGCAGGCGTTGTAAAATCATATAGATTATAGTTGGTACGCCCTTCTCTGTGAACAAATAAGTGGCCCAGCTTGCCGCCTACGGCAAAGGTTACAGGAGGTTCATTCCAGTCAGTATTTGTATAATAAATTTCAAGGTAGCTAACATCGTTATTAAAGTTGGTTAGAGAATAGTTGTACAACCAAGCATTGGTAACGTTGCCATTAATAATTGAAGAGCTATGTTCCAGAGCATAAAAATCTTTTACGCTTTTCACATTGATAATACCATAAGAATCTCCCATAATAGTAAGGTTGCTTAAGTTAAAATCTAATTCCAATGTTTTGGCATTGCCCTCGGAGCTGTCAACGACAACTAAGTCTCCGTCTTTTAAAACAGAGGTAACTAAGGTGTACAATTCTCGTCGATATCCTTCATTATCCCATGCTGAGCCTTCCTGAAAATACCATTCTCCTTCGGAAGCAAGGTATTTTAGATAATAAGTTTTGGGTTCCTCTGCAGATACGGAAAGTGTGCTAATCTGTAAAAAGAACACTGCCATCATAATTACAGAGAAAAGGGAAAATAATTTTTTCATAGTGGAGTCCTCCTAAAATTGTTTTATAATTTATTTTTGAGTAGTATCAGTAATTTCTTTGGCAACTACTACAAAACGGCCTGTTGATACGTGTGATACACACGTAGATAATGTAATAAAGTGATCACCGAATTCCGCTGTGACACCCGTGTCATAAATAGAGAGCTTTTTAATATTTTCATAAAAATCGTTAAACTCTTCTTCGGTATCAGCCTGAAAGAATTTATAAAATTTAAAGACATTATCACTTTTTTTGTAAACCTGGGATCGGAAAACGGCTATAATTTCATACTTACGTTCACAGTCAGCTGTAAACAAGAGCATCTCCTTGTGCTGCTCATAATAAGATTTATCTTTATAATCCGGCAGGGTACCAAACATTTCACCGGAACGCATATTGTGTCCGTGAATAATCAGGTTGGTAGTAAGCGGTGATAAAGAGCTGTCCGTGTCCAGTAGCAGAGAACCATTAATATTGTCTGTGCCGTCATAGTGGCGATACAGGTAATATTCTTCATCACCCGGGGTCCACATGACAGGATAGCTGATATTGGTATCAGGAATATGAAACCATGCTACACAGTCCGGGTAGGTAGTAAAAAACTCTGCATAAGGACTGACATAAGGCTCCGGTGTAGCGGTAATAATTTCGGTTACAATTGTCTCACCGGCAGTCGTTTCGGTGGTGTGAATTACCGAATCAGGAACTGTTGTAGGAATGTTGCTTGAAGTGGTTTCTGCAACAGCTTCAGAATTCTCAGTACTCCCGGTAAGAATATCGGAACCATGGGCCACATGGTTTGTATCATTAATCCGCGAAATCCATTCTGTACAACCATAACATACAGCACATATGCCTGCTATCAGTAAAAGTATGGATATCAATTTGTTTCTTTTTTTCATGTAACTATTATACGTCAGAAATATATGGAAATGCAATAGATTTGTTGACGATTTTGAGTTAAAAGTGCAAAAAAACTGAAAAATTAAAGAAATCTTAAAATTTAAAACACATATATAAGACGTAATTCGTCAAAAAATTGTGGTAATTGTAAGGTTTACATGGTATAATTTCATACTACACCCTTGGGGGGAGGGGTAGATGGAAGTATCAATTCAGAAGAAAAGAGGTATGGACTCATATGATAAAAATAGCATTTTGTGATGATGAACTTTCCGTGTTGTGTGAGATTAGTGAACTCCTTGATCAGTACCGTGTGGAGCGTAAGTGTGATATCGACTATGTGGCTTTTCATACCCCGTTTGACTTATTAGCGGAAATTGAGCGCGGCACCCGATTTGATATTTTGTTTCTGGATGTGCTCATGCCGGGTGAGAATGGAATTGATACGGCAGCAGAGATTCGAACTTATGACAAGAGTGTTAAGATTATCTTTTTGACTTCATCGGCCGAGTTTGCGGTGCAGTCTTATACAGTAGGCGCTTATTTTTATCAGCTTAAGCCTATTTTGGCAGAGAGTTTTTTTTGTTTAATGGATTCTGTTCTTTCTGTGTGTGAAAAGGAGCAAACAGAAAGTCTGATATTGCGATGCAAAAATGGAATAACCCGTATCGAACCCAGATATCTGGAATATTGTGAGGTAATTCATCGGACGCTGTTCATCCATATGACAAGCGGAAAGACATTGGAAAGTATTGGATGCCTGGATGAGCTGAGCAAACAACTGATGCCTTATGGAAATTTCTTTCGACCGCATCGCTCTTACCTGATAAATCTGGAATACGTGAAAAACCTTTCTTATCGTGCCATTACTATGTCCTGTTTGGCAGAGATCCCAGTTCCGCGAGGGAAGTATAATGAGGTAAAAAGCGCATTTTTAGAGTATGCATTTCGAAGGGGAGAGGTGACAATATGAGCGCTTGGATTTCTATACTTAATGGGGGTGCAGTAAGTATTTTTGGAAGCCTCCTATCTGCAACTTTTTGTAATGCCTTGGGTACAAAACGCAACCGTCGTATTTTTCTATGCTGTATGGTGGTGGTTTTATTGCTTCAAGGAGGGGCATCCTTTCTTTGGGAAGATGATTTTTTGCGGCAGGTATATCCACTTGTCATGCATTTGCCGTTGATGTTAGTACTTTATATTCTGACAGGAAAGCTACTTTGGCCATTTGTATCTATCCTGTCTGCGTATCTATGCTGTCAGCTGAGAAGGTGGCTTGCGCTGTTGGTAGTGGAGATGTTTTCCGGTGGGCCGATGATGCAGGATGCAGTGGAATTTATTATTACACTACCATTGCTGTTATTGTTGCTTTGTTTTGTTTCTCCTCATGTCAAACGTTTATCCGGTTATTCAGCCAAGAGTCAGTGTCAATTCGGGGTAATACCGGCTCTGTATTATAGCTTTGATTATTTGACACGTGTGTATACAGATATTCTTTTCAGCGGAGCACCGGTAGTTGTGGAATTCATGCCTTTTGTGTGCTGTATAGCATATCTGGCATTTTTGCTGTACAATTCCGCCGAAGAACAGACACAGAATCGGTTACAGCAAATACAAAAGAGTCTGGACCTCCAGCTGACACAGGCTGTCAGAGAAATCAATGCTCTGCGGGAGTCTCAGGCTATGGCTCGTCAATATCGGCATGATTTACGCCATCATCTTCAATATATATCTGTCTGTATTGAAAACGGACAGGAAGAACTGGCACAGAGCTATATTTCGGGCATCTGTAAGGAGATTGAAACACAGACTGTAAAACATTACTGCGAAAATGAGGCGGCAAATCTGATTCTCTCTGCCTTTGTGGGACGAGCCAGGAAGGATGGTATTGACATGAATGTGCATGGGGTGCTCCCCACATTTATCATGGTATCAGACAGTGATTTGTGTGTGCTGCTCTCTAACGCGCTGGAAAATGCACTTCATGCCTGTCAGCCTATTGCAGCTGCAGGAAAAGTCTGCACGATTGATGTACGGTTTTATGAGCGGGAAGGAAAGCTCTTTTTGCAGGTAGTAAACCCTTGTGAAAATGCTGTCCGGTTTGAAAAGGGAATTCCGGTAACCGATAAGGTGGGCCATGGAATAGGAGTACAAAGTATTTGTGCCATAGTGGAACGGTATGGCGGTATATATAGTTTTGAGGTACAGGACGGCCGGTTTATTCTTAGGTTGTCACTATAAAGAATTCAAATATGGAGACTGTCGATTCGGTACGTTTTTGGTACGATTCGGGCAAGTCTCCTCTTTTATTCTCAAAATAAAGATATAATGCTTATAAGTCAAACGTTGAGTGAAGCGCTGACGTCTGGGGTGCTATCGACGGTTATCTGGTTTACATGGAGCGTTCCTTTGAGGGCGAGGATTAAAAGAAAGGTAAGAAGTAAAATGAGAAAAAGAATTTTAGGAGCATTGCTGTGTTTGTGCATGATTATAGTGTTGATGCCGGTGAGTGTGAAGGCGGCAGCAACAGGCATTGCTATTACAGATGCTACATATTATGATAGTGGTGCGTTGGAAAGTATAACGACTAATTTCAAGTGGGATAGTGCTGATGCAACCAGTCGCCTGGTGCTTATGACAAACAGATTACGTTCAGCAGGAGAAGAAGACACCTCTGTAAGCTACGGTGATTTTACCAATTTAGGACACTATGGTTCTAAGTTTAGTAGCTTTGATGCTGTCAAAATATATGATGAGGAGTATAAAACCTTTGGTATTGTTGCTTATACCGATGAAAAGCTTGTGGAAAGATATGATAATAATTACAATGATGCAATTAATACAATGATATTTTCATTTGATGAAGCAGATATTCCTTTGAATGTCAATAAGACTTATTATGTATACTTATGGACATCATGGTCACAAAGTGGAACAAATCCCAAATATTATCCTGACAATTTGTTTTGTGTGATAAGGGTACAGGATGGTTCTGTGGAATATACAAAGGCTATCGGGCAAAACACTTATGACGAAACAGCTTTTACAGAGGTTATCAGTGCGGATGCATTTGATGTAACAATTACCCCAGCTGCAAATATGACTAAAACTAATGAATCCGGTGCGGAAACACAGAACGATTTGACAACTGCCATGACTCCGGTTGTCTACACCGCAGATGATGGTTATTATTTCCCTGAGAATTATGCAGTTGCTACGGTGAACGGCATTATGGTGAGAAGAGATAGTGAAACGCAAATTACTGTTTATGGTACACCATCTGCAGATGCTTCCATTACACTGTCTGAGCCTACTCAGAAGCCGCAGAAATTGGAGGAAATTACTTTTGGCTATGCATATGATGTGCAAAGGAATCCGGCTTTTCCGGAAGCAAATGGAACAATTGTTTTGTCTGGCTTAAGTAAGCCACTATTAGCGGGAGGAAGGAATGATGTAAAAGATGTCAATACCGGTTCCTGGACGTTAACAAAAGCCGGAACATATTCTTATATGAAAAATACCGGTACAGGCAATGCTTCATTATCAAACATTGTGAGTGCAGTTGCTGCAAAGTATAGTCTGACAGATAGTGCAAAAGAAGGCATTATAATACATGAATTAAAAGATGGAGATACCCATATCGCGTATGGCGTAGTCATTGTGTTTGATGAGGCGAATGGATATGCCGGTTTTGTAGGAGATAACATCGGCGGAAGTGGAGCAGGTTACTTACTTTCCAAAAATGAATTAAGTAGTAGTGTTACAGCAAATGCGACCATGATTGCGACGGATTTTGTGCCATCCACTATTTATGAAATTGAATTAAATCCTAACAGTACGATTACTTTTGATGCAATTACCGAGGGCGAAACCTTACCGGAGGGTAAAGCGGTTCAGGTAATCAACACCGGCGATGGTGAGACAGGTGAGCTGGTCGTAGCATTAAGCGGAACTAACGCAGATAGCTTTGCATTGGACAAACTTACACTGGCTAGTCTTAAAGTGAATGATGGTGTTGATCAAGAACATATCAGCAGTTTTATGGTTCAACCAAAGAATGACCTTCCTATAGGTACCTATACTGCAACTGTCAGTGTCAGTGGTCATAACATTGTGACTAAGACTGTAGATGTAACCTTTACGGTGAACGAGGCTCCGCATACCTGTTCTCTTACCCCTGTAGCAAAGGTAGATGCAACTTGTACTGAAGTGGGCAAAGAGGCATATTACCACTGTAATGTCTGTGGAAAGAATTATGAAGATGCTCAGGGCGTAAAGGAAATTTCTGAAATCACTGTTTGGGGTAATATCAGTGAACTCGGTCATGACTGGGCAGAGGCAACTTGTACAACTCCTAAGACCTGCAAGCGTGATAACTGTGGCATAACGGAGGGAAATACTCTTGGCCATACTGCTTCCAATTGGATGTTTGATAAGGTTAATCACTGGAAGGAATGCACTGTAACAGAGTGCGGTATTAAGCTTGATAGTGCGGTACATGATTTCGAGTGGAAAATCGACAAAGAGGCTACAGAAACCGAAAGTGGCAGCAAGTATGAAGCGTGTAAAGTCTGTGGATATAAGAGGGATACTGTTGAAATTCCGGCAACAGGAGTCGTTACAGATCAGGAAGAGGAAGAGGTCAATGAGATACCGGAGCCTGCAGAAACATTAGAATCTACAGAAACACCAACTATAACACAGCCACCTCAGACAGGCGATAACAGCGTGGGAAGACTTTGGATTGCGCTAATGTTTATCAGTAGTGTAGGTGTCGTTGCAACGCCTTTCATCCGCAGAAAATTTTGGTAAAACAACAAAAAATACTTGCAATTTGAATAGTACTATGATAATATAAATATCTGTGAGGGTGATAGCCCTCTATGGACAGATTCCCGAGTGGCCAAAGGGGACAGACTGTAAATCTGCTGCATCTTGCTTCGGTGGTTCGAATCCACCTCTGTCCATTCAACCAGCCAGTGGTTGAGCCTTATATAGGATGCCGGCGTGGCGGAACTGGCAGACGCACAGGACTTAAAATCCTGCGGGACTTACCTCCCGTACCGGTTCGATTCCGGTCGCCGGCATTATGATTTAATAGCTTCAAGCTCTTTTAAAGGGTTTGGAGTTTTTTTTATTTAAGTTTATTAATTTTTCTTGACTGTAAAGTTACTTTATGCTTTATGATAAGTATAGAATACAACAGGAGGAGCAAGACATGACAATTAAAGAAATAGAAGAGTTGGCGGAAATGCCAAGAGCGAATATTCGATTTTATGAGGCGGAGGGGTTATTGTCTCCGGCAAGAAATGTAAATGGGTATCGGGATTATTCTCAGGAGGATCTGTTAGTTTTAAGGAAGATTAAGTTGCTTCGCTCTCTACATATGTCTTTAGAAGATATCAAGGCTTTGCATGCGGGGAAGCAGGAGCTTTCTGTGGTCTTGGAGCAGCAGATAAATAAGCTCTCTGCGGACAAGGAGAATTTGCAGAAAGCGCAGGCAGTCTGTGAAATTATGTATCGGGACGGGCTTCGTTATGAAAATCTGGATGCAGAAAAGTACTTGTCTGACCTTAAGAAAATAAACACGAATTTGACAAGACCAGATACAGAAAAATATTCCTGGGAAACTTACTGGGATAGCAGAGAGGCATACGAGGACACTTTGCCTAAAATAAAGGCTCCGTGGAGGCGTTTTTTTGCAAGAACACTGGATGAAGCACTCTATTCCGTGATTTGGTCTTGCTTTTTGGTTTTGGCAATGGGGGTAAATCTTGCAAAGCGTAATTCGGTAGGGGCAAATTTGTTGGATATACTGATGATGTTGCTTCTGAACATGGTACTGGAGCCGCTGCAGTTGTCTTTATTTGGAACCACCTTGGGAAAATGGATTTTTGGAATCCGTGTCCTGCATAATGATGAGAGGAAATTAGACTTTTCAGAGGCTTTTGAAAGAACCCTGACAGTGTTCTTTTATGGTTTGGGGCTACATATTCCGATTTATACGTTGTATCGTCTGTGGAAGAGCTATAAGGCGTGTACAGATGGCGAAGGCCTTGAATGGGAAGATGTTTCCCGCATCACATTGAAAGATGAGCGGCCATTTCGTGTGCTGGTTTATGCGGCTGTACGTGTACTGTTTGTGGGTGCGGTAGCTTTCGTGAGCATGCTGGGACAGATTCCACCACATCGTGGAAATTTGACCATTCCTCAATTTGCCCAGAATTATCGTCATTTGACAAACTATTACGGTATGGAAACCGGTTATACATTAAACATTGATGGCGAGTGGAAATCAAGCTTCCCCGAGGGCAGCGTGGTAATTAATCTGAGCGCTTTGGAGGGACCACCGGCCTTTGTTTTTGAAACAGACGACCATGGCTTTATCCAAAAGATTCACTTTACGGTAAACCATCATGTTCCTAAGGACACCCCGGAAGATGACAGGAAATGGATGTCAAACTTTCAGACACAGATGCAGATGGCGTCCCTGGCTTTCGTGGGAGCCAGAGAGGAATTTCCACAGTTTTCCACCGCAAGGAAGAAGATGTTAAAGACCATTTCTTCCCATACATTTTCAGATTATAGTTTTACCTGGGCCGATGTGACGGTTACCTGTGATGTGGAACAGCAAGGATACTCTGCGGCCGGTGCGAACTTTTTAATACCTGCGGATGAAGGGGAGTGTTCCTTTTATTTGCAATTTAGTATGATTGTAAAAACACCGGAGTAGTACTCCGGCGTTTTTACAAAATAGTTTCTATTTTTCTTTTGTTATCAGTACTGCAATCATCACAGGTAATGTAAGCATAATCGGCCACACATATCGTACCAGTACCACAGGTCCCAGAAACATGGTGGCGATATATATGATAGGAAGCAGGGTCACTAATAATTTCTTTTTGTTTCGGTTATATAGGCATAATATCGCTGTCAGTAATAATGCCCAGCAGTAAAATGCGGGTTTGAATAGGCTGCTAATGACCGGCCAATTGTAGAAACAGTTTGCACTGACAATATTTTCAAGCATATATTCCAGCCAAGGGAGCTTGGATTCGTGGGCAATACCTTCCGGAAGGAAGTCAGAAACCGTAGAGTTGTGTGTATATAAAGCACCCATACGCCCTTCTAATCCGTAACCTAAAACCTCTGCAAAGCTTACATCATCGATAAACCAGTAACCACTAGTTAGAAGTAAAAATGCATCAATGTATTCATTCGGGTATTTTAAGCCTATCTGAAGCCACGCCTTAAAAGTATCGGGGTAATGACCATACCAACTGGTATTAAAAGGTGTACTGAATGAAAGCTTTATGGTGTCAGAAAGGGGAGGATTATATGCATCCCAATACTCTTCAGGCATATATTTATTGAGCAGGTCGTAAGTTTCTTCATCCAGACTATCACCATGGTAGTATCCCACACGGGCAAACTGCTGAATAGGTACATTAAACATTTCAGCTGGGCTGCCGCCAAGCTCAGTGCCAATTACAACCTGCATGCCTTCTAAAGCACCTTTTCCACCGATTATTAGACATAATGACATAACCAGAATGCGTACACGTTGTTTTTTGGGACTAAAAATTAAGAAAACGATAGTAAAAACCGCTACGGCATAAAGAGCATTGTTTCTGAAAAGCATCATTATAATACCCTCTAATACCCACAATATATCAATAACTCCTTGCTTTTTACCGGAGGTCAAAAAGGTTCTTTCAACAAATAAGCACACGAATACTAAAAATAGTGCAGAAAACGGAATATCTTTGGTGACAGATAAAGCCAAAACGGAGTTATACGGGAAAAAACCATAAAAGGCAATCAGTAGGATGACCGGCCATTTCCTCTTAGTAAGTCGATATACTATATGGCAGGAATAACCGCAGGCTACAGAATATACCAACATCTGGAAAATACTATAGCAAGCCATACCGATTTCCAAACTGCCTACAGCATGACCGATCTGAAATGCCACCCAAATCAACCATGTATGTGCAAGGGGCTGATAGGCATTAAACCAGGCAAAGCCTTGCAAAGCTTCACAGGATTGGCGATGAAAGTCATAACTCATAATGGCAGGATAATATGCCAGGAAAACAGGAATCAGACAAAGAAATATCATTCCCCAACTAATAAAAAACAGTTTTTTTGAATTCCATGATTTGAAAGCATCAGCCTTCTCTGATGTTCGGAGAAATTCAGCCCATTTAAAAAGTATATTGCTAAAAGGCAATATAGAAAAAGCAAGTAAGAAAGAACGTATTACAATGAGTCCCTTGCCTTTAAAACCGCACTCTGTCATGCCAGTGACCTTTAGCTGATAGCCAAAAACTAAAGAAAGTGCAAAGAAAAATGCAATAATATAAGTAAACAAGATTCTTTGTATTTTACTTTTACGCTGGCTTAATTTGGCAATATCTTCAAATGTATGATACAATATAAATGCTAAAGTTACAAAAATGCCTACAGACAAAATACTGTTAGAAAAGGCAGTGCCTGTAGAAAGTGAACTTATATAGCTGATGCCATAAGTTCCGCCAAAGCTGCCAAGCAGTGAAAGGATAATATGTTTGATGTTGAATTCTTTTTGCATTTGGAACTCCTTATGTAATAAAATATAATTAAATACATTATACTACGCATATACTCTTTTTTCAATGAATAGTTGGCTTGCGCACTTTTTGAAAGAGGCGAGCCGGCTGTTGAAATGTGGAAAAATATAACAAAACTATGAATTAATTATAAAAAACAATGAAATTATTTCGCACATGTGGAAAATGATTTGAAAGTATGTTAAACTTGATTTGTTGCAATGAAACTTGTTAATTTAAATATATTTGTGAGGGAGAGCTATGAAAAGACAAAAACTTACAATGGATGGAAATCAGGCGGCAGCACATGTATCCTATGCGTACAGTGATGTGGCAGCGATTTATCCGATCACACCTTCTTCCACTATGGCAGAGGTAACAGACGAATGGGCCAATGACGGCCGCAAAAACATTTTTGGACAGGCAGTTGCAGTGACAGAGATGCAGTCCGAAGCAGGTGCAGCAGGTGCGGTACATGGTTCTTTGGTGGCAGGTGCATTGACCACTACATTTACTGCTTCTCAGGGTCTGCTTTTAATGATTCCGAATTTATACAAAATTGCAGGCGAGCAATTGCCGGGTGTATTCAATGTGGCAGCTCGAGCTATTGCCAGTCATGCACTTTCTATATTTGGTGACCACTCTGACGTATATGCATGCCGTCAGACAGGTGCATGCATGCTTGCAAGCGGTTCCGTGCAGGAGGTTATGGATTTGACACCGGTGGCACATCTTGCAGCCATGAAGGGCAAGCTGCCATTTATTAATTTCTTTGACGGTTTCCGTACCTCTCATGAGATTCAGAAGATTGATGCATGGGATTATGAGACCTTAAAGGACATGTTGGATATGGATGCAGTTCGTGCTTTCAGACAGAATGCTTTAAATCCAAATCATGCCCGTCAGATGGGCTCTGCACAAAATCCGGACATCTTCTTCCAGGCAAGAGAAGCAAGCAATCATTTTTATAATGATATGCCGGCTATCGTAGAGTCTTATATGAATATGATTAATGAAAAGATTGGCACAAATTATGGTCTTTTCAATTATTATGGTGCAGCAGATGCCACACATGTAATTGTGGCTATGGGCAGTGTATGTTCTGCTATCGAAGAGACGGTAGACTATATGAACAAGGCAGGTGCTAAGGTTGGTGTGGTTGAGGTTCATTTATACAGACCATTCAGCACAGAGCATTTATTAAAGGTTATTCCGGAGACTGTAAAGCAGATTTCCGTGCTTGACAGAACCAAGGAGCCTGGTAGTGTGGGTGAACCATTATACCTTGATGTAGTGGCAGCTTTAAAGGGTACCAAGTTCCATGATGTTCCGGTATTTACAGGCCGTTATGGTTTAAGCTCTAAGGATACCACACCGGGTCAGATTAAGGCAGTATTTGACAATAGTGAGAAGAAAGTATTTACTATCGGTATTATTGATGATGTAACAAACCTGTCCTTAGAAACTGCAGATATTGATACCTCTAACGAGCAGACTGTAAGCTGCAAGTTCTGGGGATTGGGTAGTGATGGTACGGTTGGTGCCAATAAGAACTCTATTAAGATTATCGGTAATCATACAGACAAGTATGTTCAGGCATATTTTGATTATGACTCCAAGAAGAGTGGTGGTGTAACCGTTTCCCACTTACGCTTTGGGGATGAGCCGATTAAGTCCACTTATTTAGTAAGCAAGGCTGATTTCGTGGCATGCCATAACCAGTCCTATATTCATAAGTATGATATGGTTCAGGACTTAAAGAAGGGCGGTACCTTCCTGTTGAACTGTACCTGGGATGCAGCAAATCTGGATGAGCATCTTCCGGCTGATGTAAAGCGTTACATTGCGCAGAATGATATTAATTTCTATATTATAGATGGTATTAAGATTGGTAAGGAAATCGGTCTTAACGGTAAAATTAACACCGTGTTACAATCTGCATTCTTTGCTTTGGCAAATATTATTCCTACAGAGGAAGCTGTACAGTATATGAAGGATGCTGCAAAGAAGAGCTACGGCAAGAAGGGTGACGCAATTGTTCAGATGAACTATGCTGCTATTGAGGCAGGGGTGAACAGCATGATAAAGGTTGAGGTTCCTGCTGACTGGGCATATGCAGTGGATGAAGCAAAGGTTGCAGAGCTGATGGCTGACAGACCTGAGGTTATGAAGTTTGTTCAGGATATCCAGAAGGAAGTAAATGCACAGCGTGGCAATAAGCTGCCTGTTTCTGCCTTTACAGATTATGCTGATGGTTCTACACCTAGTGGTACGTCTGCTCATGAGCGTCGTAGTGTGGCTATTGATGTTCCGCAGTGGATTCCGGAGAATTGTATTCAGTGTAACCGTTGTTCTATGGTATGTCCTCATGCGGTTATCCGTCCGATTGCCATGACAGAGGAGGAAAAGGCAAAGGCACCTGCAGACATGAAGGTTCTGCCTATGATGGGTATGCCTGGAATGTATTTTGCCATTACCGTATCCGCAGCTGACTGTACCGGATGCGGTTCCTGTGCACAGACCTGTCCTGGTATGAGAGGCAAGAAGGCACTTGTAATGCAGCAGACTGCGGATTATGTGGCTGACGAGCTTGTGAAAAAGCAGGCAGAGTTTGATTTTGCAAAGGCACATCCTGTAAAAACAGATGTGGTAGATAAATTTAAAGCAACTACCGTAAAAGGCAGCCAGTTTAAGAAGCCATTCTTAGAGTTCTCCGGTGCATGTGCAGGTTGTGGCGAAACTCCTTATGCGAAGTTAGTTACTCAGTTATTTGGTGACAGAATGTATATTGCCAATGCTACAGGCTGTTCCTCTATCTGGGGTAACTCTTCACCTTCCACACCATACACTACCGATGCTTTAGGCAGAGGTCCGGCTTGGGCAAACTCCCTGTTCGAGGATGCCGCAGAGTTCGGATACGGTATGTTACTGGCACAGAAGAGCATTCGAGCAAGATTAAGAGATGAATTAGAAACTATGTCTGCAAATACAGACAGTGCAGAGTTAAAGGACGCTATTAAGGACTGGACAGATACTTACCAGACCGGTTCTTTAAATGGTACTGCTACAGATAAGCTGGTGGCAGCACTGGAAGCAAGCAAGGCGGAAGGAGCATCAGATATTCTTGCTGAAAAGGATTTTCTTGCAAAGAAATCTCAGTGGATTTTCGGTGGTGACGGTTGGGCTTACGATATCGGTTTCGGTGGCTTAGACCACGTACTGGCAAGCGGTCAGGATATCAATATCATGGTATTTGATACGGAGCTTTACAGTAACACCGGTGGCCAGTCTTCCAAGGCAACCCCTACAGGCTCTATTGCCAAGTTTGCAGCAGGTGGTAAGGCAGTTCGTAAGAAAGACCTTGCAAGCATTGCCATGAGCTATGGTTATGTATATGTGGCACAGATTTCCATGGGTGCTGATTACAATCAGTGCGTAAAGGCTATCGCAGAAGCAGAGGCTTATGAAGGTCCATCCTTAATTATCGCTTATGCTCCATGTATTAATCACGGTATTAAGTGCGGCATGAGCTGCTCACAGGCAGAAGAGGATAAGGCTGTGAAGTCCGGTTACTGGCATTTATTCCGCTATAATCCGGATATGAAGGCAGAAGGCAAGAACGCATTCTTCCTTGACAGCAAGCTTCCAACACTGGAATATCAGGGATTCCTGGATGGCGAGGTGCGTTACAATGCTTTGAAGAGAGCAAATCCTGAAAAGGCAGAGATGCTCTTCAATATGGCAGAGGAACAGGCTAAGGACCGTATGGAATATTTGCAGAAGCTGGTAACCTTGTATGGGGCTCCTGAAAAGACGGAGTAGATAAATTAAGAAATAAACATTGACATCACTATAGAAAAGTGATATACTACTCAAAATTAAATATGTAACAATCGGGTGTCGGAGCAATTATATTTTAGAATGTTCTGATGAAAAGGGAAACAGGTGCAAATCCTGTACGAACTCGTCACCGTAATTAGGGAGTTGAAGCCGAAATATCACTGGGAAACTGGGAAGATGGCAGATGCATTGATCTATAAGCCGGGAGACCTGCCTGACTGTTGTACAGAAACGATAGTTTCAGACCACGAGTAATTGGTTGTACGTAAAGTTTGCTAAAGAGAGTTCCTTAGAGGGACTGTCTTAGGCAGGTCCATTTTGTGTATAAACCCTTTACCTGTATAGGTAGAGGGTTTTTGTTTTAAAAACACAAAAGGACTCCTTATTTGTGTTGCCTTTTTTGATACTGGACTCGTTTTTGTAATCACATATTTGATGAAATAAATAACAGCAGAGAAACTGCAGAAAAGAGGAAAGTATGAAAAAAAGACTAATGTTACTGTTGGCAACTATTTTAAGCGTATGCTGCATCGGTGGATGTGGTAATGCAGAGACACAGCAGGAAAGTAAGGACAAGGCGATTTTAGTAGTAAGCTTTGGCACCAGTTATAATGACAGCCGAGAGATCACTATTGGCGCTATTGAAAGTGCAATTGCCGCTGAATTTGCTGAATATGATGTGCGTAGAGCATTTACCAGCCAGATTATTATTGATATTTTAGAAGACCGTGACAAGCTGGAAATCGATAATGTGGTAGAAGCATTAGACAGAGCAGTTGAAGATGGTATTAAGGAACTCGTTGTACAGCCTACACATCTGATGAATGGTTATGAGTATGATGACTTGACAAAAGAATTAAGCGGATATGTAGATAAGTTTGATAAGATTATATTAGCAGAGCCTTTACTTATGAGTGATGCTGATTTTGACGCCGTAGTGAAAGCTATTACCGAGAAAACTGCTTCTTATGATGATGGAGAGACTGCAATCTGCTTTATGGGTCATGGAACAGAAGCTGCATCTAATGGAGTTTACGCAAAGCTTCAGGAGAAACTGACAGAGAGTGGATATGAGAATTACTATGTTGGTACTGTTGAGGCAGCACCTACTTTGGATGATGTGTCAGCAGCTCTTAAGGCAAAGGGTACATACAAGAAGGTTGTTTTGGAACCATTAATGGTAGTTGCAGGTGATCATGCCAATAATGATATGGCCGGAGCGGAAGAGGATTCCTGGAAATCAATTCTGGAGAAGGAAGGCTATCAGGTAGAGTGTGTCTTAGAGGGACTTGGACAAATTCCTGCAATTCAGGATATTTATGTAGCGCATACTCAGGCTGCAATTTCAACAGGGACTGTATTTACCGGTATTACAGAAGAGTCAACTGAAAATGCTGGCGAATTAAAAGACGGCACATATGCTATCGAAGTAGAATCAAGCTCTTCAATGTTCAAGATTGTAAAGGCAGAACTTACAGTTGCAAATGGAGAAATGAATGCAGTAATTACTATGAGTGGTACAGGTTATACCAAGCTTTATATGGGAACTGCAGAGAAGGCCGCTGCTGCACAGGAAGCAGACTGTATCACATTTGTTGAGGATGCAGACGGTGCTTATACATTTACATTACCTGTAGAAGCATTAGATCAGCCAATTGATTGTGCTGCTTTCAGTCAGAAGAAGGAAGAGTGGTATGATCGTCAGCTTACGTTCATGGCTTCTACTATTTCAGATGGTACTGCTGTAGAAGAAAGTACAGTGGCAACAGAAGAAGAGGCTCCTACAGAAGTAAAAGTAGAAGATGGCATTTACAGTGTTGAAGTGACTCTTGGTGGCGGCAGTGGCAAGACTACCATTACATCTCCTACAACGATTACTGTATCAGGAGATTCAGTTATTGCAAGAATAGAGTGGAGCAGCCCAAATTATGATTACATGCTTGTAGGGGAAGAGAAATATTTGCCTGTTAACACAGAAGGAAACTCCGCGTTTGAGATTCCTGTTTCCGCATTTGATGCAGAAATGCCGGTAATCGGTAACACGGTAGCAATGAGTAAGCCTCGTGAAATCGAATATACACTCACTTTCCATTCTAACACCATGAAAGCTGTAGAATAAGAGGAAATAACAAATGACAGGAAGAAAAAAGATAACAACAATATGCTGTTTATTTTTGGCAGGACTGCTGGGGCTGTGTAGCTGCGGCAGTCCTTCTTCCGATTCTGTTTCTGGCCAGGCAACAGAATCGATAGGGGAAAGCGGACAGATACAGGCTGTCGAGAATGGCAACAACGAAGAAGAAAGTTTAGAGACAAATAATGAGCTGGTATATGAGAGCAGTATGGAACTGCAGTATGCAGAGAATTTTTCCGTAGACTATTATCAGGGCGGATATACACTTTTGACCATAAAGGATGAAACCAGAATTTTGACAGTTCCGGAGGACAAGGAAGCTCCTGATAATTTGGAAGAAGATATTATTGTTTTGCAGCGACCAATAGGAGACCTTTATTTGGTAGCATCTGCCGTAATGGATATGTTTTATGCATTGGATGCTTTAGATACGATTACACTTTCCGGACAAAAGGAAGAGGGATGGTATATTGAAGCAGCCAAGGAAGCTATGGCAAATGGAGACATGATTTATGCCGGTAAATATAATAAACCGGACTATGAGTTGATTGTTTCAGAAAATTGTTCGCTTGCAATTGAAAATATGATGATTTCCCATTCACCTGAGGTTATAGAGAAATTGGAGGATTTTGGAATTCCGGTTATGATTGAGTATTCCAGCTACGAGTCACATCCTCTTGGCAGAGTGGAATGGATTAAATTCTTTGGTGCATTGGTAGGAAAAGAAGAGGAAGCAGAGAAGGTGTTTGCAGAGCAGACAGCTATTCTGGAAACAGTGACAGCAGATGAAAAAACAGACAAAACAGTTGCATTTTTCTTTGTTACTTCCAACGGTCTGGTACAGGTACGTCAAAGTTCTGACTATATACCTAAGATGATTGAGCTTGCGGGAGGCAAATACATATTTGACGAATTAGGTAATCCGGAGTCCAGCCGTTCTACGATGAATATGCAGGTGGAAGAGTTTTATAATGGTGCGAAGGATGCAGATTATATCATTTACAATAGTTCTATAGATGGTGGTGTTACATCCATTGATGAGCTTCTCGATAAATGTGCGCTTCTTAAAGATTTTAAGGCTGTAAAAGAAGGAAATGTCTGGTGTACTACAAATGATATGTACCAGCAGTCTATGTCAATTGGCTATTTGATTGAGGATATGCACGCTATGCTTCAGGGAGCAGGCGAAGAGGAGATGGAGTATCTGTTCCGTTTAGAGTAGGAGGCTTAGCATGCAGTGGAATAAAAAAATAAGATACATGTCAGCGTTTTTTCTGCTGGTAACAGGCGTAGTAGTTTTTCTCGTGCTAAATGTATGTATTGGAAGTGTAAAAATTTCTCTGTCAGATATTATGAAATCTATCTCAGATCTTGAAATAGATGATACAATCAGAACAATTTTATGGGATATTCGTATGCCTAGAGCATTGGCGGCTATGATACTTGGAGGTGCTTTGGCACTTGCCGGATACCTTTTGCAGACATTCTTTCATAACCCCATTGCAGGTCCCTTTGTTCTCGGAATCTCATCAGGAGCCAAAATGATTGTAGCATTGGTTATGGTATTTCTGCTTGGAAGAGGTGTAAAAGTCAGCTCTGCAATGCTTATAATTGCAGCGTTTCTGGGAGCAATGATATCTATGGGATTTGTTCTTGTGATGTCCCGCAAGGTGAATAATATGTCCATGTTGGTTGTCAGTGGCGTTATGATTGGCTATATCTGTTCCGCAGTTACAGAGCTTGTAATCACTTTTGCAAATGATGCTGAAATTGTAAATTTACATAATTGGTCACGAGGAAGCTTTTCCGGAATGACATGGGAAAATGTAATCGTAATGGCAGGAGTGATAATGGTTACATTTGGTGCGGTATTTCTGATGTCAAAGCCGCTAAGTGCTTACCAGTTAGGAGAGTCTTATGCGCGTAACATGGGTGTTGATATTCGCATGCTTCGTATTTTGCTGGTTGTCTTATCCAGTATTTTGTCTGCCTGCATTGTTGCATATGCAGGACCGATTTCCTTTGTAGGAGTGGCAGCGCCACATCTGGTAAAAAGTCTTTTGGGAACCACAAAACCTATTCTTATGATTCCTGCCTGTTTCCTGGGAGGAAGTGTTTTTTGTCTGTTTTGTGATTTGCTGGCAAGATGCCTTCTTGCTCCTACAGAGCTTAGTATCAGTACGGTTACGGCAGTTTTCGGAGCACCGGTAGTGTTATGGATTATGGTAAAACGCAATAAGGAGAAGCGGGTGTAATGGAATATTATTTCTCAACGGAAAAATTAAGTGTGGGTTATCATAAAAGTCCCCTGATTGAAAATATCCAAATCGGTCTGGAAAAGGGAGAAATCCTGACGTTGATTGGTCCTAACGGTGCGGGGAAATCTACGGTTTTAAAAAGTATAGCAAGGCAGCTTCAATTAATCGGAGGCGTAATCTATTTGGATAAACATAGCATAGAACAGATGTCCGGTACTGAGTTGTCGCAAAAAATGGCAGTGGTGCTGACGGAGAAGCTGCGTACAGAAATGATGACCTGTGAGGACGTAGTTGCAACAGGACGCTATCCATACACAGGTCGTTTTGGCATTTTGTCCGCAGCAGACCGTCAAGTGGTTCAGGAAGCAATGGAATTGGTGCATGTAACAGCAATCAAAGACCAGGATTTTACTCGCATAAGTGATGGGCAAAGGCAACGTGTTATGCTTGCACGTGCAATTTGTCAGGAACCGGAAATTATCGTTCTTGATGAACCGACTTCCTATTTGGATGTAAAGTACAAATTAGAATTTTTATCAATCTTGCAGGAAATGCGTAAGAAAAAAGGCTTAACTGTTATTATGTCACTCCATGAACTTGAGCTGGCAGCAAGAGTTTCGGATAAAATACTTTGCATCAACGGAAAGTGTGTTGAGAGATTTGGAAGGCCGGATGAGGTGTTTGAACCAGGGTATATTTCCAGACTGTTCTCAATAACAACGGGCAGTTTTGATGAAGAAAACGGCAGCATGGAGCTGGAGTCTGTTAAGGGAGAAGCCGAGGTGTTTGTAATTGCGGGCGGTGGAACCGGCAGGAATGTATACCGTGATTTACAGCGTCATGGAATACCATTCACAACCGGTATTCTTTTTCGAAATGATGTGGATTATCCGGTGGCAAAGGCTCTGGCAACAGAGGTGATAATGGCAGAGGCCTTTGAGCCGGTTACAGAAGAGCTTTTGGAAAAGGCAAAGCAGAAGTTGGATTTCTGCAAAGAGGTTATTTGCTGTAAGTCCAAGTTTGGCAGTCTTGAGTGGGCAAATAAAGCACTTCTTGCATATGCAAATTCCATAGGAAAAGTGGTTGAGATGAAGAGTGTGTAAGGAGTGTCATAGTAGTATATACAGCGAAGAAGAAAGGCGTAATGAAAGTATGGCAAAGGTTATTATGGTTCAGGGAACAATGTCTAACGCAGGAAAAAGTCTTCTGGTGGCAGGACTTTGCAGAATTTTTAAACAGGATGGATATCGTGTGGCGCCGTTTAAGTCGCAGAATATGGCATTAAATTCCTTTATCACAACAGAAGGTCTTGAAATGGGAAGGGCACAGGTTATGCAGGCAGAGGCCGCAGGCATTACACCAATGGTTTGTATGAATCCGATTTTATTAAAGCCTACTAATCACACCGGTTCACAGGTAATTGTAAATGGGGAAGTGCTGGGTAATATGAGTGCAAGAGACTACTTTGCTTATAAAAAGCAGCTAATCCCTGACATTAAGAGAGCTTTTCGAAAGCTGGAAGAATTTGCGGATATCATTGTAATAGAGGGAGCAGGAAGTCCTGCAGAAATCAATTTAAAAAAGAATGATATTGTAAATATGGGCATGGCAGAGATGGTAGATGCTCCGGTACTGCTTGTGGGTGATATTGACAGGGGCGGCGTATTTGCGCAGCTCTTGGGAACTTTGATGTTACTTACGGAGGACGAAAGAGAAAGAGTAAAAGGGTTAATTATCAATAAATTCAGAGGTGATAAATCCATACTCGATTCGGGCATAGAGATGCTGGAAGAAAAAGACAATGTTCCTGTAGCCGGGGTAATTCCTTACATGGAATTGTCTTTGGAGGATGAAGACAGCCTGACCGAAAGATTTGATAAAAAGAGAGAGGGTCTCATTGATATTGCGGTAATTCGGTATCCCAGAATCTCTAATTTTACTGATTTTAATGTATTTGAGCAGATGCCGGAGGTAACCGTTCGCTATGTCACTTCGGTAAGCGAATTGCATCATCCTGATTTGGTTTTCCTGCCGGGAAGCAAGAATACTATGGGAGATTTAAAATGGATGCGGCAAAATGGTTTGGAAGCTGCGGTTAAGAAGTTGGCAGAGGATGTCCCTGTTTTCGGAATTTGCGGAGGTTATCAGATGCTTGGCTGCCGGATTGATGACCCTGATGGTGTGGAAGAAGGAGGCAGTCTGCGTGGTATGGAGCTGTTGCCTGTTTCAACTACATTAAGAAAAGAAAAGAAGCGTTGTCAGGTGGAAGGTGTGGTAAATGAACTGGAAGGAATATTTACTGTGCTTTCAGGGTGTTCATTCCATGGTTATGAAATACATATGGGACAGACAGGTCTGGTGGAAAACGAGGCATCCGCGGACAGACAAGGGGAAGAAGAACAGCAAAAAGAGAATAACGCAGGGGAACTCGTCATAGCAGCATCCGGTAGTAACAAGAATGTTTACGGTTCATATGTACACGGATTGTTCGACCAAAGCGGTATAGCAACTGCCATTGTAAAGGCATTGGCATCGAAAAAGGGAATTGAATTAGAGGATGGAGTGTTTGAGGATTATCAGATCTTTAAAGAAAAACAGTATGATAAACTGGCAGATACTTTGAGAGAGTATCTGAATATGGAGGAAATCTATGGAATGCTCAGAGAAGCTCGTTTGGAATAAATTCACAAGAGAAGAATTGGACCAACTTAAAATTGAAGCACCTGATGAAGAAGTCAGAAGGCAGGTTTTAAGAAATTGGGATTCTGTAGCAAAACCGATTGATGGTATGGGAAGATTTGAAACTCTGACAGCGCAGATAGGTGCAATTACCGGCACGGACAGAATCGATATTTCCAGAAAAGCCGTTATTATCATGTGCGCTGATAATGGAATTGTAGAAGAAGGTGTCAGTCAGTCCGGTCAAGAGGTTACAATTGCAGTTGCGAAGAAAATGGGCGAGAAAAAATCCTCAGTGGGAAGAATGGCTGAAGCAATTGGTGCAGATACCATTCCTGTAGATATTGGCATTAATGGAACAGAATTCATACAAGGAGTATTAAACCAAAAAATAAGGAGTGGTACCGGAAATTTTAGGAAGGAACCTGCTATGACGGAGGAAGAAGCTATTCGGGCAATTTTTGCCGGCATAGATATGGTCTTCACATGTAAACAGGCAGGTTATCGTATTCTGGCAACAGGAGAGATGGGTATAGGAAATACTACCACCAGCAGCGCTGTTGCAGCAGCTTTGCTAAAATGCGAAGTGTCCGAGGTTACCGGACGAGGCGCCGGACTTAGTGATGCGGGGCTTCTTCACAAGCAGCAAATCATTGCAGAAGCAATTGAAAAATATGATCTGAATAATGCAGATGCATTAACTATTTTAGCAACGGTCGGAGGTCTTGATATGGCAGGACTTGCAGGCGTCTGTATTGGTGGGGCACTTTATCATGTGCCGATTGTACTGGATGGTGTCATCAGTATGGTGGCTGCCCTTCTTGCAGAACGGATAGTACCCGGAATAAAAGTATATCTTATACCTTCCCATAAGGGAAAGGAACCAGCAATAGAATGGCTGGCCAAAGAGCTGGAAATAGAGCCAATCATTGATGGAAGACTGGCATTAGGAGAAGGTACGGGAGCTGTTATGTTGTTTCCTTTATTGGATATGGCTTTGTGTATTTACAATGACCGAATGACCTTTTCAGATATTCAGATAGAACAGTATAAGAGGTATGAGACAAAATGATAACATTGATTACCGGGGGGAGTGGCAGTGGAAAATCCGCTTATGCGGAAGAGTGCATCGGTATGCTTTCTGAAGGCTGCCACAAGTACTATCTTGCTACCATGCAGGTCTTTGGTGAGGAAGGGCAGGCCAAGGTAGAAAGACATCAAAAGCTTAGAAATGGTAAAGGATTTGTTACTATTGAACAGACGTTGTCTATTCATGAAGTGTTGAAAAAGATAGAGAAATTACAAGCGGATAAACCAGAAGAAGAGACAGAAGGCAAGCAGGTAGATTCAACTGCACTGTTGGAGTGCATGTCTAATCTCGTTGCAAACGAGATGTTTTCGGAGGAAATACCAAAGTCTGAACAAGCGGTAACGAAAAAGATTATCAGAGAAATAGAGTTGTTAAGCAGAGGACTGAAGCATCTGGTGATTGTTACGAATAATGTATTCGAAGATGGTATTACCTATGATGCGACTACTATGGAATATATTCGGGCTATCGGAAACATTAATGAAAAGCTTGCGCTCATGGCTGATGAAGTAGTAGAGGTAGTTGTGGGAATTCCGCTTACCATAAAGGAAGGAAAATAACATGCAGATAATAAAATCTTTTTTTATTGCATTTTCTATATATTCTAAAATTCCCGTTCCACAGTTTGAATGGAAGGAAGAGGATATGAAATATATGCTCTGTTTTTTTCCATGGATTGGGGCGGTAATAGGTGGTGCTGTATATTTGTGGAGTATATTTTGTGCAAAGTATGAGATGGGAATATTATGCTATACGCTGGTTGGTGCAGCAATTCCTTTACTGATTACAGGAGGCTTTCATGTGGATGGCTTTATGGATACCATGGATGCATTCCATTCTTATCAGCCTAAGGAAAAGAAACTGGAGATTTTAAAGGATTCTCATATCGGGGCTTTTGCAGTTATTATGTTGATGGTATATGGCTTGATTTACCTGGGTTTATTTTCAGAGATTCAGGATAAAGGCATATTAAGGATTGTCTGCGCAGGTTTCTTTTTGGCACGTTGTCTCAGCGGAATTGGTGTTGTTTCATTTCCTTCTGCCAAGAGGGATGGACTGCTATATCTTTTTGCAAGTAATTCTCAGAAGAGAATTGTGAGGGGAGCGTTATATCTGCAAAGCGCAGCCTGTATTGGATTTATGCTGCTGCAGTCAATATACGCAGGAAGTATCATAGTGGCAGCAGCACTGTGCGCATTTGCATATTATTACTGCCGCTGTAAAAAAGAGCTTGGCGGAATTACGGGAGACACAGCAGGGTATTTTGTATTAATCAGTGAAGGATGTATGGTGGTGGCAGCTGCCGTGCTTAACATTTTGGTATAGAGGAACAGGGAATGAAACTGGTCATCGGTGGATATGCACAGGGAAAATTAAATTATATATTGCAAAAAAATGGTCGGGAAAATTATATCGTGTGGGATGGAACTATATTGGCTGATGCGTTGCCGGAAGGAAAGGCAGTTATTATAAATCATTTCCATAACTGGGTCAAAGAACGCATTTTGCAAGGGGGCTTCCCGGAAAAAGAAATTTTAGCTTTTTTGGAGAAATATCCGGATAGTATTATTATCAGTGATGAAATTGGGAATGGCATTGTTCCTATAGATGCATTTGAAAGAGAATATAGAGAGCGGACAGGCAGAATGCTTGTGGAGCTTGCAGGGCGTGCCAAAGAGGTGGAGCGTGTAATATGTGGAATTGGTCAGAAAATCAAATAACGCTGGTACTGATCCGGCATGGCGCTACGAAATCAAATAAGGAGCACTGTTATCTGGGAAGAACAGAGGAATCACTTAGTAAAGAAGGAATATGTGAACTGCTGAAATTTAAGCAAACAAATCGTTATCCGGAGGTAGCGTATCTGTTTTCCAGCCCTATGAAGCGGTGTCTTGAGACAGCGCAGATGCTCTATCCGGATTGCCGGCTTTTGGTAATACCGGAATGGGAGGAAATGGATTTTGGTGCCTTTGAAGGCAAAAATTACATAGAGTTGCGAGATGACGAAAGATATCAGGCGTGGATTGACAGCAATGGTATGCTCCCTTTCCCGGAGGGGGAGAGCCGGGAGGAATTTGTACTACGTTGTGAGAAGGGGCTCCACAGGATGTTGGAATTGCTTTCGCAGCTATCAGAAAAAAATGAGAATGTAATTTGTACAGTAGGGCTGGTTGTGCATGGAGGTACAATCATGTCTTTGCTGAGCCGATATAATGGTGGAGAATACTTTGATTATCAGGTTCCAAATGGCGGTGGATATATCTGCACCCTTAAAGGCAAAGGTCCGGAACCTAAAATCGTGAATATAGAGATGTTGTAAATGACATAGAAAAAGTGACGTGAAATAGGAGAAGTGAGCAATGAAATATCATATGATAGCCTTCTTTTTGGGCTTTCTTTTGGATTTACTCCTGGGAGATCCCTATTATTTGCCACATCCAATCCGTTTGATAGGGAGTCTGATTGCAAGGTTGGAAAAAAGGCTGTTTGGAAAAGACGTTGTAAGGAATAAGGAGACTGCGAGAAATGAAAAGCATGAATTGCATATGGGAATATTGCTTGTAGTAACGGTGTTGCTGATTACGGTTACGGCAGCTGCATTGATTTTAATGGGGGCATACAGTCTACATCCTTATGTGGGAGTTCTGGCGGAAATAATAATGACCTATCAAATTCTGGCAACAAAATGTCTGAAGGTGGAAAGTATGAAGGTTTATCGGTGCCTGAAAAATAACAACCTGGAAGAAGCAAGAAAAGCGGTTTCTATGATAGTAGGCAGAGATACGGCTGCTTTGAATGAAGAGGGGGTTGCTAAAGCAGCAATAGAAACTGTGGCTGAAAATACTTCAGATGGAGTGATTGCCCCGATGCTATTTACCGCACTCGGGGGACCGATATTGGGCTTTATTTACAAAGCAGTAAACACAATGGACTCTATGATAGGATATAAGAATGATAAATACTTATACTTTGGAAGAGCTGCGGCAAAGCTGGACGATTTTGTAAACTTTATTCCTGCAAGGATTAGCGCGTATCTTATGATATGTGCGGCATTTTGCAGAGGAAAGTGTTTTTCAGGAAAAAATGCCCTTTATATCTATCAAAGAGATAAAAAGAAGCATGCCAGTCCTAATTCTGCGCATACAGAATCCGTGTGTGCCGGAGCACTTGGAATACAGTTGGCAGGTGATGCGGCCTATTTTGGCAAAATTGTAAAAAAGCCATTTATAGGAGATTTCTTGAGAAAAGTGGAATATGAAGATATCAAACGTGTCAATGATTTGATGTATATGACGGCATGGATGAGTGAGATATTATGTCTGGTTTTGATGGCAGTGGTGTGTATGCTTTGAGTATAAATGAAGAAGTGGAAGGTTGGCAGAGAAACGGTCTGGGATGGCAAGCCGGGAGGAAGTGATGATAGATGAAAAAAATACATGGTGGTGATATTTATAGGAATCACGTATGGTTGGATTACTCTGTGAATATAAATCCGTTCGGAATGCCGGAAGCAGTGAAGCAGTCATTGCATGATGCGGTAGATGCATGCTGTGAATATCCGGATATCAGAGCGGAGAAATTAAAAGATTCAGTTGGTACTATGCTGTCAATTCCAAAGGAATATTTACTTTTTGGGAATGGAGCTTCTGAGCTTTTTATGGCAATTGTGCATGCATTAACACCGAAAAAGACAGTGATTCCAGTACCGTCTTTTTATGGATATGAGCATGCGGCAGGAGCAGTCTCAGGAGAAATTGTCTATTTTAATATGAATGAGGCATCAGGTTTTGGTCTGGATGATGCGTTTTTGAATGTACTTAACGAGGAGGTGGAGCTTTTATTTCTGGCTAATCCTAATAATCCGACAGGAAAGCTAACCGATAAGGAGTACCTGAAAAAACTCCTCTATCATTGTAAGGATAAAGGTATACAAGTGGTATTGGATGAATGTTTCGTAGAATTCTGCAGTGAAAATGCTTCTATGTTGTCAGAGATAAAATACCTTGACAACTTAATCATTGTTCGTGCTTTTACAAAAATATATGCAATTCCGGGAGTGCGTTTAGGATATTTGGTCTGTAGTAATCCTGTACTTCTTGAACGGATAGAAAGGCAGCTTCCGGAGTGGAATCTTTCTTCCTTTGCGCAGGCAGCAGGCTGTGTATGTGCAGCCCAGTCCGCATTTGTGGAAAAAACGGCAGAATATGTGAGAGAAGAACGACGATTTTTGTCAGAAAACCTGCGAAGACTGGGGCTTAAGGTGTTCACCGGTAATGCAAATTTTATTCTGCTTTATAGTGAGCAGTTGTTATACGATTGTTTATTGGAGCAGGGAATATTAATCAGAGACTGTAGGAATTTTAGAGGTTTGTCCCAAGGGTATTATCGTATTGCGGTAAAGAACCGAGAGGATAATGAGATGTTGTTGAAAGCGATAGGTGAAATATGTTGAGTAAAATAGAACATTTGCTGCCGGAGGAAATTGAAAAGAGGAGTTTTGAGATTATTTCTGAAGAACTTGACAGGAGAGGTATCAAACTTCCGAAGGATGAGGAGATGGTTACGAAGAGAGTAATACATACCAGTGCAGACTTTGAGTATACACAGACACTTATGTATTCTAAAGATGCCGTAGCAGTTGCTAAAAAGTTGATTCTGGAAGGTGCGGATATCGTAACAGATACGAATATGGCACTTTCCGGAATCAATAAAAGAAGCCTTGCGAAATTTGGGGGAGAGGCACATTGTTTCATGGCGGATGAAGAGGTTGCGCGCTTGGCAAAGGAGCAGAAGACAACCCGTGCAGCTGTCAGTATGGAAAAGGCTGCAAAAATTCCGAAACCGGTCATTTTTGTCATCGGAAATGCTCCCACGGCTCTGATTCAATTGTATGAAATGATACAGCGGGGTAACTGGAAGCCGGCCTTTGTTATCGGTGTCCCGGTAGGGTTTGTCAATGTGGAAGCAGCCAAGGAACTGATTATGGAAACGGATGTGCCGTACATTGTCAATCGTGGAAGAAAGGGCGGCAGCAATGTAGCGGCAGCTATTTGTAATGCCATTTTATATGAGCTTGGAAGGGAATAACAGGAAAGTCTTAGCGAGGTGTTAAGAAATGCGATATGGTTTTACCACGGGAAGCTGTGCAGCGGCTGCTTCAAAGGCAGCAGCCTACATGCTGTTAACCGGAAAGAAGAAAACAGAAATTACCATAGAAACACCCAAAGGAATTCTCTATACAGCACAAATTGTGGATATTGATCGTAAGGAAAATGAAGTCAGCTGTGCAGTAGAGAAAGACGGTGGGGATGATCCGGATATTACAACAGGAGCATTGATTTATGCCAAGGTATCTTTGGGTGAAAATAAGGAACAGCGGATTTATATTGATGGCGGAATTGGTGTAGGAAGAGTGACTAAGCCCGGTCTTGACCAACCGGTAGGTAATGCAGCAATTAATCATGTTCCGAGGGAAATGATAGAAAAGGAAGTGCTGCAGGTCTGCAGAATTACAGACTACACGGGAGGTTTGCGGGTTGAGATTTCAGTGCCGGAGGGAGCAAAGCTGGCAGAACATACCTTTAATCCTAGACTTGGAATTGTGGGTGGTATGTCTATATTGGGAACCAGCGGAATTGTGGAACCTATGAGTAATCAGGCAATACTGGATACCATCAAGGTTGAGCTTAACCAGAGGAAAGCGCAGGGCTTTGATTATGTGGCAGTTACTCCGGGAAATTATGGCCTGGATTTCATGAAAAAGACCTATGGATATGATTTGGACAAGAGTGTTAAATGCAGTAATTTTATCGGAGATACCATTGACATGGCAGTGGAATTGGGGTTTCAGAAAATGCTGCTTACCGGTCATATTGGGAAGCTGATTAAGGTGGCCGGCGGAATTATGAATACCCATTCCAAAGAAGGTGATTGCAGAATGGAACTGCTGGCTGCATTTGCTGTGAAATGTGGTGTCAAAAACGAGCAAGTGTGCCGCATGTTAGATTGTGTTACCACTGAAGAAGCAGTACGGCTTTTGGAAGAATGCGGCAAATTGAATGCTGTAATGACATATGCCATGGAACGTATCTGTTATTATTTGAATAAGCGGGCAAAAGGAAAATTGCAAATTGATTGTATCATGTATGCAAATGAATTTGGAGAATTAGCAAAGAGTAAGGAGGCTACAGAATGGTTTATTTTGTTGGCGCAGGAACAGGCGCAGTAGATTTGATAACGGTGAGGGGAATGCGTATGTTGGAACAGGCAGACATCGTTATTTATGCCGGTTCTTTGGTCAATCCGGAGTTGTTGAACTATGCGAAAGAAGGCTGTGAGTTTCATAATAGTGCAAAGCTAACTTTGGACGAAGTGATTGAGATTATGCGACAGGGGGAAGCAGAGGCAAAAACAATCGTCAGACTTCACACAGGTGAGCCAAGCATTTACGGTGCTGTCCGAGAGCAAATGGATGAATTGGACAAGCATGGAATTTCTTATGAAAGCTGTCCGGGAGTCAGTGCCTGCTTTGGAGCTGCGGCGTCCCTGAATTTGGAGTATACATTACCGGAGGTATCGCAATCTCTAATTATTACCAGAATGGAAGGAAGAACCAAAGTTCCGCCAAAGGAGAGTATCGAAAGCTTTGCCGCACATCAGGCATCCATGGCAATTTATTTAAGTACGGGAATGATGGGGGAATTAAGCGAAAGGTTAATTGCCGGAGGATACCATCATGAAACACCGGCTGCAATTGTTTATAAAGCGATCTGGCCGGATGAGGAAGCCTATGTATGTACTGTCGGTACTTTGCAGGAGACAGCAGCAGCCCATGGTATTACAAAGCTGGCAGTAGTTCTTGTGGGTGAAGTAATTACACATCAAAATTATAGAAAATCAAGGCTGTACGCACCTGATTTTTCTACAGAGTTCAGACAGGCGAAGGAAGTGTAATATGAATTTAAGTATTATCAGCTTTACAAAAAACGGAATGCTTCTTTCTGAAAGAGTTGCGAACCAAATGGCTGAAGCGGAAATTATATTATTTACCAAATGCAGTGAGGCTTCGTTGGTGGTAAGTGACAGTGAAGATACTGTTCACAAAAAACGTCCCGTGTTTGTGGAAGAACGTATTGGTGAGTGGGCGAGAACCCAGATGGAAGCCAAAAACGCATTGCTTTTTATTGGTGCCTGTGGGATTGCAGTCAGAGCAATTGCATCAAGTGTTATAGATAAGCTCCAGGACAGTCCGGTTCTGGTTATGGATGAAAAAGGGGAATACATAATTCCTATTCTTTCTGGGCATGTGGGTGGTGGAAATGAAATTGCTCGCCTTATTGCAGGTAAGACAGGAGCTGTACCAGTCATTACTACAGCAACAGATATTAACGGTAAATTTGCAGTGGATTTATTTGCAAAAAAGAATGGATTACATATCGTGAACAAAGCAGGAATTGCAAAGGTTTCCTCCAAGATACTGGCAGGGAAGACTATTACCATATCCATAGAATCAGGACATATCGGTAAAAACTGTAAGCTTCCGCAGGGTATACAAAGGATAGCTTATCCACCCGAGCAATTTGCTGAAATCGTTGTAACTACAGAAGAAAGAAGCTTTGATGCGGACATTTTGCTGAAACCAAGGGAATATATCATAGGTTTGGGATGCAGAAGAGGGAAGGAAGCTGAAAAAATTGAGGCTCTGATAGAGAAAAGTATGAAGGAGCTTGGGATTTCATCAGAACAAATTTTGGCAATAACCTCAATAGAGAAAAAGAAGGATGAGCAAGCCTTCCTTGTATGGAGCAGAAAAAACAATGTACCTTTTATTACCTATACGTCTGAACAACTACAGCAGGTAGAGGGTACCTTTCATCATTCCTCCTTTGTAAGGGATAAAGTGGGTGTTGATAATGTTTGTGAACGGGCGGCTTTAAAAGCATGTCAGTTTGGTGGAAAATTGGTTTACGAAAAGCATGCTGAGGATGGTATGACTATAGCTATTGCAAAAAGAGAATGGAGTGTGGTATTTGATGAAGAATAAAATCTATGTCATAGGAATGGGACCGGGAAAAGAAGAAATGATGACACTGGAAGCAATCCGGGCTTTGGAACAGTCTGATGTTATTATTGGCTATACAGTTTATATCAAGCTATTAGGGGAGCGATTTACCGGAAAAGAGTTCCTGTCTACACCTATGCGTCGGGAAACGGAACGTTGTGAGCTCTGCTTTGAAGAAGCTGCCAAAGGAAAGCAGGTAGCGTTGATATGTAGTGGTGATGCCGGTATTTATGGTATGGCATCTCTGATGTATGAAGTCGGAAAGAAATATCCGGAAACCGAGCTGGTAATAATACCGGGTATTACAGCGGCAAGCAGCGGAGCAGCAGTTTTAGGCGCTCCTTTAAATCATGATTTCTGTGTAATCAGTTTAAGTGATTTGTTGACACCGTGGGAGAAGATAGAGAAGAGACTGACTGCCGCTGCGGAAGGGGATTTTGCAATTGCCATTTACAATCCTTCCAGCCATAAGAGAAAAGACTATTTGATGAGGGCCTGTGACATTTTACTGCGTAGTATCGAGGAAGAGAGAGCCTGTGGCTACGTAGAAAATATCGGAAGGGAAGGCACCAGGGTGGTGACATGTACCTTGAAGGAATTACGAGAAGCACAGGTTAACATGTTTACTACAGTATTTGTAGGAAACTCAGGTTCTGAAATCGTAAACGGAAAACTGATTACAAAACGAGGTTATCAAATTGAAAGAGATACTGATATTTGCGGGAACAACTGAAGGAAGGGAACTCTCTGAATGTCTGGCATCAGCCGGAATAGCTCATACCATCTGCGTTGCAACAGAATATGGGGAAATTGTCCTGAAGGAACATCCCTTGACAAGCGTACATTGTGGGAGAATGAACCCGGAAGAGATGAAAGCGTATATCGCTGAGGGGAATTTTGCTGCAGTGGTAGATGCCACCCATCCTTACGCAGAGGTAATTACGGAAAATATAAAAGCGGCAGTGCAGGGAATGGACATTCCTTATTTTCGGTTAAAACGGGAAACCGATACAGATGGTACAGGCGGAAAAATAAGCTGTTTTGATACCAACGAAGCCTGCGCAGAAGCTTTGGAAGCTGTAGAGGGGAATATATTGCTTACTACCGGCAGTAAGGAGCTGGCAAAATATTGTGTGTCTGAAAATGTAAGGAACAGGCTTTATGTAAGGGTATTACCGGGTATTGAGAGCATTACACTTTGCATGGAGCAGGGAATAGGCGGCAGACATATTCTTGCCTTGCAGGGACCGTTTACCACAGAGATGAATGAGGCAATGATTCGCCAATATCAGATAAAATGTCTGGTAACGAAGGCAAGCGGTAAAACCAGTGGATATGGGGAAAAGCTGGAAGCGGCAGAACGGGCAGGCATTCCGGTGTATGTGATTGGACAGCCTCAAAAGGACGAAGGCTACTCCTTCCGTGAAGTTTGTCGTAAGTTAGAAGTTGTCTGTGGTAGGAGAATCAAACAGAATAATAAGTTGGAGATTGTATTGGCAGGTATCGGAATGGGCAGCAGAAACAGCCTGACAAAGGAAGTGAGCCGGGCAATAGAAGATGCAGACATTTTGCTGGGAGCTGAGCGGATGCTTACGAATTATCGGCCGAGATTGGAAAAAAAGCCTTTTTATAAGGCGGAGCAGATTATTCTTTATTTGAAGGAAGTGCAGGAGAAAGAATTTGCGTTGAAAACCGGAAAAGTGGTTGTTCTTTTTTCGGGGGACAGCGGATTTTATAGCGGTTGTCAGGCTTTGTATAAGGCATTGCAGGAGGAAGTGGCAGCCGGAGCATTGGATGCCACTGTGCGCATAATGCCGGGAATCTCCTCGATTGCGTACCTTTCCGCATGCATCGGAGAGAGCTATCACGATGCTGCGGTATGCAGCATGCACGGCAAAAGACTGACCAATCTGGTTCGCAGAATTAAAAGGGAAAAGAAAACTTTTATGCTTATGTCCGGTGCAAAGGATGTAAATAAACTGGGTAAGCTTTTGTCAGAGGCAGAATTGACTGAATGCGAAATTATGGTAGGATATCAGTTGTCTTATCCTGAGCAGGAGATTATATCACTTACTCCTGAGGAATGTTGCAAAATTAGCAAAGAGGGATTATATACTTGTTGTATTAAGAATCCATATGCAAAAAATAAGGAGCTGACACATGGAATTGCTGATGGGGAGTTTATCCGTGATAAAGTGCCTATGACCAAGGAAGAAGTACGGGAAATCAGTATTTGTAAATTGAAGTTACATAAGGATGCTGTTGTGTATGATATCGGAAGCGGAACGGGTTCTATTGCGGTAGAAATTGCAGGTTTGTCAGATGATATTCAGGTATTTGCAATTGAGCGAAAAGAAGAGGCGATTTCCCTGATAGAAAAAAATAAAGAGAAGTTTAAACTTCAAAATATATCTGTGGTTAAAGCAGAAGCACCTGCCGGTATGGACGAGTTGCCGGTTCCTACCCATGCCTTTATAGGAGGAAGCAGCGGCAGGATGAAGGCAATTCTGGATGTCTTGTATCAGAAAAATTCTAAGATGCGAGTTGTTATTAATGCAATCAGTATGGAAACTATTTGTGAAATCAGAGAAGTATTAGCTTTGTATCCGATAGAAAATGAAGAGATTGTACAGGTACAGGTCAGCAGGTCAAAGAAAGCCGGACAGTATCATTTGATGCAGGCAGAGAATCCGGTCTGGATATGTGTATTTGACTTCCGGTAGTTCGGTCTTGCGGACAATACCCGAAATAACGGATAGAAATAGTGGTGAAGAAATGAAAGTTAAACGAGTTATGCTTGCTGCGCCCAAAAGCGGAAGCGGAAAAACTACAATTACCTGCGCTTTGCTGCAGGCCCTGAAAAATAATGGGCAGCAGGTGGTTTCTTATAAATGTGGGCCGGACTATATTGATCCTATGTTTCATAAGAAAGTGATTGATATTCCTTCCAAAAATCTGGATACTTTTTTTACGGATGAGGAAGAAACAAAAGCGCTATTTTTGAAGAATAGGACAGAAGCGGATTTTGCGGTTCTGGAAGGTGTCATGGGTTTGTTTGATGGTTTAGGCGGTATTCGGGAAGAGGGTTCCTCCTATCATTTGGCTAAAGTGACCAAAACTCCAATTATTCTTGTGGTGGATGCGAAAGGAATGGGGCGATCTGTAATCCCTTTAATTGCCGGATTTCTGGTATATGATAAGGAACAGCTGATTAAAGGAGTTATTTTAAACAGAATGTCAAAGTCCTATTATGAAATAATAAAGCCTTTGGCAGAAGAGGAATTGCCAATTCCTGTAGTAGGCTATTTCCCGGAATATAAAGAGTTTCACATTGAAAGCAGGCACTTGGGATTGACCATGCCGGATGAAATAGAGAATATAAAGGAACAACTGCAAAAGGTATCTAAAGAATTTGAGAAAACGGTTTCTGTGGAAAAAATTACAAAAATAGCAGAGCAGGCAGAGGAGCTGACTTGTAATTTGGGACAGACGGAAATTACAGCTAGTTTTGACAGCCCAGTGATTGCTGTGGCAAAGGATGAAGCCTTTTGTTTTTATTATGAGGATAATCTCCTAATGTTGCAGGAGATGGGAGCAAAAATTAAATATTTTTCACCTTTTCATGATAAGGAATTACCGGACGGCTGTAGCGGACTTCTTATTGGAGGCGGATATCCGGAATTATATGCAAAAGAACTTGCTGAAAATGTACAGATGCTGGCAAATATAAAGAGTGCAATAGATACCGGAATGCCTGTAGTAGCTGAGTGCGGCGGTTTTATGTATTTACATTCTGCGATTGTGGATAAAACAGGTGACGGTTTCTCAATGGTCGACGTACTTCCGGGGATATGTCACTATACAGGCAAGCTGGTCCGCTTTGGATATATTGAGATGGAGGAAAAACAGAGCCATTTTCTACCGAAGGGAGAAAGAATACGTGGGCATGAATTTCATCATTTTGACAGTACCGATAACGGTAATGATTGTTTGGCAATTAAACCTGTGACAGAAAGAAGTTATTCCTGCGTAATGGCAGGAGAGAATTACTGGCTTGGTTTTCCACATCTTTATTATCCTTCTAATCCGGTATTTGCTCAGAATTTTGTGGAGAAAGCAAGAAAATATATGGAAAGAATGGGAGCCTAAATTTATGGAAAATTCATATCGTTTTTTTGAAAATAATCAGTGTAAATATTTTCCGTGTCACAAGGGTTTGAACGAGTTTAATTGTTTGTTCTGTTATTGTCCTTTATACAATAAAGAAAACTGCCCGGGAAATCCGAGATATTTGGAAAAAGAGGGGAAAGTGATTAAGGTATGTACAAACTGCACTTTCCCCCATCAGCCGGAGAATTATGACATAATAATGAAGATTTTAAAGGGATAGATAGCAGGTAGCTTTTCTAATAAATACCGGCTATTCTCGTCCCAATAAATAATCCAAAGATACTCCATAAAAATCCGCAAGCTTACACAGATTTTCAATAGACGGAGCATATCTGCCGGTTTCATAAGCAGATAGTGCACCCATAGAAATACCTGTTTGTAAATAAAGCGCTTGTAAAGTCATATTACGCTCTTTTCTCAGCTTATATAGTCTTTTGGGTAATAACATAAAAACCTCCTGTGAAATATTTTTCTTAAATTATAAAATATTTCGCAGGAGGTTTTGGACGTTATATCGTCTTTTTGAATTAAATTTTATTATTTTTCGCCCATTTCATCTAAAAGAGCAATCTTGGTATCATAAAGCTTCTGGGATAAGTCCACGTAAACCTTGTGCGGATTTACGAAACGCTTGGTTTCTTCCCAAAGAGTATCCTGCTCCTTCAAGCAGTATGCACGGATGTCCATAACCTTTGGTGATTCGTAAACGCATTCTCCCTGTTTAAATACCGGAACCATTAATTCACGCAGGGTATAGGTGCCCGGTGCAAGCTTGGTCTTTTTCCAAGGCTCGCTTGGAGAGAAAAGCTTCATGGTCTGGTCTTCGGTGTAGACTTCATCATCCATACAAATCAAATCTGCTTTAATCTTGCCGGTTTCTTTGTCGTAAATACGATAAATCTTCTTATTTCCCGGATTGGTAACTTTTTCCGTATTCTCGGAGAGCTTAATCTTTGGAATGAAGTTTCCTTCGTTATCTTGAATAGCAGCCAGCTTGTACACACCGCCAAATGCAGGATTGTCCTTGGCGGTAATCAGGTTGGTACCAACACCCCAGGAGGTGATAGCCGCACCTTGAGCCTTTAAAGATTCAATTAAGTACTCGTCCAAATCGTTACTTGCGGAGATGACAGCATCGGTAAATCCGGCATCATCCAGCATTTTGCGTGCTTTTTTGGAAAGATAAGCAAGGTCACCGCTATCCAGACGGATGCCGTAATTTTTGAGTGGAATACCGGCTTCTCTCATCTCGGAAAATACGCGGATGGCATTTGGAACACCGCTCTTAATAGTATCATAAGTATCCACAAGCAAGGTGCAGGCTTGTGGATAAATATCAGCATAGGTCTTGAAGGCTGTGTATTCATCCGGAAAACTCATAATCCAGCTGTGAGCATGTGTGCCTTTTACAGGTACGTCAAAAAGCTCTCCTGCCAGTACGTTGCTGGTACCGATACAACCGCCAATCATGGCTGCTCTGGCACCGTAGATACCGGCATCCGGGCCCTGTGCACGTCTGAGTCCGAATTCCATTACCCCATTGCCCTTTGCAGCGTAGCAGACACGGGCTGCCTTAGTAGCAATCAGGGATTGGTGATTAATAATATTTAAAAGCGCTGTTTCTACCAGCTGAGCTTCCATAATAGGAGCAATAACCTTTACTAGGGGCTCTCTTGGAAAGATAACCGTGCCCTCCGGAATGGCATATATATCACCGGTAAATTTAAAATCGCCCAGATAATCGAGAAAACTCTCGTCAAACATGTTTAAAGAGCGCAGATATTCAATATCATTTCTGGTGAAATGCAGTTCCTTGATGTATTTGATGGCTTGTTCCAGTCCGGCCATAATGGAATAGCCGTTACCACAAGGGTTGGAACGATAAAATAAGTCAAAAATTACGGTTTCGTTAGCAGTTTTATTGCAAAAATAACCCTGCATCATAGTAAGCTCATATAAGTCAGTTAGTAATGTAAGATTTTGTCTGTCCATAACTATTCTCCTCGTAAAAAGACTTTTGGTAAAAGCCTGTTAATTTAATAACATGTAAATTGTAGCTCTATTTATAAAATTAGTCAATGAAAATACCAATAATTTCTACTTTTTACATTGATGAGAGCTGCGATAATGTGCTATAATGATTTCAGGCATTCAATAAATTAATATTGAAAGAGCCATAGGAGGATTAGAGAAATGATTAGAAACGTAATTGTAGGACAGTCCGGCGGACCAACATCAGTTATTAATGCAAGCTTAGCCGGTGTGTACAAGACTGCCAAGGATTTGGGTGCAAAGAAGGTTTATGGCATGCGCCATGGTATTCAGGGATTTTTGGATAAGCATATTATTGACTTGGATGAAAAACTTGGTTCTGATTTGAACGTTGAGCTTTTAAAAAGGACCCCTTCTTCTTATTTAGGCTCCTGCCGCTTCAAGCTTCCTGAAATCAGGGAAAATGGAGAAATGTACGACAAAATATTTGGGATTTTGGAAGAATATGAAATCGATGCGTTTTTCTATATTGGCGGTAATGACTCCATGGATACCATTAAGAAGCTTTCCGATTATGCTATTTTAAATGGTAGTCCGATTCGCTTTATGGGTGTTCCAAAGACTATTGACAACGACCTTGCAGTTACGGATCATACTCCGGGCTTTGGCAGCGCAGCAAAGTATATTGCCTCTGTCATGAAGGAATTGATTCGTGATGGTTTGGTGTATGATATGAAGTGCGCTACTATTGTTGAGGTAATGGGACGTAATGCAGGCTGGCTGGCAGGTGCTGCGGCACTGGCAGAGGGAGAGGACTGTGAAGGTGTGGACCTGATTTACCTGCCGGAGGTTCCATTCGATGTGGAGAAGTTTGTAGAAAGAGTTGGTCAGTTGTTTGAAAAAAAGAAATCCGTTGTAATTGCAGTATCAGAAGGCGTAAAGACGGCAGATGGTAAGTATGTATTCGAGCTTACCAATCACACAGAGTATGTGGATGCTTTCGGTCACAAGCTGTTAAGCGGTACAGCAAAGTATCTGGCTTCTTTGTTGGCAACTAAGTATGGTTGTAAGACCAGAGCAATTGAATTGTCCTCTTTGCAGAGATGTGCCGGTCATATGAACTCCCGTGTGGATGTGACAGAGGCTTATCAGGTAGGGGGTTCTGCTGTTAAGGCTGCATTTGAAGGAGAAACAGGCAAAATGGTGACCTTAGACAGAGTGTCTACAGATCCTTACATCTGCACCACGGGAATTTATGACGTACATAAAATTGCCAATATTGAGAAAAAGGTTCCTTTAGAATGGATTATTGATGATGGTACATACGTTAGCAATGAGATGATAAATTACATCCGACCATTGATACAGGCTGAAATCTCTCCGATTATGATTACCGGACAGCCGAGACATCTGGTGCTTGATATGTAAAGCTTTATAAAAGAGAAGATTACCTGTAGCGGGTTTTCTTCTCTTTTTTGGGTATTTTTGAAAAATTGGGGCTTTACAAATCCGCCTAAAGTCACTATAATCAATATATTAGATAAATCAATGCGTTGAGGAAGACAGTAGCCTTTGTGGAAAGCTGCAGCGAGCCGGGGATGGTGGAAGCCCGGTGTGAGTAAGCAAGGTGTGAAAATCACTTCTGAGCAGTCGGGTGAAGCATGGCGGGAGATTATACGTTTTATGTTTAGCCTTAGACCGGTGGTCTGCCGTTACCAGACAACATATAAAACCGTTCAATCGGGGAGTATGCGTAATAGGTGGTATAATGAATTTATGGGTTCATCCTTTTACGAAGGAGGCCCTTTTTTATTTTACAACTTGAAGCGGAATATCCGCTTGATATCTAAGAGAAAGGAAAGAAAAGACATGTACAACAAAGTATCATCTAATTTAAACTTTGTAGAGCGTGAAAAAGCTACCGAGAAATTTTGGAGCGATAATGACATTTTTAGAAAAAGTATGAAGCAGCGTGAGGGCTGCCCGACATATACCTTTTATGACGGCCCTCCGACCGCAAATGGCAAGCCACATATTGGCCATGTATTGACGCGTGTTATCAAGGATATGATTCCAAGATATCGCACGATGAAGGGCTACATGGTTCCTCGTAAGGCCGGTTGGGATACCCACGGTCTGCCTGTAGAGCTGGAGGTTGAGAAGCTTTTAGGCTTAGATGGCAAGGAGCAGATTGAAGAATATGGCTTGGATCCATTTATTGATAAGTGTAAGGAAAGTGTTTGGAAATACAAAGGTATGTGGGAGGATTTTTCCGGTACCGTTGGCTTCTGGGCCGATATGGATGACCCATATGTAACTTACCATGATAATTTCATCGAGTCTGAATGGTGGGCATTAAAGACTATCTGGGACAAAGGCTTGTTATACAAGGGCTTTAAGATTGTACCATACTGTCCTCGTTGTGGTACTCCTCTGTCAAGCCATGAGGTAGCACAGGGCTATAAGGATGTCAAGGAACGCTCTGCAATTGTTCGTTTCAAGGTTAAGAACGAAGATGCATATATTTTAGCATGGACCACCACCCCTTGGACCTTACCAAGTAACGTGGGTCTTTGTGTAAACCCGAATGAAACCTATGCCAAGGTGAAGTCTGCAGATGGTTACACCTATTACATGGCAGAGGCTTTATTAGATACGGTTCTTGGCAAGTTTGCCAACGAAGAAGAAGGTATCAAGGCTTATGAAGTTCTGGAGACCTTTACAGGTAAGGATTTAGAATACAAGGAATACGAACCGCTTTTCGCATGCACTGGTGATTTTGTAGCAAAGCAGCGCAAGAAAGGCCATTTTGTAGTTTGTGATACTTATGTTACATTAACGGATGGTACCGGTGTTGTTCATATTGCTCCTGCATTTGGTGAAGACGATAACCGCGTAAGTGCACGTTATGATTTACCATTTGTTCAGTTTGTAAACGGCAAGGGTGAAATGACAGAGGAAACCCCATATGCCGGCAAGTTTGTGAAGGAAGCAGATCCGTTAGTATTAGTAGATTTAGAGAAGGACGGTTTATTATTTGATGCTCCGAAGTTTGAGCACAGCTATCCTCACTGCTGGAGATGTGATACGCCGCTTATTTACTATGCACGTGAATCCTGGTTCATCAAGATGACTGCTGTGAAGGAAGACTTAATCCGCAACAACAATACCATCAACTGGATTCCTGAGTCTATTGGTAAGGGACGTTTTGGCGACTGGTTAGAGAATATCCAGGATTGGGGTATTTCCCGTAACCGTTACTGGGGCACACCACTCAACGTTTGGGAGTGTAAGGAGTGTGGTAAGCTTCATGCAATCGGCAGCCGTCAGGAATTAAAGGAAATGAGCGGCAATGACGAGGCACTTACGGTAGAGCTTCACAGACCATATATTGACGAAATCACTATCAAGTGTCCGGAGTGTGGAGGCACTATGAAGCGTGTGCCGGAGGTTATTGACTGCTGGTTTGACAGTGGTGCTATGCCTTTTGCTCAGCATCATTATCCTTTTGAAAATAAAGAATTATTTGAGGCTCAGTTCCCGGCACAGTTTATTTCTGAGGCAGTAGACCAGACTCGTGGATGGTTCTATTCCTTACTGGCAGAGTCTACTTTGTTATTCAATAAAGCACCTTATGAAAATGTTATCGTGCTTGGTCATGTTCAGGACGAAAACGGACAGAAGATGAGTAAGTCCAAGGGTAATGCGGTAGACCCGTTTGACGCATTAAATACACACGGTGCAGATGCTATTCGCTGGTACTTCTATATTAACTCTGCGCCATGGTTACCAAATCGTTTCCATGATAAGGCTGTTACAGAAGGACGCAGCAAGTTTATGGGTACCTTATGGAATACCTACGCATTCTTTGTACTTTATGCGAATATTGACAATTTCGATGCAACCAAGTATACTTTGGAATACGACAAGCTGCCTGTAATGGATAAGTGGTTGTTATCCAAGTTAAATACTTTGATTAAGGCGGTCGATTCCAACCTTGAAAATTATCGTATTCCTGAAGCAGCAAGAGCATTACAGGAATTTGTAGATGATATGAGTAACTGGTATGTACGCCGCAGCCGTGAGCGTTTCTGGGCAAAGGGTATGGAGCAGGATAAGATTAATGCTTACATGACTCTGTACACAGCACTTGTTACTTTGTGTAAATGTGCAGCACCAATGATTCCGTTTATGACTGAAGAAATTTATCAGAATCTGGTTCGTTCTATCGACAAGGATGCTCCGGAAAGTATTCATTTGTGTGACTTCCCGATCGCAGATGAGTCCATGATTGATGCCAAGTTAGAAGCAGACATGGAAGAGCTTCTTAAGATTGTAGTAATGGGTCGTGCATGCAGAAACACTGCCAACATCAAGAATCGTCAGCCGATTGGTGAGATGATTGTGAAGGCACCTGCTGTATTAGACCAGTTCTACTTAGATATTATTGCAGAAGAATTAAATGTGAAAAAGGTTGTATTTACAGAGGATGTTTCTTCCTTTACAACCTATACCTTTAAGCCACAGTTGCGCACCGTAGGTCCTAAATATGGCAAGCAGTTAGGCGGTATTCAGAAGCAGTTGGCATCTTTAGATGGTAATGCTGCATATGCTGATTTGAAGAGTGAAGGTGCAATTAAGTTTATGGTAGGTGACGTAGAAGTTGTCTTGACGGAAGCAGACCTGCTTATTGACATGAAGCAGAAGGAAGGCTATGCTACAGAGGCTGACAATACAGTTACCGTTGTATTAGATACCAATCTGACTCCTGAGCTTATTGAAGAGGGCTTTGTATACGAGATAATCAGCAAGATCCAGACTATGCGTAAGGACGCAGATTTTGAGGTTATGGATCATATTAAGGTTTCTATTAACGGTAATGCTAAGCTGGCTGATATTGCAGCAAAGAATCAGGAAGCGATTGCTACCAAGGTTCTGGCTGACAGTATGGAAGCTGATGAGGAACTCACAATTTCAAAGGAATGGAATGTAAATGGGGAGACCGTGACCATTGCTATAGAGCGTGTGTAGACGGCATGTTAAAATTAATGAAAAGGAAGGTTTTTAATGGCGAACAAAAATCTTAAATTTGATAAAAAAGCTTTCAAAAAGGAAGTAGAAGCTAACGTAAAAACTTTATATCGTAAAACTTTAAATGAGGCAACGAAGCAGCAGATTTTTCAGGCTGTTTCCTATGCCGTAAAAGATACAATTATTGATAACTGGCTTGCAACCCAAAAGGCATATGATGAGCAGGATCCAAAGATTGTTTATTATATGTCCATGGAATTTTTGATGGGTAGAGCCCTTGGCAACAACTTAATAAACTTACAGGCTTATGAAGAGGTCAAGGAAGCCCTTGATGAGCTTGGCATTGACTTAAACGTAATTGAAGATCAGGAGCCGGATGCGGCACTTGGTAATGGTGGTTTGGGTCGTCTGGCAGCATGTTTTTTGGATTCTCTGGCTAGCTTAAATTATGCGGCATATGGCTGTGGTATCCGCTATCGCTATGGTATGTTCAAACAGGAAATTCGCGATGGTTTCCAGGTGGAGGTGCCGGATGTATGGCTTGCAGATGGCAATCCTTTCGAGCTTCGCAGAAGCGAATATGCAAAGGAAGTTAAATTTGGCGGTTATGTAACTACCCGTGTAGATGAAAAGGGACGCGCACATTTTGTACAGGAGGGTTATCAGTCTGTACGTGCCATTCCTTATGATTTGCCGATTATCGGTTATGGTAATGGCATTGTAAATACTTTACGTATCTGGGATGCTGAAGCAGTAGAATGCTTCCAGTTAGACTCTTTTGACAAGGGTGATTACAAGAAAGCAGTAGAGCAGGAGAATCTGGCTCGTAATATCGTAGAAGTACTTTATCCGAATGACAATCATTATGCAGGAAAAGAACTTCGTTTAAAGCAGCAGTACTTCTTTATTTCTGCGTCTGTGCAGGAAGCAATTGCCAAGTACATGAAGAAGCATGACGATATCCGCAAGTTCCATGAAAAGGTTACTTTCCAGTTGAACGATACTCATCCGACGGTAGCAGTGGCGGAGCTTATGCGTATTTTAATGGATGAATACAAATTAGAGTGGGATGAAGCATGGGAAGTTACTTCCAAGACCTGTGCATATACCAACCATACCATTATGGCAGAGGCACTTGAAAAGTGGCCGATAGAGCTGTTTAGCAGATTGCTGCCACGTATTTATCAGATTGTGGAGGAAATCAACCGTCGATTTGTAAATGAAATTCAGGCTAAGTATCCTGGTGATTTTGAAAAGGTTCGTAAAATGGCTATCATTTATGATGGTCAGGTGAAGATGGCACACCTTGCAATTGCAGCAGGCTATTCTGTAAACGGTGTTGCAAGACTTCATACCGAAATTTTAAAGAATCAGGAATTAAAAGATTTCTACCAGATGATGCCGGAGAAGTTTAACAACAAGACAAACGGTATTACACAGCGTAGATTCTTATTACACGGCAATCCATTATTGGCTAAGTGGGTAACAGACCATATTGGTAATGAATGGATTACAAATCTTGAAAAGATTGAAAAGCTGAAATTATATGTAGATGATGAAAAGGCTCAGCACGAATTCATGAACATTAAGTATCAGAATAAAGTGCGCCTTGCTAAGTACATCTTAGAGCACAATGGTGTTGAGGTTAATCCTCGCTCTATCTTTGACGTACAGGTTAAGAGACTTCATGAGTATAAACGCCAGTTGTTAAATATTTTACATGTTATGTATTTATACAACCAGTTAAAGGACAATCCAAACATGGATTTCTATCCAAGAACCTTTATCTTTGGTGCTAAGGCAGCAGCAGGATACCATACTGCAAAATTAACCATTAAGCTGATTAATTCCGTTGCAGACGTGGTAAATAATGACCCGTCTATTAATGGCAAGCTTAAGGTGGTATTTATTGAGAACTATCGTGTATCCAATGCAGAATGGATTTTTGCAGCAGCAGATGTTTCTGAGCAGATTTCTACCGCTTCCAAGGAGGCTTCCGGTACCGGTAACATGAAGTTTATGTTAAATGGTGCTCCTACACTGGGTACCATGGATGGTGCTAACGTGGAAATCGTAGAAGAGGTTGGCGCTGAAAATGCCTTTATCTTTGGTTTGAGTGCCGATGAGGTTATTAATTACGAGAACAATGGTGGTTATGATCCAAAGCAGATATTTAACTTAGATGATGATATCCGCAGAGTATTGATGCAGTTAATCAATGGCACATATTCTCCGCAGGATCCTGAATTGTTCAGACCATTATACAACAGCCTTTTAGAGCATGACGGTGGACGTAGAGCAGACACTTATTTTATCCTTAAGGACTTCAAGGCTTATGCGGCTGCACAGGCTGAAGTAGAGAAGGCATATCGTGACGAAAAGCGTTGGGCAAAGATGGCTATGCTTAATACAGCTTCTTGTGGTAAGTTTACTTCCGACAGAACTATTGAAGAGTACGCGCAGAATATCTGGAAGTTAGACAAAGTTAAAATGTAATACTTTAGACAATCAGGCAGAGACAGGAAGAGGTACTTTTGTCTCTGCCTTTTTTAAAAATAATTCTAATTACAAAGGAGACAACAAAAGATGAAAGCGTTAATGAACGAATTCAAAAAATTTATTTCACGCGGTAACGTAGTGGACATGGCAGTCGGTGTTATTATGGGTTCTACCTTTACCAAGATTGTAACCTCTCTGGTAAATGATGTGATGATGCCTGCCATTGGTATGCTGATTGGTGGTACTAGCTTTGAGAACTTTAAGTATGTAATCGAGCCTGCTACAGAGACAACAGCAGAGAGTGCTATTTACTATGGTAAGTTTATTCAGAGCATTGTGGACTTCTTGTTAGTTGCAGTTGTTGTATTTGCTATTGTTAAATTAATAAACAGGATGCATAAAAAGGAAGAAGCACCAAAGGCACCGGCAGGTCCTACTGACGCACAGATTACAAACGAGCTGTTAAGAGAAAACAATGAGCTGTTAAAGAAAGTGCTGGAGAAATAAAACACTGTAAAGAGGTCTTTGTATCAAATAAAGGAATGACTTTAAAGCTAGGAAAAGGCGACAACCGGTTATGAGATATCTGGTTGCCGCCTTTTGTATTTATGAAGTTTTGCGCTTCCTGGATACTTTCTTTAACACAAGTGCACTTCGGGATGGGAGATAGCACTTAAAGCCTGTCTGTCCGTTTATCTTTATGGTTTGGTAACGATAGTCGGTATCAATACGATTTGGCCCTCCAAACTGTTCATCGTCTGTAGAAAGAATAACAGCATAGGTGCCTTCCTCATGTACTGGGATAAAATAGCCATCGAAGGATTGTGTAGGATGAAAATTAAAAGCAAATACCACATTACCTTTGCCGTAAATCAGTGTCTTTTCGTTTTGGCCTGTCCAAAGAGAGGTAGCCTTCTTACTCAGCAGGTGCTCTTTCTTTAGTAGGGAAATCATGGCCTTATCAAAGGCTTGCAGGCTGCCATATCGAAGCAAATCGTTATCAGCCAGACTCCATTGACGGCGGCAGTAATGATAGCTCCAGTTATTGCCCTCACGAGGGAAGTCTATCCATTCAGGATGTCCGAATTCATTACCCATAAAGTTAAGGTAGCCTTCACCGGCAAGGGAGGCGGTGACCAGACGTATCATTTTGTGGAGTGCCATGCCTCTGTCAATCACAATGCTTGGAGTGTCCTTGCTCATGCTGGTGTACATTTCTGCGTCGCAAAGGCGGAACATCAGGGTTTTGTCGCCAACCAGAGCCTGGTCGTGTGATTCTGCATAACCGATGGTCTTTTCCTGTGGGCGACGACCTGTTAATTCGTGCCAAAGCTTAAACATATCCCAGGCTTCGTCTGTGCTTTCCTTTAGGGTTTTAATCCATAAATCAGGGACTCCCATGGAAAGTCGATAATCAAAGCCTATGCCGCCATCGCGAATAGGGATACACATACCCGGCATACCGGACATATCCTCGGCAATGGTTATGGCTTGAGGATTTAGTGCATGAATGAGCTCATTGGCAAGCTGCAGGTAGGTGACAGCATCCGTATCTGTATTCATAGAAAAGTACATTCTATAGTCTGTAAAAGCACTTCCAAGACCGTGGTCATGATACAGCATGGAGGTGACACCGTCGAATCGGAACCCGTCAAAGTGAAATTCTTCCATCCAATATTTTAAATTTGAAAGCAGGAAGTGAAGTACTTCATTTTTTCCATAATTAAACAATTTGGTGCCCCAGGCACTGTGATTACCCTTTTCCCCTTCGTGGAAAAACTGATAGGTTGTACCATCAAATTCATTGATACCCTCGTTGGTGTTGTTTACAGCATGAGAATGTACTACGTCAAGCAGTACGGCAATCCCCATACTGTGCGCTGTATTAATCAGCTCTCGCAGCTCCTGACTGGTGCCGTAACGAGAGGAGGCTGCAAAAAAGTTGGATACCTGATATCCGAAAGAGCCATAATAAGGGTGCTCCATAATGGCCATAATCTGAATGGTGTTGTAGCCTAGTGACTTAATACGTGGAAGTACATTATCCTGGAATTCACGGTAGGAGCTTACTTTGTATTCCTCTCCGGACATACCGATGTGGCATTCGTAAATAAGAGGAGATTTTTCGGGTTTAAAGCCACCATCGGTCCATTGGAATGTGTAATTCGGTTCTTCGAGCTCGGCACACCAAAGGTAAGTCACAGGGTCCTGCACTACGCGGGTGGCATAGAGAGGAATACGGCGAAGCTCTCGACCATTACTGATGACGATGGCCTGAACCTTTTGTCCCGATTTAAGGGTGTCCTGACCGGAAATATAAATTTCGAAGATGCCGTTATCCAGGCGTGTCATAGGATGAGAAGTTACATTCCAGTCATTAAAATCGCCTGTCAAAAACATTTTATCGGCTGCGGGAGCCCATTCACGGTATACCCATCCGTTTTCGGTACGATGAAAGCCGAAGTATTTGTGTCCATTCGCCAAGTCTATTAATTTGCTCTTTTTTTCAAGCAATTCTTTTTTCTTTTGTTTATAATATTCCATTCTGAGGTTTATATCCTTCTCGAAAGGAGCGAGATAAGGATCTATTTTTAAAATTTTGTAAGACATTTGCACCTCCGCGTCTAAACTGTTATTATATATTTGATTATACCTTCATAAAATTATCCTGTCAACTTGCGTTATTTGGAAGAATCGATTATAATTATGTTACTGTTCGCACAGCAGCCAGACACTTGCTGTCGGGCTGCGTGAGAATGTGATTCAGGAGTTGATTTCTGCTTCGCGAAGCGAATTAGCATGCAGAAATCAATCGTTGCTGGTCACGGAGTGAACAGTAACATAATCATAGCGGACATTACTATTCAGATGAATGGGACTTGGGTGATAATAGGCATAAGAAAGTCGGGAAGGGCGAAGGGAAGATGGAGAAGACGAGCTTATATAACAAGTTAATAGAGTATGGGCAGTCTGATTACTATCCTTATCATATGCCCGGTCATAAGCGTAGCAGTAATGTAGACGAGAGTCTGGCATGGTCGCAAGATCCATTGGCATATATGCGTAGCATAGATATTACTGAGATTGATGGCTTTGATAATTTGCACCATGCTGAAGGGATATTGAAGCAGGCACAAGAACGTGCAGCAACTGCTTATGGCGCAAAAAGGTCTTATTATCTGGTTGGAGGCAGCACAGTAGGAATTTTAACTGCAATTTCTGCATTAATACCATCCGGAGGTCGCATACTAATAGCAAGGAATTGCCATAAATCTGTGTATCATGCCATATTTTTGCGCGGACTTAAGGTAAGTTATATTCAGCCGGAGTATGACGCGCAGTTTGGTATTCCTTTGCCTGTTACTGCTGACGTGGTAGAGCAGGCCTTGGAGAAAGAGCCGGATATTCAGGCGGTTCTGATTACCAGTCCCACCTACGAAGGGCTGGTGGCAGATGTGGAAGGTATTGCTGAGGCGGCTCATAAGCATGGGGTTCCCCTTATTGTGGATGAAGCTCATGGTGCTCACTTTGGCTTCGCAGATATGTTGCCCCAAAGCAGTGTGAGGTATGCAGATGTGGTTATTCATTCCACCCACAAAACAACCCTTGCATTAACACAGACCGCACTTTTGCATGTATGCAGTGATAGAGTTGATTGTGATGAAATACAAAGATATCTGGATATTTATATGACCAGCAGCCCATCTTATGTGTTGATGGCCAGTATAGAAGAAGCCGTGCGAGAAATGACAGAGCATGGACAATCCTTATATGAAAGCTATGTCAGGGAGGCTGTTACATTTTGTCAAGGTGTTGCAAAATTGCAGTATTTTCAAGTGCTGCAGGTGCCGGATATGATACAGGACCCATGTAAGCTGGTGATCGGCAGCAGTATTGCAGATTTCTCCGGTCAGCAGCTTTATGATTTACTTTTGCAGAAATATCACCTGCAAATGGAGCTTTGTCAAGGAAGGTATGTTTTGGCCATTATGACCCCATATGATAAGCCGGAGGGTTTTGAACGCCTGCTGTCTGCGCTTAAGGAGCTGGATGAGAATATGGCACAGGGGAGATTGGGCGGCATTTCTGTAGCTTACTTTGCCGGGCATCTTGCAAAGCAGCTTCCCAAACAGCAAATGTTGCCTACAGAGGCCTGGAGAAAAGGTTCGGCGTGCGTATTGGCTGAATGTGAAGGTCGTATTTGCAGTGAGTTTGTGTACCAATATCCGCCGGGTGTGCCTATTATGGTACCCGGAGAGGTATGGAGCAGAAGCATGATCGAGCATGTAGAAAAGCTTTATGAAATGGGTTATGAGATTTTAGGGACAAAGAAGGATTTAGGAATAATTTATACTTATGTTTTATAGAAAGGGAATGTCGAATATTATGTTTAAGAAAACGAAAATTATATGTACAATGGGACCGGCTTGTGAAAGTGAAGAGATGTTGAAGAAGCTTATGTTAAATGGCATGAACGTGGCTCGTTTTAACTTTTCACATGGTGACCATGAGGAGCAGAAGGCCAGATTTAATAGATTGGTAAAGGTAAGAGAAGAATTAAAGCTGCCTATAGCTACTTTGATGGATACGAAAGGGCCGGAAATTCGTCTGGGTGTTTTTGCTAATGGTAAGGAAGTGCTGGAGGATGGCGCAAGGTTTGCTTTAACAACAGAGGATATTTTGGGTTCAGCAAACAGAGCTGCAATTACTTATAAAAATTTGAAGAATGATGTAAAGCCGGGATCTACTATTCTCATTAATGATGGATTAATAGAACTGGTGGTTGACGAAATTACAGAAACCGATATAATTTGTACTGTAGTGCATGGCGGTGTGGTTTCCAACAAAAAGGGCATTAATGTGCCGGGTGTGCAGTTGTCCATGCCATATTTAAGTGAAGTGGATACCAGGGATATTCTTTTTGGTATTAAAACCGGTTTTGATTTTATTGCTGCAAGCTTTGTTCGTAATGCAGAGGATGTAAAGGCAATTCGTGCATTGGTGTCCGGAGAAGGCAGTCATATGAAAATTATTGCGAAGATTGAAAATCAGCAGGGTGTTGATAATCTGGATGAAATTTTAGAAGTGGCAGATGGCATTATGGTGGCTCGTGGTGATATGGGTGTGGAAATTCCTTTTGAGGAAGTGCCTCATATTCAGAAGTATATGATTGAAAAGGCAACAAAGGCCAGAAAGCACGTAATTACGGCTACACAAATGTTAGAGTCTATGATTAATAATCCTCGTCCTACCAGAGCAGAGGTTGCTGACGTGGCCAATGCAGTTTATGACGGTACCACAGCTATTATGTTGTCTGGCGAAACTGCTGCAGGTAAGTTTCCGGTAGAGGCAGTTGCCACCATGTCCAGAATTGCCAAGGAAGCAGAGAAAAATATGGATTATGGTAAATATCTGGCACTGCATAAGCTGGACTATACGGAGGACCTGTCCACAGCGATAGCATATGCTGCCTGTACTATTGCTACAGAAATTCATGCAGCGGCAATCGTTCCGGTTACCATTACAGGCAAAACCTGTGGCAAAGTGTCCGGTTTAAAGCCGCCGGCACCGATTTTAGGCTGCTCCATGTTTGATGACGTATGTCGCAAGATGAATTTAATGTGGGGTGTACAGTCTTTACACGTAGACACCAAAGAGACAGAAGAAGAGCTGTTTACCGAGGTAGTGCGTGTCAGCAAAGAGGCAGGCTATATCAAGGCAGGTGACCAGGTGGTTATTATTGCCGGTGTGCCTTTGGGTAAAGTGGGAAGCACCAATATGATTCGTGTTGTGGATGTAGAGTAGAATAGAAGCTGTAATTATTCGGGAGGAAAAGCACGGTTTATTGTGTACAGAGGAGAAGCTATGAGAAGTACGATAATGAAGATATGCTTGAGGGGGTTGTTAATAATTGTAGGCGGCGGTGTAGTAGCTGCTGCTTTAATGGCGCTGGCATACATGGTTCCAGTCAATGATAGGATTGCGCAAAATGCACTAGAGGTGTTTGACAAAGAGGGGTGGTATCCCTTAGCATCCGTGCAGAGTCAGGAATTTGCTACGTATTTTCATAGTTATGAGCCGGACGTTTTAGATAATGGTACGGATAGAGTTATGATTTCTACAGCGTTGGATCAGGTTCTTACAGAAAATGCTATTTACAGAGCAATGAGTGGATATAGTGCGTATTACGGAGATAATTATTCCTATTATTGGCATGGTTATAGTATTATATTGCGTCCGCTGATGTATCTCTTTAGTTTCACAGATTTTCGCAATATTAACAGTGCATTACAGATGCTATTGGTTTTCTTGCTGATTAAAATTGTTTGGGATAAAAAGGGGGCATTGTATGCACTTGCAATATTTAGCATTTATCTATTGGCGCAACCGGTGGCTTTAGGGAAATCATTGCAGTTTTCTTGGATATTTTATATTGCTCTTTTGGGTTCCTACATTGCAGTGAAGTATTCGGAGAGGCTTGTAAGTGATTATAAGTATCTATATCTATTTCTGATAATTGGTCTGATGACTAGTTTCTTTGACTTATTGACATACCCTTTGTTTACCTGGGGGATGGTTGCTGTTATATTTATACTTATGGATAAGGATGGAGTATCTCCATGGTTGTATTTATGGAAGGTGGTTAGTACAGGTATAGCATGGATAATAGGTTATGCAGGCATGTGGTGTATGAAGTGGTTCATAGGCAGCTTGGTTCTCAGGGAGAATATTTTTAAAAAGGCTATATGGGAGGTGATGTATCGGGCAGGTACACAGGGAGACAATCATATAGGGGTATTGACCTGGGCGGATAGACTGGAGACGTTGTACATTAATTGGAAGCATTATGACAACATGGTTTGCGCCACAATACTTTTATTATGGTTAATAGGGATCTTTGTTTTAAATATAAAAAACGGAGTAAAGAAATCTGAAAAAACACTTTCTCTGACTGTAGTAGGAGTTTCCTCTTTTGTATGGTATCTGGTTGTGGCTAATCATACTATTACGCATCATTTCTTTACGTATAGAATTTGGTTGGTTTCTATGTTGGCATTTATGATAATCGGTTTGATTAATTATGATGGGAATGTATTGTTAGCGTATAAAAAAAGATTGCAGGTTATTGGAAAGTGGTTTGTTTGCGGTATGTTTTCAGTTGTTTTGGTATTTCTCTTTGCAAAAGAGGGAATAGATGTTTCAAACACAGGATTATTACCAAGATATGTTTCGTTGGGAAGTGGCAATAAGTGGGAGGTGGAATTTACGCCTACCTTCCCTGGGATTAATGGATTTTTATTGTGTATGAAATCTGAGAGTACCAGCGGATATTATCAAATAACCTTGTCTAAGGGAGACGACTTGCTTTATCAGGAAAAATATGACATAGCAGAGTTTTCAGAAAATGCTTATGGGAATTTTGAAGTTGAATGGGATGTGAAGGCTGGAGCAAAATATGAGCTGATGCTGGAAGCTGTTGAACCAAATGCAGAGGTTTTTGCAGTAATTACAGAGGAGGGCAGCCTGCCATTGGCTGAATATCAAAATTTACGTATTAATGGACAAGTTTATAACAGCCAGCCATCTACAGGCTTTACTTATTGGAGTCTGCCGCCTTCAAGATGCACACAGATTCTTTTGGTAGGATGCGCAATGGCATGCTTAATAAGTGTTGTGTTGTCCCTGGAGTCGGTTTTGCATAGAAAAGCAAATAATAAAGTCAAAAAAATATAAAAAATTACAAACTCTTTCAACATTAGGGCTTGAAGTGATACATTTTTTGTGGTAGAATAACAAATGTGTCACTTAGGCATGTTGAAAAATCGGCGTGTGGCTCAGCTTGGTAGAGCGCATCGTTCGGGACGATGAGGTCGCAGGTTCGAATCCTGTCACGCCGACGATAAGGAGACTGATATGGGTAAGCTTATAGTCCTTATGGGTAAAAGTGCTTCCGGGAAGGACACTATTTATAAACTGTTGCTTGCAGATAAGTCGTTAAAGCTGCGGCAGCTTGTACCATATACTACCAGACCACGGCGCGTGGGCGAGATTGAAGGAGAAGCTTACCATTTTGTCACTGAGGAACAATTTAATGCATTGTTAGAGAAGGGGCGTGTGATTGAGCATCGCTCCTATCATACTATTCACGGCCTTTGGAGGTATTTTACGGTAGAGGATGAGCAGTTGGATTTGTCCAGGCATAGTTATCTGCTGATTGGTACTTTGGAGGCCTATGTTAGCATTGTCCGGCATTTTGGACAGGAGCAGGTGGTTCCGGTTATGGTTACACTGGATGATGGAGTCAGACTGGAAAGAGCCCTGAGTCGTGAGCGGCAGCAGGAGCATCCCAAGTATGAGGAAATGTGCAGGCGTTTTCTGGCAGACAGCGCAGATTATTCTCAGGAGAAGATGTTTGCTGCAGGAATTAAACGGGTTTTTGAAAACCATGCTTCTGAGACCTCTGCTGTGGAAATCAGTGCTTACATACAAGAGCAATTGATGTTTTAGCCATTTTATAGAAGGGATATTTATGCAGTCATTTGCAAAGGTTATTGGACAGGCTTCTGTTAAGGAGCATCTTAAAAAAAGTTTACAAGCCCGAAAGGTATCTCATGCATATATATTTTATGGTGAGAGGGGCAGTGGGAAAAAGACTCTGGCAGACTTGTTTGCCAGAGCTTTGCAATGTGAGACCGGAGGAGAGGAACCGTGCAATCAGTGTATCAGTTGTAAGCAGGCTCTTCATCACAATCAGCCGGATATTATTTATGTGCAGCATGAAAAGCCCGGTATTATCAGTGTAGATGAGATTCGTAAGCAGGTGAACAATGACATTGGCATCAAGCCATACAGCAGTGAGCACAAGGTGTATATTATTGATGAGGCCGAGAAGATGAATGTACAGGCTCAAAATGCTCTGCTTAAGACTTTGGAGGAGCCCCCGGCATATGCCTGTATACTACTGCTAACGACCAATTTGGAGGCTCTGCTTCAGACTATTCGCAGCCGGTGTGTTACCTTAACCATGAAGCCGGTACCGGATACGGAGCTGCAGCGTTATTTGATGAAAGAGGTACAGGTGCCGGATTATAAGGCCGGTATTTGTGCGGCATTTGCCAGAGGAAATGTAGGACGCGCCAGAGAATTGGCAGTGAGCACAGAGTTTGAAGAGCTGAAGGAGGAGACCTTACAGCTGGTTCGCAGCCTTCAGGACAAAACCCTCAGTGATTTGGCTGCAGTTGCTAAGGCAAAGGCGGATAAAGGCAGCAATACAGAAGGTTTTTTGGAGCTTTTACAGATGTGGTACAGAGATGTTTTGCTTTATAAGTCCTCTGATAGTAGCGGGAGTCTTATCTTCGGCGAAGAGAAGCAATATATCAAAAGAATGTCTGTGAAAAGTACTTACGAGGGCTTAAATCGCATATTAAATGCAATAGAAGAGGCCAGAACGCGTCTTGCCGGTAATGTAAATGCAGAGCTTACTCTGGAGTGGCTTCTTCTGGTGGCTCAGGAAAGCACGACTTCATAATGTAAGTTTAAAAAAAGAGGTTATAGATGGAGGTATATAGATGATTAAAGTAATAGGAGTAAGATTTCGCTCAGCAGGGAAGGTTTATTATTTTGACCCCCTTGCATTTGATATAAAAAAAGGCGATCATGTTATTGTGGAAACTGCTCGTGGTATTGAATATGGTACCGTTGTGGGAGGTATCAAGCAGGTGGCAGATGATGAGGTGATTCAACCGTTAAAGCCGGTGCTTCGTGTGGCTACAGAGAGGGATGATACCCAAGAAGCAGACAACAAACGCAGGGAAAAAGAAGCTATGCGCATCTGCCTGGAAAAAATCAAAGAGCATAATCTGGATATGAAGCTTATAGACGCGGAGTATACCTTTGATAATAATAAGGTGTTGTTTTATTTTACGGCGGAGGGTCGGATTGATTTTCGTGAGCTGGTAAAGGATTTGGCGGCCATTTTTAAAACCCGTATTGAGTTAAGGCAGATTGGTGTTCGCGATGAGACCAAGTTAAGGGGTGGTATTGGTATGTGTGGACGGCCGCTTTGCTGTCATACACATCTGTCTGATTTTATTACCGTTTCTATCAAGATGGCAAAGGAGCAGAATTTATCCCTGAATCCTACCAAGATTTCCGGTGTATGCGGCAGGCTGATGTGTTGTCTGAAGCATGAGGAAGAGACCTATGAGGAGCTGAACAGACATCTGCCACATGTTGGTGACAGGGTAACCTGCCCGGACGGCACACAGGGCGAGGTGTCCGGTGTAAATGTACTTCGTCAGTTGGTAAAGGTAGTGGTTGAAAAGGGCGATTCCAAGGAAATTAACGAGTTTAAGGTATCAGAAATCCGTTTTGTGAAAAAGGGTAATCGTCAGGTGCGTGAGGAAGTATCTGCAGAGGAGCTTCGTGCACTGGAGCTTATGGAAAAGCAGGATAAGATGGATACGCAGGAAACAGAGGAGAAGCCGGTTAAAGGGGCAAAGAAGGAACGCAGTTTAAATAAGGAGCGCGGTAATCGTAAAGAGCATTTACGAAAAGAGCAGAATGACAAAGAAAACATAAAGCCGCGTCCTGAAAAGAATAAAAACAGAAATAAAGACACACAGACAGTGCCTGTTTCACAGCCTGTAAAGGAAGAGGGAGAGCATCAGACGGGGCAGAAAGCAGAAGGAAACGCAGGAAATCGTAATCGTAAAAAGCCTTATTATCGTAATCGCAGACGTAATCGTCCGGACGGTGCAAAGGAGCAGCATGAAGCCTGATTTGAAAGAAAATGAACGGCTGGATGATTTGCAGCGCAATGGGTATCAGATTATACAGAACCCGGAAAAGTTCTGTTTTGGCATGGATGCAGTGCTTTTGAGCGGGTTTGCCAGAGCCAGAGAAGGTGACCGTGTCCTGGATATGGGGACAGGTACAGGCATTATACCCATTCTTATGGAAGCTAAGACCCAGGCAGACAAGCTAATTGGACTGGAAATTCAGCCGGAGAGCGCTGATATGGCACGCAGAAGTGTGGCGTTAAATCATTTAGAGCATAAAATACAAATTATAGAAGGCGATATCAAGGAAGCAGCGAGTATTTTTGGTGCTGCTTCTTTTGACGTTGTGACTTGTAATCCGCCATACATGATTGGTCAGCATGGTATTCAGAATCCGGATGCACCAAAGGCCATAGCCCGGCACGAAATTCTTTGTACGCTGGAGGATGTTATTAGTCAGGCGGCCAAGCTTTGTAAGCCCGGAGGACATTTTTATATGGTGCACAGACCGTTTCGTCTGGCGGAGATTATTACACTTATGACGCAGTACCGCTTGGAACCGAAACGCATGCAGCTGGTATATCCTTATGTGGATAAAGAGCCAAATATGGTGCTTGTAGAGGGAGTACGCGGAGGACGCAGTCGTATGACAGTAGAAAAACCGTTGATTGTATATAAGGAACCGGGCGTGTATATGCCGGAGATTTATGAGGTGTATGGATATTAGAGAGTGCGCGATGCCATAAGGCGGTACGTACCAAAAGGAGATATTATGGCAGGGATGCTTTATTTGTGTGCCACGCCTATCGGCAATCTGGGAGATATGACCCCTCGTGTGGTAGAGACTCTCAGGCAGGTAGATGTGATTGCAGCAGAGGATACCAGAAACAGTATTAAACTGTTAAATCATTTTGAAATAAATACGCCCATGACCAGTTACCATGAATACAATAAAGTGGAAAAGGCCCACCAGCTGATTGCAAAGATGCAGGAGGGGCAGGATGTGGCGCTTATAACTGATGCCGGTACACCTGCTATTTCAGACCCGGGAGAGGTGCTGGTGGCAATGTGCCATGAAGCGGGCATCGCAGTGACCTCATTGCCGGGACCGGCTGCATGTATAACAGCCCTGACCCTGTCCGGCTTAAGTACCCGTAGATTTTGTTTCGAGGGCTTTCTACCCACAGACAAAAAGGAAAAGGTACTGGTACTGGGAGAGTTAAAGGAAGAAAGTCGTACCATGATTTTGTATGAGGCTCCACATCATCTGGTAAAGACTTTGCAGGAGTTGTATGAGACTTTGGGCAATCGCCGTATTACGCTTTGCAGGGAGCTTACCAAGAAGTTTGAAACGATACTTTCCACTACTCTTGAGGAGGCCTTGGCTAAATATGAGTCTGAGGAACCAAGAGGCGAGTATGTTCTTGTCATAGAGGGCAAAAGCTTTACCCAAAAAAAGGAAGAGGCCATTAAGTCATGGGAGGAAATGTCCATTGAGGAGCATATGGCTTACTATGAAGCACAGGGCATGGACTCTAAGACAGCCATGAAGCAGGTGGCCAAAGACCGTGGAGTGGGCAAGAGAGAGATTTACAGTTATTTAAACAAGTGATAACAAGGACGCTACCATAAAGGTGCGTCCTATTGAGATTGTGAGGGCAAAATGGCAGGATTTAACAGCTGTGATAATTGCAGCAATTATGTTTATGACGAAGAATATGAATATTATTATTGTGCCATTAATCTGGACGAGGATGATATGGTGCGTTTTTTAAAGGGGACCATGAATGGGTGCCCACACTTTAGTCTGGATGATGAGTATGCAATTGTGAGGAAGCAGAATTAAAGGTAACAGTTCAACTATACTGCCAGCAACCAACCAAGACACAGTGCTTTTTCAGCACGCTTTCGCTGCGACTCAAAGGTCCACCGGACCTTTTCCCTGCATACTAGGGCATCTAAGCTTACGTAGCGGTACTAAGTTCAGCTTCGGTGCAAGCACCTTGCTTCACTAAGGACCGACGCTCGCTAGAAGGCATTCAAAAGCACTGTGTCTTGGTTGGTTGCCGGTCAGCCGGTTGAACTGTTTTTATCAAATACATTTAGATAAATTTCTAAATGTATATTGACATATGAAAGAACATATAGTATTATAAAGATACAACATTTAGAATATTATCTAAATGACTAAGGCTTTTAATAAGGCAGTTCTCGCAGAATAGGAGGTATATACATGGGGTTACGAGATAGTTTCAAAGCTTTGTCGGATCCGACCAGGCAGGAGATTTTGCAGATGCTTACAAAGGGTCGCATGAGTGCCGGTGATATTGGAGCGCATTTTGATATGACAGGTGCAACAGTTTCGCATCATCTGAGCATTTTAAAGCAGGCCGGGCTGGTGGAGGATTTTAGGGAAGGCAAGTACATTTATTATGAATTGAATATGTCGGTGATTGAGGAAATGATGGGCTGGTTTTTGCAGCTTAAGAAGTAATGGGAGGTTTGTATCATGAAAAAAATCTTTGGTAAAGAAATGTTGAAAACATGGATTGTAGTGGCACTCGCAGTGATTTTGGCGATTGTGGGCATAGTAATCATGCCGGACACGATTCCGACTCATTTTGGGCCGAGTGGAGAGCCGGATGCATGGGGCAGCAAATTTACTGTTTTGTTATATCCTGCTATTTTGGTGCTGGTTACTGTTTTGGCGGTGCCGATGATAAAGTTGGATCCGAAGCAGGGAAATTACGAGCGTTTCAGCAAGTATTATTATAATTTCTTTTTGGGCTTTGCGCTGTTCTTTCTGGCAATAGAGGCAGCCAATATTGCGATTGCTATGGGCGCAGTTATTAATGTGGGAAGTATTATCTGCTTTATGGTAGGTGTGCTGATGTTTTTCGTGGGCAATATGATGCCGAAAATCAAGCAGAATTTCTTCTTTGGCATCAAGACACCGTGGGCTTTGACGGATGAGGAAAACTGGTTTAAGACACATAGGTTGGGCGGCAAGACCTTTGCTGTGGGCGGTATTGCCATTATGATTGCAGCTTTTATACCGGGTGAGAGCAAAATCTGGATATTGCTTGCGGTAGTTTTGGTTATGGTATTTGTACCATTTGTGTATTCTTACTTGATTTTTAAACGCAAAAATAATACAAAATAATTTTCAAAAGTTGCCAGAGTTTTTTTGAAATAGAAACGCCGAATAAGCACATACTAGTACTGACGTTATCACGTCGAATTATTTAGGAGGTGCTATTATGGGTCAGATTTCTGAATTAGAATTACAAAATTTACGTCATCTTATTGCAGGTTACGAAACTACACATTGTAAATTAAAGGAATATGCCAACTGTGCTACCAGCAAAGAAGTAAAGCAGTTTTTTGAAAAAGGCGCACAGAGTGCCATGGACAACAAGAACACTTTAATGAAATTTTTACAGTAGGAGGTACCGGCAATGGAAATGAATGAAAAGGCAATGGTTGCGGATACTTTAACAGGTATCAATGGAGAACTGGTTCGTTTTGCGGAAATGATTCCACAGACCGAGCATAAGGAGTTAAAGACTACTTTAAAGCAGTTTAGAACTGCATGCGAACAGAGTCAGGAAGAGCTTTATCAGATTGCACGCAGCAAGTCTTATTATGTGCCTGCAGATGCAGCGTCTAAGGATGATATTGCACATGTAAAGAGCTTGTTTACTCAGACAAAATAAGATATTTTTAAAGACTTCTGAATTTGTAAATTTAATTGGTTTCATGAAAAGCGGCATGACTTTCGGGTCATGCCGTGATTTGTTTATACATATATTATTTAGAAAAGAAAATAGTGTAGGAAATTATATGTTAAATTATTTATGGGCAGGGATGATCTTAATAGGGGTGTGTTATGGTGCCATCACCGGCAATCTGGCCGCAGTAGGGAATGGGGCTCTGGATGCCACCAGAGAGGCAGTTTCTCTGTGCATTACCATGCTGGGGGCTGTGGCCTTTTGGGTGGGGCTGATGGAAATTGCAGATAAGGCCGGGCTGATTGAAAAGTGGAAACGAGGGTTGCGTCCGGTGCTGAAGCTTTTGTTTCCCAGACTGGACCTTGAAGGAGAGGCGGCGGGTTTTATTGCAACAAATCTTATAGCCAATATATTAGGATTGGGATGGGCATGTACACCGGCCGGTCTAAAGGCAATGGAGGCCTTGGAAAAGGTGGAAAAGAAAAGGCTGCATGTGGATAAACTGTCTCGGGCAAGCAAAGAAATGTGCACATTTTTGATTGTCAATATATCTTCCCTGCAGTTGATACCGGTGAATATGATTGTGTATCGTACACAGTATGGCAGTGTAAATCCCACTTCTATTATTATGCCGGCTATTGTGGCTACCAGCATCAGTTCGGTGGCGGGAGTTGTTTTCGCAAAGGCAGCCGATAAGGCATGCAAGGATTAGAAAGGAGCAAGCGTGCAGGTTTTAGGGGAACTTTCAAATATTATCATACCGGCTATTGTGTTTTACATTGTGGGTTATGGGCTGGTTAGCGGAGTATCTGTTTATGAGCACTTTATTAAAGGAGCTAAGGATGGTTTAAAGACAGTGGTGGGTCTGGTGCCTACACTGATAGGGCTTTTGATGGCAGTGGGAGTACTGCGCAGCTCCGGGTTTTTGGATTTTCTGGCAGGGTTACTGCAGGGGATAGGCGAGATGGTAGGGGTACCTGAAGAGGTGTTTCCGGTTATACTGGTGAAAATGGTATCTAACTCCGCGGCTACCGGACTGGTGCTGGACATTTTTAAAACACACGGCCCGGATTCTTACATAGGCACGTTGGTGTCCATTATGATGAGCAGTACAGAAACTATTTTTTATACCATGTCCGTATATTTCCTGGCGGCCAAGGTTACAAAAACCAGATATACTTTGGTCGGGGCTTTGGTGGCAAGTCTGGCAGGAATTGTGGCAAGCGTGGTGCTGGCAGGGATGTAGGTTTTTAAAAAGAAAAATTGCAAAAGGTCACTTTCTGTGATACAATTTCCATATATCAGTAAGGGAAGAGGATTTACATATGCGTGAGATGATTTTATCACTATTAGATAAACAAAGTCTTTTATTAATTGCTGCGGCAATGGTTTTTGCTATAATTTTCGGTGCTATTTATTTTATATTTCGAAAGCGTAACAGGCATTATGAGTGGGATGATATGGAGGGCCATGAATTTGAGCATTTCTGTGCGGACCTGCTTAAGCGTCGTGGCTTTCAGGATGTGGTGGTGACCAAGGGCAGTGGTGACTTCGGTATTGATATTCTGGCAGAGCGGGACGGTATCAGCTATGGTATTCAGTGCAAGAATTATACTTCGCCCATCGGGGTGAAGGCGGTGCAGGAGGTCTACGCCGGCCGGGATTATTATGATTGCATGGTAGGTGTGGTGATGAGCAATCAATACTTTACCGGCCCGGCGGTAGAGGCTGCCAAGAAGCTTAAAATAGTGCTTTGGGACAGAGGGTATATCGAAGAGATGATGGAAGAGGTTGATGAGTAAAGTGGGGAGACTGCCGGTCTCCCTGTTTTATAAAGTGAAATAAATTTTTACTTCTTGGCATCCTTCTTTAATTTCCACTCCAAGCTTCCGAAGTCCCCGGGTCCTGTTTTAAGCAGCCATTCATGAAAGGTGTAGTCAGAATAATTTTCAGTCCAAAGTTCTTTGGCAGTTTCTTTTAATTCCAGGATTTCCAGATAGCCAACGTAATACTTCGGATAGTTTGCCGGGGCATCACAAATGGCTTCATAAACAGGTACGGCAGAGGCAGTATTTAAGCCTAGATTGGTTAGTAGGTCTTCTACTTCCTGCAAGGAGGCGCCTTCATAGTGAATAAAGATATCCAGGATGCTGCAAAGGCAGAGCTGGATTTCCCGGTTTAATCGGTTTAACAGCAGAGTATCAGTAAGCTTGATATCGCAGCTGTTTATTACAAAGTCATAGGAGTAAAGCTCAGCGTAAACAGCCCAGCCTTCTGTAAAACCGCTGTAATACAGTAATTGGCGGATTAAAGGAACGCCTGCCTGTTCTAAGGCTGTCTGACTGTATACCGTCTGATACAAGTGCCCCGGAAAGCCCTCGTGGGCCAACGTAGTGTACAGGTCCAGTGCTTCCATTTCTGCATCTGGGTTAATGTAAATGGCATGTTCATCATTGGCATCGATGGGTGGGGTCATGTAAAAGGCAGGCGCACTCATATCGGCCAGAATGCCATCTACGGTTTTTAGCTGCACCTGCTGTGCAGTGTCCCCGGTTACCTGGCTTAAGGATGGAAAGAAATTTTGAGCCTGTTCATACAAATGTGCCAGCATTTGAGAATGTCCGGTTATAGGAAACTTCCAGTTTTGTACATAGGTGTTTTTTTGTAATAAGTTTATATATGACTGATATAACATATCGTATCTTTGATAGAGTATAGTTTTTATTTCTTCTACTGTTTTATCGGAACCTGTATTGGCAGTCAGAAGCAGTGCATAGTAATCTTTGCCAAGTGGGTAGGTACTAAGGCCGGTTAAGGAGGAAGAACCCCTTAGGGATGCCATAGAAGCGGCCAGAGCTTTATAGGCAGGTGCTAAATCATTGATTAAAAGTGTACTGTTACGTGTTTCATAGTCTAAAGCTTCTGAAGAGGTAATTATGTTTTGCTCCACCAGCTCCTGCAGTCTGTTATGAAAACTGGTTTGCAGAAAATGACTATTATTTTGAAGCTGGTCGGAAGGTAAAAGTTCCAGGCACTGTGCTTGAATTTCCCGGATGTTTCCTTGGAACATGTAAATGCCTGCGGCTTCCTGTTCTGCCGCATAGACTCCAAGGCCTGCCAGATAAGCCGGTATCTGAGAAAGTAATTTAAAATAATTTTCAATATCCGTTTCGGAGCGCAGTGCATATTCTGCTAAAAGAACGGGCAACTGGCTATGGGTTCCGCCTGAGCATGAAAGGGGATTTTCATAATAAGGAAATTTCAGGCTTTTAAGCTGCAAATCAATATATTTAGAAAGCAGATTGTAAAGAAAAGTTTCTTCAGCATTTAAACGGGAGGGAATTATTTCATTCAAAGAACGGGCTCGTTCCTGCCAGACTGTTTGACTCTGAGCATAGTAGGTAGAATGAAAAGGTATCAGGTCATTAGTTAGGTCTGCTAAACCCATCTCCTCCGGGTAAGCTATAGTATAATGAAGCTCAAAGGGGTTATTTGTGAGACTGTCCAGTGCCATTTCTTTGCAAAAAGAAGCAAAGGGATAGACGCTCATGGAATGCAAAAAGCAACCTCTGATAATAATGCAGATAATGATAAGTGTCAGAGGTATGGCGGCACGTTTTTTTGAAAAGGTCATAGGCAACCAACTTATTTTTTTAATAGTTTATGTTTTGTGGGCAAAGGATATGTTTTAGAGCTTGACTTTTTTGAATTGTGGGTTATAGTATAAAGTGTAATAATTTTGCAAGTTAGTTTTACGACTGAGATTGGAGGAGCAAATGAACAAATTAGAACTACAGAAAATTGCTGTAGAGATTCGTAAAAACATTTTAGTTGGTGTACATGCTGCAAAAGCGGGCCATCCGGGTGGTTCTTTGTCAGCTGCAGATCTTTTCACGTATTTATATTTTGAAGAGATGAAGGTAGACCCGAAGAATCCTAAGTGGGAGGACAGAGATCGTTTTGTACTTTCTAAGGGTCATACAGTACCGGGCTTATATGCAGCTTTGGCATTAAAGGGTTTCTTCCCTGTGGAGGACATTCCTACATTACGTAAATTTGGCTCTTATTTGCAGGGACATCCTTGTCTGCAGTATACACCGGGTATTGATATGTCCACAGGTTCCTTGGGACAGGGTATTTCTGCTGCTGTTGGTATGGCAATGTCAGCAAAGCTGGATGGCAAGGAATATCGTACTTATACATTGCTTGGTGACGGCGAAACCCAGGAGGGTCAGGTTTGGGAGGCAGCTATGTTTGCAGGCTACCGCAAGTTAGATAACCTTTGTGTCATCGTGGACAACAACAATTTACAGATTGATGGTGCAATTGATACTGTTTGCTCTCCATATCCTATTGACAAGAAATTTGAGGCATTTAATTTCCATGTAATTAATATCGATGGAAATGATTTTGACCAGATTGATGCAGCCTTTAAGGAGGCAAAGGCTACCAAGGGTATGCCTACTGCAATTATTTGTAAGACTGTAAAGGGCAAAGGCGTTTCCTTTATGGAAAACCAGGCAGGCTGGCATGGTGTAGCACCAAATGACGAGCAGTTTGCGCAGGCAATGGAAGAATTAGAGAAAGCAGGTGAAGCATTATGTCAGAAGTAAAGAAAATCGCTACCAGAGAAAGCTATGGCTCAGAATTAACAGCTATTGGCGCAGATTATCCAAATGTTGTAGTGCTTGATGCAGACCTTTCCGGCTCTACCAAGACCGCTGTATTCAGAAAGCAGTTTCCGGAGAGACACATTAACTGTGGTATTGCAGAAGCCAACATGGCAGGTATTGCAGCAGGTCTGGCTACTACCGGCAAAATTCCTTTTATGAGCTCTTTTGCTATGTTTGCAGCAGGACGCTGTTATGAGCAGATTCGTAATTCTATCGGTTATCCGCATTTGAATGTAAAAATCGGTGCAACCCACGCAGGTGTTACCGTTGGTGAAGATGGTGCTTCCCACCAGTGCATTGAAGATATTGCTTTGATGCGTGCCATTCCGGGCATGGTAGTTATGAATCCGTCTGATGATGTTGAGGCAAGAGCATGCCTCCGTGCTGCAGTGGAGTATGAAGGTCCTGTATACATGAGATTTGGTCGTGCTGCAGTGCCGGTTATTAACGATTATCCTGAGTACAAGTTCGAAATTGGCAAGGGTACTATCGTAAAGGAAGGTAAGGATGTTACTATTGTTGCTACCGGTGTTTGCGTAGACAGTGCTATAAAGGCCGCAGACAAGCTTGCAGCTGAGGGTATCGATGCTGAGGTTATTAATATTTGTACCATTAAGCCGTTAGACAGTGAATTAATCGCAGCTTCTGCGCGCAAAACCGGTAAGGTTGTAACAGTAGAAGAGCATTCTGTCATTGGAGGCTTAGGTTCTGCAGTATGTGATGCTTTGGCAGAGCTTGCACCGACCCCGGTTAAGAAGATTGGCGTGCAGGATGTATTCGGTCAGTCCGGTACAGCCAGCCAGTTAATGGCATTCTATGGTTTGGATGCGGAAGGCGTATATAAGACTACAAAGGAATTTTTAGGAAAATAATTATGGAATATATTTTACCCCCCTCTATGCTTTCATGTGATTTTTTACATGCAGGCGAGGATTTATTAAAAATCGATACAGCCGGTGCACAGTGGGTGCATGTTGATGTTATGGATGGTATTTTTGTTCCTAACATTTCATTTGGTCTGCCTCTGGTTGAAGCTTTTAGAAAGGGCACGGAGCGTGTTCTGGATGTGCATTTGATGATTATAGAGCCTGAAAAGTATATTGAGAGATTTATTAAGGCCGGTGCTGATGTGGTGACCTTCCATTTGGAGGCCACCAATCAGGCGGCAGAAAATATAGCTCTTATTCAAAAGTTTGGATGTAAAGCCGGTATATCCATTAAGCCGGGTACTCCGGTAGAGGAAGTGCTTCCTTACCTGGAACAGGTAGATATGGTGCTTGTTATGACTGTAGAGCCGGGCTTTGGTGGTCAGAAATATATCTCTGCATGTACGGACAAGGTACGTGAGCTTCGTGCAATTTGCAAGGCACGGGGGCTTGATACGTATATTCAGGTTGACGGAGGAATAGATGCAGCCAATGTTTCCGTTCCCGTAGATGCCGGTGCCAATGTAATCGTTGCCGGAAGCGCCGTGTTTAAAGGCGATGTAGAGGGGAATGTAAAAGCAATTATGGACAGGTTTCCTAAGAATGAAAAAAGCAGCTGAATATATTCATAATATATCAAACAAACAAATATTTACGATAGGACTTTTGGCAGTTATTGCTTCCTTTGTTCCGTATATCATTTTGGGCATGGATTCGATTATACCGTATCATGATCAGTTGGACGTTGAGTTCATTAATTATATGTATCGGGCTAAATATCTGATTAGTGGGAGTGATACTATACCTGAATTTTTGAATGGTGCATCTAAAACGGCAATGACGCCACCGGCACCATTGGCAGTATTATTTTTTAGAGTGTTATCACCACTTGTGGCTTATTTGGTATTGCAATTTATATGTCAAATTATCAGTTATGTGGGGATGTATAATCTGGCCAGAGTGTTTACTGATAAAGGAATTATAGCACTAATCGTAGCATTCTTTTTTACATACAATCCGTTTTTGCCGGTACATGGTCTGGCTGTGTATGGTACGCCAATGTTAGTACTATGCATATTAAGCCTACATAGGGGAAGGTACACAAGGTGGAGCTATGTGTACATCATATTTTATGCATCCATGTCATCTCTTGTTTTGTGTGGCTTCGCATGGCTTGGCATTTGGCTTTTAGGTTTAATTGCTTTGGTCGTAACCAAGCAATTGAAGCAACATAAGGAATTAATAATTGGTTTTTTGTTAATGATAAGTGTATATGTTGCTGAAAATCTTTCCCTATTAGGGCAGATGTTTGGTATTACGGCCAGTGTTGTTTCTCATAAAAATGAGTTGGGTTTAAATGGTGGATTGTTCTGGGATACTTTTATTAATTATTTGTTATACAATGATCAACATACTCAGGATAATCACATTTGGATACTATGTCTCACATGTTTGGTATGTCTGCTACTTTGGTGCTTTGCTAGTTTCATTCTTAAAAGGAATCGGCATATAGACACAAAATGTTTTGTGTTTCAACGTAATTTAATTACGGTTATTCTAATATTTAATCTGGCAGTGTATTTAGTAGCGGCATTATGGAGTTGTTCTGTTGGTGTTACAATTCGTGCACATTTAGGGACATTAGGTGCTTTTCAGGCTAATAGAATTATATGGCTGACTCCGGTATTATGGTATATTGAGTTGACATTGTGCTTTCATGTGCTATGGAGTTTAAAGGGGTGGTGGAAGTGGCTTGGTTATGGCGTTACGCTTCCATTACTATTATATACGAGTTTTGTTACAGTAAACAATTCCATGCTTAAACCGTGCTTGCAGGAAATCCTTCTGGAGGACTATGAAACTATCAGCTTTTCTGATTACTATGCAATTGGTGTTATGGAGCAAGTAGATGCATATATAGAAGAAGCAGAGGGATTACAGAAGCCTGAATACAAAGTAGCCAGTCTGGGAATTGACCCTGCTGCGGCACTTTATCATGGATTTTATTGTGTGGATGGCTATTCCAACAATTATGATTTGGAGTATAAACACAGCTTCAGAAAGGTTATTGAACCTGAATTGGAGCGCAACGAATGGCTGAAGAATTACTATGATACATGGGGAAATCGTTGTTATTTGTTTTTTTCTGAAATTCCGGGATATTATAACATAGAACGTAATAGCTTTTGGTTCAAAGATTTGCAGTTAAATACAGCTGCGTTAAAGGAATTGGGATGTGATTACATTCTTTCTGCTGCATACATTGTGAATGCTGAAGAGAATGCGCTGGAACTAATGAGGGAAGAGCCTTTTAATACAGACAGTAGTTATTACCAGATATTTATATATAAAATAAAAAGATGATTAGCAAACTAAAATCAGGAGGAGCTATAATGAGTAAAGGAAAATATTACATTACTACTGCAATTGCATATACATCAGGCAAGCCGCATATCGGCAACAGCTATGAGATTATGCTTGCAGATAGTATTGCCAGATATAAAAGAAAAGATGGCTATGACGTTTTCTTCCAAACAGGTACGGATGAGCATGGCCAGAAAATTGAATTAAAAGCTGCAGATGCGGGTGTCAGCTGCCAGGACTTTGTGGATGGTGTGGCAGGCGTCATTAAGGATTTGTGGGATTTGGTGGACACCTCATACGATAAGTTCATGCGTACCACAGATGCAGACCATGAGCATCAGGTTCAGAAGATTTTTAAGAAATTATATGACCAGGGAGATATTTATAAGGGAGCTTATGAGGGCTTATATTGTACACCTTGTGAATCTTTTTGGACGGAGTCTCAGTTAGTGGAAGGTAAGTGTCCTGACTGTGGTCGTGAAGTAAAGCCGGCAAAGGAAGAAGCTTATTTCTTCAAGATGAGCAAGTATGCAGACAGATTGATAGAGCATATCAATACACATCCTGAGTTTATTCAGCCGGTTTCTCGTAAGAATGAAATGATGAACAACTTCTTATTACCGGGTTTACAGGATTTGTGTGTATCCAGAACTTCATTTAAGTGGGGAATTCCGGTAGACTTTGATAATAAGCACGTTATTTATGTGTGGTTGGATGCACTGACAAACTATATCACAGGTATCGGTTATGATGCAGACGGCAATTCTACAGAACAGTATCAGAAGCTTTGGCCTGCAGATTTACATTTAATTGGTAAGGACATCATTCGTTTCCATACTATTTATTGGCCGATTTTCCTGATGGCGTTGGGTGAGCCGTTGCCAAAGCAGGTATTTGGTCATCCGTGGTTACTTCAGGGTGATGGCAAAATGAGTAAATCCAAGGGTAATGTTATTTATGTAGATGATATGGTACGTCTTTTTGGCGTGGATGCAGTTCGCTACTTTGTGCTTCATGAGATGCCATTTGAAAATGATGGCGTGATCAGCTGGGAGCTTATGGTAGAGCGTTTTAATTCTGATTTGGTAAATACTCTCGGTAATTTAGTTTACAGAACTATTTCCATGACCAATAAGTATTTTGGTGGTGTGGTGAAGAAAACCGGTGTAGAAGCGCCTGTGGATGCGGAATTAAAGGCTGTGGTAACCGCTGCTGTGGGCAAGGTTGCAGCCAAGATGGACGGCTTGCGTGTGGCAGATGCTATCACGGAGGTATTTACAGCTATTAAGCGTTGTAACAAATATATTGACGAAACGGAGCCATGGGTACTTGCAAAGGATGAAGCAAACAAGGCACGTCTCAGCGAGGTAATGTACAATCTTTGTGATTCTATTATTACCGCAGCGAGCTTATTAGAACCATTTATGCCACGTACTGCAAAGGCAATCTCTGAACAGTTAAACTGCCCGCTCAGAAGCTTTGAAGAGTGTAAGGAAAGTGGCTTATATCCTGCAGAGGGTCATGTGACAGATGCTCCGACTATGTTGTTTGCAAGACTGAAGCTGGAGGATATCCTGGCAGAAGTAGAGAAGATTATGGATGCACAGAAACCGAAGGAAGAGGCTAAGCCGGAGGAACCTGTTATTGACATGGAGGCAAAGGCAGAAATCGAATATGATGACTTTGCAAAGCTGCAGTTCCAGGTGGGTGAAATTATTGCCTGTGAAGAAGTAAAGAAATCCAAGAAGTTACTTTGTTCTCAGGTAAAAATCGGTTCTCAGGTAAAGCAGATTGTATCCGGTATCAAGCAGCATTACTCTGCAGAAGAGATGGTTGGCAAAAAAGTAATGGTTTTGGTAAATCTAAAACCTGCTACTTTGGCCGGTGTGCTAAGTGAAGGTATGCTTCTCTGCGCAGAGGATGCAGAGGGTAATCTGGCTTTGCTTACTCCGGAAAAAGAAATGCCATCTGGTGCTGAAATCTGCTAATAAAAGTTTATGGTGATATTATGGGAAATGTTGTTGTTAAACGTGCAGAAGCAAATGACTGGGATGCAGCGATAGCAGTTGCCTGGCTTACCTTTCAGCAGATTTCGTCACAGGTATGTGACGAGAAGGGAGCCAGGGACTTTAGGGATGGTTTGACCAGTACACAGTTATACATTGACTTTTTACAAGGCAGGTATCCGTTGTTTTGCGCTTACGAGGGCAAGAAAGTTATCGGTATGCTGGCGTTGCAGGACAAAGCTCATATTTCACTGTTTTTTGTCAAAAAGGAATTTCAGGGCAGAGGGATTGGCAGAGAGCTGTTGGAGGCATGCAGAAAATACAGTACAGAGCATGGCGCGTCTGATTTAACGGTAAATGCAGCACCCACAGGTTTACCATTTTATCTGGCCAATGGTTTTCAGGCATCAGCCGGAGAACGTTTTGAAGGGGGTCTTAGGTATACCCCAATGATACTAAAAGCAAAAAGGTAGGAAAAAACATGGGAATTTTTAATTTGGACAGTAAATTCATGCACTATGCAAACAAGTTTGCGGATTTAATGTGGCTTAATATTTTGACATTAGTATGCTGCATACCGATTATTACGGCAGGTGCGTCAATAACAGCAATGCACAACGTACTCTTAAAGATTTATCGAAACGAAGAGAGTTATGTTACCAGACACTTTTTTAAATCCTTTAAGGAGAATTTAAAGCAGTCTACACTCATTTGGCTGATTTATCTGGTACTGATTCTGGTGTTGGTTTTGGATTTCTTTTACATAAAGGATTATAATTTGAATTTGCCGAAATTCTTCCAGTATGCACTTTACGTTGTAGCAATTTTGGGAGCATTCAGCTATTCATGGGTATTTATTTTGCAGTCACGTTATGAGAATAAGGTGGTTCATACTATCAGAAATTCATTCATAGTAGGTATTTCACACTTTTTCTATTCTATTATGATGATTATTTTGGCTGCCATTCCGATTCTTTGTCTGGCATTTTTCACATCAGCTATTCCATTGTGCTTCGCATTTGGCTTTACTGCACCGGGTATTTTACAGACCATGCTTTACAGCAGAGTGTTTGATAAGCTGGAGGGAGTGGATCGTAAGGCCTTGAAGAACCAAGAGCAGGTGGATGACGGCTGGACAGTAGAGCTGGAAGAAGAACAGATAGACGCTGTGGAAGGTGAAAATATATCAGAAAGTCCAAAACTGGAGCTGGAAAATGTGGAGACAACTACGGAAAACTCTGAAAATGGACAGAATGACGAAGAAAAAATAAATTAGTGTACAAGTTTCACAAAAACAGATAATGATTAGTTGAAGTTTGTCAAAAACGCTAAGGATAGTTTAAAAGTTTGTTGAATTATGATATAGCAAAAAAAGACGGAAATCATTATACTGTGTACATAGGGTATTTTACGAATGCCCACTTTAGGTGAATTTATGGAGGATATTTAAAATGGCAAGCTTAAGCTTAAACAATGTATGCAAAGTTTATCCAAACGGATTTGTTGCAGTTAAAGACTTTAACCTGGAAATCGCTGATAAGGAATTCATTATCTTCGTAGGTCCTTCAGGTTGTGGTAAGACCACTACTCTTCGTATGATTGCTGGTCTGGAAGATATTTCTTCTGGTGAATTAAAGATTGGTGAAAAGGTTGTAAATGACGTAGAGCCAAAGGATAGAGATATCGCAATGGTATTCCAGAACTACGCTCTTTACCCACACATGACAGTATATGATAACATGGCATTTGGTCTTAAGTTAAGAAAAGTACCTAAGGCTGAAATTGACAAAATGGTAAAAGAAGCTGCTAAGATTCTTGACCTTGAAAAATTATTGGATCGTAAGCCAAAGGCTCTTTCCGGTGGTCAGAGACAGCGTGTTGCTATGGGTCGTGCTATCGTTCGTAATCCTAAGGTATTCCTTATGGATGAGCCTTTATCAAACCTGGATGCTAAGTTACGTGTACAGATGCGTATTGAGATTGCTAAGTTACATCAGAGATTAGGTACTACCATCATCTACGTTACACATGACCAGACAGAGGCTATGACACTTGGTACCAGAATCGTAGTTATGAAGGATGGTGTTATCCAGCAGGTTGATACTCCTCAGAACTTATATGACAGACCACAGAACAAGTTTGTTGCTGGTTTCATTGGTTCTCCTCAGATGAACTTCATGGATGCTACAGTATCTGTTAAGGGTGATGTTGCATATGTTACAGCAGCAGGCAAGGAAATTGCTTTACCAGCTGAGAAGTCCAAGAAGATTATTGCAGGCGGCTACGATGGCAAAGTTGTTACAATCGGTGTTCGTCCTGAAAACGTTGCTGTTGCATCTGAAGACCATTCTTTCGAAGCAGAAGTTAACGTATACGAATTACTTGGTGCAGAAGTTTACTTATACTTAAACATCAACGGAGAAGCTGTTACAGCCAGAGTTCCTTCTACTACAACAGCTAGAGTTGGTGATAAGATTGCTGCGGCATTCGATGTTAATAAGATTCATGTATTTGACAAAGAAACTGAGCAGACTATTACAAACTAATCCAAGGTTCTTTATAGGGGATGCAGATTGCGTCCCCTTTTGTTAATTAACAAAAGGTGAGACAAATGATTTCAAATCAAATTTTACAAACAAGCTTAGAAGATTTAAAAACAATTACCAGAGTAGATTTGGGTTTATATGACCTCAATGGCGATGATGTAGCATTTACAGCCAGTATGCAGAAGCCGGACAGCGATATTATTGCTGCTTTTGCAGCATCTGCCGCGGATAGTCAGGTCATAGGCAACTTCCATCTCCTCAAGGTGAAGGATGATGAAGACCTGATTTATATTTTAGTGGCATTAGGATTTGGTGAAGATGCATATATGATAGGACGTATCGCTGCTATGCAGATTGAACGTCTGATTGTGGCATATAAGGAGAAATTTGATAGAAACAATTTCTTCCAGAATCTGTTATTAGATAATTTACTTTTAGTAGATGTGTATAATAGAGCCAAAAAGCTTCATGTTGATATCAATGTACCTAGAGTGGTGTACATGATAGAGGCTGGTGGAGAAAACGACAATGCAGTTTCAGAACTGCTAAAGAATATGTTTGCGGCGCAAAATGGTGATTATATAACTGCTGTGGATGAAAGCAACATTATCCTGATCAAGGCTATGGAGCCGGATAGTGATGATGAAGACATCATGCAGGTGGCACATACTATCGTAGACATGGTTAATACAGAGGTCATGGTAAATGTCCGTGTTGCTATCGGTACTATGGTACAGGAGCTTAAGGATGTATCCAAGTCTTATAAGGAAGCAAAGATGGCTCTGAATGTAGGCAAAATCTTTTATACCGAAAAGAGCATCAATGCGTATACTACCTTGGGTATCGGTCGTCTCATCTATCAGTTGCCGGTTAATCTGTGTAAGATGTATATCGAAGAGATCTTCGGTGAGAAAATTCCTGAGGAATTAGATGAAGAGACCTTACATACCGTAAATAAATTCTTTGATAACAACTTAAATGTTTCAGAAACATCCAGACAGCTTTTCCTGCACAGGAATACTTTGGTATATCGTATTGAAAAGCTGGAAAAAATCATAGGTCTGGATATTCGAACCTTCGATGATGCACTTACTTTGAAAATTGCACTCATGGTTGTAAATTATATGAAATATCTGGAGCAGATGGATTATTAACTTCATTATCATAAGACACCTTTTCGTCTCATATACTTATTTAGGTATAGGAGGTGGGAAGGTGTATTTTTTTGATAAAAAAGTTATATATTTAGTGTGGAAAATGCATGAGGGACAAGCGAGAGGTGTTGGCACGGTACGACTTATGGCAATGGATGATGTGTGTCGAATAGAGGTAACCATTACCGGTTGCGGAAGAGTACAAGGAACGTATCCTGTTTATGCAGTTTCTGGAGATTTAAAGTCTTTACTTGGCGAGATTATTTTAAATAAAGGCAAAGGTAATTTATATTTAAAGTGTAAAACAAACGCGATAGGACACATGGCTTTTCCTTATGGGCAGGTGACCGGTTTACATATTGATTTGAAGACAGAAGGATGTCTGGAACAAAAATGGTTGCCGATGGCTTCCCAATTAAAAGAGAGCGAGACTCCAGTACAACTGATTCCCCAATTAAAAGAGAGCGAGACTCCAGTACAACTGATTCCCCAATTAAAAGAAGATGAGATGCCAGAACAGCCGGTTATACAAATGGAAGAGAATAAAAAGGTGATACAACGAGAAATAGTAAGAGAAAAAGCACCTGTGGAGCCTGAAAAACCGCCTAAAAAGAAGGAGTTCCAGCTTTACCCAAATAAATGGAAGCAATTATGTGCTATTTATCCAATTGTACATCCTTTTGGGGACGGACGAGCTTATCTCTCCATTGAACCAAGGGATTTTGTGGTGCTGCAGGAGCGTTATCAGCCTATGGTACAAAATAGTTTCCTGTTGCATGGTTTTTATTATTATAAGCACTTGTTGTTAGGAAGGCATAGGCAGGGAAAAAACATACAATATTATCTGGGAGTTCCGGGTGTATTTTATGAAAAAGAAAAAGCCGCAGCACTTTTCTACGGCTTTGAAAGCTTTGAAGGTGCAGTAACACCTGCTTCTGAGGGCAGTTTTGGATATTATATGAAAAGGGTGGAAATATAAAAAGCTTTTGCCGAAGTGAAGGAAACTATATCAATCCTGTAAAATCAAAGTCGGGTATAAAGCTCTCATCAGCGGTGTCCCCTTCCTGAATAAAGCCATTTTCTACGCCCAGGTTGATGGCAAAATCTACCACTTCGTCATATTCCTCCACAGTTATTTTACGATTAAGCTCCGGATAAGAAGCTACCTGTGGTAAAGGAGTGTATTGATTCATTATGCTGATAAAAATATTATCATGGTAGGTCTCGTAAAGGTAGCGAATAACCGCTTTGCTGTCCTCTGTACATCCCGGAAGGAGCAAATGTCTTGCAATAATGCCTTTTTTAAGTAAGTCACCATCAAAAACAGGAGGGCCTACCTGACGAAACATTTCGGCAAGGGCTCTCCCGGCTACTTCAAAATAATCGGCAGCATGTGAGTAGCACTTGCTTAAATTGTGGGAGACATATTTAAAGTCAGGCAAATAAATGTCTATTAAACCATCAAGAATTGCCAAAGAACTGACAGAGTCGTAACCACTGGTATTATATACAATAGGAAGGCGAAGTCCCTGTTTTTTGGAAAGACGAAGAGCCTCCGCGATGCTCGGAACATAATGACTGGGTGTGACAAGGTTGATATTGTGAGCACCTTTATCTTGCAGCATCAAAAATAAGTCTGCCAGTTGAGATACCGAAACTTCGCGGCCTTTTTTACCGATAGCAATAGTTTGATTTTGACAAAACACACATTTTAGGTTACAGCCGGTAAAAAATACTGTGCCGGAGCCGTTTGTACCGGAAATACAAGGTTCCTCCCACATGTGCAGAGATGCCCTGGCAACCTGAATTGTTGCAGGCATACCACAGAAGCCGGTTTGACCGGATGTTCTATTTACACCGCAGTGTTTTGGACAAAGAGTACAGGAGTTATACATAATAGATGTTACCTCGAAAATAGTCTGGTTCTGCCGACCGCCCGGAAAATGACCAGATTTGGTATAAAAACATCGGATTAAGTGGATACTCCTGTGCGTTACCCTTCAGGCAGCTCCGCCAGGCACCCTTACGGCACAAGGAATGACTACTTAGTGCTGCTTCGTTCCCGACCTGACACGGTTCATAGCTTCGCTTTGCGTAAGACCCAAACATCAACACTGCACAGAAAGGCCAGCCACAGAAGCACCCGCCTAATCCGATGCGCGACATTAATAGTTTATAGTGTTTTGGATGATTTGTCAATAAAATGTTCATGAAAATTTGTTCTCTGTTACAGCTTCTGTTCCTTGTGCTTCTGCCTAAGCTGGATAAAGAAGCTGGTAAGCATATTTGTACACTCTTCACGAAGTACATCGTAAATGACTTCTACTTGATGATTAAAGCGTGGTTCCTGCAAAAGATTGTATACGGAGCCGGCGCAACCTGCTTTGGCATTCATGGTACCAATCACAACTCTGGGTATGCGGGCCTGTACAATGGCACCTGCACACATTTGGCAAGGCTCCAGCGTCACATAAAGTGTGCAGTCCTCCAGTCGCCAGTCCCCGATTACCTTACTGGCTTTTTTGATGGCAGAAATTTCAGCATGAGCCAGAGTAGATTTGTCAGTATTGCGACGATTGTATCCTCTGGCAATAATATGGTCCTGATATACAATTACACAGCCAATTGGTACTTCGTCTATTTTTGCAGCCTTCCTGGCTTGTTTAATAGCTTCTTTCATAAATTTTTTGTGTTGTTCCATAATCCGCTCCTTTGTCCTAGTGTAAATATTATATTGCAAAAAGCAATTTCGGTCAATGTGGTGTTAAAAAGTCTTTCTTTTTGCTTCATCTTTATTTATTCGTTGTAAATTTTGCAGAAATGTGATAAATTATAATAGTGAGAATATGGAAAGGAGTGCCTTATGTCGTACACTGCACTTTATAGGAAGTTTCGTCCGGCTACCTTTGAAGGGGTAAAGGGTCAGGACCACATTGTAACAACATTAACCAATCAGATAAAAGCAGGCAGGGTGGGACATGCATACCTGTTTACAGGCACCAGAGGCACCGGTAAGACCAGTATTGCCAAGATTTTTGCCAGAGCGGTGAATTGTGAGCATCCTGTAGATGGCAGTCCTTGCGAGGAGTGTGCTACCTGTAGGGCTATTGCAGCCGGCACCAGCATGAATGTGATTGAAATTGATGCGGCATCCAATAATGGTGTGGATAATATCCGTGAAATTGTGGATGAGGTGTCTTATTCGCCGGCAGAGGGTAAGTACAAGGTTTATATTATTGATGAGGTTCATATGCTTTCTATCGGAGCCTTTAATGCCCTTTTAAAGACCTTGGAGGAGCCACCAAGCTATGTTATTTTTATTCTGGCAACCACGGAGGTGCACAAGATTCCGATTACCATTTTATCACGTTGCCAACGATATGATTTTAAGCGTATTACTATAGATACCATAGCTGCCAGACTGCGTGAGTTGGTCGATATAGAGGGTGTGGATGTAGAGGAAAAGGCATTGCGCTACATTGCCAAGGCAGCAGATGGCTCCATGAGAGACGGTCTGAGCCTTTTGGATCAATGTATTGCTTTTCACATTGGGCAGACGCTTACCTTTGATAAGGCGTTGGACGTGTTGGGAGCAGTGGATACAGGGGTATTTTCCGGGCTGATACGAGAGATTATGGCTCGTAATGTAGTAGGTTGCATTCAGATACTGGAGGATGTTGTAATGCAGGGTAGAGAGCTGACACAGTTTGTGTTGGACTTCACCTGGTACTTACGCAATCTGATGCTGTTAAAGGCTTCTGCTGCTGAGGGCAACTCCGCAGAGATGCAGGCCATGGAGGATATTATGGATGTGTCCTCTGACAATCTGTTGAAGTTGAAGGAAGAAGCTTCTATGATTGAAACAGAGAGCCTGCTCAGATATATTCGCATTATGTCTGAGCTGTCAGGTCAGTTACGTTTTGCAAATGGAAAGCGTATTTTGATTGAGATTGCACTGATTAAGCTGTGTAAGCCTGCTATGGAGATTGATACAGCGGCCGTCCTGGAGCGGGTAAGAGCTGTAGAGGAGCAGGTGGAAAAGGGTATTGTGGTGCAGGCAGCACCGGGGTATACCATGGAGACGCCCAGGCAAGCTGTAGAGAGACCAAAGCTTCCCACAGCCTTGCCGGAGGAGTTAGTTGAGGTTATTCAGAATTTTACAAGCTATCGCAGGGAAATGTCTGGGCTGATGAAAACCAACCTGAAAAATATAGAACTATCCGTTTCTCCTGAGGGTGAACTGGTAATTGGGATTCCGGACGGTTATGAAAGCGACTATTTTATAAAGTTTCCGGAGAATGTACAGGCATTGGAAGATTTTCTGGAAGATGCGGTGGGCAAGCATGTGCAGGTACGCATTGTGCCGATTTCACAGGCTGGCGAGTTTGAGAGACAATATCCGGACACCTCTGAGCTGATTCGCATGGATTTGCTGGAAGAGGGTATGGATGAAGAATAAATAATTTATATAAAGGAGACCATATTATGGCAAAGCGTGGAGGATATCCGGGCGGCATGGGCATGCCGGGCAATATGAATAATTTAATGAAGCAGGCGCAGAGAATGCAGCGTCAGATGGAGGAAAGCCAGAAGGCTTTAGAAGAGGCTACTTATACGGCTAAGTCCGGAGGAGGAGCTGTAGAGGTTACTGTGACAGGCAAGAAGGAAGTGACCAGTATCAAGTTATCCAAGGATGCTGTAGATCCTGATGATGTGGAAATGTTAGAGGATTTAATTATGGCTGCCATCAATGAAGCCATGAAGCAGGCAGATGATGCATCTAATGCAGCGATGAGCAAGATGACAGGCGGTTTAGGAGGATTTCCTTTCTAATGGATATGTTTAGTGGGCATATAAATAAGTTAATAGAGGAGCTGGGGGCGTTGCCGGGTATCGGTCAGAAAACTGCCCAGCGTTTGGCCTTTCACATTATGAATATGCCTAAAGAACGTGTGGAGGGCTTGAGTCAGGCTATGATAAATGCCAAAACACACGTAAGATACTGTAAGGAGTGTTTTACCCTTACAGATCAGGAAAGGTGCCCTATTTGCAGCAATGAAAAGCGCAATCATAGAGTGATTATGGTAGTGGAGAACCCTCGTGATTTGGCGGCCTATGAAAAGACCGGTAAGTTCGAAGGTGTGTATCATGTGCTCCACGGTGCCATCTCTCCAATGCTGGGGATTGGACCGGGGGACATTCGTCTCTCCGAGCTGATACAGCGTCTGCAGCAAGAGGTGGATGAGGTGATCATTGCCACGAATTCCAGCCTGGAGGGGGAGACTACGGCAATGTATATCAGCAAGCTGATTAAGCCGGCAGGTATTAAAGTTACCCGCATTGCCAGTGGCGTGCCGGTAGGCGGTGATTTGGAGTATATTGATGAGGTGACGCTTTTACGTGCACTGGATGGCAGGACAGAGCTGTGATATGCCATCAGTTAGCGGACATAGTGTATGCAGTGCACGAGATATAATTAAATATGACATAACAAGGAACCTTTCAACATAGAATAAATATATATGTTGGGAGGTTTTATTATGGATTTTTTGTATCGCAACATTCATATGGAGCAGAAAAAATGGGAAACTGCTACCCAAATGACAATAGAAGAAGACATGAATGTGCCGGATGCCAAAGGAGATTGTTTGGCAATTCTTTTAAAGAATGCTACACTGCATGTGGACGAGACACGGGTAGGTCGGGATCAGGTGGTAGTAAAGGGCAATCTACAGTACCAGATACTATACCAAACAGGTACAGGCGGCAGGCTGGAGCAGATGAGCGGCAATTTGCCATTTGAGGAAGTAATTAATGTAAATGGTGCCACACCGGGTGATTTGGCAGCAGCCAAGGGCGTTATCGAGGATTTTAAGGTTTCCATGATTAATACCAGAAAAATTTCTATTCAGTCAGTAGTAATGCTTTATGTGTGTATGCATCAACTGGCAGAAGAGGAGTGGACCGACGATATTGTTAATTGTGGCAACGACATGGAAAAGCGCTATGAAACCAGAGATGTATTGCAATTATGTCAGAAGAAATCTGACGTATTTCGAGTAAAAGAAGAGTTGGAGCTTCCAAGCGGTTATCCGGCTATGCAGAATATTCTTTGGAAACATGTTTCCCTGGGGGATATGGAAACCAGAGCTATGGATGGCAAAATCAGTCTCAAGGGAGAATTAAATTGTTACTTTATTTATACAGCGCAGGGTGTTACCCAGGCAGTAAAAATGCTTAGTAAGAAAGTGCCTTTCCATGGTTTGATTGAATGCAGCGGATGCCAAAGTGATATGATTGTCAGCGTGATGCCGGTATTAAATCAATGCACCGTAGACATCAAGCAGGATTTCGATGGAGAAGACAGGGTACTCTTTTTAGAGGCTGCGTTGGATTTGCAAATCCGTATTTACAGCGAAGAAAAAATTGCACTGTTACAGGATATTTACAGCACCGGTCAGGAAGTAATGCCTGAGATGAAAACGGTGCATGCACCGGTTCTGCATATCGCAGGGGAAGGCAAGTGTAAACTGAAGCAGAGCCACCGAATGAAGGATGGCACACCAAGGGCCGTGCAGCTATTACATACCAGTGGTACCATTTTTCCTGACAGGGAAAGCTGGGAAAATGGAAAGCTCAGCCTGATGGGCAGTGTGCTGTTCCAGATTTTGTATTTAACCGGTGAAGAAGAAATGCCATATGCTGTAACAGAGTGTATGGTGCCGTACACCATGGAAATGGAAGGAACCATGGCCGGGGAGTCAGGCATGATGCAGGAGAAGCTAACCATTTTTATTGAGCCGAGACTGGAGCAGGTGGATGCTTCCCAGATTGACAGCGAAGAAATGGAATTGAAAGGTATTGTGGCATTTTCTGTATTGGTATTGAGCAGTGAAAACCATCAGTGCGTTGGAAATGCACAATGTAAGCCTCTGGATACAGACAAATTTGCCAGCCTTCCAAGTATGGTAGTGTGCTTTGCAGACCAGGATACACCGCTGTGGGAATATGGTAAACGCTACTACATGCCTGTGGAGGAAATGAAGCGGCTGAATAACATGAGCAATGACGTGTTGAAGGCCGGGGAAAGCATGCTGCTGGTGAAGGGGGCCGGGGCGTAGGAAAGCAAAAGAGGGAGAAAGTAAGATAATAAAGAGCTAAAAAAGAGCGTGGTAGGAAGCATCTTGCCATGCTTTTTGAGTTATAAGTGGCCGTATCACTTGACAAATCCCTCAAAATTGTATAAAATTAAGTACAATCTTGTATTTTGTATACACGCGAATACAGTTTGCATTTATTTACCGGACTTGAGGAGGGCAGGCCAATGGACAAAACTATTACACGTAAGGCTTATGCTAAAATTAATTTAGGACTAGATGTTGTAAGGCGTCTGCCAAACGGCTACCACGAGGTGCGCATGATTATGCAGACGGTAGGGATTTATGATGTGCTCACCTTTACAAAAGCTAAGGAGGGCATCCATTTGCAGGTGGACAACGAAGAGTTGCCGGTGGATGGTAATAATCTGATATATAAGGCAGCCAAGCTTTTTATGGACGTGGCAGGTGTGACGGGCGGAGTGTGTATTACCTTGGAGAAGCATATTCCCATTGCGGCAGGTATGGCAGGGGGCAGTACAGATGCGGCAGCCACGCTTTTGGGTATTAATGAATTGTATGAAATTGGTTATGATATAGATAAGCTGAAGGAGCTTGGTGTAAAGCTTGGTGCGGATGTGCCTTATTGTATACAGGGCGGCACTGCCTTAGCAGAGGGGATTGGTGAGGTATTAAGTGTATTACCGTCACCGCCTGATTGTTACTTGGTAGTGGCTAAGCCGGATATTAATGTTTCTACCAAGTTTGTGTATGAGAATTTGAAGGTAAATGAACTGGAGCATCATCCTGATATAGATGGCATGATAGAGGCTTTGAAGCAGGGCAATTTAAAGGGCATTACGGATAGGCTGGGTAATGTCTTGGAAACGGTTACAGTGCCGGCTTATCCTGTTATTCAGGAAATTAAAGAGATGATACTTGCAGCGGGAGCTGAGGGAGCTTTGATGAGCGGCAGTGGACCTACCGTGTTTGGAATTTTTACGCAAGAGGAGCAGGCACGTCATGCAGCAGAGCTGATTGGCGGAGTGGCGAAGCAGATTTTTGTAACAGATTTTTACTAAGGATACAGGAGATAGTATATGAATGATAATTTGCATTTACCAATGAATGAATTTTTACCACTTCGGGATGTGGTGTTTAATACCTTGCGGCAGGCGATTCTGACGGGAGAGTTGAAGCCGGGTGAACGTCTTATGGAGATTCATCTGGCGGACAAGCTGGGAGTTAGCCGTACGCCTATTCGAGAAGCTATCCGTAAGCTGGAGCTGGAGGGTTTGGTAACTATGATACCGAGAAGGGGTGCAGAGGTGGCTCAGATTACGAACAAGAGCTTGCAGGATGTACTGGAGGTGCGTCGTAGCCTGGATGCTCTCTGTGCCGAGTTGGCATGCGAGCGTATCTCAGAGTCTGAGTTGGCGCAGCTGGAGGTGGCTTGCAAGGAATTTGAGGAGGCTACTTATACTAAGGATACCCGTGCGATTGCGGCTGCAGATGTGGCATTGCATGATATCATTATTAAGGCTACCTGTAATAACCGTTTGGTGCAGCTGGTAAATAATCTGGCAGAGCAGATGTATCGTTATCGTTTTGAGTACATCAAGGATTTTTCCATGCATGGCAGATTGGTAATGGAGCATCAGCAGATTTTTGAAGCAATCAAGAGTAAGAATAAGGAGGCGGCAGCGGCGGCAGCCATTACACATATTGACAATCAGATGGAGTCCATTGCCAGACAGCTGCATTTGGATTAGTAACTTATTCGGATTTTGCATAATATTTATAAAGCAGTTCATACTCAGCTTAAGAAAATAAGTTTCTGTTCAGGAGGAACAGTTACAAAGCGAGGTATGAACTATTATGAAAAAGCATTTACATGATATCAAAAGTATCATAAAATATACTATATATGTAATCTCCGTAGTGACTGCGTGCTATGGCTTCTGGGGCTGCCTTTTTCCGGAGCTGACGTTGGTGAAGGGAACTTATCGTGTGGTTGGCACTGAAGAGTACACAGAGAATGCGGAGCAGCTGTATGTAGATATTCTGGATAATAAAGTAACAGTTACTTATCGAAGTAAACTGTGGGATTTTTTAAGAAATTGGCATGGATTTGGAAATGACTGATATGAATAGGATGAATGATGTAAGCCAGGCACCTATAGGGGTGTTTGATTCCGGCGTGGGTGGTTTGACGGTAGCCCGGGAAATCATGCGCCAGATGCCTAATGAAAAAATTATATATTTTGGTGATACAGCCCGGGTGCCGTACGGCAATAAAAGCAAGGATACCATTACCCGTTTCTCCAGGCAGATTGCCAGGTTTTTGCAGACTCATCAGGTAAAGACGATTGTAGTGGCTTGCAACACAGCAAGTGCATATGCGATGGAGGAGTTGGAGGCAGAGCTGGACATTCCGGTGATTGGCGTGGTGAAACCGGGAGCCCGGATGGCCGCTGATATTACGCAGAATGGCAAGATTGGTGTTATTGCTACAGAGGGTACCATTAATAGTGGCCTGTATACTAAATACATAAAGAGCCTGCGGGAGGATGCTGTCATCTACGGCAAGGCCTGTCCGCTTTTTGTGCCTTTGGTTGAGGAGGGACTTTGGGAGGACCCTGTGACCATGGAAATAGCTCGTAGGTATTTAAGTGAATTAATTGATTTGGATATCGACACCTTGATTTTGGGGTGTACCCATTATCCGTTAATTCGTTCTGTTATCGGACGTGTTATGGGAACGGGTGTGACACTGGTAAATCCTGCGTATGAGACTGCTGTTGCACTAAAAAAATTACTGGCAGAAAAGAATCTGCTTAACAACGTAGCACCACCGCTGGGCAGTAACCCTTACCAGTTTTATGTGTCTGATGGTGCAGAGAAGTTTAAGCAATTTGCAAATTCTATTATAAAATATGGTATTTTGTCTGCAAAGACGATTAATATTGAGGAGTATTAGAGTGAGTGTGAATAACAAGAGCAAAAAGGCAGTAGTACATGTAACCGGCATGCAGTTTGGTCAAAGCATTGCAGACGGTGAAGATACTATTGAAAATGTAATGCCCGGTTCCTGCCAGAAGATTGGTGATTTTTATTATATTAAATACGAGGAGATGCAGGAGGGCTTTACAGAAAAGACGGATGTACTTTTAAAAGCAAAGCCGGGATATCTGGAAATGACCAAGAAGGGGCTTATTAATGTACATATGAATATTGTAACGGGGGAGACTCATCAAACCAATTACACCACTCCTTTTGGCAACCTGCTTTTTACATTAAGAGGCAAAAATGTGGCTGTAAGTGAGGATGAAAAGGGTATTTACGTATGTGCCCGCTATAGTATGGATGTGAATTATGAGTATCTGAGCGAGAATGACATTTGCATAGAGGCAAATTATATATGATGATGCAAAGGAGCTGCCGGGCTGGCTATTAATGTCGGTTGGAACGTCAGCTTCTTTTTGCGTGCGCATATTATTTTTATTTGTTGAAATAATAAGTAAAGAGCAACTTTTATAAGAAGAGGTGACATTATGGTAAGTTCAGATACTATTAGATTATTAAAAGAATGTGATGCGGGCAGTAAAATGGCGGTGGCCTCTATTGATGAGGTGTTGGAAAGGGTTAACGACTCTTCCATGAAGGGACTTTTGCAGGAGAGTAAGGCGCATCATGAAAAGCTGGGCAATGAAATTCATTCCATATTAAATCAACATGGAAAGAGCGAAAAAGACCCAAATCCAATGGCAAAGGGTATGTCCTGGATGAAGACCAACATGAAGATGAGCATGGACAACAGTGACGCTACAGTGGCTGATTTGATCACAGACGGCTGCAACATGGGGATAAAGTCATTGCATAGATACCTGAACCAGTATAAGGCTGCAGATGATACTTCCAGAGATATCTGCAACAGACTGGTATCTATTGAAGAGGAATTGTGTAAGGATTTGAGAAAATATTTGTAGGAAATATATTGTTGATGATATAGTAAATCTGCCCTCAGCAGTGAAAAATATCGGCTGACTTAATATTAAAATTAAATCAGCCGATAACTTTTTGAAATTACAATGGCTTGGCGCCTGCCTTTTCCTGAAGCTTATCCACAAACTTCTTGAAACGGCTTTTTTTCTTTACTTCGCCCTGAGGGAGCTTGCCATGCAGTGCTTTAACATCCATGATGTAGATGCCGCTGATGATAGCTTTTACTTCCTTCTTAACAGGGAGAGCGTCGAAAATTTTGTCGTCAACCATCATAGTAACAATCTGAGGACCAATTTTGCACTTGGCAACGGGAACCTTAGAGCCTCTCAGATATTTGGGGGTCTGGTCAAGTACCATTTGCGGTAAACCGGACTCTTTGAGCTTCATTTTCTTTTTGTCGATGATAAGCATGGACACAGTCTGCTTGTTCTGCTCCAAAAGGACCTGTTGCTCAGCCTGCTTTTTCTGGGCTTTCTTACCAAGGAAGTAAAGTGCCACAGCGGCCGCAACAAGAAGTGCTAAAACCACCAACAGAATGATTGTACCTGTTTTCATGTAGTTTCTCCTAATATGTTAATACTTAATATTGTTATTTTAGCAAATTTTAGATAATAAGGCAATAGGTATATGATGATTATAAAGATGGAAAAGCAAAAAAAGTATAAAAAAAATTGTTAAAAATATGTGAAATTGCAAGGAAGTCTTTGCTATTTATGAAAAATGTGGTATGATAAATTGAATGCGGTTAATTATTAACTGATCGGATTAATTATAGAAAGAGAGAAAATGATTATGAAAAAAAGATTAGCAGCTTTATTAGCTTGCGTATTAGTGGTATCAGCCTTGGCAGCATGCGGTGAGGAGAATAGTGAGACCGGTGCAAGCAACAGTACAGAGACTGTGGTACTTGCAGAAGCTACCATTACCCCTACTATCGAGGTAGTACAGACAGAGGGTACTGATTTGAGTGCTCTGCCTGTAGAGGATTATGTTACATTGGGAGATTACAAGAACCTGACTGTTAGTGTTGCTCCAAAGGCAGAGGTTACCGATGAAGAAATCGAGACATCTGTACAAAGCTATTTTTACAACGATGCTTCCTATTTGGCAGCAGAGAATTTCCTGAAAGAGGGTATGGTAAAGGAAGGCGATGTAGTACTTATTGATTATGAAGGCAAGAAGGACGGTGTGGCTTTTGAGGGCGGCACAGCTACAGATGCTACTCTGGGTATCGGTTCCGGACAGTTTATTGCCGGCTTTGAAGATGGTCTTGTTGGTGTAAAGGCTGGTGAGACCGTAGACTTAAATCTGACCTTCCCGGAAAACTACGGCAATGCAGATTTGGCCGGACAGGCAGTTGTATTCACGGTGACTGTAAAGGGTATTGCTACCTTAAGTGATGCTATTGTTGCAAAGTTGGGTATTGAGGATGTAACTACCGTTAAAGAGTACAAGGAATCCATTGGGGAATACATGGATTACCAGAATGAAAGTGCATACTACAGCAATTTAACCAATGCTATTTATACGGCTTTGGTAGAGAACAACACGGTATCCAAGATTCCGAGCAGCATTTATGAACCACAGAGGGAGGCTATTATCCAGCAGATTTCTTCTGAGGCTGCTTATTATGGAGTGGATGGTGACACATATACTCAGATGTATACAGGAATGAATCTTGCAGATTATGCTATTACAGCAGCTGAGTCAAATGCGCAGCTGGTAGTTATCTGCCAGGCGCTTGCAAATGCTGAAAAGCTTACTGTAACTGACGAAGAAATCGATACCTTTGTTACAGATTATGTAGCTAACTATGGTATGTACTATGGTATCGATTCTGTGGAGGCCTTCTATGAGAATAATTCAAAGGATGATGTCAGAATAGTGCTCTTACAGGAAAAGGTTGTTGAATTTATGCGTGAAAATGCGAAAATCGTAGATGCTGAATAATTGTTAGAGATTATAGGTTGCATTTATATATCAAAATAGGGTATAATGAGCACATAGTGAGCATTTATGCCCTTTTTGTAAATAAAATAGAAGCTATGAGGGACAGATTATGGAATTAACAGATATCAGAGAGCTTTATACCAGTCCGGACAAATTTATCGGACAGGAAATTACTGTGGGTGGTTGGGTACGCAGTTTGCGCGACTCCAAGGCATTCGGTTTTATTGTATTAAATGACGGTACTTACTTTCAACCATTGCAGGTAGTGTACCACGATAATTTAGAGAATTTTCAGACCATCAGCAAGATGAATGTAGGTTCCGCATTGGTGGTTACCGGTACGATTGTAGCTACACCGGAGGCAAAGCAGCCTTTTGAAATGCAGGCTACTGAGGTTGTGGTAGAGGGAGCTTCTACCCCGGACTACCCATTGCAGAAAAAACGTCATACGTTTGAATATTTACGTACTATTTCACATTTACGTCCTAGAACCAATACGTTCCAGGCGGTATTTCGTGTGCGTTCCCTGATTGCATATGCAATTCACACCTTCTTTATGGAGAGAGGTTTTGTTTATGTGCACACTCCATTGATTACAGGAAGTGACTGTGAAGGTGCAGGCGAGATGTTCCAGGTTACCACCATGGATTTGAACAATCCGCCGCGTAATGAGGATGGCAGCATCGACTATAGCCAGGATTTCTTTGGTAAGCCGACCAATCTTACGGTAAGCGGTCAGTTAAATGGTGAGACTTATGCCTTTGCATTTAAGAATATTTATACCTTTGGCCCTACCTTCCGTGCAGAGAATTCCAACACGACCCGTCATGCAGCAGAGTTCTGGATGATTGAGCCGGAAATGTGCTTTGCGGACCTGTCAGATGATATGCAGCTGGCAGAGGATATGTTGAAGTTTGTTATCCGTTACGTTTTGGAGCATGCTCCGGAGGAAATGAATTTCTTCAATCAGTTTGTGGATAAGGGACTTATTGAGAGATTAAATCATGTGGCAAATTCTGAATTTGGCCATGTAACATATACAGAAGCTATTGAAATTCTGGAAAAGAATAACGATAAGTTTGATTATAAGGTTTCCTGGGGCTGTGATTTACAGACAGAGCACGAACGTTATCTGACAGAGGAAATCTTTAAGCGTCCTGTTTTTGTTACAGACTATCCAAAGGAAATCAAGGCTTTTTATATGAAGCTGAACGAAGATGGTAAGACGGTTGCGGCTATGGACTGCTTAGTTCCGGGTATTGGTGAGATTATCGGTGGTTCCCAGAGAGAGGATCGCTTAGAGGTATTAGAGGCACGTATGGACGAAATGGGTCTGAATAAAGAGGACTATGGTTTCTATTTAGATCTTCGTAAATATGGCTCTGCACGCCATGCCGGCTTTGGTCTGGGCTTTGAGCGTTGTGTCATGTACTTGACCGGTATGGGCAATATTCGTGATGTGCTTCCGTTCCCAAGAACAGTAAATAACTGCGAATTATAATGATTTATTTTTAGTAGAAAGGACCAATATGAAGCTACCAAAGAGAGTTGTAGCATGCGTTGTAGCATGTGCCCTGTTAGGGACACAGTTCGTTCCTGCTGAAGCATCCAATAAAAATAATAAGAACAATATTCAGCAACAGATTAACAAAGATCAAAACGAATTAAATAAGGTAAATAATCAATTGAGTCAGTATGAGGCTGAACGCGATGAATATTTGAGTTATCTGGATGATCAGAAGTCAGAGATGATGAACCTGATGAAGGATATTGTTTATAATGAGGAGGCGATTACATCCAAAACTGCAGATATTGCTGAGGCTACTGCAGAACTGGAGGAAGCCTGTGTGCTTAGGGATGAACAATATGCTGCCATGATGGTGCGTATTCAGTATATGTACGAGCGTGGCAACGAGAATTATCTTGTTATGTTGTTCAATAGCCAGGATTTTACGGACCTGTTAAATCGTGCAGAGTATGTGGACAGTTTGTATGCTTATGATAGTGCTATGTTGTCAGATTATGAGCAGCTGGTAGCAGATATTGATACTATGCGCAGCAATCTGGAGACAGAGAAGGCTGCTCTTGAGATAACCCATGAAAACCTTGAGGGGCAGAAGGCAGAGCTGGAGCGTATTATGGCAGAGCTGGAGGATACCATTTCTGATTATGACGACTTGGTAGCAGAGGCCAAGGCTAAGGCTAAAGCATACAAGGACAAGATCAGCAAGGGACAGGCACAGCTTGCAGAAATCAAGCGTCAGGAGGAAGAAGCTAAGCGTAAGGCTGAGGAAGAGCTGAAAAGGCAGCAGGCTTTACAGGCACAGCAGAATGGCAATAATAGCAGCAATAGTGGTGGCAGCAATGCAGTAGTTTCCGGCTCCGGAACGGGTGCTGAAATTGCCCAATTTGCTTTAAATTATGTGGGTGGTCCTTACGTCTGGGGTGGCACCTCCCTGACAAATGGTGCAGATTGTTCTGGCTTTATTATGTCGGTATATGCCAATTACGGATATTCTTTACCGCATTCTTCTTATTCTATGAGAAGCATTGGTGTGGGTGTAGATTTGGCAGATGCGCAGGCTGGAGATATTATTTGCTATAGTGGTCATGTAGCCTTATACATAGGTAATGGTCAGATTGTACATGCTAAGAATTCCAAGTATGGTATTGTAACAGACCCGGTTTATTATGGCTGGGGTGGTACAGGTCCTGCGGTTTTAGCGGTCAGACGAATTATTAAATAATAATTTGGTGTAAAAAGGGTAACAGCTGGGATGGTGTTGACGTGAGTGGGATATTGTTAAGGATAAGGGATAATAAGCGATATATAGGAAATACGTTTAAGGTAGCCTGGCCTGCCATTTTGGAATCCTTTTTCGTAGCACTGGTGGCTATGGTGGATTCCTTTATGGTAAGTATTCTGGGGGCATATGCCGTAGCGGCAGTTGGGCTTACTACTCAGCCTAAATTTATATGTCTGGCATTGTTTATTGCTATTAACACAGCAGTATCAGCCTTGGTTGCCCGCAGAAAGGGACAGGGTGAGAGAGAAAGTGCCAATCGCATACTGATTACGGCTATTATCTGTGTTATGATAGGTATTGTTATTGTCAGTGCCATAGCTGTCGCTTTTGCAGATCCTATCATTGAACTGGTAGGTAGTGAGCCGGATTCTCATGATAGTGCCGTGGCATATTTCCGGATTGTTATGGCGGGTATGATTTTTAATGTTATATCTCTTGTAATTAATGCGGCCCAGCGTGGCAGCGGTAATACTAAAATTGCTATGACCACCAATTTAACATCAAATCTGATTAATGTTATTTTTAACTATTTATTGATACATGGAAATTTGGGTTTTCCGGCCCTTGGTGTTCAGGGAGCAGCTGTTGCTACAGTGTTAGGTACTGTAGTGGCGTGTGGTATGAGCATTGCATCACTGTTTCGCAAGGACAGCTACGTCAGCATTCCTTATATGCTGCAAAACAGGCTGTTTGCAACAGGTCGGGCGTTTAAAGATATAACATCCTTTGCTTCGAATGTATGTGCTGAGCAGTTGATGATTAGATTTGGTTTTTTGATGACTGCTACGTTAGCAGCTAATTTAGGAACAGATGCACTGGCAGCGCATCAGGTAGGTATGAATGCCATGCATTTGAGCTTTGCCTTTGGTGATGGACTACAGGTGGCAGCAGTTACCTTGATTGGACAAAGTCTTGGGCAGGGAAATGCGATGCTCGCAAAGAAGTACGGAAATATATGTCAGGCCATTGGTCTGGCTATTTCTGTGGGATTGTCGGCAATGTATTTGCTGTTCGGCAGATGGTTCTTTGGTATTTATTTTCCGAAGGATCCTCAAATTGTAGACATTGGTGTTATGATTATGAGGTTTATGGTACTGATTGTACTGTGTCAGGTGTCTCAGGTAGTATATATGGGCAGCCTGAGAGGTGCAGGGGATGTGCGGTTTACCACCATTACTTCTATGATAAGCGTGGCATGTATCAGGCCCACCATTTGTTACCTGGCGGCATATCCGTTAGGACTGGGTATTGCAGGAATCTGGCTGGGTACTTTGTCAGATCAGTTCACCAGACTGATATTTACTGCTGTAAGGTTCCGTTCCGGCAAGTGGATGAACAAGAAGATATAAGGAGTATTATATAAATGAAATACAAAGGCATTATTTTGGGAATGGTGTTAGGTATAGCAGTGTTCTTTGGCGGTATGCTGGGGTATCGATTGGGTTTGTCCTTTTCCAACCATTGGTCTGAACAGGGGCAGACTACTGTGGCGGGGAATAATTTTCAGGAGCGTATTGACGAAAATATATTAAGACTTGAGGCGCAGGATGCCTTGCCTGCATATCGTGAAATGCCCGGATTTTCTATGGATGGTGTATTGGAAGAACCATCAGAGGACTGGAAGCTTGTGCTGGTAAATAAGTGGAATGAGATGGAAGCCGGTTATGTGCCGGATTTGACAATGCTGGCAGAAGGGCACAAGGTAGATTCCCGTATTGCGGATTCTCTTATGGATATGATTCGCGCGGCTAAAAAGGATGGTTACTATATTTATATACTTTCTTCCTATAGGGATATGGAAAAGCAGATTGACCTTTATGAAGCTGAAGTAGAGAAATGGATTCGTGAGGGCTATGAGCAGGAGGCAGCAGAGGAAAAGGCCGGCACGGTTGTGGCCTTTCCGGGAACCAGCGAGCACCACTTGGGACTGGCCGTTGATTTAGTTTCCAGTGAGCATATCAAGCTGGATCAGGATGCAGAGAAGACCAAGGGCTACCAGTGGCTGGTGGCGCACTGTCAGGAATATGGCTTTATTTTACGCTATCCTAATAATGCTTCTGATATTACAGGCATTATTTACGAGCCATGGCACTTCCGCTATGTAGGGGAAGAGGCAGCGGCAGAGATTATGGAGGCAGGGATTACTTTGGAGGAGTATTTGGCTGCTATGAAATGATAACTTTCTGTCGAAAAATGCTTGACAAACACAAGGACCTTATATATAATAGATATGTTGTTCACAACAAATGCCCAGATAGCTCAGTTGGTAGA
>JAFXDD010000034.1 GCA_017516285.1 Lachnospiraceae bacterium
ACACCGCAGCTGAGGTTAGTACCGCTGCAGCCTTTCACTGAGCGAGAGCGGGTTCTAAAAGAACTTATAGCGCTGCCCTTAGCAAAACATAGTTTAACCGGGAGGGAGCAATTATTCGTCACCCCCACAAACCGGAATTTACATCTCCGCCACTAATGCCAGCGCAGCTTCAATAGTCTTATCCATATCGTAATATTTGTAATTACCCAGTCTTCCGCCAAAGAAGACCTTTGTTTCCTTATCTGCCAGCTCACGATATCGTGCAAAAAGCGCTCCGTTCGGGTCATCATTAATCGGATAATAAGGCTCCATGCCCGGCTTCCATTCGGTCGGGTACTCGCGGCTGATTACGGTCTTGTCCTGTTTGCCGAACTCAAAGTGCTTGTGTTCGATGATACGTGTGTAAGGCACCTCTCTCTCCGTATAATTGACCACTGCATTTCCTTGATAATTTGGCATATCCAGTACCTCTGTCTCGAAGGAAACTGTACGATACTGCAGCGGACCATAACAGAAATCATAATACTCGTCAATCATACCGGTATAAATCACACAGTCTGCCACATCCTGATTATCAGCTATAAACTGTTTAAACTCGGTATCTAATAAAATATCAGTCCCCTCAAACATCTTTTCAATAATGGCAGTATAACCACCTATAGGGATACCCTGATAACGGTCATTGAAGTAATTATTGTCATAGGTGAAACGAAGCGGCAGACGCTTGATAATAAAAGCCGGTAAATCCTTGCAATCTCTGCCCCACTGCTTTTCCGTATAACCCTTTACAAGCTTTTCATACACATCCACTCCAACCAAAGACAGTGCCTGCTCCTCTAAGTTCTGCGGCTCTTTAATATCAAGCTTAGCAATCTGCTCCTTAATCCGCTCCTGAGCCTCTGCCGGGGTACGGATGCCCCATAATTTACTGAAGGTATTCATATTGAACGGCATATTATACAGCTCATCCTTATACACGGCAATAGGAGAATTTATGTAATGATTAAACTCAGCAAACTGATTAATATACTCCCAGGTTGCTTTGTTGGAAGTATGAAAAATATGAGCACCATATACGTGCACCTGAATATCTTCCATCTCCTTTGTGTAAATATTGCCGCCAATGTGGCCACGTTTGTCAATAGCGAGACATTTCTTGCCCTGCTTTGTCATTTCATGAGCAAAAACTGCTCCAAACAAACCGGTACCTACAATTAAATAATCATATCTCTTCATAATTATTAAACCATATACTTTCTGTTTTAATTAAAACCATATATTTTCTGGGCAATTTTATAAACAACTACTGCCAGCTTTCGCCCTATACTGCCCGGTAAATTTACACCGATACCAAGAATTGTATAACGAAGCTTCCTATATAAAGCCTTATCCATTTCCTTAAAATCTGCCCAAAGCTCTTTCTTCATGGCCAGATGTTCCTCTGTCCCGCTTTTAATAGCCAAAATAGAGGAAACCGTAGTAATAATGGACAAATAGTTAAACATGTATTTCTGCAAGTAGACATTACTCACATCATGCTTTAGATAGGACTCTGCCATAATTCGATTTACACGCATCTGCTGGTCCAATCTGCGTATCATGACCTTTTCATTTACAGACTGATCATCCCGGCCGATAAAATATCGGTAAAAGTCCACATTCAAATAATACATGCGCTTGACGCTCGGCAGTGGATCAAATACAAAAATATTATCCACATAGAAGGTATGCTTTGGCAACTCTAATCCACATGCCCGTAACATATCTGTCTTGTATATAACCGAATGCATCAGCAAATACTTTCCAATCGGGAAAGGCTTCATATCATCCCAGTCAAATACGCAGTTTATCGGTAAATATCTGGAGTACTCCATCACCTTTTTGTGCTTGGCCCCCTGCTTCTCGTAAACGAAATTGCTAATCAAAAGCTCAATCTCATCCTGATAAACCTCAAGTGTATCCAACACCTGTGTCAGAGCTCCCTCATCTACCCAGTCGTCACTGTCCACAACCTTAAAGAACTTGCCTGTAGCATTACGAAGACCTGCATTTACTGCCTCTCCGTGTCCCCCATTTACCTGATGAACAGCCTTTACCATAGTGGGATACTTAGCTGCATAAGCATCCGCAATCTCTCCTGTTCTATCCTTGGAGCCATCATTGACCACCAAAATTTCCACACGCTCTCCACCGGTAAGCAAAGTCTCAATACAATGCTCCATATACGCTTCTGAATTGTAAGATGGAATAGCCACACTTAATAATTTCTGTGTACTCATATCATTTCTCCATAAATGTAAAGATAAATATAAATTTATAATACTATATTTTTAGAAAACATTCCATTATTTTTTTCTTAAAAATCTTTAAGAGCGCGGTTTTTGGCAATCCACTCTTTATGATACTCCTCTGAAATCATTTCATTTTTAAGAAATTGAAAAACCTCCGCTGCCTTTGCTACCGAATATTCTAACATTGCTCCGGCAATGCGCTCGTTCATCCCTTCATGACTGTCTCCTGCATAAGAATTTGGATAATCCGCCATCCAGGCAAAGGGAGAGTTGATTTTGCGCTTTGAAAATTCATCGAATCTATGGGTACTTTTCCCACTCTCTGCATCGATTTTATCCAGACGTACCAACTCCGGATGCGTCGCATAAATCCATCCGGTCTCAATAAAACATGCATGTCCATAACGCTTTTTCGCAACTACATAAGACTTCAAAACCTCTCTATCCTCTACGGTCAGTTTACCATAATTACCGCTTAACAGCTTGTTTGGCGTCGGAAAATCGCTGCCCGGAGCATAATCATATACCATATACCCCTTCGTTCTATAAAGGGTATTTCTGGCAAATTGTGAAATCATAGCCTGATTACCGCCATGTCCATTAAATATGAGGATCTTTTTAAAGCCGTTTCTATGAATCTCGTCACAAATTTCCTCCAGCATACGTAGCCGTAGCTCACTTGAAAAAATCACCGTTCCCGCAAATTCTCCTGCTCCGGTCTTCTCACCGAAATGCATGGTTGGAAACACTACTACCGGCTCCCTTTCGGCCGCACGTCGCACAATTTCCGTTGCTAAAATAGAATCCGTACCGATTGGCAGATGCTGCCCGTGCTTTTCCATGCAGCCCACCGGCACCACGCAAAGTCCCTTTGACTGTTCTATTGCCTCTTTAAATTCTTCTTCTCTTAAATATTCCCAGTTCATCCCATTTATCCTTCATTCATATAAAGTGTTTCATCAAGCGGTTGATTATCTGCAAGCAATTCCTCTACTTTTTTACCAAGTCTTTTCTATTATACCACACCCTATTCATATTTCCAATATTATAACACTACGCAAACAAACATAAATTTTCCTTTTTTATAAATAAACACTTGCATTTCCATGTAATATCTGCCAAAATAGAAATAGTGTGTAAAATTAATTTCTTAATGATAGCAAAGGAGTTTTTTGATGATTAGTGCAAATAATGTAACTTATCGTGTGGGCAAAAAAGCCTTATTCGAAGATGTTAATATTAAATTTACAGAAGGTAACTGCTACGGCCTCATTGGTGCAAATGGTGCCGGCAAGTCCACCTTCTTAAAAATTTTATCCGGCAAGCTGGAGACCACCAAGGGTGATATCACTATCACTCCGGGTCAGAGACTTTCTGTTTTGGAGCAGGACCACTTCAAGTACGAAGACTGCGTGGTTATGGACGTAGTTATTATGGGTAATGAGCGTCTTTTCCAGATTATGAAAGAAAAGGAAGCTATTTATGCCAAGGAAGACTTTACCGACGAGGACGGTATCCGTGCTTCAGAGTTAGAGGGCGAATTTGCTGAATTAGACGGATGGGAGGCAGAATCCAATGCTGCCATGCTGTTAAACGGTCTTGGTATTGATACTGCTATCCATTATGCTATGATGAGTGACCTTACCGGTAATGACAAGGTGAAGGTGTTACTTGCCAAGGCTTTATTTGGTAATCCGGACATTTTGCTTCTGGACGAGCCTACCAACCATTTGGATTTGGATGCCATCGCATGGCTTGAGGAATTTTTGATTAACTTTGAAAATACCGTTATTGTAGTATCCCATGACCGTTATTTCCTGAATAAAGTATGTACCCATACTGCTGATATTGACTACGGCAAAATTCAGCTTTATGCTGGTAACTATGACTTCTGGTATGAATCCAGCCAGTTACTGATTAAGCAGATGAAGGAAGCTAACAAAAAGAAAGAGGAAAAGATTAAGGAATTACAGGAATTTATTTCCCGTTTCTCCGCAAATGCTTCCAAGTCTAAGCAGGCTACCAGCCGTAAACGTGCTTTGGAAAAGATTGAGTTGGATGAAATCAAGCCATCCAGCCGTAAGTACCCTTACATTGATTTCCGTCCTGACAGAGAAATCGGTAACGAAGTCCTTACTGTTGAAGGAATTTCCAAGACTATCAATGGTGAAAAGATTCTGGACAATATTTCCTTTATCGTAGGCCATGATGACAAGATTGCTTTTGTAGGCAGCAATGAAATTGCAAAAACCACACTGTTTAAGATTTTAATGGGTGAAATGGAACCGGATGAAGGAAGCTTCAAATGGGGCGTTACTACTTCTCAGGCTTATTTCCCGAAGGACAATACCGAAGAGTTTGACAATGACTATACAATTGTTGACTGGCTTACCGGCTACTCTCCTGTGAAGGATGTAACATATGTACGTGGCTTCCTTGGACGTATGCTCTTTGCCGGTGAAGACGGTGTAAAAAAGGTAAATATTCTTTCCGGTGGTGAAAAGGTTCGCTGTCTCTTATCCAAGATGATGATTAGCGGAGCAAACTGCCTGATTTTTGACGAACCAACCAACCACTTAGACATGGAATCCATTACTGCCCTAAACAACGGCGTAATGAAATTCCCGGGTGTCATCCTGTTCTCCTGCCACGACCACCAGTTTGTACAGACTACTGCAAACCGTATTATGGAAATCCTTCCTAACGGCTCTCTGGTAGACAAGATTACTACCTACGACGATTACCTTGCAAGCGATGAAATGGCTCGTAAACGTACTGTTTATAACGCGGATGCTGCTAAGAAGGCTGACGAGGAAGCTCAGCAGGATAATTAATATTTCAATAGCTCAGGTGTGTATGCCGAACGCATACACACCTGTATTAACATCCTTGATTGAAAAGAGGTAATTTACAATGGGACCTGTAGACTTACATGTTCATTCCAACAAATCTGACGGCAGCAAAACTCCTGAAGAATTGGTACACCTGGCTATAGAAAAGGGGCTTTCCGCCTTTGCACTGACTGACCATGACACCGTGGATGGCATTGACGAAGCCATGGCCTGTGCTGACAGACTGCGTTCAGAAGGTGTGCCAAATGTGCCGGAGGTCATTCCCGGCATTGAGCTCTCCACCGAATATCAAGGAAAGGATATTCATTTGGTAGGCTTATATATCGACCATCACTCAGCTGCATTCCGCACTTATTTACAGGAATTTGTAGACTCCCGCACGGAACGCAACCGCAAAATGTGTGCTCGCCTTACCGAAGCAGGCATCGACATTTTTTATGAAAAATTAGTGGCTGAATTTCCGGACAGTGTGCTAACCCGTGCCCACTATGCAGTGTATCTGGTAAATCACGGATATTCTCTCAGTAAGGAGGATGCCTTCAGCCAGTACCTAGGCGACCATACCAAATACTTCGTTCCACGTGAGAAAATCACACCGGAAATGGGTGTTTCACTCATCCTGCAGGCCGGCGGCAATCCTATACTGGCCCATCCGGTGCTTTACCGCATGTCAGATAAACGCCTGAACGAACTGGTTGCCCGCCTTCAAAAGGCAGGCCTGGTGGGTATCGAAGCTATTTATGCTACCTACAATCAGGCTGAGGAACACCAGATGCGTAAGCTGGCTGCCAAGTACGATTTGTGCATATCCGGCGGCAGTGATTATCATGGTGCAGCCAAGCCCGGACTGGAAATGGGTACCGGATATGGCGGATTGTTTGTGCCTGAGGATGTGTTGGAACAATTTATAAAATGATTAAAGCGGAGGTAAACCTCTGTGAATGCCGAAGCCGAGGTCGCACGTTTAAAGGCTTTGTTAGCTGAGCAAGGTATTAATATACAGTAAGCGCTAAATAATAATGCGGTATCATATAACAAGACCGTTCCTTTTACAACAACGTGTAAGGAGGAACGGTCTTTTGCTACATACCATCTATCTTTTTATTATGCAGTTGTGTCACTGCACACCTTCCTAATCATAATGCACCACATCCTCCCTGCACAGTGCAGTGGTAACACACATAAAAAGGGGGTGATTGTAGTTATACTCCATTATGAAAGTAAAGGTGACGGACATCAATCCGTCACCTTATTTAGCGCTTACTTATGAAATGATTAAAGCGGAGGTTTACCTCCGCTCCAAAATTGCTTAAAGTTCTAGCAATGTAAACCAACGCGGGCTATCATCAGCCAAATTGCAAAGTTCTCCATCCTTAAAAACGGCAAATCTCTTAAATACATCTGTGTTGTCATACAAAATTGCCATATCACAAATACCAAGAATCTCTTTTAATTGCTTATAACTTTCTATATATCTTCGTTCAACATCTACATCCGGAATACCATGTCCACCTTGCGAAACACGATAAGCAATACGCTCTTTAGCAATTTCCACTGTATCGACACTAACATAATGGAGTTCAATACAATAACCCAAAGATTTTGCCTTATTAATATTTTGGATAATGCTTGTACCGCAGAGCGTTGTCTCTTGATTAAAAGTAATCCCTTTAGTCAAATATTCGTTTATCCTTTTTACAGCTATTTTTCCAGCTTTAACAACATCACTTGCATTTCGCCAATCTCCAAAGCTCCTAACAATTTCATCTGTGTTAATTCTGGGCATATCTGCTAAGGCAGTAAGAGTCTGATATAAAGTAGATTTACCGGCACCATTCACACCAGCAATCAAAATATATTTTTTCATCAAAAGAGATTCCTTTCAATTACCTGTCTCTGCCTTTGCTGAAGCAAAAAATTGCCAACCATTCTATAGAACGCCTGCTCATCCCGACTCTCTGCCTCCAATACAAGTTGCAAAGTATCTTCCGGCTCTAATTTTTTAATATCTTGAAACAATTTAGAATACTTTTTCACATCGCACATAACAGTCCTCCTTCATGAGATGTTATAAACATATTCACGTAAGTTATATTATCATTATACACGCATTCGCGTGATTTTACAACTCATATTTCACATCTCTGGAAATTTGTAGTTTCCCGTATAAGGTAAGCGCTAAATAAGTTAATACATGGCAACGCATTATTATTTAGCAAATCCCCAAACACTAGGGCGCACATCGCTAGGATGTGCGCCCCGTATTTTATGAAGTCTTACTCTTCATGTTCATCTTTTTTCTTAAATTTGATTAACAGAACTGCAATGCCTGCCAGTGCAATCAATGCTACTACTGCTATAATACCGAAGAGTGCCAAATTGGAATCATCACCCGTCTTAGTACCATTTGCACTAACTGAACCAACATAGGTATTCGTCACGGTGTGGATCTCCTGATTGTAGGATGCGGTGTAGCCTGCCGGTACATTTTTCTCCTCAATAGTCCATACAACCTCTTCGCCGTCGTTTATAGACATTAATATCAAGCCACAAGTCCAGTTATTTGCTTCGCAAAGCTCGATATCGGATGCGTAAATGCCGTTACAATACAAGCTTACCATAATGCTACTTGGACGCTTGCCTGCTGCATTGTTGTTGTCATCCCAAATCTTGGTGAAGATGTGAATCTTGTGTTCATCACCCGGTTCCGGATCAGGTTCTGCCGGTACTCCTGGATTTGGAGTCGGTGGTGTGTAAGTATTTTCAAATACCGGTTCACTCTGGTACTCTACATTTGCTACAAGATTTCCCATCAAATTGTCCTCTACAACTACCTTCACAGTAAATTCTGTGGTATCGTAGGTTACATGTTCGATGTTACCCTTCACTTCGCGAATACTGTATTGGTACTCTCCTGCCTTATCAAACATCTGTGGTGCAAAGGTAATATTACCTGTCGCATCATTTGTTGCCGTTGCTACAACCTTACCGCTTGCGTCAACCAGCTCGAATTCGAAGGCATTTGCTGTAAGCTCTGCATTATGGAGCACCTTCTTTGCGGAGATGATTGCAGGTGCTACTGACGGATTGTAGGTATTTATAAATACAATTTGGTCATTTGCACTAAGAGTCGTTACCGTTTCATTGCCTTTATCATCATAGGTAACCTTGGATATTTCTTTTACATTTCCAATTAATTCTGCACTTGAACCTGCTGTTACCTCAACAATTACACGATATTCCGTATTATCATATGTAACACCTGTCAATGCATCCTTAGCACTTTCCTTAATTACATAATAATATGTGCCTGCCTTATTTACATCAGAAATATTAAATGTAAATAAATTACCCTGATTCTCTACACTATCTTTTAAAGTGCCGATTGTCCATTTATCAGCTGCAGTATTTACAGTAGCTTCATACAATTCAAATGTAAACTTATCATCTTCTACTGCCATATTTGCACCCGTTGTATTCTGGAATACTTTATGGCCCTTCAAAGTAAACAATGCATTACTTAACTTATAAGTATTATCAAAAGTAATATCCGTTACTGAAACTGGATTATCCAATTTCACGCCATTTGCTCCGATAATCTTCGTGATATTCTGTGAAGCAGTCAGTGTCGGATTTGTCGGATTCGTTGTTTTATCATAGGTTATTGTTACATCTACTTTATATACTGACTTATCATAAATCATGCCCGGGATTGCAGATGCCGGAATGATTTCCGCTACATAATAAGTATCTACCTTTGATGTTACGGTAGTACCCAGGAAGGAATCGTTGTACTGGAAATAGAAGGATGCATCTCCGTTCATATCTGCCATACTGGTCACTTCAACACCTTCAAACGTAGCCGGAACTGTACATGCTTCATCAGTAAATAATCCGAACTTGAAGGTATCCATTGAAATTTCAACACCTGTTTCATTTGTAAATTCCTTCTTAACACGGATAATATCATCAGCATATACCGTAGTATGAATATTTCTGAAGGAAGCACTATCATTTACTCTACCGTTTACATATACACTGCCTCTAAGCTCTCCGGTACCATAGTCGGTAACTGTGACCATAATATGATGTTCCGTACTATCATAACTGATTGTATGATCCTCTAACGGCAATTCCTTAAATACATAGTAGAAGGTACCTGCTGCATTATAAGTAGGTAATACTACCTCTACAGCATTTTTATCAGATGCACTTGCTGTAATAGCGGGTGTACTATTTGTAATTTCATACTTATCATTTGCCTCATAAAGTGCAAACTGGAATCCGCCAACCGGCCATGTAGTAATATCGGTATTCGTTGCATTCTCAATAAATGTCTTGGTGAAGTTAAACTTCAGTCCGGTTACATCAGTCGGATCGTATACATTAGTAAACTTCAAATCTGCTTCTGCGCTTTCACCAACTTTGGTAATAGATTTTGTTGCAGATAATACACCCTGACCATTATCGGTCACAGTAATCACTACCTGATATACAGTCGAATCGTAACTCATGGTTCCGATTACTTTTTCACCTTCTTTGTACTCAATCTCACCCGGAATTTCCTTGATGTAGTAAGTATATGTTCCTGTTGAAGCATACTCAAAGTCAAAGGAGAATGCACCGGAAATTGCTGCAGATTTTGCTTCCGTCTTTCCGGTTGCATCTGCTACCGGTGTTGTACAGGAATCATCATTGTATAAACCGAAAGTAAACTCATCCGCTGTTATGTTCTTTCCTGTCACATCCTTGTCACCATTAATAGTGATCTTTGCTTTTTCACGGATTGTGTAAGTATTTTCAAATGCAATCTGATTACCGGTTCCACCAACTTCGTTGATGGTGATAGATTTAATTACCAATTTTGCTTGTGCTGTTTCACCTTCTTGAAGTGCTTCTTCATGAGGTACTACATGCACTGTCACATGATATTCTGTATCATCATAGGTTATAGCCGGATTTGTACCAGGCACTTCCTTTACTACATAGTAGTAATGACCAACTTTGGTATATCTTTCTACATCTGTAAATTTAATACTACCAGCGTTGTTATTTACGGTCTGTAATGCTGTTGCATTATTTGCTACTGCAAAATCAGCATTTGTCTTATAAATAGCAAAAGCAAAATCCTTTGCCATACTAGCAGGACCGTTAAACACCTTTGTACCTGTGATTTCTACAGGAGTTGCTACCGTATCCAAAGCATATGTATTGTCAAATACTGCAACGTTCCCAGCAACTGCTGTCCAAGATTCTCCGACCTTTTCTTTAATTGTCGTAGCAGCAGTAAAACCAATAGCATCATCACCTGTTACATTTATTTCAACCTGATATATGGTTGGATCGTAAGTCATACCGACTATATCACCCGCTATTTCTTTCAGATAATATATATGTGGTTCTACAGTTGTCGAATTATACACTCTGTTGATAACCGCAGTACCACCCACACCAGAAGATACCGTCACCGGATCAGGATTAGGGCCATCAAACACCTTTTGCTCACAAGCTTCATCTATGTATAAACCAAATACAAAATCACTCTTACTGATTTCTACACCTGTTTCATTTATCAAGTTCTTACTGATATTAATCGTTGCTACTGCCTGATGATAAATATTTGTAAAGTTTGCATTATTTAATGTAATTGTATATGCATCACCAGTTCCACTTACTGTTACAATATCACTTGCCGTAACTTCCAAATATCCATCCATGTCAGCATCTGCTACAGTAACACGGAAATTATAGACAGTATTGTCATATGCCATACCAGCAATTTTATGCTCTGCGTCCGGTTCCACTTCAATAACTCTGTAATAATGGATACCCGGAGTAGCATACTCAAAAGTCGTATTGATACTGAAATTCGAATTTGTCTTGGTTGCAGTACCTGTTGCACCTTCAACATTCTGCCAGCCGCTTACATACTCCTGTAACTGGAATGCGAAACTATCCGCATCCTCCCATTCCCTGCCAGAGATCGTTTTTGTTCCAGTAATACTAAGTGTAGTAGCATTCTTATCACTTACAGTATATTCATTCACCAAATCAGCCCGTACCGTTTGGTCAGAAATAATTGTTCCAGTCAGGCTAGCTGTATCTGTCTTCTGTTCGAAACCTGTAGGTATTTTATCTACTGTCTCTGTAACCGTATACTCTGTATTTTCCGGGATTCCCTTAATAGTTACAGAATCTTCATGCCCTAATTCCAGTGTAATTTTTCCGCTGCCGTCTGTTGTTAATTTTCCAGCAACAGCAGTACCATTATTTACAGTACCGGTTGCATCAAATTCTTTAGATGCATTACCAGCACCTAACTCTACAACAACTTCAAATACTTTCTTCGGAACTACATACTCATCACCATAGTCATGAGTAACAGTCTTAGTAACCACCAAATCACCCATATGAGAACTTGCAGTATTTACAAAGGTAACCGGATTTAAAGTATACTCTATAATAGTTCCACTTGCTGTGCCTGTAACTTCTTTCACGCGATAGCTCTCGTGCCTCTGCTCTGTTACTGTATAGGTAGTACCGGTCTCTAATCCTATAATATAAATAGTTTCAGCGTTTTTTACATCAACAGTGACAGTTTTATTATCAGTACTCACTACGTGTCTACCAACTAATTCTTTACCATCTGCATCAAGAATTTTTAGCGTAGCAGGTACTTCCTTATTTGTTAATGTAATATCAAACTTAAACGTCTCCGTTCCTGCTGCCACCGCAGCATCATCAATCGTCTTGGAAAGCTTGATGCCCTGCGCAGAATACATTATCAAACGTCCATTATTACCAAGAAAATCATAAATATGATAATCCTCTGATGCACTAGTCGGATGAATTAACACCGGATAATCATAATAGGTAAGGGTACCTGTTATATTATCGTTATTTTCAGCAATATCTTTTTTCTCAACACGATGGCGTGCAATCTGCTGATAAATCTGACCGGCAGGAATATACCAGCCCTTGTCATCCTTTGTAATCGCAAGATCTCCTGTCGCAGCCAGTACGGCGGAGTCAACCGGAACGTATTTATAGCTTATCTCAGCATTTGTAGAACCGGATACCGTTGTCTTTATAATTCTGTATCTGTGATAATACCCGTCGCCTGTAGGTGCTGCCGTACCTGTATATAAAGTACCGCTTTCATCAGAATAAATGTAACTGTCTTCTGTATAATAATATCTCTCATTTTCTAATGAAGGATGGTAATGAGAAACTACTGCCAAATGGTTGTTCGGATCCAGTTTATCTGTTACACCGCTGCCATCCAGAATATGTCCTACACCCCAACGGTTAGAATAAAAAGCATATCCTACTGTATTGTTATTGCCGTCCTTAACCGGATGCGTATGGCTCTCTTTTGCCATATACTTCATGAGGTTAATTTCATTAATTTCATCTAAGATTCCTACTTCAAACAATAAACGGATAGGTGACTCTTCGTCCATTGTAAGTTTCACTTCTGTTGCAGTATCGAAACTGTTACTATTTACTTCTACCGTATATTTCGTCATCGGCACCAGACTTGCTGGAACCTTGAAAATCACACATTCTTCACCGGTCGTAATATCTTTATGAACCTGGACGATAATATACATCATGTCGCCACCTTCTACATGGCCGTATTCCTCATCCAATTCTCCATAGAAGAAATAGCACTTATTCAAATACTTTGTGCCTTCCGGGTAGTTCAATGCAGTATGTGCTTTTGTATCCCAGTGTCCCAAATAATTGCCGGATGCATCTGCATACCATCCAATAAAATGATCCTGTGTAAGCTGATTGTCAGTTGAACGCCATGCCGTTGCAAGAAGTGCTCTCGCCTGATCATTTCTGATGTTCAAACGCTCCTGTACTGATACCAAAAACTCTTCACCGTATTCAGTCCAGGTAGAAGCATTACCAAATTTGTCTGTTTGTGTCAATGCATTGGTAAATGCAGCACCGGTAAACAATACCTCTCCGATTACAAGGCCCTTCATGCTCTTTACTTCCACATACCTGCCAAGTTCATCTTCAAAAGTAATGTAGCCGTCCAACTCATATTCTCCGCTTTCTACCAAGGTAGGATAATACTTGGACTGAATTACAATCTGTGAAACAATTTTATCAAAAGCTTCTAACAATCCGCTTGTATTAGAAGCCGGAAAATACTGATCTGAATAATATCTATTGGCAGTTAATGTATCCGTAGCAGATTCTACACGGGTAATTGTATTATTACCATAACTATAATCGGCTATCTGACTGTTTACAGCAGTACTCTCATACTTTGTCCACCATCCGCTTACTGTATCGGAGGTATTATTCAAAGGGTCAAGCACTCGTCTTGCTTCCGCATGTTCCACATCATAACCCAGTGTATAAAACAGACTTTCCCGACCATACTTCTTTTCAATCTGACTACGTAAATGTGCAGCAGTAAGCTGTGCCGGAAATACCAAATAATCACTAATACTGTTGGCGGTTCCGTTACCGAGATTTCGGTTATTATTCGTAGCCTGTGTATAGTTTGTAGCACCACGGGTAGGTGCACCGTCAGACATCAGTACTACAATTGGAATACGCTTAGTACCCCCCTGAATCAGACCGGTTTCAATCTCTGTGTCTTCAACAGCTTCAAACAAAGTCTCTGCCTGATACATACCGCCCTGAATATAGGTTGAACCACCGGTATTAATATATCTGTTTACTGTATTATTGCTACTATCTGTTACATTATAGGTTGTACTACCATAACCACCCCAGCTTATGGTTCTGGCTGTACGAATCTGTCTACCTGTCTGCGGACCGTAACTTTGATTACTCGCAATTTCTAAATAAACATTATATGCGTCCTCTCCGTATCCTGCTGTTTTGGTTGTGGTATAACGATCAATCGGAAGCAGTACACTGGCATCCGTACCATACACAACTACACCAACTCTATTGTGCAAGTTTAAATTTAATAACTCATCAATCGCCTTATTTGTTGCCTCTACCATTGAAGTCAATTCACTGGATTCCATACTGTTGGAAACATCAAGAATCAAAACAGTATCAGAAGGCAAATTAGAATAACCCAACACCTCTTTTGTAGCCCCCAGTGCCGACAAAGATACAAGGAAATTATCATCTGCAATAGAAATTGTAGCATCTGCACCTGTACTGTCTTTGCTTATTTCGAACTTACTTGTTAAAGAATCACTCTTTGTAAATACAGATTTATCTGTCCATACCGCTCCGGCATACTCTGTACTATCTGATTTAAAGTAATCCTTGTAGCTCCAAATTGCATCGGCATCGGCAATATACTCCTTACCGGCTACACTGCTTAATGCCACATCATGACTTACTGCATCTGCATATACCGGCATTACACTTGTCGGTATCATGCTGACAAGCAGCGCCAATGATAAAATTGTTGAAATGATTTTTTTCATCATTTACCCCTCCTTTTAAATTTCTTAAGTATAATAATTAAATCATTTTTATCCTGTGTTATTAAAATTTGTTATTTCTTCGGTTCAATCAACCCATACTCCACCGCCTTATCCACGGCCTGGTGTCGGTTTTTGACCTCCAGCTTGGCGAAGATATGCTTGCAATGCTTTCTGGCAGTTTCCTCAGCCATTCCTGTAATTTCGGCAATTTCACCATTGGTACGAAAATCTGCCAAGAGTCTCAACACCCTCATTTCCGTCTCGGTCAGAGCCGGTTGCTTGGGAAGCTGACTCTTTAAATATCTCGGATGAATAGCCGCTACCTTTTCTGTCATGGCAATCACCTTGTCCAGATAAGGGTGCTTGCCCTTTAGGCCCTTGGTCTTTTGATATTGCTTCAACACCTCCAAGACACGAGGTCCTTCATCTGCCAGCAGGCGGTCATATCTGTACTGCTCGGAAAGTGCCAAAGCCTTTTCCATATGCGCAAATGCTTCTTCCTTTCTGCCGTCTGCGTAATCGCTCATAGCCCATATAACATGAAGCTCGCAGGTGTTCATATAACACTTCCCAGCCTCCAGCAATGGCAGCAAGCGGTTTGCAAGTGCTGTCACCATCAGGTATTTGCCTTGAATAATGTAGGCCTTCATCTTAACCATGTATCGAAACAAATCCAGCATACAAAACTTGCTGTACTCGTCCGGTGCCGCTTCTCGCATCCACTTGGTCACTTGAGCATAATGACCATCATACATGGCTGCCCAGGCTTCCAGAGCATCAATATTAGGCAAATAAGCCTCCAGGCCTACCTCCTTAATCTGCTGCCGCAGATTTTTCATCAGGGGCTCAACCACAGCCGCCTGACCATTTAAAACTAATATGTACATTTCTAAGGTCAGAGCTACAAACAAAAGTCGCATGTCCTTTTGCTCTCTGAGAAGTGGTATAACACCAACCACATGTACCAGTGCCGTGTAACAATCATCCTCCCAGTATAGCTTCTCCGCCATAGCCACCTCGAAAATATTTGAGGCCTGCTCACCATACAGGGCCTCTATCAGCTCAAGCGTACCTTCTTTGTCCTCGATAAGCTTTGCCGACTGTGGGGTCACATCCCATATACCATTCAAAACGCTGGGACGCCCGGCTGTCAAAGTAAGTCCCGGTCTATAATACTCCCGTTCCTTCAACTCCTTAATAATATCTGCCAATTCCTCATTGGTAATCCCCGGCACCGTCATCTTGGTCATATACCAATATATACTCCTGTCGGGTATTTTGTCCAGCAACGCACGTGCCTTCTCCAAGTCGCCTTGCAACAACAACATTTGTGCCAGCCCACACAATAAAGCCGGGTCCTTCACAAGCTGCTCTTCCGACAATTGCAGAAACCATTTCCGATACTCCCACAAGGCCTGTAACGTATACTGACGTCGCCGCAAAACACTTCCCAAAATATCTGCTATAAGATTTTCATCAGTGGTGTGTCTTAATATGCGCAGGTTCTGTCTGTCCTCTAAGGATAAATATTTAATTTTCAGAGGCTCTCCCCTCCTTTAATCCCAAACTATGTAAATAGAATATCCCATGCTTTCTATTCTTTCTTATCTTACCACCCTATACTATAATATGTCAATAACCCCAAAAGGGTATATAAAAATCCATTAAAACATTGATATTATTGAATTTTATTATCATACAGAAAATTCTTTTTTAAAATTTTTAAAAAAAATACCGACACACTTATTTCCTGATAAGCATGTCAGTATTTTGTAGACTTTAACTATTTTATTAATCGCTTTATTTTATTACGCCTCAGCAACCTCTTCCGGCTTAATGGCGATATTGGTAATCACATAACCCATTACATAACTGATAACCAAAGCGATGGCATAGTAAATCACGCTCCATACAGGACCATTCGGACCACCTGTCATAACTGCCAGTGCAATCACACCGGACGGTCCCCAGGTGGTAGAAGCAACCTGCATTGCCATTGCAAAAGCACCACCAAAGCCTGCTCCAAGACCTGCTGTGATAAACGGTTTACCCATTGGAAGCGTTACACCATAAATAAGGGGTTCACCTACACCAAGCACGCCGGCTGGAAGGGCACCTCTGATAACAGACTGCATTCTCTTATTGCCCACTTTTTTGGCTTTCCTATAAATCGCAATAGCTGCACCAACCTGACCTGCGCCTGCCATAGCCAGCGCCGGATACAGTGTTACAAAGCCCAGACTCTCTAACTGTACCGTATACAAGGCAACCAGACCATGGTGCATACCCATAGCAACCATTGGAAGGAACAACAGAGAAGCAATATAACCTGCAATAATACGAACGAAAAGAGATTCACTCATACATACAATTTCCACAATCCAGCAAAGGAAGGTAGATACATAACCGGTAGCCGGCATAATAAGGAAGATGTATGGTACCAACACGATAATCATTGTTAACAGTGGTGTAACTACAATATCCAGTGCATCCGGAACACGCTTGCGAACCCATTTTTCTACCTTTGCAAGCACAAATACGCCAATTACAGCTGCAAGCACACCGCCACGGCCGCTTCTTAAAATAGAATTTAACGGTTGCTCCATATCATACAGGCCAACTGTCTTTGCGATGGTGTCAATACCGCCCAATGTGGTAATCATACCAAGCATACCACCCAGGATAGGTGTGGCACCAAATTTTTCAGCCGCACGATAGCCTGCCCATGCAGTCAGATAGGTCAGGAAGGCCTGATTAATCAAGGTCAATATACTGTGAATGCTCGTCAAAACTGCATTATCGGTATATGTAGGTACTAACTGAGCAAGTAACGTTGCCAGACCGGAACAAATACCTGCTGCAATAACACCCGGAATAAGCGGAACAAATATTTCTCCAAAGGTCTTTAACAAGTTCTTGAATTTGCTCTGCTTCTGGCCTGCCTTTACAGCCGCCTTATTCGTCTGCCAATCATTCTGAGTAGAAGTGGCATTCGCTGTACCTTCTGCATCTGCAGAAGCCGGTATACCCATGGATGCACAAATATCAGCGCATTTTCTGCATTTTCCGGGTCCTACTACTACTTCTACGTAGCCAGTCTTATCATGGACAATACCCATAACACCTTCAATACCTTTTAATGCCGCATCATTAATCCCGGCATCCTCCTTCACATCAATGCGAAGTCGTGTCATACAATTGGTAGCAGCCAAAACATTATCTCTGCCACCCACTTTTTCAAGAATTACTTTTACAAGCTCTTCGTTCGTCATAATCACATTTCTCCTTTTAATTTTATTGCTTCACGCACATGACCATTTGCTTTTTCTAACAGCTCTATAGCTGCTGCCGCATCACAGTCAGCCAGAATCATCGTAATGGCAGTCTTCACCTTACCATCTGCCGCATCGATAGTCTGTCTTGCCAATGCTCTTTCCACACCGGTGGCATCCATTACGATATTCTCTGCTCGTGTGCGCAATTTTTCATTGCTCTGCACTACATCAACCATTAAGTTCTGATATGCTTTTCCAATTCTGACCATAGACGCTGTAGAAAGCATATTTAAAATTAACTTTTGCACAGTACCGGCCTTCAGTCTGGTAGAGCCGGTCAGCACCTCCGGACCGGGCTGTGCTTCGATAGCAAGACCGGCTGCCCGCCCAATCGCACTGCCTGCATTACAGGAAATAGCAATGGTTTTGCAATGTATTTCATTTGCATATTCCAAGCCTCCCAATACATACGGAGTACGACCGCTGGCCGCAATCCCTACCACAACATCCTTTGCACGCAATCCATGCTCCATCAAGTCCTGTCGACCCAGCTCACGGCTATCCTCTGCACCTTCCACAGCCTTGATAAAAGCCTTTTCACCACCTGCGATCAGTCCCACTACCATACCCGGATCCACACCATAGGTAGGCGGACACTCAGATGCATCCAGAACACCGAGTCTGCCGCTGGTTCCTGCGCCCATGTAAAACAGACGCCCACCTTCCATAAAGGCATGCTCAATGATAGAAACTGCTTCTGCAATCTGTGGAAGCACCTTCTCTATAGCAAGGGGCACTTGCTTGTCCTCCTCATTCATCACAGTGACAATTTCAAGGGGCGTCATCTCATCCAGATTCATGGTTCTTTGGTTTCTGCTCTCTGTGGCAAATTTCTTTAAATCCAATTGTTACACCTCCATTTTCCATATTTTGTATTTTGTACAACCTCGAAACTTATAGTACGCATTTGATTATACATGTTGCACAATATATTGTCAATTCATTCTTTGTTTTGTTCGTTAATTTCTCCATTTTTATCCGACATTATTTGGCAATATTTTACATTTCTGTATTTTCCTTCCATCCCATAGAAAACACAAATTGAGCGGCCAAAAGCTTATTCGATTTTACCCTCGTAATCCAAATAAGCTTTTGGCCGCTCAATTCTATTCCGTATCCTTGTATATCATTACCACACTAAGCTCTGGTACATCCACCACAGCCTGCGCAGCCTCTTTCCACTCCCACTTCCATAGTAGCCATACTCCGTGGACTTGTTAAAAGGCAAATTGCCTGAGACGAAATCCCTTCACCGGTACCGGTAAAGCCCAGCCCCTCCTCTGTGGTAGCTTTGACATTTACCTGTGAGATATCAATGCCCAGAGCCCCGGCGATATTGGACCTCATTTCATCGATGTAGGGCCTCATTTTGGGTGCCTGTGCAATAATAGTTGCATCAATATTTTCGACAAAAAAACAATTTTCCTCCAACAGTTCCCCTACATGATCCAAAAGCTTCATGGAAGAAATCCCCTTATATTGCGGGTCTGTATCCGGAAAATGCTTACCGATGTCACCAAGCGCAGCCGCTCCCAGTAAAGCATCCATAATTGCATGCAGCAGCACATCTGCATCAGAATGTCCTAAAAGCCCCTTTTCGTAAGGAATTCTCACCCCTCCCATGATTAAATCTCTATCCGGCACAAGTCTGTGCACGTCATAACCCATACCTATTCTCATACTGTATCCCTTCCACTGACTGCCTCTTTCTCAGTCAATTCAAAAATCAATAATTCCACACTCATTTTATCCTGTAGTGTGCCCGTCTTAATGGCTTCATCTGCCTGAATGCACCGCTCCAGTGCCTGCTTTAACTGTGCGCTCTTATACAAGCCTGCCTGCTTCAAATACTTACCTACCGAAAAAGGCGGCACTCCAACCTTGGCAGCCATGGTTTTGTTATCCACACCGCGTTTTTTTAAATCCTTTATCTGCAGCAAGATATTCATATGTCTCCCTATCAAAAAAAGAATACGAATAGGCGGTTCTCTAAGCGCCTGCAGCTCATTGTATAACGCCAGCGCTTTTCTGCGGTCACGAATACCAATGGCATCCACCATATCAAAAATATGGCTGGTAATACGGGTAATACACACGGCTTCCACATCTGTTCTTTCGATGACAGCCTTCTCCATGGTGTAGCACAAAAGTTTTTCTAATTCCAGACGTATAATATTCATGTCTGTGCCCGTCTTTTCTAAAAACAGCTCCAGCGTCTGGCCTGTAATTTGCTTGCCCTCACGTCCTATCATACCCAGAATCCACTTTTTTAAGGTCGCCTCATCCTGTGCCCCAAACTCCACACAAAGCCCGGCTTTATCACAAGCCTTAAAAAGCTTGCTTCTTTTATCACATTCACTTTCCACCAAAATCCATGTGGTAGTATCACAAGGCGCAGCAAAATATTCTGCCAGCCCATCAGCACCGCCTTTCAGCACACCGGTTCCTTCCATCACAATAACCCTGCGTTCTGCCAAAAAAGGCATAGTTTCTGCAAAATCAATTAATTGCGGAATGGAATACTCCTTTCCCTGCACATGCCAGAAATTCATGGTATCCCCTTCCCCAATCAATGCCGTAACCAGCTTATCCCGGTATTGTTTTTGTAAATATGCTTCCTGTCCATACAAAACATATACATTACGGAAGCCTCCGCTTTTGATATCCTCTAAAATGCGCTTCATCACTCTTGTACCGGCCCTTTTATAGCCTCTCCTTTAAAGCACTGTCCTGCCGCCTTATCCAAAAGACTTGCCCGACATATCCAGTATACAAAAAATTGCCCCTCCCGTCAACGAAAAGGAAAACTTTCCATAATCAGGTTATCGCCTGTTAAGATGCATTGAACTGCACCCACCCGGCCTGTATACCAGAGCCTTGCCCCCACTGCCTCCATGCGTGCCACTGCCGCCTTGTGGGGATGTCCGTAACTGTTGCCCACACCATACGAAAGTATAACATGCTTTGGACTGCAATTTTTCAAAAAAGCCTCTGTACTGGAATACTTTGAGCCATGATGAGCCGCCTTGAGGAGTACAATGTTTTTCCCCTGTACCTTTAAAAGAAGCTCCTCTTCCTGTTTTTCTCCAATATCCCCCGTCATAAGTACCCCCTGCCCCCCATAGCTAAACAAAAGCACCTGGGAATATCCATTGGCATCCTCTGTATCACTGCAGTTCTTTACCGGATGCAGCACTTCTATGCCCAGCTCCTTTTTTTCTCTCATGCTCAAAAAGCCCGGCCAGCCTTCTGCCCGTAATGACAGCTTATCTCCGGCTCCCAGCGTGGCAACCGATACTCCGGCCGCTTCTGCCAATCCTAATAATTCTCCAAACTCCTGCTGTAAAGCCTCCTCTGCCAATTCCGGCAGTATAAGCAATTCAAGCTCTACATGACTATGCTCATAATTTTCCAGCCACTGCACAATCCCATTCATATGGTCCCCATCTGCATGACTCAAAAAAACGCCATTCACCTTGGAAACACCGTAATACTTCAAGCAGGGCAATAAAATCTGTGTTCCCACATTGCTCTTACTGGTACTGCCACAGTCAACGATATAGGTTTCCTGACCATATTGCAGGATGGCACAATCTCCCTGCCCTACGCTAAGGAAACGGCAAGTCAGCCCTTTTACAGGACGCCAGAACAAACAGCATACGGACACGGCAAAACAAGAAAGTATCATACCTTTGATTAATCTCTCCCCAGCCAGTTTCTTATTTGTAATGCCAAACACACCCACCAAGCATCCATAATACAAGACTATCTGCCACGCCTTTGGAGCCCCCAATACCAGACTATGACAAGGCAGCCGCTGACTCCATTCACAAATCCACCGGTATGCTCCCAAAAGCCACTCACAGCCTGTCACAAAAGGCACCGCCGCCACCGAAATCACACCGGGTACTGCCAGCACCACCGCCCCAAAGCCTACAATAAAAGGCAGTATCGGCAGGACTATGACGTTTATCAGTATACTGTATAACGGATATTCGTAGTAAAAATATAATTGTATTGGAAGCGTACACAACAGTATACCGATACCTCCGGAAAACCATTTTCCTATATACTCTGCCACAACGCCCTTCTCTTTGCACCAACGCTCCACTACAGGAGAAAACACCGTCACACCTAGCACTGCACCAAAGGACAACAGAAAACCGCTATAAAAAACATACATAGGCTCTTCCAGCAAGAGCAAAATGGCTGCTATGGCCAACCCCGTCAGTCGGTCATAGGTTCTTCCCAGCAAAACAGCCGCCATCTGCATAACAAACATACAGATAGCACGAAAGGTTGCTGCCTGAGTACCTATCATCATACCATAAAAAATCACTATAACAAGTCCTATAATAGCAGCCGGCCTATGGGCCACTCCCAATCGTCTAAGCAGCCGAAAGCAGCCCATCCCAAGCATACTGATATGCAGTCCCGAAATAGTCAAGATATGCAAAATACCGCCTTCCTGAAACAGCTGCTTTAATTCTTTGTCTAAGTCTGTCTTATCCCCCAAAAGAATGGTTTTCATCACACCACCATAAAGAGGTGTAAAATAGCCATCTATTTTTTCCGCAAAATAGTTTTTTACATGATACAAGGTATCCGACAAAATATCTTTGCCATCGTCACTCCAGATAAACCTGCCCTCTCGTAGACTACCGCCTATCCCCTGCACATGATAAAAAAGCTGACTGTCAAATTGCCCGGGATTTTCAGCCGCCTCAAAGGGCATAAAGCTGCCATAAAACCAAACCCAGGCACCAATATGTATTTGTATATCCGTATGAGAAATATAACAATAGATTTTGTCATGAACATACTGTATATGCTCTGCTTCTTTTGTATTTTGAACCGAAATGCTTTTATCAGAAAAGTAACCAGAAACTGCGCTGCTCTCCCTTAAGGAAGTCCTTGAAATCGTATATACCGTTTGCAACTCCCCATTGATTTCCTGTACCTTAACCCCTTGAACCTGACCGCATGCATATACCTCCCGCCCTTTTAATGTACTATAATCAGGCAGCTTGGGTGGGAAGCATACATAGAACAATCGTATAAACAGGACGAAGAACAGGCAGGCACACCCAAATGGTCGCTTCATGCCTTTTCTCCCAAAGAATTTAATCAGAATGTTGTTGAATATAATCTAAATCACGACTGAATACCGTAGTAAGCGGTATCATCTCGCGAAACATCACTTCAGACTTACCATCCACAAATATTTGCACCCGGTCTATGCCGGAAAGCTCACACAGAGAATTTACGATACTGTAAATAGCAATCTCCGCCTTCACCTCATACACCTGCTTCAAAAAAGTACTGTCAAAATTTACATAGCAGGTATTGTCCTTCACTAATGTACTGATAAGCTTGGTTTCCGGATTAATCGTAGGGTAAACGCCCTGAGTCTCAGGTCCCTTTAACAGCTCCTCCACCACAAACTTGTCCAATGAAATATTGGTATTATAAGCCTTGCTCCTGTCTACTGCCACCAAAGCATCTCCGGCCTCATTGGCAAAATAAAGACGCACTGTCACCTTATCGTAGGTACTGATTTCTTCACCTGCATTATCGATAAACATCTCTGCACTCATAGCACCGATAGGCTTTTCCAAACTGTCCCTCAGAGGCTCTCCGTCAATATGAATGGTTACCTTATCTATCCCTTTCACCTGAGTAAGACTCTTTACCAAAGATGCCCTGGTAAGAATCTCCATCGTAGGATTTAACTGCTTATATTCCGCAGAAAGATTTAATACCAGAGACTGATTGGTCAGATTCGTGGTAAGCACTGTAATCCCCTGCGCAAGCGGCACATGATACTCCAGCTTGGAAGATGGCGTCGCAAGCAGATTAAGCACCTCCTTTAGCTGCTCCTCTGTATCTTCGCCGACCAAATATGCAGTCTTTTCAATTATTTTGGTGCTCTGGGAGCTGATATATGACATCACCACAGGTGTCCCCTCTTCTTCCTTGCTGCCACAGCCAAAAAGGCAGACAAAAAGCACCGCAAAACAAAGCATCACTACCACTTTGCTTATGAAATTGTATCCACATAATTTATCACTTTTCATTGCTTCCTATCCCTGCCTGACAATTCAATGGAATTTTGACGGTAAAAGTACTTCCTACTCCCATTTCACTTTCCAGTGAAATAGTTCCTCTATGCATGATAATAGCACTGCGCGTAATTGCTAACCCAAGTCCTGTACCACCTATTTCTCTGGAATGAGACTTATCCACACGATAAAACCTCTCGTAAATATGCTCCGCATCCTCCTTTGGAATACCGATACCGGTATCAGATACACTTACCCAAAAATCCTTATGGTCTGCATCCAATGTAACCGTCACACTGCCATGCTCCACATTATATTTAATAGCGTTCTCAATAAGGTTGGTAAACACCAGGTTCATTTTCACTTCATCAAGCCATGCCGTAACCGGGCGTATACATGCCAGTATCAGCTCCACGTCCTTTTTCCTTGCCAGCGGACGCAGGCGCTTTAGCACCAGCTCCAAAAGCTCTGCCACATCTATGGTATCTATCACCAGCTCAGCTGCTTTTTTGTCCATCTTAACCAAAGCAAGCAGGTCTGTAATAATCTGGTTTTCTCTATCAATCTCCACAGTGATATCATTAAAAAACTCTTCGTACAGCTCTACAGGAGCATTTCCGCCCATGCCGGCAATAGCATCTGCAAGAACCTTCATTGAGGTTAATGGAGTCTTTAGCTCGTGACTTACGTTTGCAACAAATTCCTGTCTGGAATCATTTAGTACTCTCATACGCCCCATCAACTCTGAAAAGGCCTCTGATATCTGCCTGGTCTCCACGTACGTATCAACAGGCACAAAATCATCAAAATATCCATTCTTGGTATTACGAATAGACGCACACAAACGTTTAAAAGGCAGCACCATAAAGCCTGACAACAAAAATGCCACCGCTACCATAATCACCAAGGAAAAAGTAAGCAGCGTATAAGCCCTACGGCTAAGTGCCTCCAACGTATCTACAATATCGCTGTTGGAAATACTGGTAAACATAACTCCGGTCACAACCTCCTGCTCTTCCAGCCCCTGCTCGCCCAGCACCGTGACCTTTCTCTTGATAGGCGTAGTCATTTCAATATAACCATCCACCTTGTCATAGCGTACAATACTCTCCCCATGAAAACATTTGATAATTTCCTCTGAGAGCATATATTTTCCCTGACTGATGGAATAGGTATCCTTGATGATTTCATAATTTTCGGAAATAATCAGCACACGCCCTTCATACAGGTTGGAAATCATTTCTAATTCAGCACTGATTACATCAGAATCGGTATTTTCCAGATAATTGTAAGTGACCAGATGATTAGACAGCACCTTTAACTGATTTTGTACGGTATTGGCCCGAATTTCCACAGCCTTGTTTTCATAATTCTGCAAAATACCTACATACAAAATCAGCGCCGGTACTACACCTGCTATTAACATAATAATATAAATAACGGTTCTGATACTGATTAATGACCTGAAAAAGGAGCTTATATAACGTTTGATTTGCTCTAAATTTTTTATCTTTTTCATATTGCCTGCCTATTTGCAAAGGAAATAATAACCCACACCCCACTTAGTATGCACATACTTGGGCTCACTTGGATTTTTTTCGATTTTTTCACGAAGTCTGCGGATGTGTACATCCACAGTTCGTACATCCCCCGGATAATCCGCGCCCCAAATTAGAGTAAGCAGCTTTTCACGGCTGTAAACCTTGTTAGGATTAGAAACTAAAAGTTCAATAAGCTCATACTCCTTGGCCGTAAGATTCATCTCCTGCCCCAAAATATAACAGCGACGACCGCTTTTTTCCAAACGCAAGTCACCGTTTTCCAGAACATCCTCGTCCTGCACCTTCTCATCCTTCTGAGAGGTACGACGCATAATCGCTTTCATGCGTGCCTTTACTTCTAAAATATTAAATGGCTTGGTAATATAATCATCTGCACCATACTCCAGTCCCAAAATTTTATCCATGTCATCGCCTTTTGCCGTGAGCATCAAAATAGGCACCTGCGAAAACTCACGAATCTGCTGACATACATCAAAGCCGCCCAGTTTAGGCAGCATCACATCCAGCAAAATAATATCGTATTCCTTAGCTCTGGCCATTTCCAAGGCTTCCTCACCGTCATATGCGGCATCCACCTCCATTCCTTCCTGCTCCAGACTAAAGCGGATACCCTTTACAATTAACTTTTCATCATCTACTACCAATACCCTTTTTGCCATATGAACTCCTACTCTATGTAAACACTGTTTTTTATCTGATTAAAAAGACTGTCCCCAATGCCTGATACTTCCTTCAACTGCTCAATACTGCCAAACCTGCCTATTTCCTCTCTGTATGCCAGAATAGCCTCCGCCTTGGCCTCTCCGATGCCGCTTAGAGTGCATAGCTCCGCTGCAGTGGCTGTGTTGATATTTAAAAGCCCGCTCTCTTCACATTTCAGCGCCTCTTCACCAGCCACAAAGCTCTCCTTGTCCGGCACTGTTATCTGCATGCCGTCCTGAATAGGCTCAGCCAGATTTACCGCCTCCATAACAGCCTCCGGTAAAAAACCGCCCGCTGCCTCGACAGCCGCCACAATGCGGCTATCCGGAGCCAACTTGTAAACACCGGGCTTTGCCACCGCACCACACACATACACGTAGCAAAGCCTTTCCTCAGAGGCAGTCTGTAAAACGTCTGTCCCAACCTGCCCCTCCGTGGAGACCCCCGATAGGTTCCCGGATTCAACAGCCTTTATAGCTCCTTCTGTACTGTTTTCTGCTGCATACAGTGCCTCCTCCAGTGAAATATTTCCGTCGGTACTACAGCCAAACAGCACAAGCATGCTCCCCATAAGCAATAGAGAAATTATATTTCTAAAACCAATCATCGTATCATCCCTTCCGGGTCAGCCTCTTATGATACACCTTACATTTTATGCCAAATTACCCGCAAACGCAAGTACTTATTGAAATATATTTATGTCATTGTTAAGCATTCAACCTTGTTGTAGGACATCGAACCGAAGCACAGTGCCTTTGAATGCCTTCTAGCGAGCGTCGGTCCTTAGCGAAGCAAGGTGTTAACACCGCTGCTGAGCTTAGTACCGCTACGTGAGCTTAGAGCGCAAGCGTGCTGAAAAGGCACTGTGCTTCGGTTCGATACCCTATAGCAAGGTTGAATGCTTACCACTACTCCCATTTAAAAATCACAATACCCACAATAGCAATGCCCATGCCAAGTATTTTGCGCCATGAAAAGCCCGTTTTATCCATGCCAAACATTCCAAACACTTCGATTACATAAGCCACAATCAGCTGGGAAATCACAATCAGCATAGCTGCCTTTGCCGGTCCCAGACTACTCATACTCTGAATAACCGTATAAGTAATAAAAGCTCCGATAGCGCCTCCTAACAGCATATACTTTGGCTGTACGGTAAATACCTGCAGTAAAGGCTGTCTTTCAAAAAGCGCCCATGCCCCCAGACATACCAAAAGTGCTGAAAATTGTACAAAGGCTGCTGCTGCCCAGATACCACTAGCTTTTGTAACCTGAGTGTTAAATACACCCTGAACGCTCATAAGCGCTCCTGAAATAACCGCAATTAAAAATCCAATCATTGCATATGACCCTCACTTTCTTTCTCTTTAGTCATATCCACTCTGATTGGATTTTAGTACAATTATTATTCAGGAATTTGATTTTTTAAGCGTTCCTCTAACTTTTCGAAGGTAGCGCCGGAATCCCCACCATCCCAGATTTCATTAAATGCATTTTCCAAAAGCATCCAAAAATTACTGGTAACCATATAGTTTGGCATAGACGCAGACTCTGCATATTCCATTTTAAAGACTTTTTCCATGTTGCTCGAAACACTTGCATGCTCATTAGACGAAATATAGCCTGTTTTGTCATATAGCTGATCTATGCAGGTACTGCTCATGGTAAGAAATTCTGCAAACTCTGTAGCTGTATTTGAGTGAGCCGCGTAACCATTTACCACTACTACGTTGGTTACAGACAGCGGACGGCCATAAAGCTCATCACTTGGATTTGGTATCAGAGCATAATCATATTCAAAACCAAGCTCCCCGGCTTCCTTGGCAGCCTCTAACTTTACAGCTGAGTCAGAATCCAATATGGTAAACAGCACACTGCCTGACATAAATTCCTGCAAAATGCTCTCTGTGGAAACCGTTTCTGCATCCATATAAAAATACTCTGTCAGGTGCTCAAAAACCTCCATGCAGGCTGCTGTGTTCTCATTATAAATATCAATTTCACTGCCGGACAGCTGGATATATTCGCCCAGATAAAAGTAGTTAAAGAAAACGTCATTAATATTCCACTTAAACACCGTCTCCAAGCCCTCGGGAGCTTCCAGATTGTTGGAAAAAGTAATCAGCTCGTCAATAGTTTCCGGAATCATAATCTGAACAAGGTTGTCTATTTTTTCCTGCTCCACGGTGATGGACTCAGGATTGGCCACCCCCTCTGCCTCTGCAGCGATGCGGAACTGGTCATAAGCAATTTTCTCTAAAAGCGTCTTGTTGTACACCAGGGTACTGGTGTCAAAATACAAAGGATACCCCAGTAAATTCCCCTCATAGGAGGCCGCCTCTATGGCCACCTCCGGAAACTGTCCGCGCACCTTACCTTCCTCCTCTACAGGAATGGTAAGTCCGGACAAATAAGCCTTTTCCATAGCATCGCTGGTAACTACATAAATATCAGGATATTCCTCCCCTTTGATAGAAGCCTGATATATATGCTCCAGATACTCCTTGGCTGTCACAAGCACAGGTACTACATCTGCTCCACGGTGACGCTTATTAAAAACACTTGCCACATTATTGTAATAACCTGTCATGTTTTCATTGGTGTACCAAAAATAAGCAGTACCTGACTCGTAGCTTTCTATCAGGGAATGATATCCCATACCATTTAACCCTATGTAGCTCAGGGCACCTACACCCAACACCATAACAGCCAACACGACTACCAAAAACTTATGTCGAATTTTCTTCATGTATGATAACTCCTAACACTCTGAAAAACATTCATCCAAAACAGCAATCATAGCATCCACGTCCTCTTTGGAAATCACCAAAGGCGGAACAAAACGAATAATATTGGTACCTGCATTAATCAGTATAAGCCCTTTTTCAATAGCCTTACTGATAATCGGACCTACCGGACAGCTAAGCACCAGTCCCCGCATCAGTCCCATACCTCGCTGACTCTGGATAAAGTCATACTTCTCTACTAATACATTTAATTTCTCTTCTAAGTATGGAGCAATTACCCTCACATTGTCAAGTATCTTCTCATCTTCAAACACATCAATAACCTTGGAAATTGCCGCACACGCCAAAGGATTACCACCATAGGTAGTGCCATGATCCCCCGGAACCAGACTTTTTACAGCTACCTTTTCAGTCATGGCAAAGGCACCCACCGGCACACCATTGCCGATAGCCTTGGCTGTAGTCAGAATATCCGGTTTCACACCATACTGCTCATACGCATACATAGAACCCGTACGGCCCATACCACATTGAATTTCATCCAAAATCAGAAGGATACCCTTTTCATCACAGAGTGTGCGAACCTGTCTGATAAATGCAGGGTCTGCCGGATATATTCCGCCTTCTCCCTGTACGGTCTCCATAATAATGGCACAAGTCTTGTCGGTCACTTGAGCTAAAACACTGTCAAAATCATTAAATGTAGCAAATCTTACACCACCAATCAATGGCTCAAAGGCTTCTCTGTAATGTGCATTTCCTGTTACAGAAAGAGCACCCATAGTACGTCCGTGGAAGGAATGCTCCATGGCAATAATCTCGTGGTCGGTAGTGCCATCCATCGTATAAGCATACTTTCTGGCCGCTTTAATCGCGCCTTCTACTGCTTCCGCACCGGAATTGGTAAAGAATACCCTATCCATACCGGTCACCTTTTTGAGCTTACGTGCAGCCTCTACAGCAGGTACGTTATAATAATAATTGGAGGTATGAGTAAGCTTATCAATCTGCGCCTTTAACGCGTCATTGAAGCCCTTGTGACCGTAGCCTAAGGCAAATACCGCAATACCTGCACAAAAGTCCAGATATTCCTTGCCATCCAAATCATACAAATGTACGCCCTCGCCTCTGTCTAAAACAATCTGATAACGATTATAGGTATGAAGCAGATCCTTCTCTGCCTGCTCAATATATTCCTTCATCATAGCATATGCTCCTTTTCATGGTCAGCTACAATAGCTGTACCTACACCCTTATTGGTAAATACCTCCAAAAGCAGGCTGTGCGGTGTGCGTCCATCCAAAATATGTACACGATTTACACCGTTTCTGATGGCATCGGTGCAATTGCCCAGCTTCGGAAGCATGCCGCCTCCAATCATACCACTGTCAATCAGCTCCTGTGCCTCTGTAGCAGATAATCTGGAAATAAAACTGGACTTGTCATTAAAGTCTCTGTAAAGCCCCTCGATATCCGTTAAAAACGCCAGTTTCTCAGCTCCAACAGCCTTTGCTATGGCACATGCAGCATCATCTGCATTGATATTGTAGGTCTGGAACTCATTATCCAGACCGATTGGTGCAACGATTGGCAGGAAATCCTTCTCCAACATATCATAAAGTACCTTTGGGTTTACTTCGGTAATATTACCTACGAAACCAATATCCTGGCCGTCAGCATATTTCTTTTCTACTTTTAAAAGACCACCGTCCTTGCCACTTAAGCCTACCGCCTGTACTCCCAACTCTTCTACCATGGTAACCAGACGCTTATTCACTTTATTCAGAACCATTTCAGCAATTTCCATGGTATCTGCGTCGGTTACACGAAGACCATTTACAAAGCGAGCCTCCATGCCTACCTTGCCTACCCACTTGCTGATTTCCTTACCGCCGCCATGTACGATAATCGGCTTAAAACCAACCAGCTTCAAAAGCACAACGTCCTTAATAACGTTTTTCTGCAGTTCTTCGTTGCTCATGGCAGAACCGCCGTACTTTACAACTACTATTTTACGATTAAATTTTTGGATATATGGTAAAGCCTCGATTAAAACTCCGGCCTTTTCCAATGCGGTTAAATGTTCTATCATGTTTTCCTCCTTAAGACCTATAATCCGCGTTAATCTTTACATAGTCATAGGTCAAATCACAGCCCCAAGCGGTAGCCGTTGCTTCACCCATTTTCATGTCAACTACTACAGTAACCTCCGGCTCTGATAAAATCTTTGTAGCCTCTTCTTCACTATAATCGGTACCGCAGCCATCCTTGTAAAGCTGTATCTGCCCTGCCTTAGACTTAAAGAACAGCTCCACATTCTCCGGGTCAAACTGTACGCCTGAATATCCAAGGGCACAAAGGATACGTCCCCAGTTTGCATCATGCCCGTAAATCGCTGCCTTAGTAAGAGAAGAACAAATAACACTCTTTGCCAGAATTCTGGCGTTTTCCTTGGTATCTGCATGAATGACAGTCGTTTCAAACAAGGCTGTTGCACCTTCTCCGTCTCCTGCCATTTTCTTTGCCAAAGTCTCATTTACATAATGCAGTGCCTCTACAAACTTGTCATAAGCTTCGCCCTTTTCGGTAATTTCTGCATTGCCGGCCATGCCGTTTGCAAGCACCAGAAGGGTGTCATTGGTGGAAGTATCACCATCCACGGAAATCATATTGAAGGTATCTACCACATCAGCCTTCACTGCCTCTGTCAGAAGCTCCTTACTGATAGCAATATCTGTAGTCACAAAGCCGAGCATGGTACACATATTCGGATGAATCATACCGGAGCCCTTGCACATACCGCCTACAGTCACGGTTACACCATCTACATCAAACTGCACTGCAACCTCTTTGGATACGGTATCCGTAGTCATAATTGCCTTGGCCGCCTGATGACCGGCTTCTAAAGTAGCCTCCTTTGCTGCTGCCAGCTTTCCTACACCTGCTTTTAACTTGTCCATTTTAAGCTGCATACCGATAACACCGGTGGATGCCACCAGTACGCTTTCCTTCGGTATATGTAAGGCCTCGGAAACTGCCTCTGCTGTTTCCAGACAATAACCATAACCAATCTTACCGGTACATGCATTGGCAATACCGCTATTTACTACAACTGCCTGTGCAAAAGGGCTGTTCTCAACCACTTCCATATCCCACAAAACCGGAGCCGCCTTTACCACATTGCTGGTAAAGGTACCTGCCGCTTTACATGGTACCGTACTGTAAATCATAGCCATATCCAGTCTGTTTTGATATTTGATACCGGCTTCGGCACCTGCTGCCTCAAAGCCTTTTGCTGCGGTAACACCGCCTGTAATTATTTTCATCATTTTCTCCTCTTCCTCTTTCCTTATGGGATGAAATTTGTAACATTCTCTACGTTTAAATTTTCCTCGTAATAATTACAATCCTCTCTGTGCTTCCAGTTTAACCTCTGCCAGAATTGATTGCCCACTGCATTACTCTTAAATGCAATTAAATTAATTTTATTCACGCCTTCCTTCCGAAGGGCCTCTTTACAACACGCTACCATATCCTGACCGATACCCAGCATACGATATTCCTTAAGTACACACACATGGTATAAGCAGCCTCTTCTGCCATCATGACCACAAAGTATACCGCCTACAATCCTGCCTTCATGAAGTGCTACCACACTTAACCCCGGATTACGTGTAATAAACCGATGAATCCCTTCCCTGGAATCGTCCACAGTGCGAATACCAAAGCCTGAAATGGACTGCCACATATCGAACACTTCGTCATAATCCTCCATGGTCATAGGCCGAATCAATATTTCTTGTTTTTTAATTTTTTTTGCTTCCATTGTATTCCTCTAATGTCTATTGAACGTAACAGCTTATCACCCAACTCATTTTATATCAGCTGCTGACCGTTTATATTTAATCGAAACTCCAGTCCCAGCTTCCCGGCTGCTCTTCTGCAAAGCTTCATACGTCCCAAGAAAATCTCAAAATAGTCCATAACCACACACTCCTTGGTATCTATGGTCAGTGTCAACGTGATATGCTCACCCTTACTATAAGTAAGTTCAGATTTTTTTACCGCAAAATTCACACTGTCGTGTATATCAAAGCTGGATCGGTCAATATTGCGCACACGGGTATAACGTACATCCGTCTTGTCCGCAATAATTAAGGCTGCCGCAATAGGATTTACCGGAAACGCGGTGGACTCGTCATGATTACCGATTGCCGTTACAATCGTGGCAATATCCTCTGCATCAGCCCCCATCTTGTCCAAAATACGAAAGGCCATGACTGCACCGCTCTGGGCATGATCCACACGATTGATTACATTGCCGATATCATGCAGATATCCCGCAATACGTGCCAGCTCTGCTTCTCTCTCACTATACCCAAGTGCCAACAGAATATCCGCTGCAGTCTCTGCCACCTTGGTTACATGGGCAAAGCTATGCTCTGTATAGCCCAGAGCAATCAAAGACTCATCTGCCTTCTGAATATATGTTTTAATTGCTTCGTTATTTTTTACATCCTGATATGTTATCTTCATATACACCTCATTTACGGGAACATCGGCACTAAATTCAGTCCCTCGTCCTCTGCAAAGCCAAACATCAGATTCATATTCTGAACCGCCTGACCGGCTGCTCCCTTTACTAAATTGTCAATGGCACCCATCATAATGACGCGGCCTGTTCTTTCATCTATGACAAAATTTACATCCACATAATTGGACCCTTCTACCCATTTTGTCTCAGGACAGACACCCTTATCCAACACACGCACAAACTTCTCATTTGCAAAATATTTATTATAAGCCGCACGTACCTCAGCCTCTGTCGGCAGACTACCATCGGCTTTCGCCTTTAACTTTGCATAAGCAGTTGCCAGAATACCACGGTTCATAGGCACCAGATGAGGCGTAAAGTTTAAGGTCACCTGACAATCACCTGCATAGCCAAGCTGCTCCTCAATTTCAGGAGTGTGTCTGTGACTGGCCACACCGTACGCTTTGATATTTTCATTCACCTCGCAATACAAATTTGGAAGCTTAGCACCACGACCTGCACCGGAAGTACCTGACTTAGCATCAATAATCAAGGTGTCCACATCAATCAACCCTTCCTTTACCAAAGGATAACAGGTCAAAATAGAACATGTGGTGTAACAGCCCGGGTTAGCCACCAGTCTGGCTCCCTTTACATCCTCACGGTTCACTTCACAAAGACCATACACTGCCTCCGGAATAAACTGCGGAGACTTGTGCTCAATACCATACCACTTCTCATAGGTAGCCACATCCTTAATACGATAATCTGCAGATAAATCTACAAACTTGGCCTTCTGTAAAAGCTCCTCCGTCAAAATACCTGCCAGATACCCCTGTGGTGTGGCAGTAAATACCACATCCACCTGGTCCACCAACTCTTCAATATTATCATCAAAACACTTGTCCTCTACGATTTCAAAAAAATTGCGATATACATCACTATATTTCTGGTCTACATAACTGCGTGAACCATACCATTTAAGCTCTACCTCTTTGTGATTCATCAAAATACGAACCAGCTCACCGCCTGCATAACCTGTAGAACCGATAATACCAACTTTAATCATAATACTCCTCCTGCTCCTCAAGGGCATACTCGCCCAGTCTTTTCCATTTTACTTTAAATCGACAAAAAATACAACCTTTTATAAAAATTTTAGTACACGGTATATTTATACACCATTTATACATGTTTTTCAAGTGTTTTATGCAAATATTTTGCATAATTTTTGATTAATGTTGCATTTTTATGCATTATTACTCTATCCCCTCAATATACTGGCTAAGCATAAATAATGGTACATTGGTCATCCATTCCTCTTTTCTGTAATTCGACATAGAAGATCTAATAGCTATTTCCGGCTGATATTTACTGCAAAATGCCCGAAGACTTTTTGACTGAAGATTTTCCTCAGCTTTTACTTCTATAGGTATGCAATACATTTCCTTTTGCACTATAAAATCAATTTCTCCGGAAGAATTATCACTGGACATATAATATAGCTCCTGACCGCCAGCCATTAACTGCTGTGCTACAAACTGCTCTGTCAAGGCACCTTTAAATTCTTCAAAAACTCTTGTTCCTTCCAACAAAACCTTAGCTGAAAGATTTCCTTTTGCAGCCAATAATCCCACATCCAACATAAACAACTTAAAATTGTTCATTTCTACATATGCAATTAACGGCATACCCGGCTTATTAATACGATAATTTTTTATAATGAGACCCGCATCTTTTAACCATTGTATAGCCAGCTCAAAATCCTTTGCTCTGGCTCCTTCACGAATAATACCATAAATAAATTTTCTATTTTCTTTGGCAAGCTGTGCAGGAATCGAATTCCAAACCATCTGTATCCGGGGAATAATCTCCTTCGGCGCATGCTTAGAAAAATCCTCCTCATAATACTTCAACAGCCCTTTCTGAATTTCCCGCACCTCATATAAATCATCTGTATCAAGATAGGTTTGTACAGCTTCCGGCATACCTCCAATATAATAGTATTTTTTCAAAAGGTCCTTATATTTTGCTGCATAAGCATTGATTAATGTATAGTCTTTAGAATTAAGAGCTTCAGCTAATCCTTCTTCCCCCATAGCGTATAAAAATTCATAATAATTCAATGGATATAATTGTAAAAAATCAACCTTCCCAACCGGAAATGAAGTTCCCTCATGCAACGCCACCCCCAACAAAGAACCTGCCGAAACAATTGCGTACTGGGGCGCATTTTCGTAAAAATATTTTAATGCACTAAGTGCTTTTGGTGCTTCCTGTATTTCGTCAAATATCAATAGGGTGTTATCTGCCTCGAAGCCACTTCCATACTCTATTTTAATTGCCGAGATAATCCTTTTTATATCATAATCTAGATCGAACACAGACTTCATATGTTCATTATTATCAAAATTTATATAAACTACATTTTGAAAATATCTTTTACCAAACTCCTTCATTATCCAGGTTTTTCCCACCTGACGTGCTCCCTGTATAATTAACGGTTTACGCTTTGATTTATTTTTCCAGTGCTCCATTTTTTTTAATAATAATCGTTCCATAGACTTCACCTCTGCATCATGTAACTTTCACAATTACTATTATATTATATTTTTTTATTTTATACAACACTTTTCATGCGCACTTTTTCTTATTTACAACACTTTTCATGCGCACTTTTCTCTTTTCATTCACACTTTTCATGCATACTTTTATTACATTTCCATTTTATGCATATCACATGCATAATAATGAATATTTTCCATTTATTTTGCATTTTTATGCATTTTATTTAAAATAATACTTGCAATTATATGCAAAAAGGTGTAATATCTCCTTTAGAAACAAAACTTATTTCTAAGGGAGATACATATTATGAAAGAAAAAGTTATTTTAGCATATTCCGGTGGTCTTGATACCACAGCTATTATTCCATGGTTACAGGAAAATTACGACTACGAAGTTATCTGCTGTTGCATCGACTGCGGTCAGGGTGAAGAGCTTGATGGCTTAGAGGAAAGGGCAAAGTCCTGCGGCGCTACCAAGTTATACATTGAAGATGTTATTGATGAATTCTGCGATGAATACATTATGCCATGTGTAAAGGCTAATGCTGTTTACGAAAATAAGTACTTATTAGGTACTTCCATGGCTCGTCCTGTTATTGCAAAGAGACTGGTAGAGATTGCTCGTAAGGAAGGCGCTGTTGCTATCTGCCACGGTGCTACCGGCAAGGGTAATGACCAGATTCGTTTTGAATTAGGTATTAAGGCTCTGGCTCCAGATTTAAAGATTATTGCTCCTTGGAGAGATGACAAGTGGGGCATGGATTCTCGTGAAGCTGAGATTGAATACTGCAAGGCTCACGGCATCCACTTACCATTCTCTGCAGACAGCTCCTACAGCCGTGACCGTAACTTATGGCACATCAGCCATGAAGGTCTGGAATTAGAGTTCCCAAGCCAGGAACCAAACTACGACCATTTACTGGTACTCAGTCAGTCTCCTGAGAAGGCTCCGGATGAAGGCGAGTACGTTACCATGACCTTTGAAGCAGGTGTTCCAAAGACCTTAAACGGCAAGGCTATGAAGGTTTCTGAGATTATCGCTGAATTAAACGTTCTTGGCGGCAAGCATGGTATCGGTATCATTGATATCGTTGAGAACCGTGTAGTTGGTATGAAGTCCCGTGGTGTTTACGAGACTCCGGGCGGTACTATCCTGATGGAGGCTCATCAGCAGTTAGAGGAGTTAATCCTTGACCGTGACACTTACACATTAAAGAAGGAAATGGGCAATAAATTTGCTGACTTAGTATATGAAGGCAAGTGGTTTACACCAAAGCGCGAAGCAATTCAGGCATTTATCGATGTAACCCAGAAGTACGTTACCGGTGAAGTAAAGTTCAAGCTTTACAAGGGTAATATTATCAAGGCCGGCACCACTTCTCCATACTCTCTTTACAATGAGAGCCTTGCTTCTTTCAAGACCGGTGATTTATATGACCACCATGATGCAAGCGGTTTCATCAACCTGTATGGTCTTTCTTTAAAAGTTCGTGCTATGAAAATGGCAGAAGTTGAGGGTAAATAATTGGAGTTTCAGTTAGGATATATTATTCTGACATACTTCGCTGTGATTACGATTGTTGCCTTTACCCTGATGGGTGTTGACAAGCACAAAGCCAAAAAAGGGGCCTTCCGGATTTCGGAGGCCTCTCTGTTTATCACAGCACTCATGGGCGGCAGCATCGGTTCTGTGGCAGGTATGTTAGTTTTTCATCACAAAACCAATCACTGGTATTTTCAGGCTTTTATGCCTCTTATCACACTATTGCAAATGACCGGTGTACTTTTATGGGCTATTATTAAAATGGGGTGGCTATAATGCCACCCTGTTTCATATACAAGCCATGAACCTCTATATATCATTTTCCGTTACCTTGTTTTACCACTGTACCCTGACGGATGCCTTATCAAAATATCTGGCAATCTTTTGATTTGTGACATCTACTGCATCCGGTCCCATACTCCCACATATACCATATCGGGCTGATGTTTAAAAGGCATAAACGTCACATCTGTTATCGTCGAATCTTCCAAAACACGCAAACGCTCTTGATACTCCTCATGGTAAGCCTGCACTTCTCCACTTGCCAACAAGTTTATTGCTTTTCCAACGGTCAGCTGTGAAGCACTTCCGGATATGATTTGTACCCCAACCAATACCACTACCATTGCTGCAGCAATGCACTTTATCTGTAATTTCCACTGCATAAGCTTCTCATACAGCCCCTTCTCCTCCGTCAAGCGATGAAGATACCCCAACAAGTACCCATAACTGCCAAAGGTAAACAATATAAAGGCATAATATACGATATCCACTGCACGTGCCGGACCAGTTGAATTCATAGTATAAAACATAGGGCATGACATGGAGCAGAAAATACCATACGCCAGTCCCACAAAAATCAGTGGGTACTGAAAGCGAAAGGTTATGTTCTTAAATGCTTTCCACAGAAAAGGCGTCAGTATTATCGCTGCTATCATCCACCATGAACCTATCCACGCAAATAAGTACCTCACGCCTTGAAGCAAGGACTTTATAATTGCCTTTGGTGCTGATATGCTCCACATATTACTCTGGTGCACCGTATTTCCGGGAGCTGTTATACTGATTAACAGACAAATCAGCAATACTATGGTCACACATGCACTTACTGTGACAGCCTTTGATTTTTTCAAATACAATCCTAAGGTTAATAAAGCAAAAATAAGTATCGTGGCCAGAAGCGAAAGGAAATTACCTCCTCCCACAACTACAGCCATGGCTAAGAGGATTGGCACGTGATACTTACGCGGTCTTACCAGATACCTGAGCATAACTCCAATCAAGAAAAGCGTCAACGCATAAAATCCGGTATAATACATGGTATCATGACAGGTGTTACAAAACGATACGCTGTAAGCCCAAAGATATTAGGCGTCATAAACATCAAAAAGATAGCTGCATATGTACCCTGCCAGTTGAAATACTGGTCTATGGTTCCCTTGCCGGCCTCGGCCAGGACTGCTATGAGACTCCCTGTCTCCTCCCAGACATGTATCGTCTCTGCACCATAAACATAATCATCACCGGTAGGATAATTATATCGCCCTAAATACATAACCGGCAAAAGGCTTAATATAGTAAGACATACCAAAATATAAACCACTGCCTTTTCTCTTTTCGTATACATTCCTAATCCCTCTCGTTTTCAGCTTTTATCTACTGGTAATATGAAACAAGCTACTTTTATTATAAAGTATATCCATAATTTGTCAAGAAATGTAGAAAATATAATAAATCTCCCCTTTACACAAGCTCCCTCGTTTTGCTATACTATATAAAAATCTTTCAAAAGGACCGATACACGCATGATTGCATTACAAATCACAGAATTAAAGCCATTTATGGCAAGGCTCTTAGGCAGTAATACCTTTGATGACTTTTTATTGCAGGAGGCTACCCTGCAAATGGGTATCAGCTATGTCATTGATGGGCATATCAACGAAGCCTTTTATCAGACGGATGAGGAAACTGCCACTGTGGCTGACCGACCACCTTTTATTTCTTATGGAGAAGTACGTAATACCCTTTTTGAACTAATAAAAGGAAAGCGCACACCACTTGGTTTTCAAGTAGTTTTGCAGCTTTCCCCTAAGAGATGCGATATTTTATTTCCCGAGGGTCTGGATGCCCACCTGATTAAAGGTCTATTAATTAATATTCGCTTTGACGGAAGCCGTGCCATGATTACTTCCGGCATCAGTTATTATTCCTTTTCTCTGGACAAAGCACCGGAGCTTATCTGGGACGAAGCCCTGATGAATTTCTTAAAAAATGTCGGCATTGCTTTCGAACAGATTTAGTTTCCAAATATTGAGACTACTGCAAGGCCAACTTAATGCTTTAGCTTTGGCTTAAAGATAAAGGCCGCTATTAACCCAAATATCAGAGCCGCACTGCACCCCACAGCTGCGGCTTTAAAGCCGCCTGTGAAAAGGCCCATAAAACCTTCACTGTCTACCGCTTCCTTCACGCCTTTCATCAAAATATGACCAAACCCCAAAAGCGGCACACTAATACCTGCACCGGCAACTTCCTGTATTGGTTCAAATACCCCGATAAAGCTAAGTATGGCACCTGATACTACTAACAGCACCATAATGCGCCCCGGCATCAGCTTAGTCTTTTCCATCAAAATCTGCACCAGAGCACAAATCACACCGCCAAACAAAAAAGCATTAATATATTCCATAAAACGTCTCCTTATACATTTTCCTCTAGTATGTGGACTTTCAGGAAATATATGCTTGCCATAACAAAACTTCTATTAGCTTTCTTCCTCAAATTCGCAGGTTACATAATAACCTCGAGGACTATTTTTAATATCTGTCACTACGCCTTTTCTGGCTAACATTCTTTCCCTGAAGGGAAAATTACCTGACATAGCAAGGGATGGATCAATGGTATAATAATAGTTACTTGGGAGCACGCCTTCCGTCACAGTTATTTCCTGTCCTACTTCCAAAAGGCCTTGTCGTTCCATTTTAAATTCCATGAGTCGTTTCATAAGTTATCTTTCCTCTCTGTAGACATTGCAGTCGTTTTCATCTCTCCAGCAGCCTCGGAGTTGCCGCCAGCAATTTTACATCCGATATCAGGGAGGTAGTACCCAAAATCACAATCGGCCTATCCCAGGCTTCCTCATCTGCCATGTATTCCCTTGCCGTTTGAATAGCTTCCGCTATGTGGTCGGCCCACTCAGCTTTTATACCTGCTTGCTCTAAAGCATCCACCTGCTCCGTGCCAAATTTATAATGTGCATTCTGACTCTTTGTCAAAATCATATGCTCGGACACACTTGCCATAGCCTCTGCCACACCAAGATAGTCCTTGTCTGAAGGAATACCGATAATAGTAGCCACTTTACCGGTACCCAGATGTGCTAAAGCCTCTAAAACATTGGTACAACTGGCTCTGTGAATACAGGCATCCAAGAGCATCAAGGGGCCTGCACTCAGCACCTCCAGACGACCCGGCCATTCCAAAAATTTCAATGCGTGCCTGATTCCGTCTTTATCCATGCTACCACACTCTGTCCGACATGACATGCCGGATGCTTCGTTCACGCCAACACTGTCTGCAGCTTTTCCCCGCAAGTCACCAAGCACCGCTTCACAAACCGCCACCGCCAATGCACAGTTTTCCGCCTGATAGGTGCCCAATAATGGAATCTGCAAATCCACATATCTATGCTTTGCAGTTACCACGTCAAAACGCATCCCCTGCTCCGTGTATCGCACATCCTCGCACCAGAAATCTCTGCCATATTGATACAATGGTGTCTGACAAGCTTCTGCTCTGTTACGCAATACCTTTAACACCTCCGGAGACTGCTCACTGGTAAAAACTGCTGCTTGGTCACCCGTAATAATGGCTGCTTTATTCTCTGCGATTTCCTCTAAAGACTGCCCCAACTCTCTGGTATGCTCCGGGAAAATACGATTAATCACAGCATACGCGTGCGGCACATTGTTTACATCATCATAGGCTACGCCCTTGCCACATTCCATTACCTGAAAATCCACACCGGAGGCTCTAAAAATCTCCAGTGCGACTGCTGCCTGAATCCCCATAGGGCTGATATATTCTTTTTCAGAAAGCGTCTTCTTCACGGCATCAAATTCGGGCTTCACTGCGGCTATCGCCTCTGCCAGCACTGCATCGCTGACAGGCTCTCCCTGCACCTGAATACGCTCGTTAAATTTGAGAATGTGGGGACTTGTCATCAATCCCACCTTGCAGTGCACCCCCATCATTTCCGCAATCATTTTGGACACAGAGCCCTTACCCTTACTGCCTGTTACCAGTACCGTGGGAAGACCTGCTCTTTTCTCAATAATCTGTCGGCTGAATGCAGGATTTCGCTTCTCGCTATCGGGAGCATTGTAATCCATATGAGGCTCTGCCTTCAAATAAGACGCATATATATAATCAATTGCATGCTCAATGGTCATCCTTAAAATCTCCTATAATCGTATCCATAATAGCACCGGCCACATTTACCCCTGTAGCACGCTCCATGCCCTCTATACCCGGCATCACATTAATCTCACAAAAATACGGCTTGTCTTTACCGAAAAGCAAATCAATGCCCAGAAAATCTAAGCCCGTCTGCTCATAAATATCCTTTGCGGCCTGCCTGATATCGTCATCAATGGGATACTCCCGGACACCGGCCCCCAGTGCCACATTGGCCTTAAAGCCCTTCACAGCCTCTCTGGTCATGCAGGCAATTACCTCTCCACGAACACTGTAAAAACGAATATCCCTGCCGTAACTCTCCGAAACATATTCCTCAAACAAGTACTCCTTCTCCGGAGCATATTTTTCCTTTAACGCCTGAAAGTCACACACATTCTCTATTAGAAATACCTCTGCCCCCTGAGAACTCTCTAACCCTTTTGCCACAAAAGGCTCTCCCAATTTATCAATTATTGCCTGATAGTCGTTAAATCCGGTTCCCAGCATATATTTAGGCATTAGAACCCCCTCTGACTTCAAATGCTTCACCTGTAAATATTTATTTATGTATATACTAAACGCTGCCGCATCATTATAAGTACGCCTTGCCAAAGCACCAATTTCATCCTTGATATGCCCATACTTGTAGCGGTTAATCACAAAATCGCAAGGTGCCAGACACTCCGCCTTGTGATACACACCATCCTCACAGACCACTACATCCGCTATACCTATGATACGTAAGTCCACACCTCGCTTAAGCGCCTCCTTCACCAGACGATTGCACGTATAAGCCCCCGTCATGCGGCTGTATTTTTCGATAATGTATCCTGTTAACATAACCTTATCCCCATAAGGCTGACCTCATACCCAGCAGTCAGACCATTTCTGTTTTTTATAAATACTATTTTAGCACTATACACTTTTTTTGTGAAGTGCATAGTGCCATATTTTCACCACGATTTATTAATCTCAAAATTCTCACTGAGCAGTAACCAATTTGCCCGAAACCATTGCATAATCTGCCAGTAACCACAACCCCGCAAATTAAATTCCTTTATTAAATCAAACTTAGCCTGGAGACTTCTTACATCCTCAAACCAGACTTCATGCTCTACGCCTGTGGCAGCATCGGTATATCGAAAATAAGGACTCTGCGCCAGCTCATCATAAAAAATTTCTGCGCCTTCGCGAATAGCAATCTGTACTGCCTGCACATGATTGATGGTTGCAGCCTGAGTTATGCCGCGCTCAAAAGGTAAGGGCCAGTCATATCCATAATTCGGAATACCCAAATCAATTTTTTCCCTTGGTATTTCCGTCACCGCATACTCTACTACCCTTCGCACCTGATTAATGGGTGCCACTGCCATGGGCGGTCCGTAGGTGTAACCCCACTCATAGGTCATGAGCAGCACAGAATCTGCAGCTGCTCCAATGGCTGCATAATCTTTTCCTTCATATAATACGCCACGTTGCTGTGCAGAGGTCTTGGGTGCAAGGGCTACGGATGTGCGATAACCATTAGCCCTCATTGCCTGTGCCGTCTGTTCCACAAAGGCAGTAAAAGCATCCCTGTCCGTTGCCAAAATATACTCAAAATCAATATCCAACCCACGGTATCCCTTCTGCCCCATTGTATTTAAAAGATTACTAATCAGATTATTGATAGAGGTCTGATTATTCACCACCGCACTGATTAACTGATTGTTAAACTGCCCATCCGGTCCAAAAGGTGTCAACACCAGCACCGGAACAACGCCATTCATCTCGGCCGCTTCAATCAGAGGCTCATCATCCCACATAGGCGGTATCAACTGTCCGTCACTGGTAAAACCATATGAAAAAACAGGCAGATTGGACAGATACGGCAGAGTTTGCTCCAGCACCCATGTATTAATAAAAGGATAAGCGTAACCGCTGACATAAATACTCTTATCCGGCATGCGCTCGTCTCCCCGAATAAAGAGTGCCTGCCCGACAGCAAGCGTATACGGATATATTAATTGATTGTCATATATAATCTGTGAAGACTCCAGCCCATAAAAGGCTGCAATGCCATTCACAGTATCCCCTGCCTGAACTACATAAATGTCCATGATATTACTTTCAATCTCTTTAGGAGCAATATATGATAAATTTATAAAAAATGTGATTTTACTTTAATACTTTGTGATTTTGTCACAGATAATTTTTTTCTTTTGGTATATGATATAATCGTAAACAAAAAAGAAAGCAAGTCCTTCTCACGAAGAAGCGCTTGGACCATTATAAAATTTAGCATCAGGAGGAAATAACATGTCTGCATTAAAAATTACAAGTGAAAATTTTGAAAAAGAAGTATTAAATAGTGACAAGCCTGTCCTTTTGGATTTCTGGGCAAGCTGGTGCGGTCCATGCCGTATGATGGGACCTATTATTGATGAAATCGCAGTAGAACGCCCGGATATAGTAGTGGGCAAGGTAAACGTAGATGAGGAAGCAAATCTGGCTGCACAGTTCCATATTATGAGCATCCCTACCTTAGTAGTCATTAAAAATGGTGAAGTGGTAAATCAGGCAGTCGGTGCCAAACCTAAGGCTCAGGTACTGGAAATGCTTTAAAACAATATTCATGTAAACGCAGCCCATGGTCACTCCATGGGCTGTAAATTATTCTAACAAATCCTCTAACTTCCCAAAATCCAATATCTCTATAACACCTCTGCCCAATCTGACCATGCCTTCGCTTTGAAAATACTTAAGCATTCTGGTAACCACTTCTCTGGCCGTGCCCATATGATTGGCAATCTTTTCATGGGTAATTCTCAGATATGATGTTTGTTCCAAAATACTTTCTATCAAAAGAAAATCAGCAAGCCTCTCGTCAAAGCTCTTCCACATGATCTGCTCCATCAGCCACATGGCCTCTGAAAACCTGCTCGCCAATAATTGATTAGCGTAATTTGCCATAACTGCAGAGCTCTCCATTACCTCCTTAAAAGTAGCTGCAGGAATAATCCAAACCTCTGAAGCCTTTTCCGCCTCGATAGTAATTGGAAACTGAATATTCTGCATCATACAGGAAGCCGACAACAGACAAACATCCATATCAAACAGACGATAGATTGTCACTTCCCTGCCTTCCTCCGAAGTGACATAGGCGCGCAGCTGTCCGGTACGGATTAGTAAAAGACCCAGACAATCATCAGAACCACTATGTAATACAGTACCTTTTGATACTTTTTTAAATCGTGCAGCTTTTACAAGCACTTCCTGCTCCTTGGAAGTCAGCTTGTCCCAAACGGGAATATATTTTACAAATTCCATAAGTATACCTCTCTCATATTTTTTAGTATAATATATCTTCTCCCGAATGTCAAATAGTAACTGTTTCCCCTGTGGAAAAATATTCTAATTGTTCCCCCATAATATCCTTTAAAAATTCATACTGCCCTACGCCTGTACAATGCCCCGTATAATACCGTGTATCATATTTCATGAGTTGCCTTGCTGCCAGCTTGAGAATCTCCGCGCCATCTCCGGCCGGATCCAGCTTCATAAAATGGAAACCACCTACCAATACGTCCGGCTCAAACCAGCTTACTATATTTAAAATACCCTTGTGTGAACAACCGCTAAGAAGTACCTTCTTGTCATCCTCACAAATCATCAGATACTGCTCATGCCTAAAATCATCCGGCATCAATATCCCCTTCTCCAACATATTAAGGCCAAAACTATCAAAAGCATACAACCTTTTTTTGTCATTGCAGGAATACAGCCGCATTTCAGAGTTAATCTCTAAAACATCCTCCGTAAACACCAGACGCTTGCTCTTTTTTAACTCCTCCGCAAGTCCAATATACTTCTCAGAACCATTGTAATGCGGCATAAAAGCATAACGACTGATGTAAACCGGAGCCTTACTGTTTATTTCCAAAAATCGCGTAAGCCCTCCCCCATGATCATAATGACCATGTGACAAAATTGCAATATCCACCTCAGAAAGGTCAATACCCAACCGCCCCGCGTTCTCCGCAAAAGCCTCAGTTTGCCCCATATCAAAAAGTATTTTATGCTTCCCCGTCTCTACATATATACTCAGCCCATGCTCCGCCTGTAAATCCTCACGCTTCGTTGTATTTTCTACTAAAACCTGTATCTTCATTAAAATATTCCAATCCTTTAATCTACCTTCTCTTGTTCCATCCAGTGTAAACTACACTACACTTGTCTACCAGTATAAGATAACTGTCCTTGCAAGTCAAACATTTCTGCATTGGAAAATTCCGGTTTGTGGGGCTGCGGCCACCCCAGTTTTCAATAAAGGAAGGTATCACAGGCTCATTTTTGGGGACGCTCCCGCTCAACGAAAGGCTGCAGCGGTACTAACCTCGACTTCGGCACCTATGCCTCGTCTCGCTAAGGACCGGCGCCTTTCAATGCCCCATAAACGAGCGTGTGATACCTTCCTTTTCTGTAG
>JAFXDD010000035.1 GCA_017516285.1 Lachnospiraceae bacterium
CGGAAGTCCGTCTAATGCCTCCATTACCGCCCTGTTTGTCACCTGCATTGCTTCCTGAATGGTTTTGCCTTTTACCAGCTCTGTGGCCATAGAACTGGTTGCAACAGCCGCACCACAGCCAAAGGTTTTAAACTTTACATCACGAATAATACCGTTATCATCAATATCCAGATACATACGCATAATATCCCCGCATTTTGCATTGCCTACGGTACCTACTCCACTGGCATTTTCAATTTCGCCCACATTTCTGGGATTAGAAAAATGGTCCATTACTTTTTCTGTATACATAATATTTCACTCCTTAAGATTATTTCTGTTTCTTCACAAAGTCTTCATATAACGGAGACATGGCACGAAGCTTTTCTACAATTTCTGCAACCGCAGCTACCGTAAAATCAACCTCTTCTCTGGTAGTTTCCTCACTAATGGTAAGTCTCAAAGAACCATGGGCAATTTCATGAGGAAGCCCGATAGCCAACAACACATGAGACGGGTCCAGAGAACCGGAAGTACATGCCGATCCGCTGCTGGCACAAATCCCCTTCATATCCAACATAATTAACAAAGACTCTCCTTCAATAAATTGGAAGGAAAAATTAATATTATTTGGCAGACGCTTTTCTCTGTCTCCATTTAATCTGCAATAAGGAACCTTGGCTTCTATTTCAGAAATAAAATAATCACGAAGAGCTATCTCACACTCTGTACGCTCTCTCATAGTAGCCATAGCTCTGGAAGCCGCAGCCCCTAAACCCACAATACCCGGTACATTCTCGGTACCTGCTCTTCTGGAACGCTCTTGTGCACCACCGTGAATGAAAGAACGAAGCTTCAGACCTTTTCTGATATATAAGAATCCTATACCTTTAGGACCATTTAACTTATGTCCGCTGGCTGAAAGCATATCAATATGATATTCTTCTACATTAATAGGAACCTGTCCGTAAGCCTGTACTGCATCTGTATGGAAAATAATACCGTGCTCCTTAGCAATCGCGCCGATTTCCTTAATTGGTTGAATGGTACCGATTTCGTTATTGGCAAACATGACGGAAATTAATATGGTATCCGGACGAATAGCCTCCTTTAACTCATCCAGCTTAAGCACGCCATGCTCATCTACTCCTACGTAAGTAACCTCATAGCCCTGCTTCTCTAAATACTGACAGGTGTGCAATACCGCATGGTGCTCAATAGCAGACGTAATAATATGCTTACCTTTCCCTGCATATGCCTCTGCAGCAGCCTTAATGGCCCAGTTGTCGGACTCAGAACCTCCTGCCGTAAAATAAATATCACTTGCTTTTGCACCAAGGCTGTCCGCAATAATTTCTCTGGCATCGCTTACCGCCTTCTTACTCTCTGCGGCCAAAGAATATACACTGCTTGGATTACCATAAAACTGACTAAAGTATGGCAACATGGCCTCTACCACCTCCGGTGCGGTTTTGGTAGTAGCCGCATTATCTAAATATATGAATTTACTCATAAAATCAATACTCCTTTTCAATTCCTAGTAAATTACTACGAATTCCAAACTCCACTATAACACTCCCGTATAAACTTGTCAAATACAAAGCACCGAAAAATGCTGTTTTTAACGTCTAACTATGGAAAAATTTACATATACTCATAGAAATAATACTAGGGAAGCTGCGTGGAAGCATGAAAAATAAATTATCCAAACATCCGCTTATAACAGGTACTCTTATTTTATCTTCAGCAAATATAATAACCCGTATTATCGGATTTTTTTATCGTGTATATTTATCCAGAATATTTGGTGCGGAGGGCATGGGAATTATCCAACTGACGGGACCTGTCAGTGCCATGGTCTTTGCGCTTACCGGAGCCGGCATGCAGACTGCCATTTCCAAATGTGTTTCTGCCATATCTCTTACGGAAAGAAAAAGAAGACGTGAATATTTATATTATGGACTTTCCTTTGTGCTGTTATTCTCCGCTATATGCAGTTATCTGGTTTACACCTATGCAGACCTTTTATCCGTCCGTTTTCTTTCCGAAGCACGTACCGCTCCTATTTTACGTGTTTTGGCATTCTCCTTTCCATTAAGTGCTGCCCATGCCTGCATCAATGGTTATTTTCTTGGAAAGCGCAAGACCTCACTGCCTGCCATCAGCCAGCTTGTAGAACAGCTTGCACGTGTTAGTATTGTCTATATATGCTGCACCAGCTTTTTAGCTACAGATGATATACCGGATCTGACCTTTACTGCCTGGGGTGTTTGTCTGGGTGAAGCCGCTGCATTATGTGTCTCTTCCCTGGGTTTAATCATAAGCAGCCGAAAGGCAGCGAGTGGTTTGAAGCTCATTGCACATCCTGCCAACAAAGACAAAAACACTTTAACCACGCTCTTAAAAATGTCTGTACCACTAAGTGCCAACCGGTTAGCCGTAAATTTTCTTGGAAGCATTGAAGCCATTCGTATACCTATCATGCTTCAGGTTTACGGCATGTCCGACAGTGCCGCCCTTAGTACTTATGGTATTTTAACCGGCATGGCACTGCCCGTGCTCTTTTTTCCCGGAGCCTTTACCGGTGCCTTATCTGCCATGCTTTTACCTACCATTTCAGAAGCACACAGTAAAAATGATAAGGAACGAATTAAAACTATCACAATAAATGCCACTTTTTTTGTAGTATTTGCCGGACTGTTATTCGGAATACTGTTTTTTATGTTTTCTGACTTTCTGGGTACCGTTGTATTCAAGGAGCCACTGGCAGGCGCCTACATCCGGGCTCTTTGCTTACTTTGCCCCTTTATGTATGTCAATGGTATTTTTACAGGCATTTTACAGGGTCTTGGGAAAGCCATGACGATTTTCTTTATAAATGTAACAGGGCTGCTCATTCGCCTGTGCTTTGTATTCTTCCTGATACCACAATTGGGGATTAAAGGCTATTTGACCGGCCTGTTAGTCAGTCAGCTCTACTCCAGCGCCATGTATCTATGGAATTGCTATCGCTTAAAGTAATATAGATTAAAATAAATCAATACATTTGATTAATTTTCACTCTTGCATTTTCTGTTCTATAGCATTATAATTACATGGATTATTGGCTTTTTGCCATAACAAAGGAGAATATTTATGAGCTTCATTTACGAAAAATTATTACCTACTCCGCAGGAAATCATTGCAGAGTACCCATTAACCCCTGAATTAACTGCACAGAAGGCAAAGCGTGATGCAGAAATTGCAGACGTTTTTACCGGTAAAAGCAACAAGTTCATCGTTATTGTTGGTCCATGTTCTGCTGATAACGAAGAGTCCGTTTGTGAATACATCCAGAAATTATCCGTTGTAAACGAACAGGTAAAGAACAAATTAATTATTATTCCACGTATATATACCAACAAACCTCGTACTACCGGTGAAGGCTACAAAGGACTCGCCAGTCAGCCTGACCCAAATAAAGCCGAAAACTTTGTGGCAGGTCTGATAGCAATGCGAAAGATGCACATTCGTGCTATGCAGGAAACTGGCTTAAGTGCCGCAGACGAAATGCTGTATCCGGAAAACTATCCATATGTAGAGGATTTACTCTCTTACGTGGCTATCGGTGCACGCTCTGTAGAGGACCAGCACCACCGTCTGGTAGTAAGCGGATTTGATGTGGCTACCGGCATGAAAAACCCTACCAGTGGTGACGTAACCGTTATGCTTAATTCCGTGTTTGCAGCACAGCATCCACACAAATTTACCTATCGTGGTTATGAAGTCAGCACTCCCGGCAATCCTTTGGCTCACACCATTTTACGTGGCTCCGTTTCCAAGAATGGCCGCAACCTGCCAAATTATCATTACGAGGATTTGACCAACCTGCTTCAGATGTACAATGAGCGTGACTTACAGAACCCTGCCTGCATCGTGGATACTAACCACTCTAACTCCAATAAGCAATACAAACAGCAGGTTCGTATCGCCAAGGAAATTCTGCACTCCCGCAAACTGGACGCAGACATCCATAGGCTGGTTAAGGGTCTCATGATTGAAAGCTATCTGGAAGAAGGCTGCCAGAAGGTTACCGAAGGTATCTATGGCAAGTCCATTACCGACCCATGCCTTGGCTGGGAAGACACAGAAAATCTTTTATATCATATTGCAAACAATGTTTAAAGACTGATTTTACTGACAGCTTCAAAAACTTCTGCTGCGCTCTGGTATCTTTTAATAGCATCCAGAGCACAGCATTTGTCCAGAACAGGTTGCCACCTGTTCTTTTTTTGCACATCCTTTTTTGACAGCACAAAATGACCATAGCATTTCCCTGGATTTTGCCCTTCTAATAAATAAAACAGAGTAACACCAAGGCTGAAAACATCTGTAGCAGGACTTAGTTTTTGCTGCAAATGCCAACACTCCGGCGGCGCATATCCCAAGGTTCCCCTGAAAGCCTTTTCCTTCCTTATTTCCGCCATTTTTACTGCCATACCGTAGTCAACAAGCACCATTCCGCCCATGGGCTCTATGAGCAAATTAGAGGGCTTCAAATCACCATACACAACACCCTTTTTATGTAAGTAAGCCAGAATTCTGCACACTTTCAGGATAATCTCTCTTACCTCCGCTTCCGACATTTTACCCTGTGCAAGCATTTTTTGTTCCAGATTGATGCTCGTATGATAAGACATGATAAAGTATCTTCTGGCAGACTCTTCAAAATATCCATAAAATTCCGGTATGCCCTCCAAACGAAGCCCACTTAACACCCTCGCTTCTCTGGTTAATACCTGTTGCATTCGCTGTAAACTTATCTCTGTCTCTAATCCTGCAATCTGCGCAGCTCCTTTTGCTTCTCCTACCGCTTTTACTACCACCCTGTGCTCTGTATTTCTCAGTCTTGCCAGATAAATCTCAGCCATGTGACCGCCCGAAATTCTGCTTACAATTTCACAGGGAAATTCCTGACTTGTACACTCTCCTATCCCAAAAACCATAATCATCCTCCCACATCATAAAATACCCCCATTCCAAATGCCCCATGCTTTGCTCTCTCAGCATATCAGCTTTTAAACGATTAGCAACTTCTTCCGGTTCCCAGCCTTCTGCCATCTCATCATGTTGACTCCACATTTTCTCCAATTCTGTGCCGTAATGGTACATCTGCCCTTGAAAATATAAATGCAGCCTTGGTACTTCCTGCAATCCATAAATACTTTGGTAAGCACGCAAATACTCTCCAAGGCGTTTTAATTCTCTTTGGATGGACAGCTGCCCCTTTTCAAAAAAAGGCGCCAGCTCCTGCCAAAACCATTTTTCCAGCCTCTGCGTGAATATATCACCATTCTCTTTCACCCCCTCCTTTAATACACACCAAAAATAACACAGACTTTTTCCCTGTGCTAATTGAAAGCTCCATATGTGCCCCTTGGTAAAATAGGTGTTTTGGTCTAAATACCCTTCTGTATGATACATAAAAATGCCCTCCTAAAAATCCCTATATTACAATTAGGCATTAGGAAGGCATTTTGTCACAAAAAATTTTTATTTTTTCTCTTTTATAGATAAAAAAGGATGTCTTTCCAAAGTATATCTCCAGGGAAACTCCTTTGCTTCCCCGGCGTAATCAATATTGATGCGCTTACTTGCTGCAATTTGGAATCGAGTCTGAACCGGCTTGCCGTTTTCTTCTACACGCTCCATCTCTTTGACACCCCTTGCGGTCTCATCGCTCTCCACATACAATTCCGCTCCGCACAAATCCAGGCCATTATCTGCTTTGGTCAGCGAAAGTGCCTGACAGAGCTTTCCCGGACCACTGCACAGAGCATAAGGTTTTTCCTGTCTGCGCCTTGCACGCATCAAATCCAGACCTTCTACAGGCTCCAGGGCACGTATCAGCACACACTCCGGCACATTTTCTGCATTACACACCAGATTCAGACAAGAATACATGCCGTAAATCAAGTAAATGTAAGCATGCCCTGCTTCCCCAAACATAATCTCCGTACGGTTGGTTCGCTTCATAGGAAAAGCATGGCAAGCATAATCCATAGAGTCCTTCGTTCCCTTGTATACCTCTACCTCGACGATACGACCCTTTACCACACCATACGGTGTTTCACGCACCAAAAGCTTTCCTAAAAGCTCCTTAGCCACAATTTGTGCATCTCTATTATAAAAATCACGATTTAATTTCATATCTACGGTACCTTTCTGATTGCAGTTAAAAATATTGCAAAAAACTCTGCAATAGAGCCACATTTACATAACTCTCGCAATAGATTCCCAGTGCAAGCATTGCTAATAACACCGTAATCAACATACCATTCTGCCATAAATATTTTATCTTGTCTATCCGTGTTTTAAACGCATGTCTTGCTATTATCATACCACAAAAAAGTGCCCCCGCATAGCATATCACATGGGGAAAATAAAGAAAAAACCACAAAAACAAGCCCATTACATGATATCTCATAAGGCTTATGTACATACAAGCACCCATGGTAAAGCTTAAGCCTGCCAGCATCCCATATACATACCATTTACCAAAGCCCCACCACCATAAAAAACTACCTGCAGCAAGTAACAATAGTCTTCTTGACAAAATATATCCCAGAAAATCCCCTTTATTAATGGTATTATCCTTTATCTCCTGAAGAGAATCTACATCCAAAAGTGACAACTCTTCACAGAATTCACTGCCAAGGAACAAAAACAATAAAAACCCGACTAAAAAGGAAAGCCCCATAAGCATTTTAAAGGTCTTTGTTTTGGGACTTTTACGCACATCTGTAAATTTATTTTGTAACTGCTTAGAAAGAAACTGCTTCATACCATATCTCCTCCTTGTCCTATGAGATATGGTATGCTATAAAAGAAAAATATATGATAAATACCCGGGCAAAAACCCGGGTACATACATCTATCCCTATTTCAAATACTTATCACTATAGCTCATAATCGCTGATATCGTCTTGGCATCGGTCATCCTGCCTGAATAAATCATTTCCTTAATTTCCTCCACGGTAAATGCCTTGACGTCCAAAAATTCATCCTCATCCAGATGCTGTAGACCTTCCTTCAGGCCATGTGCTACATAAATGTCAATTTTCTCATTGCAGTAGGCCACCGTAGTGTGTATGGAAATCAACCACGCAAGCTCCTCATCCGTAGTAAAACCGGTTTCTTCCTGTAGCTCTCTCTTCGCTGCCACAATGGTAGGCTCATCCTTACCGTTTAAGCCGCCTGCAGGAATCTCCCAAGTATACTTTTCTACGGAATTACGCAGCTGGCGTACCAACACAATGCGTCCGTCATCCAGTACAGGAATCACTGCTGCAGCACCTTTGTGCTCGATATGATCCCAGTACACTATATTCCCATTGGGAATAGACATGGTATCCTTGTAATAATCAATAATAGAGCCCTGATAAATCAGTCTTCTGTCTATACGCTTAATTTCTTCCATACTGCCTCCAACCTCTGCTGCATTTGATAGGTCAAGAAATTATCCACTTACTTTAACTCTTTTAAGAAAGCCTCTATTCTGTCTAAGCCCTTGCTAATTTCCTCCATGCTGATAGCATAGGATAAACGGATGTTGTTTGGACCACCAAAGTCTGCACAAGGAATCACTGCTGTAGCGTAATCGTTAATAAGAATGTCTGCTACATCTGCTGCACCTTCCACTACTCTGCCCTTGTAGGAAAGACCGATTGCACTGCCCAAATCGATGTATAAGTAAAAGGCACCCTTTGGCTCCTGCACTTCTACATATGGGAAACCACTTACACGCTTAAACATATATTCTCTGCGGGCATTAAATGCTTCCTTCATCTCTGCCAACGCATCCTGTGGACCGTTTAACGCCTCTACAGCAGCCTTCTGTGCAAAAGAGTTCGGATTAGAGGTGGCATGACTCTGTACAGAGCTCATTAACTTGGCAATCTCTACGGATGAGCCTGTGTAGCCCAGTCTCCATCCTGTCATGGAATAGCTCTTGGATAAACCGGAGCAGGTAATAGTTCTCTTGTAAATTTCTTCACCGAGAGAAGCAATACTTACATGCTCTTCACCGCCGTAAATCAGATACTCATACATTTCATCAGCTACTGCATAAATATCCTTTGCTACTACTACATCTGCAATAGCCTGAAGCTCTTCTCTGGTATAAATCATACCGGTAGGATTGCTTGGGCTGTTGATAATCACTGCCTTGGTCTTGTCTGTGCAGGCCGCACTGATCTGCTCTGCTGTAACCTTATAGCCATTCTCCTTGGTACCGTATACGATAACCGGTACACCATCAGCCATTTTGACCATTTCCGGATAGCTGAGCCAGAATGGAGCTAAAATAATAACCTCGTCCCCCGGATTTACAATCGCCGTAAAAATATTGGTAAGGGAATGCTTACCGCCATTGCTGATTACAATCTGGTTCGGAGCATAATCAAGCTTATTAAATTCCTTAAACTTGCGTGAAATCGCTTCCTTTAATTCATTGGTACCGGAAGCAGGAGTATATTTGGTAAAACCGTCATGAATAGCCTTGATTGCAGCTTCACAAACATTGTCAGGTGTATTAAAGTCAGGTTCTCCTGCTCCAAAACCAACAACGTCAATGCCCTCCCCCCGCATCTCCTTTGCCTTTGCTGTGATTGCCAATGTGCTGGAAGGCTTAACTGCCTGTGCTTTTCTTGATAATGTAAGTGCCATAATAGTACCATCCTTTCGTTGTATAATTGTATACAATCTTTTAAAAAATAAATTAGATACATATTACACTATAAAGAAGTAATTGGCAAGTGTTATTTTAAAAAAAATTATATTTTTTTAAAAAACTCCATCAACCCTTCTCTGTTTAGTACAGAAAAATCAAGTAAAGCTACCCCCATTTCTTCCGCACGATTCCACAGAGTCCTGTTACGATTACGAATATCCGAGCTGGTAGCCAGTGCCGGTATGGCTCCATAACCTCCAAAACTGCTTGCTAAAGCAAATATCTCATTTAATGCATCCGGCTTAGGGTTGGTCATTTTGCAGGAAATAAATATAGGCGTCCCCTGCTTCATCAGTACCACGTCGATTTCGTTTTCTACATTAAATTTGGGCCGTCTTTGCAAATCCCAGCCAATCATTACGCTTTGATAAACCTCTGAAAACAGACCGCTTCGTTTGGCATGAATATATACGTACATTTCCAGCCAGCTGCCCTTTACCGCCAGCATCTCTTTTACAAAGGGGTCCACACAGGTAAATCGTATTTGATAATCATCTACAACAAAATCCTTGATAAAGCCCTGATTTACAAACAACTCAAAAATCCTGATAATTCTGTCTGAAATATCTCTGGATTTATTTAATATAATAGTAAGTCCCGGCTCGCTTAGCTCGCCATCGCTTTTGTGATGCACAAAATCATAAAAGAATTTAAAATCAGACTGATGACTGAACGCATACTCACTCATAGTAAGAATACGGTCATGGTATCTTTCATCCGCCAACATATGCATGTTCCGGTTATAAGTACGTCCCTGTAACAATAAAATATCCGAAAAAGTAAGCTCCGGAAAAGAAAAAGCCCCCTCCAGACTTTCTGCATGCTCAACATTAACAATCTGACCGCCTATAGCATCCAAAGCAATACACGGAAACTGAAACTCCCTGCAGCAGGCCCTGGCAAAATTAGCAATAATGGGACTGCCTCCGTTAATTTCCACCAAAACATCTTTGCTGTCACTTTTAAGTGCCTGCAACGTGTTGCGCACAATTTCTCTGGCATCTTTTGCACCCACCAACACCTTATCCATGCGCATCCGGGGCTGCTTCGCCTGCAAAAAAGCGCAGACTCCCTCCATACTGTCCTCTTGATGGCTCTCATATAAAAATATAATATGCTCTGCACGAAACACCGTGGCAGCCATGATATTGTTCTGCAAATTAACAGTATCAAAAACCTCTACCACGGTGTCTACTTTTTTAATCATGATGACCTCACTCTTCCTTGCTGTCCATATCATCTATCATATCATCTAAGTCAGTCTCATCCCCTGCATCTGACATAAATTCTCTTACAGATACTCGCTTACGATCTCTTTCGTTCTCAATGGCTTCAGAAAGAAGCTCCTTGACCTGCCTAGGATTCTTAATAAGCTCAATCACAAAATTACCGCTGGAACGGTCATTGGTATCACAATGTAAATTGCCAACACCGAAAATCCTCTGCAACAGACTTTGCTCCATGGTAACATCTACAAAACGATACAAGCGGATTTCCTCCTCTTTTACGTTCAAAAGTCCGGTATTAATCAAAAGCTTCTGCTCTGTCAACTCGTACTTTGTAAAGGATAGCGGTAATCCTAAAAATGGACGTTTCCTGTCTTTCCAAATAATCTCTGCCATAGTAACCTCCTTAATAACCTATGTATTGTATTATAGTTAAAATCAGTTTAAAATACGCAAGATAAATAAATGCAGCTTTTTGTACACCAAAAATGTAATGACCGCCACCAGACCATATTTCACTAAATTGAAAGGCAATACACTAAAAAGCATCATAGTAAATACATCATGCACAAAGGGATTCACCGCTCCTGCCATAGTCACCAGACTGTCCATGCTAAGACCATATACCACTGCGTAAGCCGGAAAAATAAAAACAGTATTGCTGAATACAGCAAATATACTGGTGCCCAATACACTGACAGCTAAAGAAACTGCAGCTCTCTTTTTGGTCTTGTGCCTGTAGTAAATTAAGGATGCCGTAAGCACATATGTACTGGACAATACCAGATTGGACAGCTCGCCCACGTACATACTGTCGGTGCCGTTAATCAAAAGATTTAAAGCCAGCTTAATAATGACAATAAATTCTCCCGCAACAGGTCCAAACATAAAACTGCCTAAAATGGCCGGAAGCTCTGCCAAATCCAGCTTCATAAAAGCAGGAGCAAAAGGCAACGGCAACTTAAACAGCATAAGCACCGTGCTCAGAGCACCAAATAAGCCGATAAAACATAAGGTCTGTGTAGTTAATTTTGCTTTTGTATTTTTCATAATCTCCTCCTACCCCGAAAGGCTTATAAGCATATTATATATCGACACTTCATCACTGTAAAGTGTTTTTAAAAATTTAATACTCCTTCATCATCTCTTTTTTCAGCTGCTTCATAATTTTTTTCTCCAGTCTGGATATGTAGGACTGGGAAATTCCAAGCAATGTTGCCACCTCCTTCTGGGTCAGTTCCTTCCCCTCCCGTATGGCTTCTTTATAAGATGCATCCTCCTGCTCTGACACTTTTTTCTCCAGTGCCTTCTGCTCACTCCCCAGCTTCAGTCCAAAGCGCAGGCAGATAATGGTTTTCTCTCTGGGTGACAGCTTGGCAATAGATTTATAAAGCATACTCCACTCTGCCTGGGTTTCCAGATTTTTATAAATCAAATCCTCGTCTGTGCCCAGAATATCGCTAAGTAATAATTCATTGCCGTCAAAATCCGTATTTAAAGGCTCGTCAATACTGACCTCCAGCTTATTTTTGCTGGTGCGCCTCAAATACATCAAAATTTCATTTTCAATGCACCTGGAAGCATAGGTGGCCAGCTTAATGTTTTTGTCCATTTTATATGTATTAATAGCCTTAATCAGTCCAATGGTTCCAATGGAAATCAAATCCTCCACTCCAACACCTGTATTATCAAATCGCTTGGCGATATATACTACCAGTCGTAAATTGTGCTCTATCAGTATACTCTTGGCCCACTCGCCATTATCTCCCTGCAAAGCCTCTAACATCTCATTTTCCGCCTCACCATCCAAAGGCGGCGGCAGTACCTCAGTTCCCCCAATATAATGAATGTCCATCTCCGGTTCTGCCCCTAACCAGTCTCGTCCTACCAACATGTATATGGTTCTTTTCATTTCTCTTCCTAACAGCATAAGCGCTCCTCCTTTTCATCACCTTTATATTCTTCTTCAAGCAAGGCCGGATGCAGTATCATCTGATATACACCCTTTTCAGACAGTTTATGTCCCACACCTGCACATATGACATTTTTTACCACAAAGCTATTCTCCTCACAGGTAATTTTTAACTCCGGAATTTCCACCCCGTACAATATCCCCTGTTCACACCCTACACTGCGAAATGGAATTGCCCTGAGAAACAGCGTATTTTCCAGCATAATACGGGCCAGAAGCTCTTCCTCAATCAAACACACCGGACGCTTACTAAAAGGCTCTACAAGGCTGTTACCGGTGTCTAACAGGGCCTTCAGCCTTGTCTGTACCCCTGCACTGGTAATCGTCACCCGATAAATGCTCCTTTTAGCAGACTGCTTCCCCTTGCGGATAAGCCAGGCTCCTGCCATGGTGCATAGGTACACCCCCAAAAGCACCGCAAACAGAGTAACCTCCTGCCCGGTAAAAAGCTTCCACTTGTTAAATACAGCGCGGAGTACACCAGAGATAATAAAGCTGTAAAAAAACCCCATGCCCAGCATTTTTGAAAAAAACCTGCGTTTTCTTTTCGGTGTGATGATGATAACCATGAGCGGAATAGACAATACACTACCCATAAGCTGCAACACCAGACCGTTCCCGGGCAGAAAAAATAAAATAATATACGCTCCGGCTCCTAAGCCTGCTGCTCCCAAGAGTCTGACTTCTTTTACATCCAAAGAAAACCTATATGTTACAAGCTTCATAATCCACAGGTTTATCACCAGGTTCATGAAAAACAAACTGTCTAAGTAAATTTCTATTTCCATACTGCATCTCCATAACAGTTTGACCTGTCGACCAAACTGTTACACCTCTCCAAGAAAATATACCACTTTTCAGTGAGAAATATTGTCAAACCATGGACTCGAAAATTAAGTTATATCGCATCAAAAAACAGCATGCCTTATAAAAAGACACGCTGTTGTCAATTTTTGATTTTTTCTCATATTAATTCTTCTGCAAAAAGTTCGGTATCTTCAGACTTCTCTCCTCGATAGAGGCGCTTAAATCACTCTTCTTTAACGGAGGCAGTGCACCTGTAACGGAAGAAACACCCTCTGTCTTTGGTGCGGTAATTGGCTGCACTCCCGGTGTCTGTTTTGCTGTAGACTTTGGAGTCGGATTAAAGGAGAATACCGGAGCCTTTGCTGCAGGCTGGCTCTGATTAATACCGGTTGCAATAACAGTAACTGTACAAGAGTCCTTAGCGGTCTCGTCATACATAGCACCGAAGATAACGTTGACATTCTCGCCGCACAATTCACCTACATAGTCAGCTGCATCTGCTGCATCTGCAAGGGTAATATCACCGGATACATTGATAATAATATCTGTAGCACCGTTGATGGTAGTCTCTAACAATGGGCTGTCCACAGCCATACGAACTGCGTCAGAAGCCTTGGTATCGCCGGTACCTGTACCGATACCGATATGAGCCACACCCTTGTCCCTCATAACAGTACGAACGTCTGCAAAATCCAGATTAATAATGGCAGGCTTGTTAATCAGGTCAGTGATACCCTGAACACCCTGCTGCAACACCTCGTCTGCTTTCTTAAGCGCTTCAGGCATAGTAGTCCTGCGGTCTACAATATCTAAAAGCTTGTCATTAGGGATAACAATTAAGGTATCAACATGCTCTCTCAGCTTTTCAATACCTGCTAAAGCATTGTTCATACGTGTTCTTGCCTCAAAACGGAATGGCTTGGTCACAACACCTACTGTGAGAATACCCATCTCCTTGGCTACCTTTGCAACAACCGGTGCTGCACCTGTACCGGTACCGCCACCCATACCACAGGTAACAAAAACCATCTCCGCACCTTCTAATGCGTTCTTGATGTCCTCTAAATTCTCTTCGGCTGCCTTCTCACCGATTTCCGGTCTGGCACCTGCACCCAGCCCCTTGGTCAGCTTCTCTCCAATCTGGATAACGTATGGAGCCTTGCACAGTCTGAGAGCCTGCTGGTCGGTATTGATACCGATAAACTCCACACCACATACTTCATCATCTATCATTCTATTAACAGCATTATTGCCTGCACCACCAACACCAACTACAATAATACGTGCACCGGATACAATTTCATTTGACATTAACTCTAACAAGAGAGGATACCTCCATTCATATATACTTAATACTATTCTATATTTTTTTTCTACATTTATCAACAAGTTTTTTCATATTTTAAGAAATTTTACTAAATTTTATTGGTTCTCGACATCTTTTGTAAAGGTTATGATGTCGGAAGCACTGTTAAGGGTCTCTAAATGAAGCACTCCGGACAATCCACTAAGGTGTGGATCCAAATCTCGCAGCTTCATAATCTTCTCGGTAAGCTTGTCCTTCTTTCCCAAAGCCACCCGCACACTGTCCATATACAAGGTAACTTCCAGGCTTTGATTGAAGTAAATGGTGTCCACCTCAAGCTCATATTTGTTTAATAAGTTGGTAATCTCCAGAATCTGACCAAAGACCTCTAAAGATGCTACCGGCAAGGGATTATGTAGGACTACCGAATTAAAGCTTAACCCGGTAATCTTTGGGATACCATCGGTAATCTGGCCGGAGGCCTCTACCACGATACCATCCTTATCAAAATACATATATTGTCCTAAGTATTCTATGTATCCCGCCAGTGCCTTTTCATAAACCTGTATACGAATACTGTCTGCCGATATAACAGTCACTTCGATGGACTGAATAAAGGCAATGTCCGTAATGGGTTTATTATCATATTTCATGGAAAGCACTAACGAAATACGGTCTTCCGGCTTTTTGATAACCATATCGATGATTTCATCCCGGGTGTAGTGAGTGCTGCCGTCTACAACAATATTCTTAATCGTAAATACCTGTAAAAAATAATAGATACCACAAGTAAGAAATAGTAAAATCGTCAGTCCTACAATCGCCTTAATCATTCTTCTTTTTCTGCGTCCTGCAAAATATTCATTCACCGTATATTCTTGCTCCTAGTTCTGATAAGTCTCTGCATATATTTTCATAGCCACGATAAATATGACCACAATTTTCAATGTATGTTTCTCCACCGGCACCAAGGCCTGCCAATACCAGTGCTGCACCACCTCGTAATTCTTCAGCAGTAATTGTACTGCCATGTAATTTCTCCACACCTCTAATATAGGCTGTATGCTCCTCAATATGAATGTCAGCTCCCATTTTGATAAGCTCCGGTGCAATGCGGAATCGATTACCAAAAATCCGCTCCTCTATCACACTTTCCCCATTGGCGGTACACATGGTTGTGAGCAGCTGAGACTGCAAATCCGTAGGGAACCCCGGATACACCTCAGTAACTGTGTGAGGAATGGCATAAAGGGTATCTCTGCGATGCAAATATAAGCCCTCAGAATTTACAAGCGTGCTGCCGCCCATGGCATGCAGCATTGGGATTAGTCTGGTCATATGGTCTACAGGTGCCCCTTCTAAAAGCACACCACCGCCTGTTATCATACAAGCCAATGCATAGGTACCTGCTACAATCCTGTCACCGGGTAACAAAATGCTTCCCGCATGAAGCTCTGACACACCATGAATGACAATATCCTTCCTTCCCGCACCGGAAATTCTGGCTCCTGCTGATATAAGAAAATCGCATAAAGCAACGATTTCCGGCTCCATGGCTGCTCCATGAATGGTGGTTACCCCTTCTGCCAAAACAGCTGCCATAATCAGGTTCTCTGTAACCCCTACACTTGGAAACGTTAAAAAGTGCTCACACCCAAGCAATTTGGATGCCTTAGCCTTAATACGGCTGTCACTGTCACAGAAAATAACGCCCATATCGTTAAGGTAACTAATGTGCCAATTCACAGGTCTGTCACCTATCACACATCCACCGGGATACTCTAAATCCACTTCACCAAAACGCCCAAGCATGGCTCCCAAAAGAAAAATACTGGAGCGCATAGTGCCCTCCTTTTTTTCTTCCAACGGCCCCGGGGTAAGATGTGTGGTATTTACGTATAAATTTCTGCCTTTCCAGTAAGTCACTGCTCCCTGAGAACGAATTAACTCTAACATATAGTAAACGTCCGCAATCTTGGGACAATTTTTTATCTCATGTTCTCCCTTCGCAAGTAACGTGGCTGCTAATATCGGAAGTGCTGCATTTTTGGAGCCCTGGATGCGCACCTGCCCTGTAAGGGGTACGCCTCCACGTATAAATATATGTTTCATACAACCACCTGGCAAAAAACGCTTATTGTATTATATGCAGGTGGTGTGTAAAACTTTCCTGTTTTTTAATAATTTGTTATTTTAATGTTTCGGGCTACATTCATAACAATACCCATTTCAAACATCAAGAAACAGATACTGGTACCGCCGTAACTGATAAACGGCAGGGAAATACCTGTATTCGGTATGGTGTTGGTTACTACTGCAATATTCAGAATAACCTGCACGGCAATGTGAGCAATAACACCCACAACAATCATGGCCCCCTGTAAATCCACTGCATGGGTGGCAATGATGACCATACGCCAGATTAAAATCATAAACATCAAAATAACTGCAATACCACCGAACAGACCTAATTCTTCACAAATAATGGAAAAAATCATGTCGTTCTGAGCCTCCGGCAGGAAGTTCAGCTTCTGAATACTCTGACACAAGCCCTTGCCCCAGATACCGCCGGAACCGATAGCATAAAGTGCCTGCAAGGACTGATAACCCTTACCGGATGCATATTTCTCTAAATCCAGCCATGCCAGAATACGCTCTGAACGGAAACCGCCTCCACTGGCAGCACTTTGCACGATGTACCAAATAAGGGCTGCTACACCGGCAATGCCTGTAACTGCTAGTGCAATCCAATACTTATAATTCTTGGTAGACACAAAAATCATGGCAATACAGATTGCAAAAATGATAATAGCAGAGCTTAAATTATCGGTAATCTTATATACCATCAAAAAAATCGGCAACGTCATGCCTATCATGGCAGCAATAATTTTGATATTATTAATACGCTTACGATACGCATAAACGAAATTAGCAAGAAAAATAATCATTCCCAGCTTAACAGGCTCTGCAGCCTGAAAAGAAATAGGCCCTAATCGTATCCAACGTCTTGCACCATTGGCCTCATATCCAAAAGGAAAAATCATAAGGATGACTGCAATACAGGCTAAATAAGGTAAAAATCCTAATTTACGATAAATTTGGTATGGTATTTTGTATGCTGCAAAGACTCCCACAAATCCTACTGCAATAGCAAATGCCTGCTTTTTCACATAATAATTTGGATCTCCGAACTCCTGCATAGCCTCATAGTAGCTGGCTGAATATACCATAATGAGTCCAAAGCCTACCAAAAAGATTAGTACCAGCAAAAAAGTATAATCAAAATAAAAGATTTCTTTCTTTGTCGGCTGTTCTGATGTAGTTGTCTGTTTAGGTTTAAATTGTCTAATATTATTCTGCAATGGAACTCTCCTACTCTTTTTTATGACAGGCTTCGCACATAATCCTTAAACTGTCTGCCTCTTTCCTCATAATTAGGGAACATCCCCCAACTTGCACAGGCCGGAGACAACAATACTGCGTCGCCTTCCTTGGCATGGTCTGTACAGATTTTCAGGCACTCTTCAAAGGTATCTGCAAATACATAATCCGTAAAGCCACGCTTCTCGGCACAGGCTGCAATCTTTTCTCTGGTCTGGCCAATTAAAACCAAAAGCTTTACCTTACCGCCAAAGGCCTCAATCCATTCGTCATACTCACTATGCTTGTCGTAACCACCACCAATTAAGATGGTAGGCTTATTCATAGCCAAAATACCCTGAATAGCAGCATCCGGGTTGGTGCCCTTGGAATCGTTGTAATAATCTACACCGCTCTTTGTGGCAACGAATTCAATACGATGCTCTACTGCTTTAAATGTCTTGATAGTACGTAAAAGACTTTCCAGTGGCAAACCAAAGGATAACCCTATCCCCAGTGCAGCCATCACGTTCTCAACGTTACACGTACCCACCAGATTCATATCTGTGTGAATATTCATAATCGCCTCATGCTGACCACCCTTAGCAATATAAATCGTATCACCCTGACAGTAAATACCTTCCTCAAGTACTCTTGCTGAAGAGAAAAATACAACGGTTGCCGGACACCTATGTAAGCCAAAATCCCTGGTGTAATCATTCTCATAATTGAGAATACAATACTGCGCCTTTGTCTGACCCTTTGTAATCTTCTCCTTGGTACCTGCATAATTTGCCATAGTATAATGGCGGTCTAAATGGTCCGGCGTCACATTTAAGATAGCGGACACCTCCGGACAAAACTCCTCCACACTCTCCAGCTGGAAGGAACTGATTTCTGCCACAGTCACACTGTTCTCCGTAGTTTTTAAAGCCTCCAGTGTATATGGATTGCCGATATTGCCTACCACAAACACACTTTCATAATAATCCTGCATCATCTGCCCTACTAAAGTAGTGGTAGTGGTCTTACCGTTGGTACCGGTGATACCGATAAGTCGTCCTTTAGCCAGCTGGTAACCCAGCTCAATCTCTCCAATAACAGGGATTTGGTGGTCATGTAACATATTCACTAAGGGACTATCTATAGGAACACCCGGGCTGACTACTGCCATGTCCAGCTTATGTAATACTTCCTCGCTTAAAACACCGATAATAATCTCCGCCTCACACCCCTCAGGAAGCTTTTTGGAAATATCCTCCGGGGTCAGCTTCTCATTTCCGTCAAAAACAATTAAGTGGGCCTGCACCGCGGACAAAGCCTTAAGGGCTCCCATGCCGCTGATGCCGCTGCCTATAATTAAAATATTCTTGTCTGTAAATATCATAGTTTTCTCCTAGTTTTACCAATCATTCAGACATACAATCCGCCAGATAAGGCAGGTATCAAATCCCTGCAATCGCTACAAGGCAAAGCAATGCGGTCACTGTGGTAAACACAGCCACTACTCTGGTCTCGCTCCAACCACCCAGTTCAAAATGATGATGAATCGGTGCCATCCTGAAGAAACGCTTTCCCTTCGTTATCTTAAAGTATGTAACCTGAATAATAACACTGGCTACCTCTATCAAATAAATAAATGCAACAATAGGAATAAAAAGCTGCAGTCCTGTAATATAAGCACAGCCTGCCACAAAACCGCCTAACGCCAAAGATCCTGTGTCTCCCATAAATACACTGGCCGGATACACATTAAACATTAAAAAACCCAGTAAACCGCCCACAACTGCGCAGGCAATAGGCTCAATACCGGCACCCATTCCCAGACTGACTACCGCAAAAAAAGTAGCAATCATTACGGTCACACTGCTCTCCAGTCCATCGATACCATCCGTAAAGTTAGCACCGTTTACGGTACCGATTACAATAAAAAACATAACAGGAATCGTAAGAATACCCAAATCAATGGTCTTTTCCATAAACGGAATGTGCATTACCAAATCAATATCTGCTACTGCAATCAAATAATAAGCAAAAATACTGGTTACAATCAGCTGCCCTATCATTTTCTGGGCTGATGTAAGCCCCATGGAACGCTTTAATACAACTTTAATATAATCATCCAAAAAACCGATTAAGCCAAATCCCAGCGTCAAAAACAAAACCGGAACTACATTGGGATACACCTTGATAAAAGGCAGTGTCATCAATGTGATACTGATTAAAAACAGGATACCGCCCATGGTAGGCGTACCGTTCTTTTTCAAATGGCTCTGCGGCCCGTCATCTCTAACTGTCTGCCCAAATTTTAATTTTCTTAAATATGGTATAATCACCGGTCCAAGTACCACCGTGATAAAAAATGCTCCTACTATTGGTAATACAACCGGAAATAATAACTCGCCAAACATCCTTGTCTCCTCTCTGGTCTCTCACATTTATTTAATTATACTCCTTTTCTTCCAAATAAGGAAGCACATTTTCAAAAAGTTGACGAACAATCGGCGCGGCAATCTGTCCGCCATAATATACCCCTTTTGGATGGGTAATAATAGCAATGGCAATCACTTGGGGATCATCTGCCGGCGCAAAGCCGATAAAGGAAGCTATATACTTGCCGTTTCCTCTGGGCAGGGTCTGACTGGTGGCCGTTTTGCCCCCTACCAGATACCCCTCTACCTTACCATTCTTGCCGCCGCCTTCACTGACTACACTTTCTAAAATATCACGCATGGTGGCAGAGGTTTCATCACTGACAATACCCTCTGTTACCGGATATTCAAATACCGTGGTGCCCTCCACGCCCTCTGACTTCACTGCCAGATGAGGGGTGACTCTGTTCCCACCATTAATAATGGAAGAAACCGTGGTCAAAAGCTGAATGGGTGTAATCTGAAAGGATTGCCCAAAGGACATGGTGGCTAACTCCACCGGTCCCATATTCTCCATCTGATGAACAATAGTTCTGCTTTCACCCGGCAAGTCAATACCGGTCTTTGTTTTTAATCCAAACTGCTCAAAATATGCATAATACGTCTCTACGCCAAGTCTCTGCCCGATAGTGATGAAAGTAGGATTACAACTGACTTGCGTTCCCTCCCGGAACGACAAAATCCCATGGCCTGTCGTCTTATGGCAACGAATACGCCTATCTTCTACCATAATAAAACCGGGACAGCTAAAGGTATCCTCCGGTTTAACCACACCCTCTTCCAGACCTGCGGCAGCTGTAATAATTTTGAACGTGGAGCCCGGCTCGTAAGTATCATTAATACAGCCGTTACGCCACATTTTATTTAAGTTATCCTGGGTATTGCCGCCGGTAAGCTTGGTGTTCCAAATATCCGTCAGCTCATAAGGATTATTCAAATCAAACTCCGGCCAGTTCACACAGGCATATATTTCTCCATTATTGGGATTCATAACCAAAATCATTACATTGTCTGCCTGCTTGGTATCATAAGCCTGACTGGCTAACTGCATGGCATAATTCTGGATATTTAAATCCAGACTGATGGTCAAATCCTCCCCTGCTATAGGTTCTTCTCTGCGTTCCCCTTCCCGTTGTAATTCAATACCCTTTGCGTCGGTAACCGTTAATATCTTGCCGGGTGTGCCTGACAGATATTCTTCATAGGTAACCTCTAAACCGATAATCCCCTGATTATCACTGCCGGTAAAGCCTAACACCTTACTTGCCAACATCCCATAGGGATAATATCTTTTATAATCCTCGTCAACCTTTACCCCTGCCATATCATAAGCACGTATCCGGTCTCCGATTTCCTTGTCCACATTACTTTTAATCCTCTCGCGTGAAGAATATTTTTCCACCCGCTTACGGACATACTCTTCGGTCAGGCCCAATTCCTTGCAAAGCATATCAATCACTGCTTCTCTGTCTTCCATCTGGGAATAAATGACTGACACCGTACAAACGGTTTTATTATCTGCCAAGGCAATACCATTCCGGTCCAGAATGCGTCCTCTGGCAGCCTTAATATCCCTTTCTCTTTCATGAAGTTCCTGCGCCATAGCTGCATAATAATCACTTTTGGCAACCATTAAAAAGACCAGCCTGCCAAACAAGCCTATTAACAAGAGCAGACTCCCCACACCGAGAAGTAATATTTTCTTTTTTTGATAAGTGCGTACAAACATCCGGTGACCTCACGGAGGGTATTATTATAATTTATGCACCTTATACTCCGGTTATTCCCCTTCCACTTCTGTCGACTCACTGCTTGTCACACCTGCCGCCTCATCCCGTTTATTCTGATAATCCTGAATAACAGCATTTTGCTTATCCTGTAAAGCCTGCTGTTCTTCCTCGGTCAGCTCCTCTGTCATAAAGATGCCCATATACGGCAGCATATCTGCAAAAATATCTCTGGCAATCCAGCATGCATACTCTGTCATTTTGGACTGATCCGGTCCATTTGGTCTGTCCACTACTGCATAAACCAGCACCTGAGGATCATCAGCCGGTGCATAACCGCAGAAAGATACAACATAATTTGTCTTAGAACGGACACCATTTTCCAACGTCTCGGAAGTACCGGTCTTACCGCCGATGGCATAGCCTGCAGGCTTTGCCTTTCGGCCTGTACCATCTGCAACTGTTGCATTACAGTATTCTACAATTTTATCACTGGTAGCTGCGGAAACGGTCTGCTTTACTAAAAACGGTTCAATATTTTGTACCACATTGCCGTTTTCATCCAAAATCTGACGAACCATCTGTGGTTGATATAAATACCCGCCATTTACCAGAGAGCTAAAGCTTGCAGCCATCTGTATCATGGTCACCTGAAAGCCCTGACCGAAGGAACTGGTGGCAAGCTCTGACACTCCCATGGTATCTATGGTGTGAATCAGTCCCAACGTTCTGGCTTCACCCACTAAATCTACATTACTCTTTAACCCAAAACCAAAGGCATTCTGATACTTTGCAAATTTTTCTGCACCCAGATTTTCAGACATATACATCATTGCCACGTTACAGGACTCCTGAATGGACTGGGAAACATTTACAATACCATGCCCGGAAGTATTGTGACACCTGATAGGCCAACCACCACGATATAAAGAGCCTTCGCATACATAGGTTTCATTGCCGGTAATACTACCCTCCTCCAGACACATTGCCACTGTAAAAGGCTTGGCAACAGAACCCGGTTCGTAGGTATCGGATAAACAGAAATTTCTCCAAAGCTGATTTAACTCATAGGAATATTTGGAAATCAGCTGCACATTTTCGGCTCCCTCTACAGGCGCCTCCCCTGTATTAGAAGCAACCATCTCCTCTTTCATAGCCTCAATGCGTTCCTCTGTATAATGCATGGACAAATCATATGGATTAGAACAGTCAAAGCCCCTATTGGTGGCCATAGCAAGAACACTTCCGTCATTGACATCCATGACTACCACACCGATATTTTCAGCACCGGCTCCTTCCCTGAAATTGTCTCTAAGCTCTTCATTGTAATTGTGAATTGCTTTTTCCACGATAGTTTGAATATTTAAATCCAGCGTACTGACAATCGTATCACCATTATCAGCCGGTTTTACCGTTCGCTTCAATTCACTGTCTGTATTGAGATAACCATATTCCCTGCCGGTAGTGCCGTTTAGCACATCATTGTAATACTCCTCCAGACCAAACTGGCCGACATTATCCTTACCCGTAAAGCCAAGCACATCGCTGGCCAGTGTCTTATACGGATATTTGCGAATATACTCTTCCTCAAACCAGATACCCTTGATATGGGCTCCGGTATTTTTTACACCTGCTGCCTTCGCTGCCTCCTTTGCAAGCTTCTCCTGCTCCGTTACATAAGCGTGGTATGCTTCCTTATCCGTATAGCTCACCTGCTTTGCCACTTTATAATACTGCGAAGAAGGATTGGCGGATACATAAGCCTTTATCTTGTTCATATCTACGTCAAAGCACATTTCCAATGCATGTAACGTAGGATTGTAATTAGCCTCATCATCCAGCATTACCTTGGTATCTAAAATAACATTATAAACCTTTTCGCTGTAGGCCAACGTACTTCCGTTGGCATCCAAAATATCACCACGCTTATACGGAAGCGTAGTAGAATCATACTTTTGCTGGGATAATACCTGCTTTTTGTACTTTGCTTCACTGGTATTTGTAATATTTATCAGTCTGCCTACTAAAAATAAAATTGCCAGAACCACTATAAAGCAAAAAACTACCAGCTTTACACGCATGTAAGAACGAAATCTGGTAGTATTTTGTGGTTTATTTCGTGTTCCGGAATGATGGTTGTTTTGTCCTGTGTTCTGACTTCTTGCCATAACTAATCTCCAGAATATTTATCAATCTTTGATGACACGGCTCTGCTCTACATAATCATCCACATGTGATTCATATGTAATAATCTGATCCTCAGAAGCATATACCATACCAAGGTCCATAATTGCTACTTCGCGTACCTTCTCCAAATCCACGCTGCTCATAATACGACCATAGTATTCATCATTCTCTGCTTTCAAAACGTTTAAGTCGCTTTCCAGACTTGCAATGCTATTTGTAAGTACTGATATTTCTGAGCTTAAGCTGATGTACTGAAGCATCATAGCACCCAATGCTACAAAAGCAACTAAAGTCAATACTAACAACGGTACGTTAACAGGGCTTGGCTTTGCCTGTATCCTTTGCTTTTTCTGAAGATCCGGTGCCGCAATTCTCTCAGCCTCTTTAACCGGTCTCTTTTGTGGTATCCGCTCATACTTTGGAGCCGCGCTGCCATGTATATATGTAATTTTTGAATGATTTTTGCTGTTCATAGTCTGTGGCGTTGTTACTCTTCTCTGAGTGGCCATACCAATATACCTCCTTAAGAGCGCTCAAATACTCTAAGCTTCGCACTCTTACTTCTTGAATTCTCTGCTAATTCCGTGTCACTCGGCAAAATAGGCTTCTTGCTGATGACACGTCCTCTGGATATCTGTCCACATGTACAAACCGGAAAACCCGGTGGGCAAATACAAGGATTTTCTGCCTTTTTAAAGGCACTTTTAACTATTCTGTCCTCCAGGGAATGGAAGGTAATAATACACAACCTGCCGCCCGGATTTAACATATCTATAAATCCATCTAAGGATTCCTTTAGTACATCTAATTCATGATTGCATTCGATGCGGATAGCTTGAAAAGTCTTCTTGGAAGGGTGTCCATTCATACGCATCTTTGCAGGAATTGCTGCTTTGATAATCTCATTTAACTGTCCGGTAGTCTCAATCACAGCCTCTGCTCTCGCCTTTACAATATGCTTGGCAATATTTTTGGCAAATTGATCTTCTCCGTAGTCTCTGATAATACGAAACAGCTCCATCTCTGAATACTCATTCACAATTTCCATGGCGGAAAGGGTCTGTCTGTCATCCATTCGCATATCCAGTCTGGTGTCATATTTGTAGGAAAAACCTCTTTCTATGGTGTCCAACTGATAAGAGGAAACTCCCAAATCCAACACAATGCCATCTACATGGGTCACACCCAACTCGTTAAGCCGCTCCCTGGCATAACGGTAATTACTGCGGATAATGGTGACCTTGTCACCAAAAGGCGACAATCGACCGGCAGCCGCTTCTATAGCATCTCCATCTTGGTCTATTCCATAGAAATGTCCCTGTGCTCCCAGCCTCTCACATACATGAAAAGCATGTCCGGCACCACCAAGGGTACCATCCATATATACTCCATCCGGTTTTATACTTAAGTTCTCTATTGTCTCATCTAAAAGCACTGAATAATGCTTAAATTCCATAACCTGCTCCTATAACCTCAGACCGATGCCGTTTAAGTATTCCATAACCTCTTCCACGTCATCATCATTATTAATTGCCGCCCATCTGTCTTTATCCCAGATTTCAACGTTACGGCCGCAGCCTACCAGTACTACATCCTTCTCCAAACCCGCATATTCTCTAAGACCTGTAGGAATCAGGAAGCGTCCCTGCTTGTCCACTTCCACACTGGCAGCACCGGATAAGAAGAAACGAAGTGCCTTTCTGGATTCTCTGTTAGTAATAGACAGGGTAGTAAGCTTCTCTTCGAAATGAGACCACTCCGTTCGGTCATACACGAATAGACAGCCATCCACTCCCTTTGTCACCACGAATTCCTCACCCAGAGCCTCGCGTAGCTTAGAAGGTAGTATCAGTCTGCCTTTAGAGTCTACAGTATGATTATATTCGCCTGTATACATCTAAATCACCGTCCTGCCTAAAATGGGATTTCTTTTGTGGAAAATTAGGGGTTTTTCTCCATTTTACTCCTTTTTGCTCCACTTCCCTCCACTTATAAGTACACTTTACACGATTTTGAGCTAAATAGCAAGTAGATTTGGCAAATTTGTAAAACTATTTTTCAAGTACTCCAATATAATATATCAATGCACCCATAACACAATTTAAGGAGCCTCCTTTAACAGTGAGACTCCTTTTCGCTTGCACATTATGATGAAAATTTACATATTTTGTAATAAGAAATATTTTTCAAGAGGTATATTGTGAATGAGATGCAGCAATTTCTTAAACTGTGGCTCTATTCTTGGCCGGATGCCCCATGCAACTGCTGTCATAGGTGGCAGCACCCAGTATCCTGCCGTCGCAGGCCTTGTCCGTTTTTTCCAGACCGATGCCGGTGTTGTGGTTGCCACAGAGGTTACCGGTCTTCCTGCTCCCGGGGGAGAATGTGCCACCCCGGTTTTTGGTTTTCACATCCATGGTGGTGGTAGTTGCACCGGCAATGCTGCTGACCCCTTTGCTGATGCAATGACCCATTATAATCCGGACAAATGTCCGCACCCCTACCATGCCGGTGATCTGCCGCCACTATTTGGCAACAATGGCTTTGCCTTTTCCGTAGTATTAACCAATAGATTTACAGTCAGTGAAATTATCGGCAAAACCGTCATCATACACTCTAAACAGGACGACTTCACAACCCAGCCTGCCGGAAATTCCGGTGATAAAATCGCCTGTGGTGTTATACGGAGCACCCTGCGTAGTGAGGTATAGCACAGAACGTTAACGTGACACTTCGCGCAGACATAACAACCCCCTGCCGGTTTGGCAGGGGGTATCTTATATTTCATATTTATAAATTTCAGCCTGATTAAGCTCTACAGCATTCATATCAACTGCTGTAACAGTACTGCAATCATAGGTTGTATAATAGTAAATCCCTTTATTTGTATTACAACAGCTAGAATACCTGGTGTATTCATACTGCCCGTCCACTGACATCACGCACCCCTTAGGCATAGCCACCGAATTCAAAATATGAAAAAACTGACTTACAGATTCCTTCTCTGTGCTTCCCAGACTGGATTTTTGCTTGACAAAAACTGCTCGTACAAAACGGGAGGCAGAAGAAAAATCCCCGGGCAATCCAAATGCTCCCAGTCCAAGACTATAATTATCTAACTCTTTTGTCGGACAAAGATTATTCGCAGCCAGCCCCTCATGAAGTCCCATATAATTGTTCAGATTCATCATATGATAATCAAATGTAGGATTATTCGTCAAAACACCATAAGGATTTTCATATATTCTAAGACCACTTTTTATACACTCTACTGTAATTGAATGATTGCTGTCTGAAATAATCCAATGTAATGGCGTCAACGGAAGCTTTTCACTAAAATTAACTTTAACTAAATTAATTCTGTCCATCAACACCCTGACTTCATCCATATTTGCACACTGCCCTAAAATCCATGGTATAAATTCAAACGGGGCAATATTATCCTTTCCTTCTTCATGCTCCTTATACTCTGCATTATACGGAAAATTCAAGCCCGCCATGCTTAAACCCTTTTCATTTGTTGCCTCATAATACAAAGGATAACCATCCACAACCGTTGCCATACCTATCATCGCGTAATGCTCCTTTAATGATGCAACACATCTTAACTGAAATTCATACTTCCGGGGTGTTATTACCACACACTCTCCATAAGATCTATCCAAATCTAAATTTCTGCCAAAATAATGATCCTTTGCTTTATACGTTACCGCCGTGCACATATTCTGCTCTTACCTTTCTTTTATATTTCCAAGCTGACCTATACACTATTATGCCCCTGCAACAATGATTTTAGTAGAATAATTACCATTTCATCTCCAGGTTCTTCCGCTCCTTGCTCCACTTACACTCCTTCTCTGCCGGACAAGCGTAGCAAGCACGGCTCAATTGGTCTGCTTTGGCAAGCAACGCATTCAGTCCAATGCCATCCATTTGACTTTTATCACTGTGCGTATAAATAGCACTGACGATTTTCTCCACTTCTTCCTCCGAAAAATCACATTCCTTCAGAATCTCTGGTGCCAGTCCGGCACTGACATAGGCATGATTTTCACCGGTCTCATACTGCACATGACGTCCTATATCATGCAAAAGAGCCGCACCATATATCATGTCCCTTGATAAATGATGCGCCTCCTCTATATTGAGAATATAAGCAATACGAGCCACATCCAAAACATGAGACATATCGTGCCTGCAAAAGACACGATTTTTCTCCTTGACCGCGTTGGCCTCCATATATTCTTTGAATAATGGGTGCCGTAGAATTTGATTAATTCTGTCCATAAAATTTCCCTCCAAAATTCCGGTTTGTGGGGCTGCGGCCACCCCAGTTTTCAATAAAGGAAGGTATCACACGCTCATTTTTGGGGACGCTCCCGCCGGGCGAAAGGCTGCAGCGGTACTAACCTCGACTTCGGCATTCATGCCTCGTCTCGCTAAGGACCGGCGCCTTTCAATGCCCCATAAACGAGCGTGTGATACCTTCCTTTTCTGTAGTACTACGATGGCCGCAGACATACAAACC
>JAFXDD010000036.1 GCA_017516285.1 Lachnospiraceae bacterium
CAGGTATGATGGACTGCAAGAAAGCATTAAATGAAACCAATGGTGACATGGATGCAGCAGTTGAATATTTAAGAAAAAATGGACAGGCTAAGGCTGAAAAGAAGGCTAGCCGTATTGCAGCAGAAGGTTTATGTGCAGTAGTTGTTGCTGATGACAAGACTGCGGCAGTTGTTGAAGTAAACTCTGAAACAGACTTTGTAGCAAAGAACGAAGAGTTCAGAAGCTTTGTAGCAGCAGTAGCAAATCAGGCAGTTGCATCTGATGCAGCTGATATGGATGCTTTCATGGCAGAAGCTTGGAATGAAGATACAGCTATCACAGTTAACGAAGCTTTAGTTGCTAAAGTTGCTCGTATCGGTGAGAAGTTATCTATCAGAAGATTTGAAAAAGTTGTTGCTGAAAACGGTTGCGTAGTATCTTATGTACACGGCGGCGGTAGAATCGGTGTTATTGTAGAAGCTGCTACAGACGTTGTAAATGACGCTGTTAAGGAAGCTATGACCAATATCGCTATGCAGGTTGCTGCTTTAAATCCTGAATATATAAGCAGAGATGAAATCTCAGCAGATAAGCTTGCTAAGATGAAAGAAATTACAGTTGACAGTGCATTAAATGATACATTTACACTTCCTGTACCTATCTTAAAGGGATTACTTCAGAAGGCTGTTAGCGAAAAGGTATGGAGTGATGAAGATATTGCTGTTTATGAGGAAAAGAAGGACAATATGAAGTATTTGCCTAACTTCCTTTCTAAAGAAGCCAAAGCAGCATTAGCAGGTTTGGCTTTGGCTGCCAAGGCAGAAATTTCAGAAAATAAGATTTTTGTCGGTCTGGTTGATGGACGAGTTTCTAAACAGCTTAAGGAAATCTGCTTAGTTGATCAGGTATATGTAAAGGCTGAAGACGGCAAGCAGACCGTTGCTCAGTATGTTGCAGAAGTTGCTAAGGCGAATGGTGCAAATCTTGCAATCAAGAAATTCGTTCGTTTTGAAACAGGTGAAGGTATTGAGAAGAAGGTTGACGACTTCGCAGCAGAAGTTGCAGCGCAGGCTGGTTTATAAGATTTGAATTAACAATCAAAGAACATGTTTTTATTAATTTAGAGTCATGTTCTTTTTTTGCTTTTTTGTCTTTATGTATTGAAGTTTATTGTGGATTATGGTATCTTAAATATATTGTTTTTAGAGTTTGTGAATTTTTAAACAATGTTCTGAAAAGAATTTTATTGATGACGCCATTATGGCAGAAATGGAGGAGTGTATGAAAAAAGTATTGGTTTGTAAAGAAAAGGACCAATTAGAAACAAGGGTTGCACTGATACCGGATGATATCAAGAAGCTTACAGCCATGGGCTATGAGTTTTCGGTTGTTTCAGGAGCAGGCTTAAAAAGTGGATTTTACGATGAAGCTTATAAAGCTGCCGGTGCCAAAATTGTGAAAAAGGAGGAGGATGCATATGAGGACAGCGAGATTGTTGTTCGCATTATGAAGCCGGAAAGTACAAAGGGATTAAAGAAAGATACCTTACATATTAGTTATTTTGATCCTTTTCATGAAAAAGAGTTGCTTAAGGAAGTTGCGGAGCAGGGCATGCAGATGGTTTCTTTGGAAATGATTCCAAGAACTACCCTGGCACAGAAGATGGACGTACAATCCTCTCAGACTTCTTTGGCAGGTTATGTAGCGGTATTAAACGCAGCAGCTCGCCTTCCAAAGATTTTACCGATGATGATGACACCGGCAGGTACCATCTCACCGGCCAGAATATTTATTCTGGGTGTTGGTGTTGCAGGCTTACAGGCAATTGCAACAGCAAAAAGATTAGGTGCAAGAGTAGATGCTTTTGATACCAGACCTGTGGTAGAAGAACAGGTTAAGTCTCTTGGAGCAAATTTCGTAAAAATCGATTTGGGTGAAATGGGTCAGACCGAACAGGGGTATGCGAAGGAATTGACACCGGAGCAGATTGCAAAGCAGCAGGAAGCACAGGCAAAGGTTTGTGAACGAAGCAATATCGTTGTTACAACAGCCAAGGTTTTCGGTAGAAAAGCACCGAGACTGATCACAAAGGATATGCTGGACAGAATGATGCCGGGAAGTATTGTGGTAGATATGGCAGTTGCCGGTGGCGGTAATGTAGAAGGCTCTAAGCTTGGTGAAACGGTTGTTACAGACAATGGTGTTATCATTATGTCAGGTGATATGCTGGAAAGACAGGTGCCTTACGATGCCTCTAAGATGTTTTCCGGTAATATCACTGCTTTCCTTACTCATTTTTACAATAAGGATCAGAAGGAATTGGTAGTAAATACAGAGGACGAAATTATGCATGGATGTCTCTTGACACAGGGCGGTAAAATCGTTCATGAAAGATTCAAATAGGAGGATTTAGACATGGTATTAGGAGAAATTATGCTTCTTGTTTTTGTGTTTGTTATAGCAGGTTTTTTGGGTGTTGAACTGATTTCAAAGGTTCCGTCCCAATTACATACGCCGCTTATGTCAGGAACAAATGCTATTTCAGGTATCACGATAGTAGGTGCTATTCTGGCAACAGCAGTTGCTGTAAATGTAGACGGTATTGCTGCTCAGATTTTAGGATTTTTAGCAATTGTTTTTGCAACCATAAACGTAGTGGGCGGATATTTGATTACAAACAGAATGCTCGGTATGTTTAAGAAAAAGGAGGATCCTAAGAAATGATGCAGGCACTTATTACAATTTTTTATATGATTTCTGCCGTTTTATTTATTCGAGGCATCAAGCTTTTGGGTAAGGCAGAAACAGCTCCAAAAGGTAATTTGATTTCTGCAGTAGGTATGTTGGTAGCGGTACTTACTGTTTTGGTGGAAAAGGATGTTTTAAAAGCTTCCGTGGAAGGATATATCTGGATTGTTGCAGCTGTGGCTGTGGGAAGTATTATCGGTTATATCTGGTCTAAAAAGGCTGAAATGACAGGTATGCCTCAGTTAGTTGCTCTTTTTAATGGTTTTGGTGGCTTGTCCTCTTTCTTAGTGGCATTGTCACAGTATCTTACGACTCCGGCAGATGCCGTAGAACCTTTCTCAGCGTCTACCCTGGCAATCACCGTTGCAATTGGTGCGATTACCTTTACCGGTTCCGTGGTAGCATGGGGCAAGCTGGATGGCAAGTTATTTAAAAAGAATCTGAAGCTTCCGGCAAAGAATGCTATCAATGCAGTATTGTGTGTTGCAGGCCTTGTTGGAGTGGTAATGTACACAATCAGTAATGGCAATGCTTCCTTGGGCTTAATCGGTGTGGCTTTGGTTTCATTGACATTCCTTGTTTTAGGTTTTACCATGGTATGGCCTATTGGTGGTGGTGACATGCCGGTTATCATATCCTTGTTAAATGCATGCTCCGGTTTGGCGGCTGCTTTTGCTGGTCTTGCTATCGGTAATTCCGTATTGGTTGTATCCGGCTGTTTGGTTGGTACATCCGGTCTGATTTTAACCATTATTATGTGTAAGGCAATGAACAGAACGCTGTTTAGCTTATTGTTCTCCAGCTTTGGCGGTGGATCTTCTTCTAAGAAGGCTGCAGGCGAAACAAAAGAGCCAAAGGCTATGAGTGTAGAGGATGCTTACCTGGTACTGGAGGCAGCAAGAAACGTTGCAATTATTCCGGGCTATGGTATGGCGGTTGCACAGGCACAGCACGCAGTAAAGGATTTATGTGACCGATTAGAAGACAATGGCTGTGAAGTAAACTTTGCAATCCACTCTGTTGCAGGACGTATGCCGGGTCATATGAATGTATTGTTGGCAGAAGCAAATATTGAATATGAGAAACTAAAGACTGCAGATGATATGAATCCTCAGATGCCAAACGTAGACGTGGCAATCGTAATCGGTGCAAATGACGTTGTTAATCCATCCGCACTGGATGATGAGACATCTCCATTATATGGTATGCCGATTATCAATGCTTTCGAGGCCAGAATGGTATTCGTATTAAAGCGTGGTCGTGGTACCGGCTTCTCCGGCATTGAGAATCCATTGTTTACCAACGACAATACCGTTATGATTTATGGTGATGCAAAGCAGACCATTTCTGCTTTGGTAAGTGAATTTGACAATGTTTAAGAAAATTATTCCAATTACCCATATAGTAAATAAGCATATTACCGTTTCGGTTCCGGGATCTAAGAGTATCACGAACAGGGCACTTCTGCTTGCTACTCTGGCAGAGGGAAGGAGCAAATTAGGTGGTGCCTTGTTTAGTGATGATTCCAGACACTTTTTAAAATGTGTGGAGGATTTGGGCTTTGAGACGGTAGTAGATGAGCCGGGCAGACACATACAGGTGACAGGACTTGGGGGTTCGGTTCCAAAGAAAGAGGCAAGTATATATGTAGGCAGTGCAGGCACGGCAGCACGCTTTTTGGCAGCGTATTTAGGTTGTAGCGAGGGTAAGTTTTATCTGGATGCGTCTGCGCAGATGCGTAAACGTCCTATGGAGCCGTTGTTAAAGGCGCTTAAGAGTGTGGGTGCGGAAATAACCTGCACAGAGGAGCCGGGGCATTTTCCTATGAAAATATGCGGTCAGGGTATTACCAATCAGCATATTACGGTTGATATTGACAAGAGTTCACAGTTTTTAAGCGCACTTTTGATTTCCGGGTGCTTATCAAAAGAGGACTTGCATATTCATATAGAAGGCAGTCATGGTATGGCATATATTCAGATGACTGTGGATATGATGGAGCAGTTTGGTGTTCGAGCAGAGCGGGTTTCAGACAGTGAGTTTGTCATACCGGCAGGGCAGAGTTACACAGCACAGGATTATTACATAGAGCCGGATGCTTCCGCAGCAGCTTATTTCTGGGCCATGGCGGCTGTACTTGGTATTTCTGTGACAGTAGAGCATACGCATTTTGCATCTCTGCAGGGAGATGTGGAATTCGCACGGATTCTGGAGCGTATGGGCTGTATCGTAGAGGACAGGCCGGAGGGAATAACGGTTACAGGACCGGAAAATGGTGTATTAAAGGGCATAGACGTGGATATGCATGCCTGCTCCGATCAGGCTATTACGCTGGCGGCTATTGCACCGTTTGCAGATGGACCGGTTCATATTAGCGGTATTTCTCACATCAGACTACAGGAAAGCGACCGAATTGCAGCCATTGTGGAAAATTTGACAGCCCTGAGTGTGCATGTGGAGGAAGAACCGGATGGTTTGATAATTTATCCGCGGATTTCGGAAAGCTTTACGGCAGATGGACTGTCTTTGCACAACTTACAGCCGGCAGTTATCCAGACTCATGATGATCACAGACTGGCCATGGGCTTTGCAATTACAGGATTGAAACGTCCGGGCGTGACTATATTAGATCCGCTTTGCTGTAGAAAAACGTTCGAAAATTATTTTGATGTACTGGAAGAGACGATACAGAAGTTACAAGGGAAATAAGAGTCATGAAGAACAATCTGATATGACTTTGGAGGAATATATGGCAACAGATTTACTTATTTTAAGAGACCGGATTGATGACATAGACAAGCAGATTGTAGCGCTTTATGAAAAGCGTATGGAGGTCTGTAAGGAAGTGGCAGAGTTTAAAATTGAAACCGGTAAAAAGGTTTTTGATAAGGTGCGTGAGGCTGAAAAGATCGAAAAGGTAAAAAGTATGGCAAGTACCGATTTCCACAAGCATGCGGTACAGGAGCTTTTTGAGCAGATTATGTCTATTAGCCGTAAAATGCAGTATCAGCTTTTGGCAGAGCATGGCTGTATCGGTAATTTGCCGTTTATTGCTACGGATGATTTGGGCACCAGGCAGGCCAGAGTGGTATTTCAGGGGGCAGAGGGGGCATATTCCCAGGCTGCCATGAATCAGTTTTTTGGCAAGGAAATTAAGAGCTTTCACGTGGATACCTTTAGAGACGCCATGAGTGCCATTGAGGAGGGCAGTGCGGACTTTGCAGTGCTGCCGATTGAAAATTCTACGGCAGGTATTGTAAACGAAATTTACGATCTTTTAACAGAGTTTGAGAACTATATTGTGGGTGAACAGATTATCAAAATTGAGCATTGCCTGATGGCAGTGCCGGGCACCAAGATCAGCGATATCGAGACCGTGTATTCTCATCCCCAGTCCTTAATGCAGTCTTCCAATTATTTGAGTAAAACCGGATGGCAGCAAATCAGTATGAAAAATAATGCTTTTGCAGCCCAGAAGGTAAAGGAGGACGGCATGACAAATCAGGCTGCCATTGCCAGTGAAGTGGCTGCTGACATTTACGGTTTGGAAATTTTAGAAAAGGGTGTTAATAATTTAAAGGACAACAGCACCAGATTTATTATCGTAACGAACCAGAAGGTATTTAAAGAGGATGCGAATAAAATCAGCATTTGTTTTGAAGTGCCTAATGAAAGCGGCTCCCTGTACCACATGCTTTCACACTTTATTTACAATAATTTAAATATGACCAAAATAGAGTCCAGGCCTTTAGAGGGTCGCAATTGGGAGTATCGCTTCTTTATTGATTTTGAAGGCAATCTGGCAGACAGTGGAGTAAAGAATGCGCTTAGGGGTCTTAGAGAAGAAGCACGCAATATGAAAATTCTGGGCAACTATTAATGCACAAAATAAAGAAGCTGCCGTATGGCAGAATGGAGAGCAAAATGGAGTGTACAAAGAAAATAGTATTAGGCAGTGCCTCTCCCAGACGAAGAGAGCTTTTAGCACAAATCGGTCTGGATTTTACGGTGGTAACCAGCGATTGTGAAGAAAAGGTCACAAGCACAGTGCCTGCCAAAGTGGTGCAGGAATTGTCTCTTATGAAGGCCATAGACGTATTTGACAAGGCTTACGACCCGTCTGAAGTGCTTGTAATCGGTGCAGATACCATTGTGGCACTGGAAAATGAGATACTGGGCAAGCCTCATTCCAAAGAAAATGCAATTTCTATGCTGAACCACTTGCAAGGACATATACATCAGGTATATACTAGTGTTAGCTTTGTATGGGAGGAAACGGGGCAGCTTATGACCCACACTTTTTATGAGAAGACGGACGTAGAAGTGCTTCCTATGACGGAACAGGAAATTTTATACTATGTAGGGCTTGATACCTGCATGGACAAAGCAGGAGCATATGGTATTCAGAATGAGTTTGCCTGCTTTGTAAAGGGCATTCACGGTGATTACAATAACGTGGTAGGTCTGCCGGTAGGCAGAGTATATCAGGAACTACAAAAATTATCTTTACTTAAACTTTAGACAAGCGAGGGAAAGACATGAAAAAAGCAGTCATCTTTGATTTGGATGGCACATTGGCAGACTCTTTAGAGTCGCTTCAGTACTGTGCAAATTATGCCATTGGTACATGCGGTTATCCTGAAATTCCTTTGGAAAAGTACAAACTTTTTGTTGGTGACGGTGCAGATACGTTAATAAAGCGTTGCCTGGCTTATTCCGGGGATGTGGAAGGAGAGTTTTTTGAAAAGGCCTTTTTACAATACCAGGTTTTCTTTAAGGAACATTGTATGCACAAGGTAAAGCCTTATGAAGGTATTGTGGAAGTTCTGGATGCCTTAAAGAAAGCAGGTATTAAGCTTGCCGTATTTTCAAACAAGCCACATGAAAGAACTATCAATGTGGTGGAGAGCCTTTTTGGAGCAGGTTACTTTGACGAAATACTGGGTCAGACAGATGACAGGCCCAAGAAGCCTAATCCAAACGGAGTTTTTTATCTGGCAGAAAAGTTAGGCATAGATGTGCAGGATATCGCATATGTTGGTGATACAAGCACAGATATGATGACGGGCAAAAATGCCGGAGCATGGACTATTGGCGTGTTGTGGGGTTTCCGCGACAGGGCAGAACTTGAAAAGTATAAAGCCGACGTGATAATTGAGCGTCCAGCAGACATATTGTCACAGGTGCTTTAATATTTTGTATTAGTAAATAAAAGGAGCGAATGAATTATGCATGAATTTGACGAAGCTGTATTACAGTGTTTTTTGGACAATCAGGAGCAGTTGTTTTCCAAAACAGTAATGAGTACTTACGAGGAGGCCGAGGAATTTTTGCTTGATAGTATGGCAGTGATTGTTAATTCTGTAAATGAAATCTGGGAATTCTTTGAAGAGGAAGGCCTGGACACAGACGGCATGACCGGTGACGAAATTTTGGAAGCAGCTGAGGTATTTGTTATCGGAGACGGCCGCTATCTGATTGTGGAAGCTTAATAAAATCTAAATATAAAATATAACGAAAATCCTACCTGTGATAAGGTAGGATTTTTGTGTCAACTACTAAAATTTTTAAGAACAATGCTGTGCAAGGCGTTCTTTAAGCAATTTAATTTCAGCATCCTTCTCAGACAGTGCAACCAACAAAACCCCTTGTTGAAAAATCCTTCAAGGTGTGGTATGATAGGTTAGTATTATTGTCGTTAAGTATGCCTGTTAGGAGGATTATATGAAACTGAATACGAATTTAGCTTATTTACTAAAGGATTTAGAATATACTGTTTTGCAGGGGAGTGTTGAGGGGGAGGTTACTGCGGTAATCAACGATTCCAGGAAAGCCTGTCCGGGATGTTTGTTTTTGTGTATTCCGGGAGCACGTGTGGATGGCCATGATTTTGCTGCGGAAGTAGCAGCGAAGGGGGCAAAGGTGCTGATTGTGAATAGGCCGGTAAAGGTGCCGGAGGATGTGACGGTCATTCAGGTGCCGGATACCAGATATGCCATGGCATTTATTTCTGCAGCATATTTTGATCATCCTGCGGAGAAGCTTCAGACCATCGGTATTACCGGTACCAAGGGTAAGACTACCACGACCTATCTGGTGAAGTCTATTTTGGAAAAGACCGGTTTGAAGGTAGGTCTGATTGGCACTATTGAGATTATTATTGGAGATACCCATATTTCAGCGGCCAATACTACACCGGAGTCTTATACACTTCAGGAATATTTTGCCCGTATGGTGGATGAGGGGCTGGATGCAGTGGTAATGGAGGTGTCCAGTCAGGGGCTTATGCTTCACAGAACTCAGGGTTTTGTATTTGATTATGGTATTTTTACCAATATGGAGTCTGACCATATCGGGCCGGATGAGCATGCCAGCTTCGAGGAATATATGGCATGTAAGGGCCTTTTGTTTAAGCAATGTAAGGTAGGCATTGTAAATGGTGACGACAGTCATGTAGATACGGTGATAAAGGGACATACCTGCAGCATCGAGCGTTACGGTTTTGGGGAAAATAATGATTTGCGCGCTGTTAATATGCGTTTGGTGAAGACACCGGGTAAGTTGGGGGCTGCTTTTGAGGCTGTAGCAGGAAATTTGGGAACCAGGAAAGTAAAACGTTTCGCCGTAGAAATTGCCACACCGGGCAAGTTCAGTATTTATAACGCATTGACAGCCATTGCTATTTGTCTGCATTTTGGGGCAAGTGAGGATACCATTAAGCAGGCGCTTTTAGAGGCCAAGGTAAAGGGGCGTATAGAAATGGTGCAGGTGTCTGATGATTTTACACTTATGATAGATTATGCACACAATGCCATGTCTTTGGAAAGTCTGCTTTCCACGTTAAAGGAGTATGAGCCTCATCGTCTGGTTTGTTTGTTTGGCTGTGGCGGCAATCGTTCAAAGCTTCGTCGTTTTGAGATGGGTGAGGTCAGCGGCAGGCTGGCGGATGTTACAATTATTACTTCTGACAATCCACGTTTTGAAAAGCCGCAGGATATTATGGATGATATTAAGGTCGGCATTTCCAAAACCAATGGCAGTTTTGTAGAGATATGCGACCGTAAGGAAGCAATCCGTTATGCAATCAGGCATGGTGAGCCGGGGGATATTATTGTATTAGCCGGAAAAGGACATGAGGATTATCAGGAAATTGAGGGTGTGAAGTACCCTATGGATGAAAGAAATCTGATTGCTGATATTTTGGCGGAGGAACATACAAGGTAAAGTGCTGCCGGAAAGCATAAAGAGCGCTGAGTTTAAAGACAATTGATGAGAGATAGGCAGGCAAAATAACTTAGGAAGGAGAGAGCGAATGGAAGTGTATGCAGATATTATAGTGGATATTACCCATGAAAAGCTTGATAGACCCTTCCGGTATCGTATTCCCGATGAACTCGAGGATGCTGTCAGCGTAGGTTGTCAGGTGGTGGTACCCTTTGGGGCTGCCAATAAGCTGATTACCGGTTATTGTATCGGTATTTCCCATGAGACTGATTATGACCCTTCTAAAATTAAAAATATTATAGAGGTTAAGGCAGGCAGTGTGTCCATAGAGTCCCGGCAGATTTTGCTGGCGGACTTTTTAAAGCGCAGGTATGGTGTGACCATGATACAGGCACTCAAAACGGTGCTTCCGGTGAAGCAGTCAGTGAAGGGGCTTGTTCAGAAAAGTATTCAAAGAGGGCAGTCCGTAGAGGCGCTTAGGGCTTACTATGAGTCTGTTAAGGATAAGGGCAACCAGAAAGCTAAGGCCAGATTGATAGAGCAGCTGTTGGTGCGGGAGTCACTTGCCTTTGAAGAAGTAACCGGCAGACTAAATATTAGCAGCAGTACCTTAAAGCTTTTGGAGGAAGCCGGTCTTATAGAAATTAAAATAACAAATAAATACCGTAATCCTGTGCAGATAGCACAGATAGAAGCTGATGGGTTTGCGTTAAGTCCTGAGCAGAGGTATATTGTGGAAACGGTTACTTCAGAGCAACAGGGCAAATACTATATCCACGGCATTACCGGCAGCGGCAAAACAGCCGTATATATTGAGCTTATTGCAGAAACACTAAAGCGTGGAAGGCAGGCTATCGTGTTGATACCGGAGATTTCCCTGACTTATCAGACCCTTCGCAGGTTTTATGCCAGATTTGGCGATAAGGTATCGGTTATCAATTCCACCTTGTCTCAGGGGGAGAAATACGACCAGATAAGGCGTGCGATGGCAGGGGATATACAGGTGATTATCGGACCCCGTTCTGCTTTGTTTACGCCATTTCCGGATTTGGGTTTGGTGATTATGGATGAGGAGCATGAGACTTCTTATAAGTCAGAGCAAAGTCCTAAGTATCATGCCAGAGAGGTGGCAGAGGAGGTTGCCCGATTGAATGGTGCCAGTCTGGTACTTGGCAGTGCTACTCCGTCCATGGAGGCTTATTACAGAGTAAAGCAGGGAGAGTTTATGCTGTTTCGATTGGATAAGCGTCTGACGGGAGGCCAGCTTCCCAGTGTAGAGGTTGTGGATTTGCGAGAAGAGCTTCGAAATGGCAATCGCAGTATTTTCAGCCTGAGTTTACAGGAAAAGCTAAAACAGCGTTTAGAGAGAAAAGAACAGAGTATTTTGTTTTTAAATAGAAGAGGCTATTCCGGATTTATCAGCTGCAGAAGCTGTGGGCACGTGATGCGGTGTCCACATTGCAGTGTGTCTTTATCGCAACATGGCGACGGGAAGCTTCACTGCCACTATTGTGGCTATACCATACCGAATGTAAAGCTGTGTCCAAGCTGTGGCTCCAAGTATATTCTTGGTTTTAAGGTAGGGACTCAGCAAATTGAAGAAAAGCTAAAGGAGCTGTTACCGGGGGTGAGGGTGCTTCGCATGGATGCAGATACCACCCGAACCAAGGATAGTTATGAAAGAATTTTATCTGCCTTTGCAAATGGGGAAGCAGACGTTTTGGTTGGTACCCAAATGATTGTGAAGGGACATGATTTTCCGAGGGTGACTCTGGTAGGCGTGTTGGCAGCGGATTTATCCCTGTCCTTTGGAGATTTTCGCAGTGGGGAAAGGACCTTCCAGCTGTTAACTCAGGCCGCAGGCCGTGCAGGCCGTGGAGAACTGCCGGGTGAGGTAGTTATTCAGACCTATCAGCCGGAGCATTACAGTGTACAGTATGCAGCAGCCCAGGACTTTGCAGGCTTTTATGAGGAGGAAATGCAGTATAGAGAACTGATGGGATATCCGCCTGTAGGAAGGATGATGGCTATCCAGTTTTTTGGCGCCGACGAGCCGCGGGTAAAGGCTTTGGCAGAGGACTTTAGCGATTATTTAAAGTTTTTGACCAAGGGGAAGTCTCACATACAGGTATTAGGTGCCACTCCGGCCGCCATTTCCAAGGTAAAGGATGTGTACCGGTATGTGATTTATGTAAAGGCCAGCAGGCCGGAAATACTTATGATTTTAAAAAATGCATTAGAAGAACGAAGGATAACAAAGCACAGCGGGCAGGAAATTGTGCAGTATGATTTCGACCCGGTGAATATGTTTTAAGGAGATTTTTATTATGGCAATTCGTAAGATTAGAGAAATGGGAGACGAGGTATTGGGCAAGGTTTGTAAGGAAGTAAAATTTATGAGTCCCAGAACCGAGCAGCTTATTGAGGATATGTTTGACACCATGTATGAGTCAGGTGGTGTTGGTCTGGCAGCGCCACAGGTGGGTATTTTAAAAAGAATTGTAGTCATTGACTGTACCGGAGAAGATCCAATTTTATTGATTAACCCAGAGATAGTAGAAACTTCCGGTGAACAGACCGGTCAGGAAGGATGCCTGTCTGTACCGGGTAAGGCCGCTCAGGTGACCAGACCTAATTATGTAAAGGTACGTGCTCAGGATATTGATATGGAATGGTTTGAAATAGAAGGGGAAGAATTATTGGCAAGAGCTTTTTGTCATGAATTAGACCATTTAGATGGTCACCTTTATGTAGAAAAGGCTGAGGGACCGTTGCAGGATGTGACAGACCAGGAAGAAGAGGAATAATTGTTTATGAAAATTGTTTTTATGGGAACTCCTGATTTTGCCAGTGGTGCCTTAGAGGCTCTGATTGAGGCAGGTCACGAGATTACAGCAGTATATACCCAGCCTGACAAGCCGAAGGGCAGAGGTAAGGAAATGCAGATGACACCGGTAAAGGTAGTGGCCATGGAGCACAATATTCCGGTTTATCAGCCACGCCGTATTAAAGAGGCGGAGGAAGTAGCAAGATTAAAGGAAATTCCTGCAGATATTTTTGTGGTGGCAGCCTTTGGGCAGATTTTGTCTCAGGAAATTCTGGACATTCCAAGGTACGGTTGTGTTAATATTCATGCCTCTTTGTTGCCGAAATATCGTGGTGCAGCTCCTATTCAGTGGGCTGTTATCGACGGGGAGGAAAAGACCGGTGTGACCATTATGCAGATGAATGCAGGCTGTGATACCGGGGACATTTTGTATACCAAGGAATATATTTTAGAGCCAAAGGAGACCGGTGCCAGCTTATTTGACAAGCTGATGGTGTTAGGGGCAGAGGCCATAGTGGAGGCATTGCCTTTACTGGAAGCAGGTGCGCTTACGCCAGTGCCGCAGAACGAAGAGGAGGCTACTCATGCAGCCAAGCTGACCAAGCAATTAGGGGAAATAGACTTTTCCAAGTCTGCCGTAGTGTTAGAGCGACTGGTAAGAGGTTTAAATTCCTGGCCGAGTGCCTATACTACATTTAGAGGCAAACAATTAAAAATCTGGGAAGCAGAGGTGGTTGTGCTGCCGGATAACGGAGCAGCAGGTGCAGAACCAGGCGGTGGTGTCGGTACAGAGGCGGATAGTGCCGGGACGGCAGTTCGGACTCCGGGTACGGTCATTGCAGTAGATAAGCAGAGCTTTACTGTGCTGACGGGAGATGGCGCTTTACAGATTTTGGAACTGCAAATCGAGGGTAAAAAACGCATGGCTTGTAAAGACTTTTTATTAGGATACCCTGTTGCAGTGGGTGAAAAATTAGGATGAGGTATTAAATATGCTATTATTTGGTTTTGGATATGGTTATCCGATATATTATGGATTTGACAGAACATATCTTTTGGTGTTAGTGGCGGCGATTTTCAGCTTGTGGGCCAGTGCCCGTGTGAATTCCACATACAATAAGTTCTCAAAGGTACGCTCTATGCAGGGCATTACCGGTGCTGAGGCGGCTCAGAGAATTTTATATTATGCGGGGCTTACGAATATCCGTGTGGAGCATGTAAGCGGTAATTTAACGGACCACTATGACCCTAAATCCAAGGTGCTGCGTTTATCAGATGCTACTTATGGAAGTACTTCCGTAGCAGCCATCGGTGTGGCAGCTCATGAGTGCGGTCATGCCATTCAGGACCAGCAGGGGTATGCTCCTCTCAGATTACGCTCTACTTTAGTACCGGTAGCCAGTCTTGGCAGTAAGCTGGGATTACCGATTATTTTGTTTGGTATTCTTTTGGGATCCAACTATACCCTGGTGCAAATTGGTATATGGGCCTTTTCTTTGGCTGTTTTGTTCCAGCTGGTTACATTGCCTGTAGAGTTTAATGCTTCCAGAAGAGCCATGGATATTTTAGAAAGCAGAGGTATTCTGGGCAGTCAAGAGCTTCCAATGTGTAAAAAGGTTTTATCTGCAGCGGCTATGACCTATGTAGCAGCGGCAGCTTCTTCCGTATTGCAGTTACTCAGATTGGTGCTTTTATTCGGCGGAAATAATCGTCGAAGGAATGATTAACGGCCGGTTCAGGTGTAGAGAGAATAATTAAATTAGGAAGGACGGGGTTTACACATGGTAAACACAGTCAACACAAGAGAGTTAGTATTAGATATTTTAATGGCAATTGAAAAGGGTGAGGGGTTTTCTCACAAGCTGTTAAAGGATACTTTAGATAAATATGATTATTTGGAGCGTAAGGATAAGGCTTTTATAAAGCGTATTGTGGAGGGGACGCTGGAGCGACAGATGTATCTGGACTTTATTATCAATGCCTATTCCAATACACCGGTAAATAAAATGAAGCCGCTTATACGCTGTCTGCTTCGTATGAGCACCTATCAGCTGATTTTTATGCAGGTGCCGGACAGAGCCGTTTGCAATGAAGCAGTAAAGCTGGCGGCTAAGCGTAAATTTGTCAATTTAAAGGGCTTTGTCAATGGGGTGCTGCGAAAGATTGCTTCTTCCAAGGATAGTCTTCCTGCACCATCCAGAGAGGATATGGCAAACTACCTGTCCATCACCTATTCCATGCCGGTATGGCTGGTAGAAAAGTGGCTTAAGGAGCTTGGCGAAAAGACTACAGAGGGGATTTTAAAGAAGTTTTTGGAAATCAGTCCTGTTACCATACGTATGAAGGAAAGTGTCAGTGCTGAAGACAGGGAAGCTTTGCTTGACCAAATGAAGGAACAGGGCATAGAAGTGGAGGCACATCCTTATTTATCATATGCCTATACGTTATCTCATTTAGAAGGCATGCATCAGGTTCCGGGTTTTTCTCAGGGACTCATTGCAGTGCAGGATGTAAGCAGTATGCTGGCAGTAGAGGTGGCAGGTATAAAGTCTGGTGATATGGTGTTGGATGTTTGTGCAGCACCGGGTGGAAAAACGATGCTTGCAGCGGAGAAGACAGGTTCTGCAGGGCTGGTAATTGCCAGGGATTTGTCTGATATGAAGGTGTCCTTTGTTGAGGAAAATGCCGGCAGAATGTGTCTGGATCAGGTGCGTGTACAGGTTCACGATGCTACTGTTTTGGATGAGAGTATGATAGGGAAGGCCGATGTAGTGCTGGCAGACTTACCTTGCTCCGGACTTGGCATCATTGCAAAAAAGCGTGATATTAAATATAACGTTACACAGGATAGTCTGGTGGAGCTTCAGGCACTGCAGAGACAGATTCTGGATGTAGTAAGCAGGTATGTAAAGCCCGGTGGTGTATTGCTTTACAGCACCTGTACCATCAATCCTATGGAAAATGAAGACAACAGAGACTATATTATAAAAGAGCTTGGCTTTGAGGCTGAGAGTCTGGATGCATATTTGCCGGAGGCTTTAAGAAGTAAAGACACACAGGAAGGATTTTTGCAGTTGCTTCCTTCCGTGCATCAGACGGATGGCTTTTTTATCAGTAGGTTTAAGAAAAAATAAGATTATGTATAGAGGAAAAGCATACATATGAGTTTAGAACTTAGTATAGCAGGCAGCAAAAGGGATATCAAGTCCCTGACCCTTCAGGAATTAACGGATGAACTGAATATATTGGGCGAAAAGCCATTTCGGGCAAAGCAGCTTTACCAGTGGATGCATGAAAAGCTGGCCCGTTCTTATGAAGAGATGACTAACATTTCCAAGGCTTTAAAGGAAAAGTTGAAAGCTGATTTCACTTATACCAGTCTGAATATGGTAACTTTTCAGGAGTCTCAGATTGATGGTACTCGCAAGTATTTATTTGAACTGGCAGACGGCAATGTGGTAGAGAGTGTCTGGATGAAGTACAAGCATGGCAATAGTGTATGTATTTCTTCGCAGGTGGGGTGTCGAATGGGCTGCAGATTTTGTGCGTCTACCTTGGATGGTTTAGAACGCAATTTGCTGCCGGGAGAAATGTTGGACCAGATATACTACATTACCAGGCATACAGGGGAACGTGTGTCCAATATTGTGGTCATGGGGACCGGAGAGCCTATGGACAATTACTACAATTTGCTTCGGTTTATTCACATGCTGTCGGATGAAAATGGCTTAAATATCAGTCAGAGAAATATTACGGTGTCTACCTGTGGCATTGTGCCCCGTATCAGACAGCTGGCAGAGGAGAATTTACAAATTACTCTGGCTTTATCTCTCCATGCCACGACAGATGAAAAACGACGTAAATTAATGCCCATTGCAAACGCATACAGCCTAAAAGAGGTGTTGGAGGCATGTGCATATTATTTTGATAAAACAGGACGCAGGCTGACCTTTGAATATTCTCTTGTAAGAGGTGTCAATGATACCGAGGAGGATGCAAAGGAGCTTGTGGAGTTGGTAGGACATTTGAACTGCCATATTAATCTGATTCCGGTAAATCCCATAGAAGAGCGTGATTTCAGGGAATCAACTGCTCAGGCAATTCATGCTTTTCAGAACAGATTGGAGAGAAGCAGACTTCAGGTTACGGTTCGTAGAGAAATGGGGCGTGATATTGATGGTGCCTGTGGACAGCTTCGCAGAAGACACAAGAAAGAGATGTAAAGGAGAGCCCTGATATGTTAGAAGCCTTTTCTATATCAGATGTCGGCAAAAAAAGACAAATTAATCAGGATTGTGTAGATATTTCAATGACTCCTGTGGGAAATTTACCGAATTTATTGTTACTGGCAGATGGCATGGGAGGACATAAGGCAGGAGATTATGCGGCACGCTACACCATTGACACGATTAAAAAGGAGGTCAATGTCAGTCCTGAGACCAATCCGGTGCATATATTTGCAGAGGCTATCGAATATGCCAATGCACACCTATATGAAAAATCTTTAAACAATGCTAATTTTGAGGGGATGGGCACCACTTTAGTGGCTGCCACCTGCATAGAGCAGAAGTTAAGTGTTGCCAATATCGGCGATAGTAGGTTATACTTAATAAGACAAAATAAAATGGTACAGGTAACCAGAGACCACTCTTATGTGGCTGAACTTGTACAAAAGGGCGGTATTGATAAGGAAACTGCCAAAAATCACCCTAAGAAAAATTATATTACCAGAGCAGTAGGCGCTTTCGAAAGGGCAAATGCAGACTATTTTTATGTGGAGACCAAGCCGGGGGATATTATTCTGATATGCTCCGATGGTCTGAGCAACATGTTGACGGATGAGGAAATCTTATCCATGATTTATCAGGAAGAAGATTTAGAATTGACATGTCGCAAATTAGTACAGGCTGCAAATGAAAAGGGGGGCTTTGATAACATTTCCGTTATCCTGGCCAGAACCGTGGAAGCTGGAAAGGAGAATCCGATTTTATGATTAAGCTGGGAATGCTTTTAGGGGATCGATATGAGGTCATAGAGAAGATAGGAACCGGTGGTATGAGCGATGTATACAAAGCCAAAGACCACAAGTTAAATCGTTATGTTGCAGTAAAGGTGTTGAAACAGGAATTTAGTGAAAACGCTAATTTTGTTTCTAAATTTATTGTAGAAGCGCAGGCAGCAGCGGGATTGATGCATCCCAATATTGTAAACGTATATGATGTTGGGGAGGAAGCCGGTATTCATTATATTATTATGGAGCTGGTAGAAGGTATTACCCTCAAAAAATATATCGAAAAGAAAGCCAGACTTTCTTTTAAGGAAGCGGTAAGTATTGCGATTCAGGTATCCATGGGTATTGAGGCAGCACACAACAATCACATTATTCATAGAGATATTAAGCCCCAGAATATTATTATTTCCAAGGAGGGCAAGGTAAAGGTTACAGACTTTGGTATTGCCAAGGCTGCTACCAGTAATACCGTTACCTCTAATGTGATGGGGTCCGTACATTATACCTCTCCGGAGCAGGCCAGAGGCGGATACAGCGATGAAAAGAGTGACGTATATTCCTTAGGCATTACGCTGTTTGAAATGCTTACAGGTCGTGTACCCTTTGATGGAGAAACAACGGTTGCTATTGCAATTAAACATATTCAGGAGCCTATGCCAAGCCCTAGGGACTATATCAGTGAGATACCGGTCAGCGTAGAGCAAATTGTGTTAAAATGCTGCCAGAAGCCGGTAGACCGTAGATATCAATCCATGGCGGCTTTGATAGAGGATTTAAAGCAGGCATTATTAAATCCCGATGAGGATTTTGTGCAGATTGCAGACCCTGCCGAAGCAGGAGCTACGCGCATGATTAATGCCAACGGCTGGACAGATGAATTTGATGAGGAACCAAGATATCATACAAGGCATACCGGCCGCACAGCACATACCACCGGCACCTTAAAGCTTCGTACAGACCGGATTCCGGAGGAGCTTTTAGAAGAGGAAGAAGAGGTGGAAGCACATGAGTGGCGTGTGGAAAAGGTGACTACTGCGGTAATGGTAGTGATTGGAATTTTAATTGTGTGCATGATTGTGTTCCTTGCATCCAAGATTTTAGGTTTTTTTGACAATTCTGATAACGGTGAATATCACAGCAGTCAAGCTACCTCAGAAAGTCTTATAGAGACCGGTACCGTAAGTAAGGTTGAGATGCCGGCTGTTATTGGAGAGAAAGAAGAAAAAATGATTCCTATTTTGCGCGCCAAGGGGTTAGAGGTTCGTATTTTTGAGGAAGAATCCTTGGAGTATAATGCGGGTATCATTTTATACAGCGACGTAGAAGCAGGCACTATTTTAAAAGAAGGTGATGTAGTTACCATTACGGTCAGTACAGGAGCAGGTGCCATTGAAATTGAAAGTGTGGTGGGCAAAAGCTTCGAAGAGGCCAAGCTTATTTTAGAGCAGCAGGGCTTTATCGTAAACAAGTCTGAAAGCTACAATAACGAAGTGGCCAAGGGCTACGTAATCAGTCAAAATCCGGCCGGCGGTCGAAAGATTACCAAGGGTACTGCAGTGGCATTGGTAGTGAGTCTGGGAGAGGATAAGGTTCGTGTACCCCATGTCCTTGGCATGAACTTGGAAATGGCTAAGAACGAAATGAATGCAGCAGGTGTTAAGGTGGACAAAATCAAAGAGGTATATCATGACACTGTTGAAGAAGGTAAAGTTTGCTCACAGAGCTATCCGGTAGGCTCCTACATTGAAAAAAATGTTTCTGTAGATTTGGAAATCAGCAAAGGGCCACAGCCCTCCACGTACGCTTACAAAGCAAGCATTGAGGCTCCAAGCCCGGCAGAAGCTCCTGAATATCAGGCAGGTGATGTGGTGGACTTATCACTGGTAACGGCTGAAGGTAAGATATTACTAAGTACCAGTACCAGCTCTTTTCCTTATCCGGCAGATTATTCCGGTATTACTTCTCCTACGGGTATTATTACCATGACCTATTATTATGAAGTAGTGGTAGAGGCTGCAACGGCCGATAAGCCTGCGGTTACTGAGAAAAGGTCCAAAAGTTTTACCAGGGATGTAAGCTTTACAGAGGAATAATATATGCAGGACATATTTAAAGGAAAAATTACCAAGGGAATTGCGGGCTTTTACTATGTATATTTGCCTGGAAAGGGCATGTTTGAGTGTAAAGCCAAAGGCATTTTTCGTAAGGATAATATTAAACCGCTTGTAGGGGATGATGTATCCATACAAATTCTCTCTGAAGAAGAAAAAACAGGTAATATTATTGAAATACTGCCGAGACGGAGCAGTCTTATACGTCCGGCGGTGGCCAATATTGACCAGGCTATGATTATTTTTGCCATTCGTAAGCCGGATGTAAATTTAAACTTGCTGGATAGGTTTCTGATTCAGATGGAGCAGCAAAATTTAAAAACCATTATTTGCTTTAATAAAGCAGATTTGGAGAATGGCGACGGACCAAGCAGCCAGAGCCTGAAAGAAATTTATACAAAGGCCGGTTATGAGGCAATGGTTATCAGTGCTAAGGAGGATGACAGCATTGATAAGGTGCTTGCCTGTCTGAAAGGCAAGACTACCACGGTGGCAGGTCCCAGTGGTGTCGGAAAGTCTACCTTAATCAATCGCTTACAGTCTGATACACAGATGGAAACCGGCAGCATCAGTATGAAAATTGAGCGTGGTAAGCACACTACCCGCCACAGTCAGTTGATACCCATATCAGAGGACACTTATATACTGGACACTCCCGGTTTCAGTTCTTTGTCCGTCTTTGATATGGAAAAGGAAGAGCTGGAGGCTTATTACGAGGAATTCCAGCCACTTGTGGGTGGCTGTAAATTTACCGGATGCTCCCATATTCATGAGCCGGTCTGCGGCGTAAAGGAAGGAATTAAGCGTGGGGAAGTGAGCATGGAACGCTATGAAAATTATAAGCTCATATATCAGGAACTGGCACAAAAGCGAAAGTACTGATATTTTGCTCATTCCTGATTAATTTTTGGTAATAACTGCACAATAACAATACCTGCAGCGACGCAGCCAAGCTCTACCAGGGCAAGTTTATGGATGCTACTTACGGCTGCGGATGCTGCACTTATTTTGTCATATGCTATCAGATTGGCAATTCCATTGGTAAACATAGGTACGAATACAGCCACACCAAAGGGCGCAGCAAGGTCCCTGAAAAGTCCGTAAGTACCGGTGCCAGCACCTGCTGTCTGGGCAGGAAGGCCTGAAAGCACAATCTTCATAAAAATAGTTGCGTTTGCACCCAGACCAAAGCCAAGGATGCCAAGAGAAGCCGCCAGTGTCAGAACAGATGCCTCGGCTGTGAAAAGCAGCATAATGCCACAGCCCAAAGCAGTCAGTAAGAGAGAACCGGTTAAAATACGTTTGGGCTCTACGCGGTCTGCCAGAGGACCCAGCAGAATAGAGCCCAGTGACATACCGAGATACATAATAGAAATAGCATATCCGGAAATAACGGTATTATCAGGCTGCGTGTAATTTACGAATACAATAATATTGGTCATATTTGCCTGCATCAGACCCTGGGTTAGAAAAAGAATGATTACAGGGAGAATAAAAGCCTTCCGTTTCATAAAAGAGCCTAAGAGGATGGGATTAGCGGCACGCCTTTCTGAAAAAATCAGTCCTATAAGGGTAAAAGGTGTTAAAACAAGTATGATGAAAAAGGCCGGAGAAGACCAACCCAGATTTTGACCAAAAGACGGAATACACAACACAAGACTGAAAAAGAGTATGATAAAAACAGCACCTGCACTGTCAAAGGCCTCGATTTTCTTTGGCGAAAATAAGTTTTTAGGATGCGTCAAAAAGCATAAAGCAAGAAAAGTTACCGATAATATTGCACAAATCCACATTAATATACGCCAGCTAAAGGCACCCAGTAATAAGCTGCCCAGAGTTGGTCCAAAGATAACAGCACTGCTGGAAATCAGCATATAAAGGGAAAAGCCTTTTGCAACCTCTTTGGGTGGAAATTCTGTAATAATGTATGACATAACAGTGGGAGCTACGGCAGCAGTTCCGATACCTACCACAAATCTGGCTATTAACATAAACACCAGAGAAGAGGCTAATGCAGTCAGTATATTGCCCGCAGCAAAAATGCATAGCCCCAGTAAGAGCGTAGCACGTCTGCCCAGTACATCACTGAGCTTCCCAAGGATAGGTGCTCCTACCGCTGAAGATACGGAAAGGGTAAGAGCAGTCCATGTGGAATTGTTGTATGCAAGGTTCATATCCCGCACAAAAGCAGGACCAAGACCGGTAGTAAGACCACCGACAAGGCCAATTAAAAAAGCCGCCAGGGCATAGGGGAGAAAACCACGCATGTGTGAATGTGCTTTTTGAATGCTCATGTAAATACCTCACTTTGGTAATTAGTAATACGATTGTTCTTTAGTATTGCCGATAGAGTGAGAAAATATAAAATAATTGAGGTAAAAACAAATGACAAACACAAAAAAAGAACTAATCAGAACCGTGAAATTCGTTTTATTTTCCATAAGTGCAGGCATTATTCAGGTCTTGAGCTTTACACTTATGGAGGAATTACTGCACCTGCCACACTGGGTTTCCTATTTGGTATCCCTGATACTGTCAGTATTATGGAATTTTACGCTTAACAGAAAGTATACGTTTCGTTCCGCAAATAATATTCCAGTTGCAATGATGAAGGTAGCGGTGTTCTATTTAATCTTTACACCGTTGTCAACATGGTGGACAGCCGTTCTTACAGGTGAAGGTGTGGGCTTCAATGAATATTTGGTGTTAATCGGTTCTATGTTGGTTAATTTTGTGACAGAATATCTGTATGACAGATATATTGTTTTTGGAAAGAGTATCGATACAGCAGTTAATGAGGTGAGGGATTAACCGACTTAAGAAAGACTATGAAAAGGTGGAAAAATGAGTATTAAGGCAGTATTATTTGATTTAGATGGCACGCTCCTTCCTATGGACCAGGAGGAATTTGTAAAAGCATATTTTGGACTTCTGGCTAAGCGACTTGCACCCTTGGGATATGAGGCTGAAAGGCTTTATCAAGTTCTCTGGAATGGTGTGGCAGCAATGGTTCAAAATGACGGAAGCTGCGTAAATGAAGCAGTTTTTTGGAAGGTCTTTGCAGATGCCTATGGAGAAGAATGCCTGAAGGATAAGCCATTTATCGATGAATTTTATGAAATAGAATTTAATCGGGTACAAGCTGTCTGTGGTTTTGAAAAGGCCGCTGCAGAGGTGGTGGAAATGGTAAAGGCTGCCGGAATATATACGGTACTGGCTACCAATCCGTTGTTTCCTCATACCGCTACCGAGAACAGGATGCGTTGGGCAGGGCTCGTGCCGGAGGATTTTACCTTTTATACCACTTATGAAAACAGCAGGTACTGCAAGCCGAATCCGAAATACTACGAAGAGATACTGCAGAAGCTTAATTTGAAACCGGAAGAATGCATTATGGTTGGTAATGATTTCGGTGAGGATATTGTACCCACAGAAAAGCTGGGAATGCAGGGGTTCTTACTGACAGACCGCCTGATTCATAAAGGGAATCAGGATATTTCCAAATATCCGCAAGGTGGCTTTGCGGAATTGAAGGAGTATTTTAGGGGAGTGCTTGAGTAGTCTAACAGAATTCTTAAAAAACCGTGGGAAATATTGAAAAAAGCACTTATTTGTGATAAGGTGATTAATAGCATATTTAAGGAGAACATATATTATGAAACTAGGTATCGTTGGCCTACCTAATGTAGGCAAAAGTACATTATTTAATTCTTTAACAAAGGCAGGTGCGGAGAGTGCAAACTATCCATTCTGTACTATTGATCCGAATGTGGGCATCGTGCCGGTACCGGATAAGCGTATTCAGCTTTTAGGGGATTTATATAAGACTAAGAAGGTAACACCGGCTGTGATTGAGTTCGTAGATATTGCGGGTTTGGTAAAGGGTGCCAGCAAGGGGGAAGGCTTGGGTAATCAGTTCCTTTCCAATATTCGTGAGGTGGATGCTATTGTGCATGTGGTGCGCTGCTTTGAGGACAGCAATGTTATCCATGTGGATGGCAGTGTCAATCCGATTCGTGATATTGAAACTATTAATCTGGAGTTAATTTTCTCAGATTTGGAAATACTGGAAAGAAGAATTGCCAAGACTACCAAGCTGGCTAATAATGATAAGAAGGCTGCGAAGGAGCTGGTATTGCAGAAGCGTATAAAAGAGCATTTGGAGGCGGGCAAGCTGGCAAAGACCTTTGTTACGGAGGACGAGGATGAGGAAGCATGGTTTACAGGCTACAATCTGCTGACCGGAAAGCCGGTTATTTTTGCAGCGAATGTAGGTGAGGAAGATCTTGCGGATGATGCGGCCGGTAACGAGATGGTGGCACAGGTGCGTGAATACGCGGCACAGGAGCATTGTGAAGTGTTTGTGATTTGTGCACAGATTGAGCAGGAAATTGCAGAGCTTGAGGACGATGAGAAAGCTATGTTTTTGGAAGAGCTTGGTCTTTCAGAATCCGGTCTGGACAAGCTGATTGCGGCAAGCTATCGTCTGTTAGGTCTTATCAGTTACCTAACCGCAGGTGAGGATGAATGTCGTGCATGGACCATCAAGGTGGGAACCAAGGCTCCACAGGCTGCCGGTAAGATTCATTCAGACTTTGAAAGAGGTTTTATTAAAGCAGAGGTTGTAAATTATCAGGATTTGTTAACACATGGCTCTTTGGCAGCAGCCAGAGAAAAGGGGCTGGTTGGCATGGAAGGCAAGGAGTACGTTGTAAAAGACGGCGATGTAATTTTATTTAGATTTAATGTATAAGAAGGGAGTACTCTATGATAGAAACCATGAACAGTACAGATATTGCATTCCCTAATCTGGGAATTTATTTAGAAAATGTGCCCAAAAACTTTTCCGTATTTGGATTTCATATTGCTTTCTATGGTTTGATTATCGGAATCGGTGTTATGGCAGGTATTTTACTGGCGACCAGAGAAGCCAAGAGAACAGGACAGAATCCGGATGATTACTGGGATTTTGCTATATATGCGATTATCTTTTCTATTGTAGGTGCTAGGTTATACTACGTTATATTCTCCTGGGACAATTACAAAAACGACCTGTCCAGTATATTTGCAATCTGGCAGGGTGGTCTGGCGATTTACGGTGCTGTTATTGCAGCATTTCTTACGCTTTTGGTATATACCAAGGTCAAAAAGAAAAGCTTTTGGCAGATGGCAGATACTGCAGTGCCGGGATTGGTGCTGGGGCAGATTATCGGACGCTGGGGCAATTTTATGAACCGGGAAGCCTTTGGTGATTACAGTGATGGTCTCTTGGCTATGGCATTGCCTATAGATGCAGTAAGGCAGCATGAAATTACTGCAAATCATTGGGCACACGTGGCAGAGGGCGCCAATTATATTATGGTGCATCCGACCTTCCTGTATGAATCCCTTTGGAATTTGGGTGTGCTGACTGTACTTTTATTGTATCGCAAACATAAGAAGTTTGAAGGTGAGATTTCCCTCATGTACCTGGCGGGCTATGGTATTGGACGCTTCTTTATTGAAGGCCTTCGCACAGACCAGCTGCTGTTACCGGTGATTGGGCTTCCGGTAAGCCAACTTTTGGGCATCGTGGCTTTTTTGGTATGCACCATTATTATTATTGTATTGAGAATATACAAGAAAAAAGAGAAATCGGTATTTGGAGAATCTGTAAGCCTTGCAGATAATCAGAAGCTGGGACGAGATAAATGATTGAAAGTTTATAATTAAATAGTATATATTGCCAGGGGCATTGTGATTTGTATAAGTCACAGTGCTCTTTTTTTGTACAAAAAATTTCGCAGAGTTGTATACTCTGCGAAAGAAAAAATTGGGAATTTCACTTTTGTGAACACCCTCATTATAGCATATGATTATAAAAATGCAAGCCATTTTATGTAATATTGTTAAAATAAATTAATTTATAACAATTATATTGATGATAGATAACCTGTAATATGGTATATTTATACCCTGCCAACCTATTAGCAGTCAAAAAAATGGTCAAAATAGGAATGGTATGGATATGAAAAAATCGATGCTTTAAGGAGATTGAATGATGGCAAGAAGAGGAGAAAACATTTACAAAAGAAAGGATAATCGTTGGGAGGGTAGATATGTAAGCGGTTATGACGACAACGGCAAAGCAAAAATTGGTTATGTATATGCAAAGACGTATCGTGAGGTACGAGAAAAGCTGCATCAAGCCAAGGCATTAGGTAAAGCAAGTTTCCAAAAGGGGAAGAACAAATTTTCTGATTATTGTGATGAATGGCTTGTTTTAGCAAGGAACCGCGTTAAAGAATCTACGTATGTAAAATATTGTGGGGTTGTTCAAAAACATTTGAAGCCTGCATTGGGGCAGTATGCACCCGAAGTAATCAGTACCCTTTTAGTGGAAAGCTTTAGTAATAAGCTTTTGATAACGGATGGTCTGACACCCAAAACGGTCAAGGATGTTTTGGCAGTGCTACGCTCCGTTCTTAAATACATGAATAAGCAGCACGGCGGCAGTCTGAATGATATAGAGATCATTTATCCAAAGGAGACCCCAAAAGAAATGCGTGTGCTGAGTAAAGAAGAGCAGACGCGACTTATCAGATATCTATTGACGGATATGGATGAAGTGAAATTCGGCATAATACTGGTACTTTTAACCGGGATGAGAATTGGTGAAATATGTGCCTTGAAATGGAAGGATATAAATTTAGAATTCGGAATCATTACGATTAATCATACCATGCAACGGCTATCAAACATTAGCGAAGAGGCGACAAAGAAGACTAAAATTGTAATTGGTGATACAAAGAGTACTTACTCTAAGCGTACCATCCCACTACCCGAATATGCGATAAATATATGTAAGTATATGCAGCCTGCAAATACGGAGGCTTATGTTTTGTCCGGTGATACCAATCGCTTTATAGAGCCCCGCACATTGCAAAACAAGCTAAAAAAGTTTATCACAGCCTGTAATATAAGTGGTGTTCACTTCCATTCTCTGCGACACACCTTTGCAACGCGCTGTGTAGAGGTGGATTTTGAAATTAAATCCTTAAGCGAAATCTTAGGACATGCTAATACCAGAATTACATTGGACAGATATGTACATTCCTCTTTGGAGCTAAAAAAAGCCAATATGGAAAAATTATGCTTTTCATCTATTAGCAGTCAAAATAAGCCGTCAGAAGCTTGAAAGTGCCTATAAACAGGGCATTTTCGGCAAAATTTCGCAGAGTATACAACTCTGCGAAAGAAAACCCCCATTATAGTTGGTTTTTATAGTATTAGTGATTCTGTTGAAAATATACATATAGATGCTTTTATTACAAGATTATAGCACTGAAAGGAACGTTATGGACGTAAGAAATGCAAACAATGAAATAAACAACGAAACACCTGGGATATGGTCTTCCAGGGAATACAGAAGTCTGATAAATCGCTTGAGTCGCATTGAAGGACAGGTCAGAGGAATCAAGGGAATGCTGGAAAAGGGAGCTTACTGTCCGGATATCGTGGTGCAGGTTTCCGCAGTAAATGCAGCACTCAACAGCTTTAATAAAGAGCTTTTGGAGGGACATATTAAAGGCTGTGTGACTCAGGATATTGTAGCAGGTAAAAGCGGTACCGTGGATGAGTTGGTAACCGTGATGCAAAAATTAATGAAATAATAAATACCCTTCACGTGTAGGGAAGGGGCGAGGAGATATTGTGAAAAAAATATTTGAAGTAATAAAAACAGTACTGGTGTGGCTGATAGTAGCACTGGCTGTGTTTATGATGATATTTACTATCATCTCGGTGAATACCTTTAACCGCAACGACAGAAATCTGTTTGGCTATCGAGCATATATCGTAAACAGTGATTCCATGAGTAAAACGGACTTTGGTGCCGGCTCCCTGATTTTTGTGAAGCAGGTAGACCCCTCTACTTTGAAAGAGGGTGACATTATTACATATATTTCGCAAAGCAGTGATAACTACGGCGCCAACATTACCCATAAAATCAGAAGAAAAACAACGGATGCACAAGGCAATCCGGGATTTATTACTTATGGTACCACTACCGGAATAGATGACGATATTGTTGTTACTTACCCCTATGTAATGGGTAAATATGAGGGGCATCTGAACGGAGTGGGAACTTTTTTTAACTTCCTAAAAACTCCACAGGGGTATATTGTTTGTATTTTTGTGCCGTTCATGTTGCTGATTTTGCATCAGGGTATAAATACTATCAGTTTGTTCCGTCGCTATAAAAAGGAGCAGATGGCAGAGCTGCAGGCAGAAAAAGCTCAAATTGAAGCGGAAAGAGCGGAGAGTGCCCGCATGATGGAGGAGCTTATGGCACTGAAGGCACAGCTGCAGGGACAAGTGCCAGCACCTGTAGTGGCAGAGGTTAAAGCAGAAGCGGCAGAACAGGCGACAGCACCTATGACAGAGGTAAAAGAGGAAGCAAAGGAGGGGACCAAATGAAAACATTAAAAAAGATTTGGAGCATCCTTTCCACGATTTTGGTAGTGATGCTGGTTTTTTGCGCGGTATTCCTCATGGGCACACGCCTCATGGGGTATCGCGTGTTTAACGTTATTTCCGGCAGTATGGAGCCTGCCTATAGTGTGGGCGACCTGATTTATGTCAAAGATGTGGAGCCGGAAAACATCCAGCCTGGAACCCCTATAACCTTTGTGCTTAATGAAGATTTGGTGGTGGCTACCCACCGCGTGGTGGAGGTAGATGCTGCGAATCGACATTTTTATACCAAGGGTGATGCCAATGATACCGCGGATGCAGCACCGGTGCATTTTAATAATGTAATCGGTGTGCCTGTGTTTAGCATTCCGCTGCTGGGCTATGTGTCAAGCTTTATTCAGAACCCACCGGGTATGTATATTGCCATTGGTGTGGGCGTGGTGTTGATAGTGGCTGTGTTCTTGCCGGATATGGTTGGGAAGAAGAAGGAAAAAGAAGAGGAAGAGTAACTATATAGTTAATTAATATTGTTTATTCCATCCCCTACGGGGGATGGGTGGCAATCAAAGGGCATAAGAATACTTGTGCCTTTTGATTGCCGAAAGGCAAGACTCAAACTGGTTTTGAATTCGTGTTTGTTCAACAGGAATTCCGACAAGCATGAGTTTGAAATAAAAAATTTTCGAAGAAAGGAGGAAAACTAGAAATGAAACTTACAATGAACAAGGAGGGGAAGACTATGCAGTTAACCAAGAAAAAAGTATTTTCTGCGGCTCTTGCAGTTTGTCTGATTGCAATTTGTTCTATGGGTACTTTGGCATGGTTTAGTGCTGAAGACGCTGTGACGAATGAATTCATGGTTGCAGGCTCTGAAACCGGAGATCCAGATGACATTTTCTCTGTTGACGTTTGGGAAGATGGTGACGAAGAGGATGACGGTTTAGTTTATACGGATATTCTGCCGGGCGATACCTTAGAAAAGGTCGCTCACGTTAAGAATACTGGTTCTTATGACGAGTATATTCGTGTGAAGATTACCGTGTCCGATGCAAAGGTATGGCAGGATGTTTACAAGGCGAATCTGATTCCCGTAACTGAATTTGTCAATGTGGATTTGGACAAAATCTACGGAATTGCTTCTTTTGCTGAGAATGATGAATTGGTGTACTATCTGTATTACAAGGATATCCTTCCAAAAGCAAATGAAGAAACAACCGATGCAGAAGAAGATATGGTCATCTTTACCGAGGCTTATATCTCCGAGCATCTTAATCGTGATCAAGCAGTTGCTCTGACCAAGGATGGCTTTGCAATCACAGTGACTGCTGACGCAGTACAGACAGAGCACGTGGGTGAAAATGTCTACGAGGCATTCCAGACTGTGGGTATGGAGATTCCGGTAAATACCACATATGTCAATAATTTCGAGGAGTTGGAAGCTGCTCTGAAGGAAGATGGCTTTATTGTTCTTATGAATGATATCGCATATGACTTCGGAATGAAGATTCAGAACAACAACAATTTGTATCTGAATGACTATACTATGACTCCAGCCACCACTAAGGGTGCACCTTATAAGGCTATGATTGTGGAAGGTGATGTGATTGTTGGCGGTTACGGTACCTTGAATATGCCAGATGATACAATTACTGGAATTGTGGTTAATGAAAATGGCGTTCTTAGTATTTATGGCGGTTACTTTGAAGATACTCAGAATCGCGATGCCAACCGCAATGAGTCTTTGATTTTCGTACAAAATAACGGTGTTCTGAACATTTACGGCGGAATTTTCAATGGTGCGGATTTGTGCGTAGATGCAGAAGCAGGCGCTACTGTCAATATTGAAGGCGGAGAGTTCTCTGTTAAGTCAACGTGGCACGAGAATCCGATTAGAGTAGTACAGTAAAAACGGTATTACAAAAACTGAATTAGAGTGAGAAGTCCTTGGCATATTATTAAGGCTTTCTCAAACCACAACTGCACTCGCGTGTCGGCGTTTGCGAAATGCAGTTTTACATAGTGCCGACAAATATTTTTGGAAGGAGGAAACCTTTATGACAATGAAATATAGTCAAATTTACATCGGGGGGGGGGTACAACCTCACTCAAGAAATGCATATTATCGAGAGACAACATGGAGGTTGCCTCAACCTAACTAACTGCCTCCGTTTGTCGGCGTTGACGGAGTGCAGTCAGCACTTACGCCGACAATATTAAAAAGGAGGTCATAGGTAATATGACAAAAAAGAAAACTACCAAGCATGCTCTGCTTATGAGCGCACTGTCTCTTATGATGTGTGTGACCATGTTTGTGGGTAGTACATTTGCTTGGTTTACTGATGAAGTTACAAGTGCCGGCAATATTATTAAATCCGGTACACTTGACGTAACAATGGAGTGGGCTGACGGAACTAAGGCTGTTCCCACTGTTGAAAGCAGTGATTGGAAAGATGCTTCCACAGGCGCGATTTTCAATTCCGAGCTTTGGGAGCCAGGATATACCGAGGTTCGCCACATTAAGATTGCAAATGAGGGTACACTTGCTCTCAAGTATCAGTTGAATATTGTTGCTAATGGAGAGGTTTCTGACCTTGCAGATGTGATTGATGTTTATTATGTTGACCCTGCTGTTCAGGTGTCAGAGCGTACTGCTCTTACCGACGCTAATAAGCTCGGCACTTTGACTCAGGTTCTCGCAAACATCAGCACTACCGCTTCCGGCAATTTGAAGGTTGGTGATAATCCTCATACAATTACTATCGCACTTAAGATGCAGGAAACAGCAGGCAACGAGTATCAGGATAAGGCTATTGGGTCTGATTTTTCTGTTCAGTTGCTTGCAACGCAGCTTACTTCTGAAAATGATAGTTTTGACAATCAGTATGATGCAAACGCAAAGTATGATGGCGAAGTAGGTACTGCTGATGAACTGGCTGCTGCTCTTGCAAAAGGTGGTAAATTTAAATTGCTTGCTGATATAACAGCAAACGAGAGTATTGTTGTGCCTGAAAATGTAACCGCTATGCTTAATTTGAATGGTAAGACTATTACTGGTTCGAACTCAAAAGCAAGTGGAGCAGTTATCGTTAATAATGGTAGCTTAACGATTACAGGCGATACTGAATCTGTCATTAAGAATACCGCTACTGATGGTGCCACTACTATTCTGAATAACGGTTCGCTTGTATTAAATGGTGGCAAAATTGAATCTGCTCCTTGGGGCGGAACGAATCAGGCTTGGCCATCTTATGGTATAATATCTAACGGAGATATTACTATTAATGCAGGAGCAACAGTTGTTGGAGCCCACGGTGCTGTTGCTGTTGACAACGGCGTTGGCGTTATTAACGGCGGTGATTTTTCCATCACCGGATGCTCCCTTCTTAGTGACCATGTTTTATATGCTCCGGGACAGTTGACCGTAAATGGTGGGGAATTTACGGTTGCTGTTGACAAAACTGTTGGTGGTGACTCCATGTTCTCCGGTAATATTGTATTGACGGGTGGTACATACAATGAAGATCCTTCTAAGGATCCTGTTAAGGGTATTAATCGCGTACAAGAAGGTCATCAGGTAATCGATAACGAAGATGGTACATGGACTGTAAAGTCAAATGCTGTTGTTCTTTCAGAAGCTCTTTCTCAGGGGAATACTGTTATACTTGAAGACAATATACTTGTAACAGACACAATAGAGGTTGCCGAAGGAGTTACTGCAATACTTGACCTTAATGATAAGGAAATCATTATGAATGGTGAAGGTCGCGAGTTTGCTATTGATAATTATGGCACTCTGACTGTAAAAGGAGGTACTGTTGAAGTTGCCAACACCAATGGTGGTTCTGCAATTCGCAACTACGGCACCATGACTGTTGAAGATGCAACCCTTGATGGTGCTCCTTTCGGTGGCGATGCCAATGATGGTTGGCCGAGTTACGTTGTAAACAACTACGGCGAAGCTACCATTAGCAATACTGAGATTAAGGGTGATCACGGTGGCGTTGCTTGCAATGAGGGAAGCAAGACTATTCTTAATAGTGTTACTGTTAGAATTGGACATCCTGCAATTACTAGCAATGGGGTTATTGCATATGCAGATAGTGAACTGAGCATCAATGGTGGTACCTATATGCTGAGCTATGGTTCTCACAGCAGTTGCAACACAGTTCGTATTATGGAGGGGGCAACCTATACTACAGATGGCAAAGCAACCTTCTCTAAGGGTGTTTGGAATCAGAATAAATAATTCCTTCAAAATTTAAGCCAGTCCTATCCCTCGGGATAGGCGGCAAGCAAAGGGAATGAGTCCTTGCTCATACCTTTTGCTTGCCGAGGGCTTAAACCCAAAGCAAAAGGGACGGCGAACCCGTCATTCGCCCGAACTTGTCATATTACCTGTGAATTTCATGTTAACGAATTTTATAACATATTTTTAAATTCATAGGAGGTCATTAGAAATGACAAAGAAAAAATCTACTAAGCGTGCCCTGCTTATGAGCGCACTGTCACTTATGATGTGTGTGACCATGTTTGTTGGCAGTACATTTGCTTGGTTTACAGACACTGTTACAAGTGCTGGCAATATTATTAAGTCCGGTAAGCTTGACATTACCATGGAGTGGGCTGATGGTACAAAGGCTGTTCCAACTGAGGAAATTGGTTGGACAGATGCTTCTACCGGAGCTATCTTCAAATCTGAGCTTTGGGAGCCTGGTTATACTGAGGTTCGTCATATTAAGATTGCCAACGAAGGAACATTGGCATTGAAATATCAGTTAAATATTGTTGCTAACGGTGCAGTTTCCAAACTGGCAGATGTAATTGATGTTTATTATGTTGACCCTGCTACACAGATTACAGAGCGTACAGAGCTTACTGAGAATATGAAACTCAATACTTTGTCAAATGTACTTGCTAAAATCAATACAACTGCATCTGGTGAACTTTTACCAGGTCAGGCACATACAATTACTATTGCACTGAAGATGCAGGAGAGCGCAGACAACAAGTATCAGGATATGTCTATTGGTTCTGATTTCTCTGTTCAGCTGTTAGCAACGCAGCTTGCTGCTGAAAGTGATAGCTTTGATAATCAATATGACATAGCAGCAGCTCCGTGGACTGGTGGTATGAAGCAGCCTACGCAGGATAATGGTGTATGGCAGATTGGTTCCGCAGATGAGTTGGCTTGGTTTGCACAATATGTAAATGGCAAAGTAAGTCCTGTAGCTACTGCTAGCTTAGAAGCAGAAGCTCCTACACTTGTCGATACCCACAATGCGGTACTCACTGCAGATATTAATTTGAATAATATTCCATGGACTCCAATTGGTCGTACATTAACTGAAGAAGAGAAGACCGCTGGAATTCAGGCATTTACTTTCCAGTTCCACGGAGCACCTGGTAAGCATGTAGTATTTGATGGTCAGGGACATACCGTATACAATGTAAACGTAAATGAAAAGGCTAATGCAGGTCTTTTCGGCGCTGCTGTTTATGCAGCAATTAAGAATGTAAATGTAGTTAGTGCTGAAATTAGGTCTAATCACTTTGCAGGTGCTATCTTAGCACAGGGATATGCAAAGGTAGAGAACTGTCATGTAAAGGACGCAACCGTTACTTGTACAACCGAAATTGTTGATGGTAGCTGGGATAACGGCGATAAGGTCGGTGGCGTTGTAGGTAAAATCAGCGAGAGCGGTAATAACGGAGTTTACGGTGTTGTTGACTGTTCTGCTGAAAATGTAACGGTTTCTGCTTACCGTGATGCAGGTGGTATTCTTGGTTATGCAGGTGATTATGCAGACGTAACCGGCAACAAGATTACCAATGTGACCATGCTGCAGGATAATACTCATAATTACAAGGGATACACAAAGCTTGCAGAGTTTAAGGTTAATGCAATTGTTGGTGATTCTACTAGAGCTACCGGTGTCAAGGTTGAAAATAACAGCGGCGAAGCAGAAGTGGGCAGAAGTGCATATTCCTTGAAACTAGTTCCGAACGAAGATGCTAATACAGGTACGATTTTTGTTAGTGATAAAGAAGGTCTGCTTAGTATCCCGGCACTTGTAGAAAACTGGGTAACATTATTCTCTGATGGTCAGGGTACAGCATATTCAAACTACGAGGTTAAACCATTCTATTACAATTGGACATGGAAGATTGTTCTTGAATCAGACATTGATTTTGCCGGTGAGGAAATTTCTCCTATCAATCTTGGTCAAAAAGGTGGCTTTGACGGTCAGGGACATACCATCAGCAATGCAAAGATTGTGACGGATGCTACAACAGAAAATGAAGCAGGTTTGTTCATTGCAAACAGTTGTGCTATGAGTGATTTGAAGCTTAACAATATTCAGGTAACCGGCAGCAACGTAGGTAATTCCACAGCAGGTATTTTATCCGGTTCTTGCAATGCAGCAATCAGCAATATTACTATAGAAAATTCTTCTGTTACCGGTGGCAAGTATACCGGTGGTATCGTGGGCTATGGATACACAGATATTATAAATTGTTCTGTTACAAATTGCACAGTAAAGGGCGGCTATAAGCTCGGTGGTTTGATTGGTTATATTTGCAGCAGTAATAACGGCAGCGGTGATGTTATAAGTAACACTTTGACAAATTGTACCGTTGACGGTATTGGCAGTGGCATATATGCAGGCGGTAAAGATAAGTATATTGTCGGTAAAGTGGTAGGTAACTACAATACCAATGGTATTTGTAGAAACAATACAGTAACTGATATGACAACCTCTGCTACTGCAAATATTGGCGAAATCGAAGCTAATAAGACGGTTGTTGAGAGCATGACATCTGCTGAAATCGCAACAGATGTAGCAGATACTTTGGTAAAAGGTGATAATGCGATTCTTACTGAAGATTTAACCTTCAGTGCAAGCGACACTGCTGTTAATAGTGGATATGGTGCAGCAGGTATTGTTGTAAGCAACGGAGCTATTTTTGATGGTAATGGTAACACACTTACAGTTGAAAATGCTAACAATACATGGGATTGTGCAGTTAATGTTAAGAATGGTACGGTAAAGAATGTTAATATTAATGGTGCATTCCGCGGTATCTTTATGAGCGGAGCCGATGGTGATGTGTATATCGACAATGTTGTATTAGATGATGTAGTTTATACCTTCAATTCTGATGCAGGTAACAAGGAGTATGGTGTATATATCAGCAATTCAACATTGAATGGATGGACCAGTTTTTCTGATGCTCACAAAGAGGTTGTTTTCACAAACTGTAAGTTTGGTGAGGGTAGCGGTTATGCGTTCTGCCGTCCTTACAACGCAGTTGTTTTTGAAAACTGTGTATTTGAGGAAGGCTATGAATTTGATACCTCCAAGACTGCGGACATCACTTTCAAGAAGTGCTACTATGGTGACACTCTGATTACTGCTGAAAATGCAGGTACACTTGCATTAGGAGATGTTGTATTCTTCTATAATGGTGTAGGCTCAGTGAGCTTTGAATAAATTTTAAATAATAACAAAGTCCACCCCACTCCATAAGAGTGGGGCGGCAATCAAAGCGTATAAGGTATCTCCACCTTGTACCCTTTGACTGCCGAAGAAATATAACAGTTCAGGTGCGCCATTCGCTATGGCTGAACTGTAGGAAGGAGGGACAACGTGTTAGGAAAAATTAAACTTAAATTTGCGGCCATTGCCCTGGCGGCCATACTTTATACTTTTTTCACCCAGGGCACTCTTGCATATTTTTCAACCGTAGGTAAGGCTACCAATGTTGTGACTTCCGGTAATATTCAGTTTATTATTCACGAAAAGACGGATCAGGGAACGGAATTTCCGAAGGAGGGTGTTTACATCGTTCCGGGGGATATTGTGAGTAAGGAGGTCAGCATTGAAAATGACTGCTCACACCCGTTTTACTTGCGTGTCAAGATTGTGTATGGTGTGGATTCGCAGGTGCTTTCTGCTGAGGATTGCTTTAAGTTAAATATTGACGAAGCAAACTGGCAGCTGCATGATGGTTGGTATTATTATCAGGGGATTGTGGAGCCGGGGGAAACCACGCCAGATGTATTTTCCAAGGTGGAGATTGTAGGTAATAAGGTGGATAACAGTTATATTGGTAAAACATTGACTTTGTCAGTGGTGGCTCATGCGGTGCAGAGTGAGCATAATCCTATTGAGAACGGAAAGATTTATACAGCCTCCGGCTGGCCGCAGGAATAGGGGAGTGTATGAAGAGAATAGTTACTTTTTTATTGATATTGCTTTTAAATATGGCGTGTGTATTGCCGGTTTGTGCTACAGAGGCAAATGTTATTTATGACGGCAATGCCAAGGCATTTATCTTTGAACCGGGAACGGATTGCTCCCTGACGGACTTATTTCCTAATTTTAAGGATGTGATGCCGGGAGACAGTATTTTCCAGCAGATTACAGTAAAGAATACGGCTCCTAGAGGCACGAAGGTCAAAATATATATGCGTGCTCTTGGGGCATGGGAGGAATCTGAGTGGTTCTTATCCCAGTTGGGACTTCGTGTGGAGCTGGCAGACAATACGGTGAGGGAGCCTCTTTTTGATGCGGCTGCCTCCGAGACAGATGGGCTGGCGAACTGGGTATGTCTGGGCACCTTTGACTCCGGCAGTGAGGTGGATTTGAATGTTATTCTGGATGTGCCTGTGGAGCTGGACAATTGGTATAGCAGCAGAGTAGGCTTTTTGGACTGGGAGTTTAAGGTGGAAGAATTTAAAGATGGCAGTGTGTCCACCGGTGATAATGGTTTAGGTTTATTATGGTTTACGGTACTATTTATTACGGGGACTGCAGGTTGGTTCTTGTTTTTATGGCGTAGGAAGGAACGTAATGCGATTGATGCTTGACTTTGGAAAAAGGAGGGAGAAGGCGTGACAATGAAAAAGAAATCTTATACTAAGCTCGCTTTTGCCCTTAGTATATGTTTGCTGGTTGCTTGGGGCATTCTGGGTACCGGCACTTCACTGGCATGGTTTACAGATACCACACCGGAGTTAAAGAATATTTTTCATTTTGGTGAGTTTGATTTGGTGGTTTCTTATAAAACGGAAACAGGTGAGTATAAGGAAATTGACGCAGCGACAGCCATTTTTGACGATGAGGCTCTTTATGAGCCGGGCTATGTGCAGGTGGTATATCTGAAGATAGAAAACAAAGGGAATGTAGACTTTGATTATACGGCGGCGGTCAGTGTGACCGATTACACACCGGCTACCAATGCTTTTGGTCAGACCTTTCATTTACAGGATTATTTGCGATTTGGTATGGTGATTGCTGATACGGAGGCGGAGTTGGAAAAGCAGTTGGAAAGCAGAGAGCAGGCTTTGGAAAATGCCCAAATGCCTTTAAATATGTATAGTACAGAGCGTGCCTTATTAAAGGAAGGTGGCGTCAAATATATGGCACTTATTGTGTGTATGCCTGAGGAGGTTGGCAATGCCGCAAATTATCGTGGCAACGTTGTTCCGAGGGTAGAGCTGGGTGTGATTGTAAAGGCCACCCAGACAAATGCTCCGATGGACGAGGATGCAGGATGGAGGTAAAAAAAGTGTTTAGAAGCAGGAAAATGAAGAAGGAAAATAAAGTTACAGAGCGTGCACTATATGCCAGTCTTTTCTCCATGGTGTTGTGCTGTGCCATGTTGCTTGAAACTACATATGCATGGTTTACTCAGGAAATTACGACCGGTGTGGCAGTGATTCAGACTGGTGAAATGAGTGCGGCACTGGTGGTGGAGAGTGTGGATGAGAATGGAGTGACTTATGCGAAGGCTAGTGATGCAAATTTGGTTTTTAAGGCGGCTGACATTACTGCTGTGCAGGCTATGGCAGAAGGTTCCGGTGAACAGGCAACTGTAGTAACCGCGTTTGATATGGCAAAAGCAGCGCATACTTCAGGGGGAGATGGTATTACTTATTTTGAGCCCGGTGGAACTTATTATCTGCCGCCGATTTATGTGATGAATACCGGTAATATTGATTTGAAATATACCGTTGCGGTGAGCTTTAAAAAAGAAGATGATGTAGCAGTAGCTTCTGAGGAGGGTAGTAGTCTGAAGAGTGATTTGCGCGATGTAATTCAGTTTGATGTTTCTCTGGGTAATAGTGAGGCGGAGCCGGTGGCTTTAGAAACCTTGGACAATTCTGTCGTTGCAACTGCTGGTGAAGGTATTGAAAATGTCGATGGTGAAGATGCAGTGACAACAAAAAAGGATGCTTTTAATATTTATAATGGAGTGCTTGAGGCATCGACAGGAGAAGAGAAAAACATATCTGACCCTATTATTATTCGGGCAACCATGCCTTCTGACATTGAGAGTGGTTATCAGAATTTAAAGTTGGAAAATATGAAGATTATTGTATATGCAACGCAGATGATTGCTACAGAGCAGTAATGCTCCAAGTGAAGCAAAGTATATGGAAAGGTGAGCAAATTTTGAAAAAATTTTTTGGAAAATTTCCGATAGTTGCTATAGCTGTTATAGTAGGCGTTTGCTCTGTAAGTATAACGGCTTATGCATATTATAGACTAACGTTGGCAGTAGATGTGTCTGCTATTCAGACTGCTTCTTGTAGCATGCTTGTCAAAGTGATAACATCAGACACACAGGCTGTTAGTTTGTTAGACGAGGAAGAAACTTACATAGAAAGCTACAAATTTACAGGAAAAGAAGGCGAGAGTGGCGTTACATTTTGCATTGTTGGTGCAGGCACTGCATCCAGCGGTTACTGTGAAGTAATTGTAAAAGATATTGATGGTAACCAGAAAAGCTATTATACCCCGACTATTGTAAAAGGGGGAAATCATTATTTTACAATCCTCGGAAATAAAGATACTGAAGTGCAGTTTATATCCTATTGGGGAAAACATGATATTACAGATGAAGAACAAATTATTGCTATAGGTGAAAAGATTGCTACTTTTGTTCCGGTGGCAACAGTCAGTCCGAGTCCAAGTGCGAGTCCGAGTCCAAGTGTAAGTCCGAGTCCGACACCGAGTGCAAGCCCGAGTCCAACACCGAGTGCAGAGGCAAGTGCCAGTCCGGAACCGAGTGAGAGACCAACACCGACACCGGAGGCAAGTGCATGTCCGACACCAAGTGCAAGCCCAAGTGCAGCGCCTGATGTAAGTGTAAGCCCGGAAGCAAGTGCGACAGCAAGTGCAACGCCAAGCGAAGCTCCAACTGCAACGCCAATGCCAACCGCAGAGGTAATTGGAAGTGAGACATCTAGTCCGACCCCGGAGGTGGATGCAAGTGCGATGCCAAGTCCGACGTCGGAGGTGGATGCAAATACAACACCGAGTTCAAGTCCAAGTGCGATGCCTGAGCCAACCACGGAGGTGACGGCTTCACCGACAGAAAGTCCTGAGGCGGAGGAAGATGCCGGCACAGAGAACGACATTGAAACTGGTGAAAATAACGACATAGAAAGCGAAAGTATTGACAGTGATGGTACAGAGAATAGTACCGAAACTGGTAATGATACTGAAGGTCAGGGTGAGAGTGATATTGAATAGTTAGATATAAACAAAGGCTTGGAGTGTGCTCCAAGCCTTTAAAGTCTCTTTATAAAAATTTAATATTATTTTATGTGACAAAATGCGCCCTAAATGCCTATTAGGTAATAGAGGGGCATTTTATTATCCCTTCTAAATACTTAGAAAGGTTGTCGAAGTAATGGAGCAAATTTTTGCAAATGTATTTGCGACGCTGCTGATTGATTGCAGGCAGCAGATGATTCCCATGGTAAATGAGGTGCATGGCACGGATTATACCGGGGAGGATGAGGTAGTGCTTTCCCATGAGGAGCATTATCTGAAAAATAACGAAGAGCTGGAAAAGCGAATAACGGACAGTCATTTTTCTGTAAAAAGAAAGGAAGAGCTGGAACGTTATCACTTTGAATGCCAGACGAAGCAGGACGCCAGTATGCCCAAGCGCATGGCAGAGTATGAACTGCCCATAGCACTGGAGCACAGTGAGGTGGAAGGCAATGTTATGAAAGTGAAGCTTCCTAGTGCCGCTGTATTGCAGTTACAATGCAGCCGGAATATGTCGGATGAATACAAAATACAGATTAGCACCTCGGAAGGTGAAGTGGTACATAAAGTCCGTATTATGAAGCTAAACCACTATTCTGTGAGGGATATTTTCGAAAAAGGCTTATATTTATTAATTCCCTATCATATTTTAGTATACAAAAAGCGATTTATCGAGTATAATAAGGATGAGGGAAAGCTTGTAAAGTTATTAAAGGTGTATGAGGAAATCCTTGCCAGACTGGAAGAAGCAATGGAAAAGGGCAGGATTGACGGACATGCCGTGTACACCATCATATTAATGAGCAGGCGCATCATAGAGCATGTAACAGCAGGATATGACAGAATAAGAGAAAGGTTAGGTGAAATCATGGGAGGAGTAGTATTGGATAATCCGGCCAGAGCAATTTTTGCA
>JAFXDD010000037.1 GCA_017516285.1 Lachnospiraceae bacterium
GGGGGTGCGGCCAACCCAGTTTTTCAATAAAGGAAGGTATCACACGCTCGTTTTTGGGGACGCTCTCGCTCAGTGAAAGGCTGCAGCGGTACTAAGCTTGACTTCGGCACCTATGCCTCGTCTCGCTAAGGACCGGCGCCTTTCAATGCCCCATAAACGAGCGTGTGATACCTTCCTTTTCTGCAGTATTCGATGGCCGCAGACATACAAACTATTTAACTATAATAAGCAAGTTTCCGTTAGTAAAAAGCTTGCTTATTGTGTATAATGGTGCTTGTGGAAGCAGTATGTTTTATCTAGCAAATTTTGTAACCTAGTGGCAAATTCCGTTTTGTAGTAGGACAGAATAATTGCTCCCTATGGTATTTACTGTGTAATGCTAAGGACAGCAATATAAGTACTTATAGAACCATTGAAAGGCGCCGGTCCTTAGTGAAGCAAGGTGTTTACACCGTAGCTGAACTAAGTACCGCTGCAGCCTTTCACTGAGCGAGAGCGGGTTCTAAAAGAACTTATATAGCTGTCCTTAGCAAAACATAGATTTGACGAGAGGGAGCAATTATTCGTCACCCCTACAAACCGGAATTTAGGAGGAAATTGAGATGAAGAAGAAAATAGGTATATGTATAGTGGTAGTGGCGGCAGTGGCCATTTTGGTTGCAGCTGGTCTGGAGGTTTACACGAAGTATGTAACGAGAAGGTTATATGATTTGGTGTATGAGGATATTGCATCAGTAAAGGTAGTTGCGAATCCACCGGGGAAGGAGGCGCAGCTAGGTGAAGAAGAGGTACAGGAGCTGTTGGGAATTCTGGATATGGTGAAGGTTTATAAGAAGGATAATTCTTATGGCGAGTATAGTGGTCAGTGGGTGGAGTTTGAGATTACCCGGACGGACGGCAGGGTGTTGGAGGTAGCCGCGATTGCACCGTTTCTTGTTATTGATGGTAGTGGATATCAGGGAAATTATGAGGCTTGTCAGCGTATGAATGGTTTGGCCAACAGAGTAATTGATACGGCGCCTGTGAATCTGGAGCAGGATAAAATTGAGATTATGGTAGCTAGAAGAGGTGAGTGGGAGTATTCGACTAATCTGATGCCGGAAGAGAAAGGCGTGTATGGCTTATTGCCGGAGCAGGAGGCTACGATTCTGTCGATACTGCAGTCCGGGGAATGGAAGGAAGGAACTGCGGATTGTTTTAATGATTGTTTTATATTAATCAACGGAGATGTGGTAAATTATCATTCAGATTGTGGAACCATAAATGATGAAAAGGGTGAAAAACGTCTGGTATTGACCGCAGACGATAAGGAAACATTGAATGCTATTTTGCAGCGGTATATTACTATTGGCCCGGAGTTACCGGCTCGAATGGTAAGGGTAAAAGGCAAGGTATACCATGATACTGGCAAGGTGAGTGAGGCTTTGCGGTGTGGTGTCATGGATGGAAAGATTGAAAGCACGGTGGAAGCCGAAGAAGTGCCAGCGCAGGATAATCAGTCCAATTTTGGAGCAGGTTATGGTTATCAGTATGGAGCAGGGGGCACCATTGAAATTAATGTGGATGAAAAATGGCTGATTTTTGAAACGGCAAATGATTAAGGTTTTACTCTTGAAAATGTTATGGCATGGTTGTATAATATATATATTGCTACGAGGAGGTTGCAGCATGAATATTGGCTTTTGGATGTGTATCATATTAGTTCCTTTCTTTGGGGGTGCGGCATTGATTTTTTATTTTGGTAAGGAACGTGCTGCCAACCTGCTTAGTGGTTTTAATGCTATGCCTGAGTGGGAGCGTATGCGTTATGACAGGGCATGGATTGCCAGAGATACTGCCAGAGATTTTGGGATATGGACTGGTGTGATGGCTGCAGGAGCATTGGCTTCCTGGTTGATAAGCGGTTATGCGGCAATTTTCGCTTATGTAGTATGGTTGGTATTATTCTTTAAGGAGATTCATTTGGACGCCCGTAAGGCGTATAAGAAGTATCTGCTGAAATAATTGCTTTATGATGAAGCAGTGCCGGGGAGATGAGCAGATGAGTATTAGGAGGGCAATATGGGATGCTGGATTTTTATGTTAATTATGAATTTATTAATACCGGCTGCAATGCTGGGCTTTGGCTGGGTGTTTTTACATAAGCCGCCAAAGACCATTAATTGGGGCTATGGATACCGCACAGAGAGGTCTACCAAAAGTCAGGAGGCATGGGACTTTGCCCACCAATATGCAGGCACTCTTTGGTTTAAGTGGGGCAAGTGGCTTTTGATGTTGACGATAGTAGCCATGCTGCTGGTAATCGGTAGAGATAAGGATGTTATAGGTACTGTGGGCAGTGTACTGTGTATCATACAGCTGGTACCGTTGATTTATGTTATTGTGCCTACAGAGCGGGCTTTGAAGAGAAATTTTGACAGTAAGGGCAGGCCAAAGAAACGTTTGACGGCTGACAAGGATGTAGCAGATGGAACGAGTACAATCAGGACGGAGGGCTGTCAAGGAGAGGCATAGGAATGGAACTGAAGGCTATTGCAAGAATAGAAACCGATTTTCCGGAAAAGTTTGGCATTCCACGCCAGAGCGGTCTGGTGGAGGAACTGAAGGGTACTATCGTGTTTGAGTCGGAGTACCGTAAGGCGGAGGCTTTAAAGGGATTGGAAGGTTATAATTATATATGGCTTTTGTGGCAGTTTGAAGGTGTGGAGCGTGATAACTGGTCTGTAACTGTGCGGCCGCCCAGACTTGGTGGGAATAAGCACATGGGTGTGTTTGCTACCCGTTCTCCATTCAGGCCCAATCCAATCGGCTTGTCCAGTGTGAAGCTGGAGCGCATGGAATGGGACACCGATAGAGGGCCGGTGTTGCACGTGTCAGGGGTTGATTTGCGCCACAACACGCCTATTTATGATATTAAGCCTTATTTGCCTTACGTGGACTGCCATATGGATGCTACAGGAGGTTTTGCCCATGAGGTAAAGGATTATGAATTACAGGTAGTCTTTCCGGAAGAGCTGCTTGCAAGATTTCCTGCAGAAAAGCAGGCGGCAATTATAGCGGTATTGAAGCAGGATCCAAGGCCATCTTACCATAATGACCCCACACGCAAATACGGCGTGGCTTTTGCAGGGCATGATGTGCGTTTTGTGGTGGATGGTGAAGTACTGACGGTAATTGAAGTGCTGTGACAGGTATTATGATTGCAGGAATAGTTGTAATTTCCATACTGTATTTATTGTATAAATGAAGGGAGTGTGAAAGATGCTAGAAGCATTTATTATTTGGACAATAATGGGTCTGGTGTTTATCGTATGGGGAATTTTCAGTATCTATGCCAAAAATCAGAAAGCCTTCGGCTTCTGGGCCAATGTGCCAAAGTTTGAGGTTACAGACGTAAAAGCCTACAATAAGGCCCTGGGAAAGCTGTGGATTTGTTTTGGAGCAGTGTTTATAGTATTAGGCCTTCCGTTTTTGGGTGGTCAGAATTCACCATGGCTTATTTTTTCGATATTGGGATGTATGATTTTGGCTATTACGGCTATGGTGGTATATGTGGTGGTGATAGAGCCACGGTATAGGAAGAAGTAGAAATTCATGATTTAAGGCGCCATCGCATGAACGGATTTTGTTCATGCGGCAGCGCCTTTCCATCTTCTGCAAATCTATTTTAGATAGTTTTATTAGATTGCTATTTCAAAAACTCATACTGTGACATATAAAGCTTATAATACTCTCCCTTCTTCTCCATCAGAGCAGCATGATTTCCTTTTTCCAATATATCACCTTTATCCACGTACATGATGCAGTCCGCATTCTTGATAGTGGACAACCTGTGTGCAATGATAAAGGAAGTACGGCCTTCTAAAAGGCGGTTTAAGCCTTTTTGCAGCAGAATTTCGGTCTCCGTATCAATGCTGGAGGTGGCCTCGTCCAGTATTAGGATTTTGGGGTCAGCCAGGATAGCCCGGGCAAAGCTGATAAGCTGGCGCTGGCCCACGGAAAGGCGGGTACCACGCTCATTGACCTGGGTGTAGTAGCCATTTTCTAACTCCATAATAAAGTCGTGGGCACAAACCGTTTTGGCTGCCTGAATGACTTCTTCGTCGGTAGCTTCCATGTTGCCATAGCGGATGTTGTCCATGATGGTGCCGCTGAAAATAAAGCTGTCCTGCATCATGATACCCATCTGGCTGCGCAGGGAGTGGAGGGTTACCTTGGAGATATCTACACCGTCAATCAGTATCTGCCCGGAATCTACGTTGTAAAAGCGGCTGAGCAGATTTACAATAGTACTCTTGCCGGCACCGGTAGGACCTACAATAGCGTAGGTTTCCCCTTTTTCGGCAGTGAAATTCACGTTATTTAAAATCTTGTGGCCTTCTTCATAACTGAAGGAAACATCCTGAAAGGTGACCTTGCCGTAAATTGGCGGCATCGGTACCGCATCTAATGCATCCTTTACAACCACCGGCTCGTCAATAGTTTCAAAAATACGTTCCAGATAAGACACTGCCGTCAGCAGAGAATTATAAAAGCTGGCAAGCGTATTAATAGGAGCCCAAAAGCGGCTGATGTATGCAGTAAATGCAATCAGAATACCGGCGGTTAACGTAGAGTCCGGCGCCAAAATCATGCGCACACCCAGCACATACACAAAGGAGGTGGTCAGGGAGGAAATAATATCCACACTTGGCTGCATGGTGAAGCTGTATTTCTGGGCACGCATCCAGGCACTTCGGGTATCATTGCTCAGACGATTAAAAATAGCTGCGTTTTCCTTCTCGCGTACAAAGGACTGGGTAACCCGAATACCATTGATACTTTCTGCAATGTAAGCATTCAGATTGGATTGCTTATTACTCTGTATCTGCCACGCCCAGCGTTGCTTTTTCTTGATAAAAATAACAACCACTGCTAAAAGGGGCAGTCCGCACAGGCAGACCAGCGTCAGCTTTACATCCTCAATCAGCATGAAAATCACAATAAAAATCAGGTTGCAAAGGTCCGTAAAGGTGTTCACAATACCGTTGCTTAAAAGGTCGCTGAGGCTGTTGATATAATTTACCACGCGGACCTGAATTTTGCCATGAGGCCTGCTGTCATAGTAGGAAAAAGGCAGCTTTTGTAAGTGATTGAACAAATCGGCACGTAAATCATGGACGATATTTTGGCCTACTACTGTCATAGTACGTATTTTCATGGCCAGTGACAGTGCTGCATAGCAGGCAATCAGTAAGGTCATCACGCAGTAAAATATAATGGTTTTCATGTCCTTCTCCGGAATGCAAAAGTCCATAATTCTCTGTAAAAAAATCGGTACCAGCATGGTCAGAGCAGAGGAGGAGAGCATCAGAAATACAATGCCCAGCATTTTGTTTTTGTAAGGAATGATGTATCTGGCCAGTCGCTTTAATTGCCCCACGTCAAAGCTTTCTTCCAATACTTCGTCTACGTCATATTTATTTCTTGCCATATCAGCTTTCTCCCTTCTGTACAGAAATCTCTGCCGGTATTTCCCCGTATTGATTGCGGAAAGTCTTGGCATAATAGCCGTTTTGCCGTAAAAGCTCCTCATGAGTACCGCGTTCAATAATATGTCCTCCGTCCATTACCAAAATCACGTCTGCATCCTTTACAGAGGAAATACGATAAGCAATAACAAAAATGGTACAGGAATTATTGATGTTTTTTAACTGCTTTTGGATATAGCTTTCCGTTTCCATATCTACAGCAGAGGTGGTGTCGTCCAAAATCAGGATGGCCGGATTTTTGAGGAGAGCTCTGGCCAGGGAAATACGCTGTTTTTGGCCGCCGGAAAGGCCTACGCCGCGTTCTCCTACAATGGTATCGTAGCCTTCCGGCATTTCTTTAATAAAGTGGTTGGCATCTGCCATGACCGCGGCTTTTTTTACCTCTTCAAAGGAGCAATTTGGACGACCATAGGCAATATTACCTTCAATGGTATCAGAAAAGAGGAAAACTTCCTGCATAGCCATGCCTATGTTATCGCGCAGGTTATAAAGATTTCTCTCTCGTACATCCACACCATCAATCAGTACCTGTCCGGAGGTTGTATCGTAAAAACGGCAGAGCAGGTTCATGATAGTGGACTTGCCGGAACCGGTAGCACCGATAATACCTACGGTCTGGCCCGGCTCTACCTTGAAGTTAATATCCATAACAATGTCTTCGTCATCTGCCCGGTAAGAGACATTTTTAAATTCCACAGCACCCTCCAGCCGCTTTTTTGTAAGGCCTTTTGGAGGTGTTTTTACATGTGGCTCTTCTTTATAGGTGGTGTAAATTTTTTCCAGCGAGGTCATAAAATTTACAATTTCATTAATGCGCCAACCAATCATACGCAGTGGAGAATTTAACATCCACAAGTAGCCGTTGACGGTTACCAGATTGCCCAGGGTAATCTCGCCCTGAATGGCCAGGTAGCCACCAAAGAGCATTAAAATAATATTCAGGGCATAAGCCAGAATTTCGTAAACCGGTAAAAAGCGCATCCACACGCGGCTGGCAGCAATCTGGGCGCTGCGGTAGTTATCGTTTTCCTTTGCAAACTTCTTTATTTCAAAATCTTCCTTGGCAAAGGCACGTACCACGCGGTTACCGCTGATATTTTCCTGCACAAAGGCATTTAAGGCAGAAAAACACTCACGATTACGCTTAAATGCCGGCCGGATTTTCTTGGACTGCAGGAAGGTATTTAACAGGGTAAAAGGTAACACAATCAGCATGGCCAGAGCCAGCTTTGTATTAATGGTAAAAATCATGGTCAGTGCAAAAATAAAATACAGAGTATACTGGTAGCTGACGTAAATGGTAAATGACACAAAGTGGCGTATTGCATCCATATCACCTGTTTGGCGGCTCATTAAATCGCCGGTACGCTTCTTGTTGTAAAAGGTAAAATCCTCTTGTAAAAGCTTGCGGTATACCTTATTACGCATGTCATATAAAACACCCTGAGATGCCTTCTCAAAGGTAATCTGGTGGCAGAAGCGCAGGATGCTGATAAGGGCAGTGGTAAGAAGCATAAAGCCTACCAGTGGCAAAAGTCTATCCGTCTCACCGCCTTCAATAACGTCATCCACAATCATTCCGGAGATTTGTGGATTGACCATGGAAAGCACTACAATGAGTGTGGTCATCAAAAGTCCGCTCAGCATGAGGGAACGGTACTTTCTTAGGAATGAATAAAACCATTTTAGTGGAGTCATAGTATCAACCGTCCTTTCGGTAGTCTGCATTCACTTTGTAATGCAGGCATGAATTGTGTTGTCTGGTTGCTTTTAAAATAGTCTTCCCGGTAAAAAAATTAAATGTAGTATTTTGTAAAAATCATGTAATTTTCTGTAAAAGGGTTTGCATTTTTGGGGGAAAGCTTTAAAATACAATTAACAGAAAAACTGCCGGAAACGGTATGGGAAAATGGGGTGACATCATGGGAAAAAGCACCATTAAGATTGAAGAACTTAACCCGACATTTTTGTATTTTTGGAAGGGTACCAAGACTACAGACGGAGCAAAATCCGACAGCCATGATTTTGCGGAGCTTATTTTTATACTGTCCGGACAGGGCAAGTACCGCATCGATAACAAAATATATCCGGTATCTGAGGGCGATTTGCTAGTGATTAATCCGGGGGTGACTCATCAGTCACTGGTTAGTAATCCGGAAAATCCTACTACTGAGGCCAGCGTAGGCTTTACCGATGTGCAGTTTGAACACTTTGCGCCCAATGAGGTGCCGTTACCCGAGGAAGGTGCAGTCATTCATACACAGGGCGAGCTTCGCCAGAAATTATTCAAGATATTTACTTCTATGGACGCAGAGAATGTAGTGCGTCGTACCGGCCGATATTTTATGCTGAAATCTTACCTGATGCAGATACTTTTATTTCTGGTACGTGAGCAGACGGAGGCGGTTGCAGTTACTACCGGCTGTTCCTTCAAGTCAGTCAATAAAAAGTACGTGGTAGAACAGGTCATTGATTATTTCGAGGATCATTATGCTGAAAAAATTTCCCTGGACCAGATTGCGGTTAATACTTATTTGAGTACAGTTTACGTATCCAAAATTTTTAAGGCTGAGACAGGTGATACTCCAATCCGATATTTGATTAATATCCGTTTGGAGAAGGCGAAGGAACTCTTAGAAAATGGCTGGGAAGGCAATATTCAGGAGGTGGCTCTTGAGGTAGGGTATGACGATGCCTACCATTTCAGTAAGCTTTTTAAAAAGCGGTATGGGGTGTCACCATCGAAGGTGTTGCGTAAGTAAGTCGCTACTGCTGTCAAATATCACACCGAAGCATAGTGTTTTTTCAGCACGCTTGCGCTCTAAGTTCACGTAGCGGTACTAAGTTCAGCTACGATGCAAGCATCTTGCTTCACTAAGGACCGACGCTCGCTAGAAGGCATTCAAAAGCACTATGCTTCGGTGTGATGTCTGACAGCAGTACAAACTTACTTAATTAAACAAAAAAGCTTGACAAAACAAGCCTACAAGTGTAGTCTGTAATTAGGAACTACATTTGTAGGCTTGTTTTGTATACAGAGGGGCTTGCAGGGATGTGAAAAGCATTAGGAGGTGTGTTATGGAGAAGGAGCGAATTAACAGAATATCAGAGAGTGAGTGGCAGATTATGGATGTAGTGTGGCAGTATGCGGAACTCAGTAAGAGTGCAGTAGAAAGGCAGGGGATGGCAGGTAAGGAGACAGACTACAGACAATCGGGTGCAGGGATTACTCAGTCATGCCTTATGGAGCTTTTGGGCGATAAGTGGAACAAAAATACGGTGCATACATTCTTGAAGCGTCTGTGTGATAAGGGATATCTGCAGGTGATAAAGGAGCAGAGTCCACATCGGTATGTGGCGCTTGTAAGTCGTGAGGCATGTGAGAAGGAAGAGCGGCAGAGCTTTTTGGATAGAGTTTATCAGGGCAGTGCAGGGCGTATGGTGGCGGCCTTTGTGCGGGATGGCGGTCTTAGTGAAGAGGATGTGACACAGCTGCGTAGATTGCTTGACGAGCTGTAAAGCAGTGTGTGACAGAAGGAAGGTATGGTAGTTATTTGGAGGGATTTTAATGAGTATATGGCAGATGTTGGAATATTTTTTAGTGGTGTCAATTGTAGCGTTGTTATTATTGGCCATGAAGCGTTTATTTCATGACAAGCTGGATGCACGTTGGCATTACCTGATATGGATGGTGCTTGGAGTGCGTATGTTAGCGCCTCTGTCTATGGATTGGCTAAAGAGTCCGCTGTCCTTGTTTGAAGCTATACCGGTGAATTTTTGGACGAAGCTTTGGGCGTTACGGGCAGAGCGAGCCGGGATTGTAAATTTGTTGGAAGGCTTACGTTCGGTGTATCTGGTAGGCGCCTTAGTATTTTTGGGCTATTATCTGATGGTGGCTTTGATGGTGCACATCAAAGTATTCCGTATGAATAAAGCCGATAAGGAGCTATGCGACAATTTGTCTGCCATTGCAGAAAAGTATGGCTTAAAGTCTTGCAGGCGTGTTCGTGTGGGCGAAGGGGCAATGCCTTGTGTATGTGGGCTACTTTCACCGGTTTTGGTGCTTCCTGTAGAGGGTGTGCCGGAGGAGGTCATTGTTCATGAGCTTTTACATAAAAAACATGGTGACGTATTGATTAATTATGTCTTGCACATAGTAAGAATCCTTAATTGGTTTAATCCGTTGATTTGGTATGTGACTGCAGTGATTTTAAATGATAGTGAAGCTCTTTGTGATCAGCGGGTGCTGGAGCTGATGACCAAGGTGCGGCGACAGTCAGGCAAGGTTATTGATGAGGGAAAGACTGAAACGGATATAGTGAACGATGATGCTTTGGAGAAAGCAACAGATAGCGCAGCGGTAGAAAAAAATTATGGTAATATTTTGCTGAGAATGGCATCCAAAAAGAAGCTGCATGGATTCAAAATCGGTACTACCAATATGGCTAATTCATGCCGTAATATGCACACTCGCATAAAACGAATTGTTGATTTCAGACGAGTGCCAGAAGGCGTGGGCTTTGTAGCATTGTGCATTACGATTATATTAAGCGTGGCCAGCATCGGCTACTGTGAAGCTAAAAATATTGTTTCCTGTGGCGTAGAAGATAAAAAGGATTTGGAAAGAGTTATGCTCCGTGCTTTAACCTATGAAGCAGAAACCAAGGAGCAGGCGCTTTATCTTTACCTGAAGGCTATGAAGGAAATGAATCCAATTTACCTGATGGCGGTAGCACCAAAGGAGGAATTACCGGCGTTGGAAGAGTGGATTTGGGAAATGTTTAGCCAGGATAAATTTGTGCGATGGATTATCAGAGATAAATCATACATCGGTAATGCGGCCAATGCCGACTACTATTCTCCGGCTGAGTGGCTGAACTTCCGGGAAGAAATTTTAGAAAATCCCTGGTTTGTCTATGATGGAAATTATATGACAGATTGTAGGATTTATAACTTGTGCGGAGATGGGAAGAGGGGCACCGCAACAGCGGAGCTGTCTGTAAAGGAGCAGGGAGGTACTTCTTTTGTAAACTGGGTGCTGGAGCTTTTGTATCAGGAAGGCTGGAAGGTGAAAAGAATTCTCGAAGAGGTGCATACTGAGAGCCGGTGGCAGGAAGAGCCAAAGCCAATGATTATGGCAGAAGGCACCAGTGGTGATTGGAGTGTCCAAGCTTTGGGGTATAATGAGGCCAGGTTTTTCTCTCTTTTCCAATCAAATTTCGGATGGCAAATTTATCAGGGCAGTATACCTACTGTAAAGGAAAAAGAGGAGATGGCGGAATATCCAAAGCAGTTCGATATGCAATATAAAAATACTTATGTGTATGCTGTTTATCAGGGGGATGAGCAGTTGGATGGCAAGAAGATTAATATAGCGTTTCATTCCTTTACAGAAGAGGAATTTATACAGGATGCAGGCAGTGGTATGTCGTGGGCAGAGCTGCCGTTAGAAACGCTTATGGAGCAGGAGGTATACTTGGCTCGCGACGCTTTAGGAGAAGCAAAGAAGTGGTCAGGAGACAATTCACCAGATTTAGAAGAGATTGGCAGTGTCAATTATTCCTCTTCCGATGGAAAGGCATGGCGTGCAATCGATGGCAATGCCATTGAAAATGACAAGAGAATCCTTATTTCCGGAGGCGGAGGCGGCTACGATGGCTGGGATGGTACAGAAAAACTGCATTTTATCGCCTGGATTTACTATGATGGAGTATGTGTGGAGGTGATAAGACAATGATGAAGGAAGCATTAACTTACTTAAAGTGGGGCTTTGTATTGCTATTTACGAGTATCAATGTGGGAAGATGGGATTTGCTTCCGGATTTTCTTGGATTATACTTGATTTGGCGGGCATTTAAAAGTCAGGAAATGACGGAGACAGAACGCCGAATGTGTCCCCTTCTCATAGTACTGATTGTGAATCGTTTTCTGCATTGGATACTTGAGTTTGATAATGGATTGGAAAATTTGATTATTACAGTAATCAGCACTTATACGATATATATTTTGGTGGGTGAAATAGCTGGTCGTATAGAAGCAGTACAGCCTGACCGAACAGAAAATCTTAAACTGCTGCGAGTCGCTTTCGCAGTCCTGCAGGTTCTGAATTATTTGTTTGGTGCCTACAATATTTCGGCAGTCATTATGCTGCTGGCAATATGCCTTTTGGTAGTGCTGATTAATCTGTTGTGGGTGTTGTTTAAAATTCAGCCGGTGGATGTCGGGGATGAAATCAACTCGTAGTAACATACGTCTGGTAAAATTCAGCCAGCTGTGCCTTGGTAATGGCCTTTGGTCCCTGCTCTGCGTACGCGGTAAAGGCAGCACGCATAAAATCCTGAATCTGGGGATGTACGAAGGGACCGTAGGTTTGGGCTTCAAAATATTTAAGTGGACAGTCCAAGGTATATTCCTTGCCTTTATATACCTTGCTGGCAGCAATCATGTCGCAAACCATTTCACAGGCATAGCGGAAAGGGATAATGCAGCCATAGCCGCCATGTATGTAACCGTCAATCCAGTATTCCCAGTGATGCTTGTTGCGGCCTTTGTGGTGCAGCCAGGCTTTGCTGTAGCCATTTACCTCACGACTGACTGCTAAAGGGGAACGACGTCCGTTATAATACTTAACGCTTTCTATAAATTCGGAAAGAGTAAATTTGCTCATGTCATGCAGGGCACCTTGTAACGGAATGCCGGCACGGCAGCAGAGCTTAAAAACCTCCCATTTATGATGACATACTAAGTTAAAATGCTTCCATATATTCGTAATCATAGCTTTTTCCTTTTTGGCTTTTTTCTTGACTTTTAACAGTGTAACATATTTAGGTCAAATATGAAATACTTTTTTAAAGGATTAATTAGGATTGTAGTGCAAAGTGTTGGGATACAAAAAAGAGAAAAATCAGAAAATTTTGGTAATTACAAGAAAAGTGCTTGAAAATTACACAAAAATACTTTATAATAAACATACAACATAACGAAAGGAAACATACAGTTTTAACTGTATGGGGTGTGGCTATGATTAATATATTAACTAGAAATGTAGAAAAAACCGCAGCTTTGGAAAACGTTGTAAAAGATAGGCTGGAGAAGCTGGACAAGTATAATCTGGAAAGGATTAACGTAACAATTAAGGCATCCTCCAAGATGCAGTCTGTAGAGTTGACAACCAATTATAATGGTAAATTACTTCGCGTAGAAGAGTATGGTAAGCATGGGGTTACCGTATATCAGATTCTTGGTGACGTGGTAAAGACTCTCGAAAAAAAGATCATCAAAGAAAAGGCACGTATTGACAAAACCCAGAGCATCAAGCAGATGGGCATTGAGCAGGATGATGAGCCTGTAATGGAAGTACTTCGTGTGAAGGAATATGAGCGCAAGCCGATGACGGTTGATGAAGCAATGATTCAGTTAGAAGAGCTGGGCCATCCGTTCTTTGTTTATGAGAATGGTGATACCGGCAAGGTAGAGGTACTTTATAAGAGAAATGATAATGGTTATGGTGTAATCCGATTAAAATAATGTGAGATATTGCATAAATACAGAAAGGCTTGGGGTTAACCCAAGCCTTTAAAAAAATCATCCAAAGAACAGCCATAAAGCTCTTTCAAAGCTAAGATAATACTGGCTCTGATATTTAATTCTCCGTTTTCATACTTGGAATAGGTGGTTCTGCCAATATCATAAGAACGTTGTTGCAGCTTCACACATAGTGTTTCCTGTGAATAGTTGTGCTGAAGACGTAAACGCTTTAGATTGTCACCCATCCTTAAATCTCTTCTTAATTTCTGCACCAACATAGATTGCTCGGTTTGTTCGGTGGCAGAGGTCAGGTTGTTAAAAAATTCCTCATAAGAACAGTGGTAAAGCTCTTTTAGGGCAACAATTACGCTGATTTTAATATTCAACTCACCATACTCGTATTTGGAATATGTACTTCTGTTGATATCACAGGAATAAGCTTTCAGCATGGTGCAAAGTGTTTCCTGAGAATAACCATGTGACACGCGTAAATGCCTCAGATTATCGCCTATTTTCCAAATCTTATTTGTATTTTGCACTATCATAACACACCTCAATTGACCAGTATCGGTTTCAACTGAGATTATTTTATGATAGTATAAGAGAAAATATTGACCGCGATAGTGGGCAAAATGTCGATTTGACACTCGAATTAAATGTGAGAGAAAACTAATTAATTGGGGCTAATCATATATCAAGATACTTCTTTACCATCTCCTGATAAAAATCAGGGTCACTGGCCAGTCTGTGGGTTTGATTACCGAGGCCGTTAGCAGACATTTTATTTATTAAAGTAAATATCTGAGCACGTTCTTCTTCACGTCCTTCGTCAAGGCCAAGTCTATGACCTTCGTCAAGGCCAAGCTTATGCCCCTCATCGAGGCCAAGTTTATGTCCGGCTTTACGTCCATCCTCGAAGGCGTCCTCACGTTCCATGCGTATATGCTCTTGTTCGTTGTACTCATAAATACTCACTTTCATCGCCTCCGCTCTGTTGGCTTCCAGGAAATCCTTTAGGATGCCTTCCTGAATGCACTCATTAATTGCCTTCTCTACTGCTTCCTCTATAGGTAACTCTTCAGCGTATGTACGAACA
>JAFXDD010000038.1 GCA_017516285.1 Lachnospiraceae bacterium
GGTTTGTATGTCTGCGGCCATCGTAGTACTACAGAAAAGGAAGGTATCACACGCTCGTTTATGGGGCATTGAAAGGCGCCGGTCCTTAGCGAGACGAGGCATGAATGCCGAAGTCGAGGTTAGTACCGCTGCAGCCTTTCGTTGAGCGGAAGCGTCCCCAAAAATGAGCGTGTGATACCTTCCTTTACTGAAAAACTGGGGTGGCCGCAGCCCGTCAAACCGGAGCTTGACATAAGCAATATTTAGGTGTATATTAGCAGTGGTACAAGTTACCAAACTACATATATGCTAGGGGAGCAATTGCTGAGATTGAGTGCCCATCACTCTAACCCTCATAACTTGAACCGGTTAATACCGGCGTAAGGAAGCAGATTTATAACAGCTACAGTACTTGGCTGTTATACAATACAAAACAGATTTATTAAGTGCACGTAATAACTCTGTTTGCTTTATTGCTTCCTCCTAGAAACCAAGGAGGATTTTTTATGTTAGAAATTTTTGCAAAGGAAATTGTTGACCCGGAATGGGGCAACTACTATGAATTGACTATCTGGGGCTACATGGCTCTCATCGTCATTATGTTATGCATGCTTTTGGCTGCGGCATTTTTTACCAAGTCACGCAAACTTGCCACCAAACATTTGGTTTTCTGCGCCATGAGCATGGCATTGGGTGTGTTAACGTCCAATTTAAAAATCTGGCGTATGCCAATGGGGGGCTCTGTAACACTGATGAGTATGTTATTTATTAGTTTAATTGGTTATTGGTATGGGCTTCGCACCGGTATCTTAACTGCTATTGCTTACGGACTGCTGCAATTAATTATTGACCCATATGTAATCAGTTTACCGCAGTTATTTATCGATTACATCTTCGCCTTTGGTGCGTTGGGATTATCCGGAATGTTTGCAAACAGCAAATATGGCTTATATAAAGGATATGCTATAAGTATTCTTGGTCGTTTTATATTCGCTTTTATCTCCGGGGTTGCTTTCTTTGGAAGCAGTGCTGCAGGATATGGCATGTCAGTACCTATTTATTCTATTTGCTACAATGGTGCTTATATTTTTACAGAGGCCGTTATCACTTTCATCGTGATTACACTGCCACCGGTTAAAGAAGCCCTGACAAGAATTAAGACATTAGCAAATTAACTGCACTTAAGCAATTAAAATTAAAATTTTGACAAATAATCTACAGGGGTATGCGACTTTTATTATGTCACAATACCCCTGTACTCATCTGTCCATCTTAAGCTTCCAGCTTGACTTCCTCCCCAAGCGACATCGAATACAAAATCACTTCCTTAACCTTCTTATCCAATGTCTGCACCAATGCCTTCGTGTAGTACAGCATCTGTGTTTGATACTTCTCCACTAGCTCCTGACCGTTTGTTACGCTGTCTGTTTTGTAGTCAACCAGCACCAACTCGCCATCCTCTTCAAAGTAAACATCTATGATTCCCTGTATCAGCATTAATTCTTTTGCTGGGAAGCTTGCATTTACCTGGTTAGCCGGCACGCCCAAATAGAAGGACTGTTCTTTGTGTAAAAGCCCACTTTCTGCAGCCTTTCGCATGCGCCTTGCAATGTCAGACGTCATAAACTTACATAATATAGGAATATAAATACACTCCTTCTGCCTTTCTGACAGTCTGCCGGTTTTTACCATTTCCTCTAAGCTCTGCTGCCATTCCTCATATTTTGCAGGGGGCTTCCTGAAGTCCACAAGCTCCATCACCCTATGATAAGCAGTACCACGCTCCGCACCGCTCATCTCCACTTTTTGCTGCATAAAAGGAGGAATATATGGAAACAATTCTTTCTCCCTTTCCTTTTCAAATATATCATGTACATCAGCCTGCTCTTCTTTTATGGCAGCCTTTTTCAATTCTGACACACTGGTGGCAGTGTACAAGTCCTTCAAGTCATCATATGGATACTTAAACGCAAAGTGTTCCATGCAAGTCTGATATAATTGATGTTCATCAGCCTGCATATCACTCACGGATGTACTGCCCTGCTTAAGCCTCGTAAGCAGCCATTCCTTGCGTTCGTCCCGGCTCACAGTCTCCGTTATTTCCTTCACAACATAGTCCTCCATAGTCATCTCTCTGATAACAATCGGACTATGTTCATGGCGAGCCAAAAGGCATAAATCCAAATAAGACTTGGCCATAAGCACATCTGAAAGCATACAGGTGCCCTTTGCCAAATTAAGAGTAAGCTCAAAATCCTGCATCTGTGGTCCTTCAAATTTGGCCTTATATCCAACCATAATCAACTTTTCCTTGGCTCTGGTCATTGCCACATACAAGATGCGCTGCTCCTCTGCCAGAATTTCCTGCTCCATTTTCAATGCAATCACATTCTTGCGTAAGGTTTTATTTTTGCTGCGCAGAAGAGGATTTACATAATCCATCCCCACGCCCATGTCATTGTCAATTAAAATCATCTGCTGCTTGTCACGCATTTGATAATTCTGACCCATACCACATACAATAGCAACCGGAAATTCCAGCCCCTTACTTTTATGGATACTCATGACACGAACTGCATCCGTGTGCTCCACCATTCCGGCCTCACCATAATCAATAGACTGCTTATGCAACTGGTTTATGTAGGAAGTAAAAGCAAACAGTCCCCGGTAGCTTCCTGCTCCAAAGGTAGTGGCCTTCTCTAACAACAAAGCTACATTGGCAAGCCTTTTTTCTCCGTCAGGCAACACACTGATATATTCGCGATAATGAAAATCCCGCAAAATTTGATATAAAAGCTCCGCAACCGTCAGATACTCCATTTGCTCGCGATATTTTTGTAACTTCTCTTGTAACTGCTTAATGATTACTGTAATCTCATCCTCCGGAAAATCCCTTGCATACAGACAAAGCATATCATATAGACATTGTTCTGATTTTTTGATGTCTCTGCCATGAAGAGCTTCTTTATAGTGTACCTTTACCTTAGCCAACTGACTCTCATTCATACCACCAAAAACAGAAGTACATACACCAAAGAAAGGAATGTCCAGGCGTGGATTTTCAATTGCCTGTAAAAGCTTTACCAGATTTTGTATCTCCACCGCATCAAAATAACCACTTCCTGAGGTCATAAATATAGGAATTTGCTGCTCCTCGAAAACCTTTTTGTATGCTTCCTCAAAGCTGGTTGGGGAACGGAACAACAATACAATGTCCCCATAAGTAACCTGACGCAAACCATTGCCGCTTTCATCCAAAATACGTCCTTCACGAATCAGCTCCTTAATACGTCCGGCAACACAATATGCCTCCCATTCCTTCGCATCATAATGTTCCGGCCTATCCTCTGTAACAACCAAAAGCTCGGCCTCCATACCGGGTGCTTCTATGTAATGCGCCCCGGGATAAAGTGCCGCATGTTCATCATAAGCAATACCTCCCAGTTCCGGCAGCATCACCTTTTCGAACACGCTGTTTGTAGCCTCCAGCACTTCCTTTCTGCTGCGGAAATTCTGCTTTAAATCTATGCGGATATTTTTGTCAGTATCCTTCCCGGCATACAAATGATACTTTTCCATAAAAAGCTCCGGTCTGGCTAATCGAAATTTGTAAATGCTCTGCTTCACATCTCCTACCATAAATCGATTACTTTTGGCTATATCTGACACAGCTGTCACAAGGAATTCCTGCACCATGTTACTGTCCTGATACTCATCCACCATAACCTCTTCAAAAAACTCCCGATAACTGCAGGCAATTTCTGTAGGTTCAAAGCCATCCGCTGTTTCACGCAGCAATATTTCCAACGCCATATGCTCCATATCATGAAAATCGATTAAGCCTCGACGCCTTTTTTCCGCTGTCAGCCGCTCCATATAAGTAAGGGTTATCTGAATCAATGCCTCCGTTACTCTTTTGCAGGCAGCGTTCTCCACCTCTATACTTTGAGGCCCTTTTCCGAAAAATTGTGCCCCAAGCTCTTGAATAGCCTTTTTGTAAGCAGAACGTTTATTTTTAACCCATTCTTTTTTTGCAGCATTTACACTGTCATCCTTTTTTGCCGGAAGCCTGCCAAAGTCCATGGTCGGTAAGAACCTGCTGATATCCTCCAGACTTTCCAGTTTCAGCATTCTCTGCAGATACTGCTGCTCTGCTTCCAAAAGGTCTGCGTACATATACGGCCCGTCCGGCTGTGTGGCAATCCTATACAACTGCCCGTAAGCCTCCTCATAGCTTTTTAAAAGCCCATGAATATGAAGGTATAAGTATTTACCGGCATCTGTGTCTGTAAAGTCCTTAAGATTCTGAAAATCATAGTCCTTTTTCCGCTCCATGAGCCAGCTTTTAGGAAAAGGCATACTCATAGCTCTGGCATAGAGCTGGTCCATATATTCCTCTAAACTGCTCTCTTTGCCATTGTGGCAGATAAACTCTACCATATACAAAAAATCCGCATTGGCTTCTGCAAAGGCCTCTTCTAATACCTGCTCCTTGATTTCTCCGGCCAATAACCTCACACTGGCTTCATCAGCCACTGTAAAATCAGGCGTGAGACCAATGGCTTCAAAATGGTTTTTGATTAAATACAAGCAAAAGCTGTGTATGGTTGTAATCTGTGCCTGATGCACAAGAATGGCCTGTCTTTGCAAATGGGTATTTTCCGGTTCCATGGCAAGGCGCGCCTGAATAGCATTACTGATACGCTCCTTCATGCTGGCTGCAGCGGCATTGGTAAAAGTTACCACTAACATCTTGTCTATGTCAACGGGCTCTTTAGGGTCCATAATACGCCTGATGATACGCTCCACAAGTACGGCTGTTTTTCCACTACCTGCAGCTGCTGATACCAATATATTTTTGTTTCTCGTATCAATAACTCGTTGCTGATCTAAAGTAAATGTTACTGCCATACTTCCTCCTACTGACACTTTTCCTGCATTTTAGTCCAAACCTCTTCGTCTGACAATGCTTCTATACGGCGTTTTTCGTAGCCATATTGCTTTTCATCAAAACCGCATACGCCCTTATATGGACAATAGGTGCAGCCTTCCTCCTGCCTGCTGCGCATATAAGGCTTTTTTTCTATATGTCCGGAGACAATTTCACTGCCCATTTCATAAAGCTTACGATGAATAAACTGCCTCATGATTTCAAACTGCTCTTCGCTGCAGACTCCACTTCCTCTTGCCGGCGTACCATCCTTTTTTAAAGTTAAAGGTATCACCTGGGAGCTGGACTCCATCTCACTGTCCAGCAAATGCACTACCCTATCATCACTATTTAATAAACCGCGACTACGCTGCTCCTTTAAAAGTGCCGTTGGTAATTCTTCAAAATTCTCTGCACCATCCACACTGACAACAGGATCTGCCACCCTATAATAAAACATGGCTGCAGGATGTACATTCTTCCCCGGATAACGTTCCTTAAGCATTTTGGCAGCACTGTCCAGATATACGATTAACTGCATTTGCAACCCGGCATACATACAATCCAGCTCTAACTGTTTATTACCGGACTTGTAATCAATGACCTTCACATACATGTCATCCTCCACCACAGCTACATCCAGCCTGTCAATGCGCCCCTTAAGACGCATCATCAATTCTCTGGTGGCATTCCATTCACAGGACACATCGAAATCTATTTCCAAACCATATGTACTGAAAGAACCTGCCTGCATATGCCGCTTAAGCACCCTTAAGCTGCGCTTTAAAATGCGCTCTGCCCGAGACAAAGCATAACCATTACGAGCCTTGTCCAGTAACAATTCGTCTCCATACTGCTCCTTAATCATTGCCAGCCTCTCAGCTATACTGGCATCTCCAAACTCCTCCGGAAAGTCCTTCCACGTATATCCTGCCTGTTCTAAATCCTTACCAAACCCGGCCAATACATCATGAAAAATATTCCCCAAGTCTGCCGATTCCAGAACATACTCCTTAGGCTCCCTGAGCCCCAGACCAAATTTAAGAAAATGCCCATACGGACAAGCGGCATATTGCTCCAGACGACTGATGCTGCCATACAACACACTACCATACAAGGCTCTTGCAACCTCACTGTCAAGTCGCTCCTGTCCGCCTGTTAGAAAGGCCTGCTCCACAAGCCTTGACACATGCTCTAAAGCCCCTTGTTTCTTAAGAACATGTAATATGGTACAAAGCTGCCCAAATTGTTCTCCCGGCAGACTGCCCTCTGCATACCTTCTAAGCATTGCTGCAGCTTGTGTAAACAGTTCTGATACATGCTCCGGAACAACGTACGTACCAATACGCTGTACATAAACCATCGGGAAAAGCTTTTTTACCGTACCGATAAAATAAGACGGTCGCAGCTCCTTTTCTGCATTATCTACAAGCGCATAGGATAAATACAATCTTTCAGAAGCCCCTGTCAGCTGTTGATACAGATAAAACCTCTGCCTAAACTGAAGCTGTCTTTTGGTTGGAGCCATGGCAATGCCTATATCCTGCAAATATTCCCGGTCCATATCGGAAATCATACCACCCTTGGCATGGCTCCCCGGAATATTTACATCATTAACCCCAATCACAAAAAGCACCTTTACCTGCCCAAGTCTGGTACGTTCCATATCACCAATTATTACCTGGTCAGCTTTGGCAGGAAGTACACCGGCTTCTAATGCCTCAAAACCGGCTTTTAATATTTCACTAAAATTCTCAAAGGAAAGAGTCTCTTCTCCCATCAACACTACCATTTGATTAAACAAATCCATAATCTTACGATAAATTTGGCGATATTCTCTGGATTTGGCGGCGTCTCCCTTACGCTCAAACTGCTCTGCATATTTTTGCAGCCGATACTCTACATCAAGCCCTTTTAAAAATGTATATAATTGCTCTATATAAAACCGAACAGTTTGTTCCCCCTCAAAAAGACAAGGCTCTAACTCTGTCAAAAGCTTTTCTCTGTAAGAATTAATTACCTCTAAGGAGAAATCCTTTGCCTTTCTGGTGAAAGGCCGCAAAAAAGCCTTACGCCCCCTGATACCGGTTTCCATAAAATATACTTCTAATGAGTCCACCTCTTGTGGGGTAAGGCTACTAAAGCCGCTGCGCAAATAACGCATCACACCGGCATAAGAAAAATCCCTGTCTAAAAGCTCTAAAAGACCCTGTAAAAGCTCCATGGCAGGATTATGCAAAATCTTGCTGACTGCATCTACGAAATATGGCACTTCCATTTGCGAAAATGCTTCCTGCAAATGATATCGATACGTATCCATACTGCCACAAATCACTGCAATGTCTCTGTATAAATACCCTTTCTCACGTATCAGGCGCTTTATCTCTCCGGCAAGCCACATACTCTCCTGCCGTGGATTTGCCATCTGCCATATCTGCACAGCTTCCGTCTCCTCTTTATAAGAAGCGGATACTGTTCGAAATAAATTCCTTTCAAAATGAACCAAGGCCGGCTCATTGCCAAAACGTCTCTGTTCCCTTTGCCATATATAAGGCTTAACCGGAACGCGAGCCTCCTCTGCCAGCTTCTCCAGCTCACGGATACTTTGGGCACTTGTGAAAAATAACTGCTCATCTGCTGTTACCCCGGCAGGGTCTTCATCGATACTTATCGCTACATACGTCTCCTTAGCCAGAACCATCATTTCCTGAACCAAGTGAAGCTGTACAGGTGTAAAGCCGGTAAAACCATCCAAAAACACAATACTGTCCCGAAAAAAATGCGACTCCTTCAGCCTCTTGGTCAAGATTGGGTACATAGACTCACTGGTACGATAGCTTCCCTGCTGATAATTTACATACGCTTCATATAGCTTCTGTACATCCTGAAGCCTTGCCTGCAGCCCTCTCCTGTCGGCACTTCCTTTAATCAGCCGGGTCATCTCCTCCGGTGTAATCCCATATTGCTGCATTTCTGAAATAATGGCCTTTACCTCAGAAACATAGCCACTCCTGTCCATAAGCTTACCTAAAACCGGAAGCTCATCCTTTATGCTTCCTGCCAGCTTACGCAATATTAAATTCTTGCCGGTATCATCCAAAGGAGTCAGGGTATCACCGCCCAATTCCTCCATCACCTTATGATAGAGTCGGTTGAAATTCAGCACATCAATATTTAAAATGGCATGCCTCGGGTGCAATTTCACTACCTGCCTTTGAATCTGCAGATTGTACTGGTCCGGAACCAATATAATGTACTGCCTTTCAGGTGCTTTCAGTGCCTCATCGATTATCCACTTATACGTACTATAACTCTTTCCTGAGCCGCTGCCTCCCAGCACGAAATGTAAACTCATTTATCTCAAAACCTCTTTCAACATACGAAGGGCATTGTCGCCCTTAACCTTATCAATGACACTTGGTGAGATACCGCTTGCTGCCATTGCATCAAACAACTGTGGCAAAGCACCGGCATGTGGCATGGCAGGATTTGTATCGATACCATCAAAATCACTGCCCAGAGCCAGTACCTCTGTGCCGCCCACCTGAATAATATGCTTTATCTGCCTGATAAAGCTATCCAAAGATACCTCTAACCCATTGTTCTCTAAAAAGCCGGCATAAAAATTTAAACCAATCACTCCGCCCCGCTCTGCAATGGTGCGTATCTGCGCATCGGATAGATTCCTCTTATGACTGCATATACTTCTGGCATTGGAATGACTTGCCAGAAAAGGCTTCTTGGTAACAGACGCCACATCCCAAAAGCCTGCATCAGACAAATGAGATACATCAATAGCAATATTTCTTTCCTCCATGGTCTCAACCATTTCAATGCCACGCTTTGTAAGCCCCGGATATACACCACCAACCTTCCAGTTTACAGGCTTTTCCGGAACAGGCACCTGCTCCATACAGCCCGGATACCCGATTTCATTTGGATAGTTCCAGGTCAGGGTAATCAAACGCACACCTATCTCATAAAACTCCCTTAACTTTTCAAGGCTGCCCTCTAAAACACCGCCCTCCTCCAGGGTTAATATGGCAGACATCAGCCCCTGCTTTTTATTGTTCATAATATCCTGAAAATGATACACCGGCGCTATATAAGGACTATATTCGGAGCACAGCTGCTTATAAAGCTGGGCCAGCTCCTTACCACGCGCGTAAGGACTCTCTACCTGCTTCCTATTTACATATGCTGCAAAACACTGTACCATATACCCACTGCCGGTCATACGTTCTATATCCAAATGCCCGTCTCTTTTGTATAAATTGTAATGCTCGCCCTTTAATTTCTGCTTTAACAGCTCATGCAACGTATCACAATGTAAATCTACGATATTCATACCCTACTCCCGAATCAAACTAAAATACCACCTGCGCCAAAAACATATAACACACCGTGCCGCCCACGATACTAATCAACGTATTACGCTTCCACAAATGAAGCAATACAACTGCCACACAGGCTATAAATTCCGGCAGCCCGTATGGAGCTGCGGTAATGGATATGCCCTTTAAACAATACACCACCAACATCCCCATAATAGCATATGGCAGGATACGCCCTAAATATGTAACAAACTCCGGTGTGCTGTGCTTACCATTAAATATAAGAAATGGTAAGAAACGAAGTCCTATGGTTACAAGACTGATAACTGCTACAATCAAAATCCCATGCATATTAATCATGATGATGCTCCTCCCATTTCTTTAACACTGCAACTGCAAAGGTAATCAAACACATGGCAGGAATCAGAAAATTATCCGCCCCGAAAATCAGTACACACACCACAGAAACCACCACACCGATAATAGCCGGTGCATGCCTTCTCGTACTCAGCCACTGCTCTACAAATATGGTAATAAACAACGCTGTCAGCGCAAAGTCAATGCCCTCTACACTAAAAGGAATGACAGCGCCCAATAAAGAACCTATCACACTTCCCGTCACCCAGTATATCTGATTAAAAAGTGAAACCATAAAGAAATACCTGTGCCGCTCCTTCGTATCCTCTATCTCCTCACTGCACACCAAAGAATAGGTCTCATCCGTCAATGCAAATATCATGTATGGTTTCTTGGCTCCTGCACCTTTGTACTTGTCAATCATGGAAATACCGTAAAATAGATGTCTGGCATTGACCATTAACGTGGTAATTGCTGTGGCAATGAGGCTGGCTCCACTGGTAAGCAGGCTCACCGCCAGATACTGCATACTTCCTGCATAAATAAATACACTCATAGCCAGTGCCCACCAGACTCCGTAGCCCTTGGTTTTTAGCAAAATACCAAAGCCCATGCCCAGTACAATATAGCCTGTCATAACAGGAAGTGTAGCTAAAAAGGTTTTTTTCATCAATCTCCTCGTACCCATACCAAACACCTGCTTCTCTTTAAAAAACAAAATCCGTTATACGAAAAATTTACTTTCAGTATAACGGATTTTGAATTAAATCACAACCTTAACTTACAATTTTATATATCATAACTACAATGCTTTACACTACAGCCTCCACCGGGCGGCCCGCTATACGCTCATCCATAAACTTGCAAAGACGTGAAACCAGGTATGGATAGCCGGAAGTATAATCGTAGAGAAGATTTGACATCTCATTAATATTCATTCCGGTTCGATTATCCACTTCATATTCTGCAAGCATCCCTGCTATATCACTCACTGAAAAGTTCATATCTACAAGAAAATCTGCCGCTATATTCCACGGACTATTCATTTTATGATCATCTTCTTGACGTAACTTTCTTCGAATATTACGCACATCATATAAACTTGCAAGAATAACTGATTGAAAGGTCTGAACAACATCGCGGTCGAGATAATCTGCTCTCAACTGTGCCAGAAAATCAAGAAACACTTGATTATTCGTAGCAGTATCTACTTCGTCTATCATCAAGACAATCGGTTTCTCGGATTGCTCGCACCACTCATTAAAACAATCAAACATTTCCGCCATTCTGACATTCCTGTTTGTACTGTCTGCCAACTTTTTGAGCTTTGATTTCACCTCATCCGGTACTCCCTTCATAACTCGGATTTTCCGGTTGACTTCCCTTGTAACTGCATGAACAAACGTACTTCCACTTATAAATTCATCTGCCTCCAGCTTCTGAAAATCAAGGCTGATAACCACATAGTCCTTCTGCAAAAAATCAGCCAGCGCACGCAATGTGGTAGTCTTTCCATACTGTCTGGCTTTATTTATGGTAAAATACTGGCCTTCATCTATCATGACTTTGATTTCTTCCAGTCTCTGCTTCAGATCAACCATATAATGCCTGTCTGGCATACATGCTCCATTTACATTAAACACCTTCCCCATCAGCATACCTCCACCCAAAGACTCTTGCCAACATACTCATTTTGAGTATAACTGATTTTTCTCAAAAATACAATGAAAATCTTTTCGGTATTTTTGTCAAGTAGAGCTCTATCTCAGTCAGACTGGATGTTATCATGAATGAAATCGATAAATCTTTTTACATTTCCATAAGCGGCTTCTTTTTTATAATAGATGCAAATCGGCTGATATTCTTTAAAATCGACTACGTCTAAAGGAACGACTTCCGGGATATTACTCACCTTCGTATACATCTCGCCTGCCACACCTATTGCCACTCCGGAACCTATGATACGCATAAAACATGCCGAATCATTTATTTGTGCCACAAGATTGGGTGAAAAGCCCGCCTTGTGACAAGCATTTAGTAGCATCTGATATTGATTACCATAAAGACTTACGTTTGCAAAATTCTCTTCTGAAAGCTGTTCCAGTCTAAGCTTGTTTCCGCACAAATGACTTTTGGGCGACGCGTATATCAATATCCTCTGCTTACATAGTTCAAGCCTTTCCCACCCGGCGTAATCCGCTTTCTCGTTATCAATTATAACGTCATAATTATCATAGTTCTTCTCATCAAAATCGGTACTAAGCCTAAAACGGGTATTCGTATGCTTGTACTTATACTGGACTATTTTATCCGTTATCTCAGTCCTCAAAGCTTTAACGAGGATTCTTATCTCTCTCGAATTGTCGGCACTATCCGAAATGGAGCTTACAACACTGTCAAGCTTCCCAAATACCACCGTCAAAGCTTCAAACAACTTCTTTCCGTTGTCATTTAACAATATCCTGTTCGGCAAACGGTCAAAAAGTTTACATCCAAGTTCTTTTTCAAGTCTTTTTATGGATACAGATACAGAAGAAGACGGAACCATATACTTCTCTGCCGTCTTTGAAATACTTAAATATCTTGCACTATCATAAAAATACCTCAGTTGCAATAACTCCATTTTCCACGCCCTCCTTCTTTATAAAACACATTGTAGCATATACTCAAAGGCATAGCAAGTGTATATCAAGATATTCTTTACAACTATGCTGTAAGAATTATAATTATAGTAAAATAATTATAATGCAGGTGATGTAATGAATATATGGAAAACATTTGAAAGCATAGAAGCGCAGAAGGAAAAATACACTGATTTTCTTTGTAAGATATGTGCCTTCGAAGCAAGAGCATATGACAAGGCTGTTATCGACAGTATGAACGATGCCATTACCCTCTTTGCCAAAAACGAGGGATTTTCCGTAAAGAGAACATTTTTTGAAAAATGCGGTGACTTTCTCACCATAGAAATAAATGAAGGTGCCCCAAAAGGTGGCGTATTTTTAGCTCATACCGATACCGTCCACGAAAAAGGTGTATTCGGCAATCAGCCCGTGAAAGATCTGGGAGACAGAATACAGGCTCCGGGAGCAATTGACTGCAAGGGCGGTATAGCTGTCGCTCTTCTTATGATGAAGTCTTTGAAGGATAATGGTTATGCCAAAAACTTAAGACTTTTACTTACTTCCGACGAAGAAATATCCAATGTGCTCGGCGGCAAAGAAGAACTACAGTTTTTTACAGAAAACGTACAAGGTTATCCTTTCGCTTTAAATTGCGAAACTACCGAAAAAGACGAAGTTGTCGTATCCCGAAAGGGTATACTCCGATACCAAATAGATATAACCGGCGTATCAGGACACTCCGGAATTCACTATTTTGAAAGCAAGAACGCACTTGCTGAAGCGGCTCACAAAATTGTAGCACTCGAAAATTCCAGCCAGGAAGGCGGAACAACCTACAGCTGCAACAAAATCAATGCAGGAAATGTTCCGAACATTATTCCCGAAACCTGCTCGTTTATTGTTGATGTGAGGGTACATACTCAAAGCGCCATGGATACGGCAAAGCAGACCGTTCAAAGCATTGTTGAAAAAAAATATATTGGTGGAACAAGCGCAGTTCTTACTCTGCTCAGTGAAAGACCACCTATGGAAAAAACAAAAGAGACGATGCAGCTTTTTAACAGTATTCTTGCTGTAACACAAAAATATGGACTCGGCAATCTCACTCCGGTTCAATCGGGTGGCGGCTCTGACAGCTGTTATACACAAAGTGCCGGCGTTACTTCTCTTTGCGGACTCGGTCCCAGCGGAGAATTCTGCCATACACCAAAAGAATATGTAAAAAAAGACACCATACCCCTCAGAGCCAAAATCCTTGCTGCTTTTCTGAGTGAACAATAACAAAATCAAGAGAGGTTTTTGAATTATGAAAATGAAATTTACAGCCGCAGGCGATATGCTTGTTCAAAGACGTATTCCACATGACAGCGAAGGCTTTACCGAAATTGCAACACAAATAAAAAGAGGAGACGCGCGCTTCCTTAATCTTGAAACCACACTGCACAACGGCGAGCACTCTGCTAATCAATATTCCGGCGGCAGCTATCTCAGGGCTAATCCCAAGACACTTGAAGACGTAAGAGCGTACGGTTTTAATCTTCTTTCGTTTGCGAACAACCATTCTATGGATTTTGGACATGGTGGTCTTCTTTCTACCAAAAAATATATTGACGAAGCAGGTTTTCCGAATACGGGAGCAGGTTCAAATCTCGATGAGGCAGCCGCTCCCGCATATATTGATACCAAAAACGGCAGAGCTGCGCTTATCTCAGTCGTTTCAACCATAAACAATGATGCTGCAATCGCAGGAAAACAGTCAAGAAGATATGTCGGCCGTCCCGGTGTAAACGCTCTTCGTATTTCTTCTCACCTTCAGGTAACGGAAGAGCAATTTCGTATGATTCAGGAAATAAGCAGCGTCAGCAAGATAAACGCGCAGCGTGATATCGAAAGAGCCGAAGGTTATTTTACTCCTCTTGCCGACGGCATTGCAGCTTTGGGAAGTCTTGAATTCAAGCTCGGAAATGAAACCAAATACGTTACACACCCTCATCCTGAAGATATGGAAAGAGTGGAAAAAGCGATTTATGAAGCTCAAATGATGTCAGATTACATTATTATTTCCGTTCACTCTCACGAAATATCAGGAGATAAAAAAGAAAACCCCGCTGATTTTCTTGTTGAATTTGCTCACAAATGCATAGATGCGGGGGCTCATGCAGTTATAGGACACGGTCCCCACCTTTTGAGACCTGTTGAAATATATAAAGGACAGCCTATTTTTTATTCTCTCGGTGATTTTGTTATACATAACGAATGTATACCATATGCCCCGGAAGAAATGTTTGCAGAAAAGGGCATGACTTCCGATGTGACCATGCGTGAATTTTTCTGTAGACGTTCCGCAAACTATACACGCGGTCTTATGAGAGATCACCGTATGCTCGAATCGGTAATTCCATATTTTGAAATGGAAGACGGAAGACTCACATATCTTGAACTTATGCCTATTGAACTCAATTTTGATAAAAAAGTATGGCAAAGCGGCAATCCTCGTTTCTCAAACAAGCACGGCATTATCGAGAGACTTGCCAATATTTCAGCCCCTTATGGCACTGAAATAATCATTGATGAACGCGGCTATGGTATTGTGAAATTATAAAAACACATTAAATAGACCCCATCCAAAAAGCAGACAGCCAATTAAGCTGTCTGCTTTTCGTCATCTATATTACATCCACATATCATTAATTTCAGCAACACTCTTTCTCACTAACATATCGCCGCCTTCATGCCCTACATGACCACTGCTGATATACGCGCTGTAATGACTTCCCCGCTCTGCTTTTACAGTTGGCAGATATCCCATGCTGCCACAAGTCAGTTGACAAAGGAAGGTCTGTTCAGCCTTACTTCTGGCCTTAATTCGGTTGCCATAATCCAGAAACAGTTCAAACGGATTGGTTGCAATCGCAATATTTCCAAGCTTCGCAATGTGAATTTCTACCGGTACCGTTTCCTCCGTCTGCTGTCTGCGATAACGTGCTATGGTGCCTGCAAACACATACATGGCAGCGTTGTCCTCATAATTAAATACTTCCTTGTCCTTATTTTTCTGAACATAGTATTCAATTTCACGTACCGCCTGTTCATATTCCGCAGGAGTTACTTTACGGAGCGGCAAATCATATTTTATAACCTTGTGCTTAAATTCAGCCTCATCCTTTGGCTCATCCAGCGCCTCATACACCGCAATGATTTCATTGGCCACACGTTTACCAATAAGGGTACAACCTTTAATATCAAACATGGACGGGTCTGCCTTACGCTCTATGTAATGCTCACGTTTTACATGCGGGTCATTAATCGGTGTCTCCGGATTGACCCAACGGATCATGTCACGCGGACACTGGTCACCACCTGCCCCACATAAGGCAAGCAGGTACAAGTCATCACCAAACTTCTCACGTAAAAACTGTTTTACCTTTCCCCAGTAATCAGAAGAAATAAAGCTTCTGTGCTCCAGCACCTGGGCAGGGCACGCAATGTTTGCCACTACTCCGGTAAGCTTTCTTTCCTTATTAAAAGTATACAGAAGCTCCACACCGGAGTCATTGCCACCTTCAATCTCCACAAAGTTGGCACTGTTGGTATCGCCCCACATCTTGGCACTGCCGTCATCATATACCACACGTCTGCAATGACCTACTACGGCACGGCCAAAGGCATTGGCATAGAATGCCTCTTCTCTGCTTTCCCAGGCTTTTTTAGCAGCTAATGCAATTTTTTCAGCCAAAAATTCCATTGCTTCATCCGGAGTCAATACATCATCACGTACGGAAGCAACCAAAGAAGTATACTTTCTATCTTCCGGAAGAAATTCATTTAAAATTTTTTGCGTTGCACTGGTTCCGCTTGCCTGATATCCGATAGAGGTATGTGAATGGATAGCGCTCACAATGATTTTTTCTGGCGCTACTTCTTTCATCATAGCAGTAAACTTTTGCCTTGCAAGCTTCAACAACTCCTCACTTACACTAACAAGATCCACTGATGCAATAATCATCTGCTCGCCATCTGCTTCCACTGCCATGGCAGTTACAGTGATATCGCTTTCTACATATTCTGAAATTCTTTCATAAAACTGGCCTGCCAGCATAACCCTTTTCTCAGGTACAATGCTTTCCTCTGCCCATCCGATTAAAATTTTACTCATAGTAGTCTTCCTCTCAAATCTATATTTCGACTATTTAACCTTCTTATGAAATAATCTGAATCCCCAGCATATCACAAAGATTCGTAATCAATTCCGTATTATCCCCATAGGAAATAATATAATGCTGGCACATTACATTCTGTGCAAAGCTTTCCACATCATCCAGTAAGATTTCTAAGCCCGGAAGCTGCGGTGCCGGCTGAGTCCAGCCTGCTTCCTCCCACTTTCCAGGAGTGATGCCTTCACCCACTACCATATGCATGTAATACATGCCATCATCATAGGTAAGACGACACATAGTCACCTTGCCAGGCTTTACCTTGCTGACATTTAAGATTCCCTCAGACAATTCGCCAAAAGCTGCAGGCATAACTGTCACGTCACCGGCTACAACCTCAGCAGGTACATAGTCCGGCACTCCGGCTAGTACCCTGTCCTCAAAGAATTCGTAGAATTCCAAGTAGAATGCGCACTGACCGGTCAGGTACTTTACCATGAGCTGGGTAATGCTGCCCAAAGAGTCATTTTCCGGTATGGTACATAAACCTGCATCATCTGCCAAGAGCATAAAAATTGGCGCCGGTGGAAAGCCCAGCAGCTTCTTCATGCCATCCACATCCTTTAAGGAGATGGCATCATATCCGCGCTCGTCGCAGATACTCTTTACTGCTAGATAATATCCTGCTGCCTTCTTCATGCTTTCCGGATTTGCTGGCTTTACAAAGTGCCACTTACTCATGCACTTGTCAATTACTGCCTGCTTTTCCTCATCGCTGATCTTCCGGTAACGCTGCTCCATCTCAAGCATTTCAAATGTCTCGATTTCAGGACCGATTTCACGCTTTAAAGACGACCCATCCGCTTGGGTTCCGTACAGGTTCATGTCACGATAGCCTGCCATACCTGCTCTGGCATGACGTAATTTTGCTGCTGCCGCAGCAGCCACTGCATAGTTATATACCTTCTTTGATTTAGAAGGCAGACCAATAATATCATATACATACTTAAATGTGTAACCCAAATCATAGAAGGTCTTGCGGATAGCTGTGGTACCTGCCTGATCTGCCGTAGTAACCAAACGTCCTTCCTCCATCCAGCCGCAAAGTCCCCAGAGCACCATTGGTTTATGTCTGAAATGCTCCGTTACCTTTACCACAGCATGGGTCGGTATCCAGCCTGCGATACATACTACCAGTACATCAAAGCTTTTGTTTTCCAGTGCCGCAATCGCTTTTTTAATATCCTTTTCCTCGTAATCGTCCGTTACCGGATAGACACTGATTAAATCCAGGCCCTCTTTGATTAAAGACACTTCTGCATCTTTACATTTCTTTACAATAATCTCGGCCGGCGTATTTACTTCACCAAAGCCTACAAATGCTGCTTTTATCTTCTTCATAAAGTCTCCTATCTTACTGTTATGGTCTTTCCCGCAGGTACACAGATCATCTCTTTTTTATCCTTTTCCACCCATACATGTATCGAAGTAGGATTATAAAGTCTGGTTTCATCAGCGGAAATCATAAGTGCTCTCTGAGCAGTCATATACTGATATATCTCAAAATTTGTCGCGTACCATATCTTGTCTGTTTCTGCCAGCTTACAAAGCAATTGTTCCATCATGGTCCAGTCTTCTTCTGTTTTAAATTCCTTACTATGGCCCCATATGTAAAAAAGCGGACCATGCCAGTAGGAATTTATATTTTCCATAAACTTTTCTGCCATTTCCAGAGCATTTTTATGATGACAGGTCGGATGCCACTCCAAAAAATCGTCCGGCAACTGAAAATCCATGGTACTTTTCGTTGTTCTGGAATATACAATACCGCACATTTTCATAGCCAGCTTCACATCCGCATTATATGCAGCAAAACTGCTCGGATAAGACATTCCGACTACCGGATACTCTGCAGCCTTTTCCAGAAAAATCCTGTTGGAAAGTGTTTCCTCTACAACAGACTGATACGGCATTCTGGAAGGCCAGCCATGCTTTGCGGTATGACAGGATATCTCATGTCCATGATAACGCTCCCGAAGCGCAGAGACATCCCTTCCGTCCTCCAGGCTGCCATTTAAATGAAATGTTCCCTTTGCACCATACTGATCCAATAACTTTATCAGACGCTCATCATTCAAATGACCATCGTCATAACTGAAAGTTACAACTCTCTTTTTCCCTCCAGGAAATACATGAAACTCTATCATATTGTTCTTTTCCTCTTAAACCAATATCGTCTTCACTCGCCACGGATTCAGCTTGTCAATGGTTACTGTATATTTCCCGTTCTTCTTAATCAAGGCAACCCTTTTATCATCCGCATAAGGATCCACAATCGTGCAATATTCCATATTTACCGGATTCTCAATCACGATTTCCATATCCTCTCCATCTGAAATAGATACGTTCATTAACGTTACAGACACGGTCTTTCCTTCTTCGTTCACTCTCGGTACCACCAGTATCTGTTCCGGAGAATTTACGTATGCCGGAAGCGGTTTTTCTGCTATGTAATTCATGGCGTTGAGAATCTGATTACGTCTGGTAAAGCTGATAACGCCATTTCCCATGTTTGCACTTCGTACCAGCCACTTAGCCCCATACGCTGTGGTAATTACCGCAATGGCTCCTCCGATTACTTCACCATTCTTGCAGTAATTGGAAATCACTTCCATATTATCGCCTTCCAGAATATATTTTTCTTCTTTGCAATAATAATAACTGTCTGACCACGTTCTGGCTGTAAACCCATCATTCACGCTGTGGTCTGTCATAACTTCTACTGTATTATCCAGTTGACCTTCATTTTTAATCACATTCAGGCCAATAGCCTCGCCAAAGCCCATATGGATTAAGTGCTGAATACTTGCAGCATCCGTCATAACCGGCTGCTTTAGCAAAAATTCCACATCCTCCTTCAACAGGTACTGACTGGCCTTTTGGGATAAATAGTACACATTACCCTTCTTACCTGCATGAACAGGAATACCACATCTTAATAATCCATCTGCTTCATGTAATGACGTCTGACACCAACTCGCTTCATACTCTTCTCCCAGACATGCCAGATGTGCATTCGGAGACTGATACACCGTTAAGCCTTCTGTCATGGTCCCCTCATTATGACGAATTGTTTTCTCAAAATATGGTCTGTACTTTGCCAGCTTTTGAAAGGATTTCTGATGAAAAGAAAGCGGTTCATTCTGACGCATAAGTGTCACGCTGGCCATATTGCATCCATAAGCCATATATGTTGCCGCTTCTATACAGGTTCCTTCCACAGACTCTCCATAGGCCACAAACGGAAGATTTTCAATTTCACAGGTTCTCATTGTTGCATATTCCGGCATTCTGGAATGCATGTGATTTATTGTGATTGCCTTATATATAATCCGTCTCGGGTCATGGTCATCATAAACTCCGCCACCCGCGCGAAATCCCACGGTACGTCCACTTACCTCTTGCATTTCCTTTAAAAAAGCATTCATACCATCTGACACAAATTCCCGACCGTTATTTCCACCCTGCAATGCCATATGGGCATTCGGTGCTGACTCCTGTACTGCTTTGGCAATCATACCTGTAAAATCTACCATACACTTCGTCTGAAACTCTATATATTCTTTTCGTATCTTTTTGCTTTGCAGGAAATCCTTTCGCAAACTTTCTCTATTATAAGTGTGACCGTTGCACTCATTAAACAACTGAATACAGTTATCACAAAAACATAACGCCGTCAATCCGTTTGCCCCGGCAGTGATGAGTCTTAAATCATCATCTACCCAGACCACTTCCGGATTCATAGCTGCATATATTCCGGTACTTTCAAAGATATACTTTCTTAAATGTTCGTTATTCCAACAAAGCCTTCCCGGACTCACATTGCCATTAATAAATACCAAGCGGTTCATTACGGAATTATCTATGGTATCACCCTTCAATAAACCTGGAGCATGTCCAATCGTACGGCTGAGCTGTAAAGACGGTGTTATTCCTATTGCCCTAAATTTTTCGGCAGTAAGCTTCATATTCTTTACGATTTCATTACTTTCTTCCAATGGTACAAAGCTGTATGGCGTAGCAATCCACACTTCGTCAAACGGTTTTCCACTTTCTGCAATTGTTTTTATAAGTCTGTCTATGTAAGCCTGATCCATATGGTCTTTGTCGCCCAATCTCAATGATAAAATCATATTTTCCGCCTCCTTCATTGTGCTTCTTTTTATCTCTATGGTAAAACCCTATACGTACGTAAACGCTGGCTTGCTAAAAGCTGGGTAAAACCCTCTGCATACTTGGCCTTACACTGGCTTCCTCTGTCTGCTGCACGTGCTCTCTGCACCGCTATAATATCTATTCCATCATGATCCTTAAGCCATTTCAGCTGACTCTCATGACATGCCAACATCTGCTCCTTTAATTCCATTTCCTCCGTAATATCCACATATTCCGTAGGAATAAAGTTAACACTTCTGCTGGTATCAGAATAATATAACGGTGTAACCGGTGTTGCCGCACCAAGCTCCGGTAAAAAATGTGGACAGGACGCATCAAAAGAAGCCTTAAAAACAAGTTTTGACAGTTCCACATGATCCGAACAATAATCGTATGGCGCATGGGTAATGATTACATCCGGTCTGGCATATCGAATGATGCGTATTAATTTCTTCAACTGCTCCTCATTGGCACTGTTAATTGTCAAATCATTAAAATCAGCGGTCAAAATCTCAAATCCCGCCATGGCCGCAGCCTTCTGCGCCTCCTTAATTCTTATTTCTCGTAATTCATCCGGCATAATGACTACGTGGCCCATGTTACCATTAGCGGCATGACAGGCAATAACATCATGCCCTTGCTTTTTATATTTAATCAGTGTGCCACTGCAGCTAAGCTCCATATCGTCCGGGTGGCACATAATTGCTAATACTCTCATGTAAAACTCCTCCTAACAACATCAAGTTTTCTTACCTTGAAAAGGTAAAAGTCAAAGAACTGACCGATAACCTCTTCGGTTGTTGACAACCAGTCAATCAAATCGTTATATACCGCATCTGTTTTTTCCTTATCACGTTCTGAAACAGCCAGATAAAATGCGGCAAGTTTTTTGCAGTATGTTCCGTGATACGAAAGAAGTTCCCAGGACTTTTTGTGGCAAACGTTATCCAAATTCAAGTTGTTGGAAACGACCGCCGCGAACCCATCCACAACAGAAGCAATTTCTCTAAAATCAGCCTGTGCTTCCGGGTTCCCAATATACGTAGCGGGATTATATTCGGCTTTTCCCGTACCTGTATCCAGGTTTACGATAGAACCACCTATCGCAAGTCTTGCAGGGTTAAAAAGTTTTGTTATCGTTTCAAGATAGTCAACGGCTTTTTGGTAGTCATCGCCAAAGGCTGCACGGAAAAACTTTTCCGTATATTCTTCATATACAATGCCGGGGTCAACCAGCATTTCGCCCATAAGCGCTACCGGCAGAGCGGTCGGAAAGCCGATACGCTGTGTCTGGCAGCTTCTGATACCCGAAAAACCTTCCGTTTCGCTAAGTGTTTTTATATCCTCGGAAGTGCGTTTTGCAAAAAGCTGCAGTCCGGGGTCAGAATAATGGATTGCGTAACTGTCATAGGCGGTTGTTACAAACGCCCCTGCATAAATATCTTTCCATTGTTCAAGGAATGCAAGTGAAAAATCTGCATCGGACGGAACACTCGATGCATTTAGTTCAAATGCAGGTATTTCCACTTTCTTACGTTCTTTCGGGAGCGGATTATGGAAACTTCTTGAAAGGCCGATGCTTACCATAAGCTTTTCAGGATGATTGAATTTTTCATATTTCGGTGCCCACAAAGTATTCACATAAAGGCTGAAGCAAATTCTTATATCCAGTCCATTACGGGCGAACGCCTCGTCAATTTCGTTAATAAGCATAACATACCAGTCAGAAGGCATTTTTTTGCGACACTCGTCACATTCGCAGTAGTTTCCCGCTGCATCCGCAAGACCAACCTGAATCAGCTCAGGTTTTCGCTCCTTGGCAAAAGAAACCAGATAGTCCGCACAGTCTTTACGCACCTGTGGGTTTGAAAAACAAAGCTGCGTGTAGTTGATGGAGTTTCCATAAACATCTCTTTTGCCTTTCACCTGCGCCGCATATTTTTTGTATTTTTCAGGAATTTCATGTTTAATTCCGGTAACAGCGGGAGCACCATAGTATCTTACACCGTAAGGTTCAAAAAGATAGCCATGCCCCATAGATAAGAGGAGGAGACCGCACTTTTTGAGGAGTCTTTCTGCGCTGTGTACATATTCCTCAATCTGTTCGTATGTAATATCTTCAGGCAATCGGGCGGTATTACCCTCATGACGGTACCATCTGAGAAAAAAGGCATATGGATACACAAACTGCATAAAGAACATATTGTAGCCGACTTTGGGCATCCATGTTATAAAATCCATAAGGTATTCATATTTCAGCGCACCTTCACTCATCTGGCAGCGGAATTTTGAGCTTGCCTTTTTTCTTTGACAAAAACTATGTTTTAAAACATCGTATTCAGGGATGTATTCGCCGTCTTTCCCGGGGCGGAGCCACATACAGCCACAGGATTTTAAAAAGGTGTAAACACCAAAAAGAACACTTCTCGGATTGCTTCCTGCAATAAAACCTTTTCCGTTTTCTACATTAATTTCATAAATATCATCCAAAAGTACATCTTCAATGCCTTCGGTAGAAAGACCGAAATCTTCTAAAAGGCCTAGTTTGATGCCATCTTCCGAGTCACCTTCCATAATGGTTACATCAACGGCAGGACACATCATCACGACATACTTTTTGAGTTCTTCTGCCGCATAAACAACCGTTTCGTTTACGCTTTGATAAAAAATTTTCATAAATATACTCTTCCCTCTCCTCTCACTGTTTTCTGTATTCATCCGGTGTCATTTCCATCACCTGTTTAAATACACGATAAAAGCTGGCGACCTCATAACACCCAACTTCTTTGGAAATTTTTTGAATAGTCCAATCTGTCTTTTCAAGTAATTCGCAGGCTTTTTTCACACGAACCGCATTTAAGTATTCCTTATAGGTTTGACCAATTTCTCTTTTCATAATTCGTCTGATTGTTCGTACGTTGGAACCAAGATGTTCCGCCATCATTTCCTGACTGATTTCCGTATTGGTATATTGTTCTTCAATAAATGCCAAAATTTCAGAAATATCTACACTTTTTTCTTTTGCCGGAACAAAGCTCTTTGCAATTACATCACTTACCTCTATTTCGAAAGTTTCGCTTTCCAGGTTATTCAGATTAATCATATCGCGTATCTGAGTATCCGAGATTCCTTTTTCCGTTGCAGCTTCCATTAATATGGAAATTACCTTGTAACGTATATAAATAATCAAATCCTCAGCCATAGTTTTAGGTGGTGCCATTAAAGCAGCAAGCACACTTCGTGCATCCTCCACGTCATTTTTTAAGAGTTTCTCGCGAAACTGCTCCAACAAATCGGCAGTAATATGAGGTACTCTCTTGGTCATATGTGCTCTTTCATCAAAAAAGAGTACTTCCTTGCCATTTTTCCATAAAGATTCGTCTTGAATTAATGTCAGAGACTCTTGTTGAGAAGAATGAATTTCCCGCAGACTTCCATAAACCAACCCACTTGCAACTTTCTTACAATAAACTCCTTTTGAAAAGAGCTCATTACGAATACTACGAATAATCCGAGTTCGTTCTGCATGGTCATCATCTCTGCTTTCCAAAGAAATTGCCGCTATATACATCTTGCCGGTACCAATACAGGTTGTGTACTGTATAAGAATTTCCGGATGTGTTAAAGATAAATCTATATCTCCAGACACCTCTGTACCTTCCAGTATAAACTCTAACACACTGTAATACGGACCTCCTTCCGGAATATCATAGGTGTCCATAAGACTTTCCAGTTCGAGCTCACTTGGCGGTGTACTGTTTAAAAGTAACCATGTAAGCTGCTTCTTCGCTTCACTTTTAAATAAGCTAAAAACCTCATCTTTCCTGTTCAGTTTTTCTAAATCTTTTTCCAATACTTTCCGAATAACACTATATTCACTCTCTTTGGTATCTCCCTTTAATTCAGGATGATGACTAACAGCAAACTGTTTGATTTCATTAAGCATTTTGTATCGATACTTTCCATAACTCCACAAAAAGACACTCATAATAAGAAACACAAAAACACCTATCAAGGCCATTTTAATTTCTTCCCGCATGAGTTCTGCTTTCATCTCTCCACTGTTAACTGCCATCTGCATAGACAAATCCAGATACTGTGTCTCAATATATATGGTTGAAAAGCCTTTAATTTCTTCTCCATCTTTTAATTGCACCAGCATTTCTTGCAGCGTATCGTCATCCACTTTTTCAGACAAACAATTTACTGATGTTATCAACTGGTCATTTATCTGCATAACTGCAAGACTGTTTATTCCTATAAGAATCTGTTCGAGTTCTGTATTCAGCTGGCCTACATCAAGTAAAAATCCAATTCTCTGTTCTTCTAAGTGTATTCCTTCCGGAAAATAGTACAAAAACAACAAATAGCTTTCTCCGTCTTTTCTCTGGAGGACTCCGCTTATAAAAGACTCCTCCTGTTCCAGCATATTATAAAACTGTTCTTCCCCGACATTACTTAATTGCAGCTGGTTCCTGATAAATACCTCCATATCACTGATACCCACTTCGGTTATCACACGTTCCGGTTGGTAATTCAAAAAGAGCGTATTGCACATTTTCATTCTGGCTTTGTACGTCAACATTTTTGAAATGCCTGCGACAGTATTTGCATCATTGCTCTCCATATTCTTTCGGCGCAAAGCAGAATCAATGCACATATCCTTTGCAATGTCCATACTATAGGCTAGACTCTCTTCCATATCATCCAATACATTCTGCATCTGCTCCTTCATAATAGACATATTCTGTTCCTGAAGCATCACAAAAGAATGGTGCAGAAAAAACACTGCCACCATAGCCATAATTACAAACGGTATGAAATACATAATGACATTTCGAACAACTGCCTTACTGTCTTTCCACATACACTGCCTCCATACAACTTTTTCACCCTCTATTATAAAGAAAGGTGGCAGTAAAAACCACCACCCTTCAAATATTGTTAAAATTTACTATTTTAAGCCATAGAATACATTGTAAGCATCCTGATATATTTCAGTAATTTTATCAAGCTGCATGCCTTCACATTTCTTTACATATTCATCCCATGTCTTTTCCAGATCATAGTTTCCGGTAATAACGCCTACAAAGTAATCATCACAGTACAAACCAAGGTCAGCTGTTAAGGTGGCAAGGGTTGCAGACTGTTCATCCGTAAACTTCAAATAATTCTGGAATGCAAAGGCAGAATAATCAGTACAATACTCGGTTCTTCTCTGTGCTAAAGTTGTACCTTTTGCTGCAGAAGGCTTTGCATCAGCTTTCATCCAGTAATTAACATAAAATGTGGTAGGACCGCTTTGGTATACCCAAGAATCACTTGCGGTCACTCCAAAACCATTTTCATCAAGCTTATAATCCACGCCTTCCAAACCATAAACAGCAGTCTTAGATGCTTCAGCACTGTAGATATAATCTAACACCAGCATACATACCTCAGGATATTCCGTATAAGCGGAAATTGCTGCGATATCCGGATTGTATAGTGCAGAAGTCGCAACAAGCGGCTTATCACTAACGGCACTTGTCAGAGGCGCATCCAAGAAAAAGGCACCGCTTCTTCCTGCATAGTTTGACTTTTCAGGATCGTCATAAGTATGATTCATAAATACTAAATCAGCTTTATTCTTTGCATTTCTCTGCTCAGAGGTCTGAGTAAAGAGCTCTTGATCCAACATGCCTTCTTCATAGAATTTGTGCAGCCAGGATAAGAGATACTTATATTCCTCACTGGTCGGAACAAAAAATACTTCGTCATTTTTCTGATCAAAGACACAACCGCTAACCGGCCAATAGCAGGCAATACCTACCATAGAAAGCGCGCCTCTATAAAAATCTTTTGTCGTGGAAGACCAGCAAATTTCATTTCCTACAATGCCGTCGCCATTTGCGTCCGCCTTCTGAATTGCCTTGAAAACCTCATACAGTTCTTCAATGGTCTTAGGAGCATCCTTCTCCGCATCCAAACCGGCATTTTCCATAAAACGACTGTTTAATACATAAATACTAGCAGACCTAGAGTCGCTGATGGAAGGAATGCTATAAATATGACCATCTGCACTCTTCGCGCCACCCTCTGCAGCTTCAACGGTAGCGAAGGCTTCCTTAATATTAGTGCTATACTGTTCAATATATTCATCCAACATTAATAAATGGCCACTTGCACCATACTGCTGTACCTTTGTTGAATCAAAACCTACATTAAAAAAGATATCCGGCATTTCATCCGGTGTAGCCATAATAAGAGCAAGCTTGCTTGCTAATTCTTCCTTTGCGTAGGACTCTACTTCAAAATGGATACCGGTTTGTTCTTCTAACCATGCCCAATAACCGGACTTATCTGCAGTTTCATATGCTTTTCCGGTAGCATCTTGAGTAAGCACCTTCAGGGTAATCTTTTCGTTTACGATAGGGAGAGAACCCACATTGTAAAGCGGTGTTTCTTCCACTACCTGTGTTTCGCTTTCAGAGGTTACTGTCTCTGATGTCTCATTTTTACCGGATGTTTGTTCATTACCACAACCGGTAGCACATGCTGTCAGCATAGACACTGCTAACAACAAGGATAAAAGTTTTTTACATTTTTTCATTGTTTTCCTCCTAATTAAGAATACATTTATCTCAATGCTGTATACGTATAATTTTCTGTCATTGCGCACTAACTTACTAATTATATTATACAGCTTTCGATCTTAAGATTGCAATATTTTCGTGATTTTGTCAGCCTTTGACAGACCCTATCATTACACCCTTAGCAAAGTATTTCTGTAAATACGGATATATAAGCATCATCGGCAATGTAGAAACCACAATCAGACAATATTGCATAATCGTAGCAATTCGTATATTTGCCATTGCATCCGCAGCATCTATCGCCCCTTCATCAATCATATTTTGCATTGCCTTTACAGACCAAAGCAATCTTCGAAGCACCAGTGTTAAAGGACTTAATTCCTTGTCACGCAGATAAATCATCTCGGTAAAATAGCTATTCCAACGTGCCACACCATTATACAATGCAATTACAGCAATAACCGGCTTTGACAATGGCAAAACTATCTTTGTAAAATATCTGCCATTTCCACATCCATCTATTTTGGCTGAGTCAAACAATTCATGCGGTATAGAAGATGCAAAAAAGGTTCTGGCTATAATCAAGTGTGAAGCTGTACATAAGCTTTGAAGGATAATGGCCCATCTGCTGTTCATTAAACCAAGGTTATAAATATTCAGATATCCCGGAACCATACCACCGCCTATGTACATTGTTACCAAAATCACCGTAAGAAACAGCTGTCTTCCCACAAAATCTTTTCTGGACAAGGCATATGCACACGGTAATGTTACACAAAGACTACATACTACATCTAAAACAGTATTAATAATAGTATTGGCATATCCGGTCCACACATCCTCTTTCTGTAAAATCATCTTATACCCTTCTACAGTAAAACCGTTCGGCCAGAAAACCGTACCTATGATCTCACTACTGAATGAAATAATCACAACATAATATAATGGGTAAAGGCATACTATAAAAAATAAAAATATTAATGTATAATTTACTATATCAAAGACTTTATTTGATAAGCTTTGAGCTTTCCATTTTGTCCATTTTGTATGTTTCATCTGTCTCTCCTTACCATAAACTGTTTTCATTGCTTATCTTACGTATAATTGTATTTACCAGCACTAACATCGTTACATTAACAAGTGAGTTAAATAAACTTACAGCAGTAGAAAAACTATACTGTGCTCCCATTAAACCTACACGATATACATAAGTAGAAATTACCTCAGATGACATTAAAATTGTATCATTGGATAATAAATATACCTTTTCGTATCCGACGCTTAAAATTCTTCCGCATTGTAAAATCAATTGAATTATAATGGTAGGAATAATGGACGGTATATGAATATGTATAATGCACTGCAGCCTGTTTGCACCATCTACCTCAGCAGCTTCCACTAACTGGGTATCTACACCGGAAAGTGCTGCAAAATAGATTACAGATCCCCATCCGACATTTTGCCATGTACCGGACAATACATAAATCCACTTAAATGCCGAACCTATGGTAGACAGATTAATGGGATTTAATCCCATACTCTCCCTTATATTATTTACTGTCATACCCAGCAAACCGGTAGACGGACTTAAAAACATAGTGATTGCACCACAAAGAACAACCGTAGAAATAAAATGCGGTGCATACGTTACCGTCTGAACAACTTTACGAAGCTTGAGATTTTTCACTTCGTTTAACATCAGCGCCAGAATAATAGGCAATGGGAAATTGACTGCTAACGAAAGAATACTAAGCGTCATCGTATTTTTCATAACCGTACCGAACCATGCTGAGTTAAAAAAACGAATAAAGTGTTCAAAACCAACCCACTCACTTTGTCCAAATACCTCTCCTACTTTATAGTTCTGAAATGCTATCTGAATACCATAAATTGGTCTGTAATGAAATATAATATAAAATAACATTGCAGGAAGAACAAATAAATATAATAGCCAATTCCTACGAATGCTTAATAATTTCATCTTGCGTGCTCTTTGTTGCACTTCCCGTGAAACAGTTGTTTTATTTTTGTTAAAACGCATTTATTTATGTACCTCTCTTCTTGTTTGTTTATTAAGATTTTATATATTTTTATTTATATTTTCAATTATTAAAAAGGGACACCAACTCTAAATCTACGATTTTATGGAAACTCTCTTGTTTTGGTGTCCTTTTTTTATACAAGATAATGCAGATATTCCCTATCAAGAAACAAATACCACATCCCTGACACATTCCTTCGCCAACAGCATCGTTTCCGCATCTATCGGCTCATCCAAATCATCAAATGGATTATCCATAATATCCTTTCCGGTCAATTTTGCAAACCAGGTTAGTCCCAACGCATATCTGCCCAGTCCCAGACTGACATGGGTGCCATCTCTATAAATCTCGCCTGCCCCTCGTTTAAACAATTCATACATTACTTCTCCGGAAGGTATGATACCATCTGCCTTAATATCCTCCGCCGCTTTATGATAGGCTGTCCTGACGTCTGCCAACATATCTTCTGTTTTATTATATTTCATTGTCTCACACAAGCGCTTGCAGCCATCTTCATATGCCCATGTCTCCTGCAAGTACAGCTTTGCCTTAGGTGCGTACTGTCTGATATAATCCGCCATATACTGCAAATATGGCTGGTATGTATCATAATTTATACTTAATACACTGGCCTGCTGAATAGTAACCACATCCCATTCATCACTTAACAACGCTTCACGGATGGATACCTTGAAACCGGATGTCATGCCGTTAATCTGCATACCATATGCACGATTATTTTCTACAGAATTGACATAATGTAATCTTAAAGGACATCCGCCAATAACCAGGTTCACTATCTTTAATTTTACCTGTGCAGCCTTCGCTATCTGATACAAATACGTTGTACCGTCTTCAGAAAAACTATTTCCTATTGCTAAAATTTTCATTTCCTTCCTCCAAAATCCACAAAACTCACACCGGTAACAAATCCGTCTCACAACCTTGTACATAATAAGGCTCTGACATTTCTGCCCGCATTACCTCATCTGCCTCTACAGAAAACCCTCTGAATTTTACTTCCGAAGCATTTACTGCATATACCGCATACAAATTATCGGTAATAACCTCCTGCTTATAGGTAGGTCTGAGATCATGATAATCTCTCTTCCAATTAGTTTTTGCTTCAAGCTTTAAGCTGACATTCTCAAAAGTAATATTTTGTATCCTGTCCGGTGTATCTCCATAAAGCAAAATACCATTTTCGCTGCAGCAGTTTATATTTGTAAACCGGACATTTTTTATGTGACCCAGTGTGGTACTTTCCTTTCTTGGAAGTGCCGTAACCGCAATAGGCTCCGCACCACCCCACCAATGCTCTCCGGAAAAGTGTCTGGTATCGATATTAATATTGCTAAACAGCGCATTTTCAATACTTCCCTTATCCCTAAGCTGTAAAGAAATTCCGCGATTGGTCTTGTTGATATTGCAATTCTGTACTACAATATTTTTAAACAAAGCCTCACTCTCGGTACCAATCTTGATAGCCGCGCTGGTAGACATCAGCGTACAGTTTGCAATCACGATATTTTCACAGTTTCCGTTCTCCATGGCGCCTTCTGTATTTTTCAGCACGATACAGTCATCTGCACACTCTATATGGCAATTGACAATTCGCACATTCTGACAATGATCCGGGTCAATACCGTCACTACTGCCCATGCGCAGGTTATTGAGGATACGAATCCCATCTATCAACACATCCTGACATCCTACCATATGTACCGTCCAAAAAGCACTGTTTGTCAGCGTTACCTGTTGGATGGTCAAATGGGAAATATGCTCCAGAAAAAGCATCGGCATGCGCGGATAAAATGCTCCGTCGATATGCCATGGTGTCACTTTTCCGTAAAAAATTTCTTCATTGCCGTCAATCTTGCCAAAACCCGTAATAGATACGTATTCACAGTCCTTTGCATAGATAAAATAGTATGCCGGTCTGCCACTGTAATCGCTATTGGCATAGGACGGTTTTGTACTCTCTTTTTCCGGTTCTTGCTTGTTCTTTGCAAACAGTCTGAAATCCTCAAGCTCATCGCTGGCCTTCAGCACTGCCCCCATCTCCAAATGGAGTTCCACATAGGATTTTAAAACAATACTTCCTGACCGGTAGGTTCTTCCGCCCGGTATCAGAACACGACCGCCGCCTTGTGCATGACAGGTATCGATTGCTTTTTGTATAGCCCCAGTATCCATGCTGCTTCCGTCACCGACTGCACCATAATCCAGTATGTTGTGTATCGTACTTCTACTAATCATCCAGTATTTCTCCTTTCACAAGCATTACTTCCTGTGGTATTCTCAAAGACTCTTCCAAAGAAACATCAGCCCTTTCCTCCAACAGATTACCGGTATAGTCATAAAAACGCATGCGATACCTTTTATTACCTGTTCCATGTAAAAGGAGTTGTTTTTTAACAGAAGCATTTAAAAGCTGGAAATTACCGGACTCAATCATAAATTCCTCCGCAGAATTAACTGCAAAATACAGATTTTCGCATTCTCCCTCAATCACCCATTTTTCCAGCATTTCATCCAATGCTCTGCGTTTGTAATTTTCTCTTTCTACAATGTTTTCAATATACCAATTGTTCAAAAACCTAATCTGCTGTTTTTTATCTTCATTCAACGCCACCAAATCCATGGAATAGGTAGGAATACCTACCGCCAACATCTTGATAATCACTCTTGCAGATGAGGCTAAGGTATCGTAATTCGTAATTGTTTGATAATCATTGACTGCATATGGTGTATAACTCTGTATATATGCTGTTCTAAGGAAATTTCCTTCCGGACAGTATGGGGTATCACCGGATCTCATCATGGTGCCATAGGTTGCCAGCCTGCTACCGCCGTAATTCTGCTTCAGCTCCACCATATAATCCGGCTTTTCCGCTCTCACCTTTTTCCAGATTAATTCCATAGTCTTCTCAAGTCCCACCATCATGGAATCCGTATCATGAGAATGTTCCTTGCAACAGCATTCTATCTCCGGTACACAATTAAACAAATCATACTTTGCTCCGTCCGTATCGTAATCTCTTGCCAGATGTACACAAATATCCGCCATAATTTCTCTTGCTTTTGGACTTCTCATACACAGTATGTTAAATCCATTTCTGGTATAAACAAGCTTATCTTCGGCATCCCTCACCAGATACTTTTCTCTTGCCGATCTCATTTTGGCAATATCACCTACCGCATGTGGTGCACACCATATTACGGATTGGCCGCCTTTTTGGCGAATTTTTTCAGTAAGCTTACGTAAATCAGGGAACTTGGATAAATCACTTTCCCAATCACCAATGTCCAGCTTCTCGCTCATATCGCAGTCCAAGCCTTTGCCAAACCAGCCATCATCCAGAATATAATTCTGAATGCCCAACTTTACCCCCTCTTCTACATTATCTAAAACAATCTGCTCGTTTACATCTGCGGAATCCCAGTCAGTCCAGCTGCACCACAAGGGATACATACTCTTTTGAGTGTATGGAAATACAATTTCTTCCCATTTCTGTCGAATTTCATGAAACTCTCGAAGTGCTTCCGTCCATGGAATGCCCGTATCGAGTGTCTCATCCATCAAATAAACACCCTCTTTGTAAACATCCTCCCGGTATTCCTCTGGTATTTCCCCTGTAATCTGCAATGTAAGGGTTCTTCCGTATAAAGAAAGTGCCCTGGCGCCGTGTGGCTCTAAGCTATTGAAGTCACGCTCATAATCCTTACCAATCACCCCAAAGCAAAGACTCGCACAATTGTCCTGACCACACAAAATATATAGCGGACTTTTTACATCATACACTCTGGAAGCAAAGTTTTTCGTCCAGAAATAAACCGGCTGAATCGTGTGGAAATAATCCCTTCCGCTGTCCGGTGCAATCACATTATTAAAATTACGCAAAGCAGTGGAATAAGTATGAGATACGCTTCTTACTCTGTCTTCTTCCACATGTACTGAAATCTTGGAACATCTCCCTTCTTTTTTTACACATACCAATATCTGCTCCTGTTGATATTCCCCACTTTCCAGAGACATATTGTTAAAGCAATATTCCTTATTTTTTTCTGTAACAATTTTTAATGAATACATAATTTTTCTCCTTCGCTCTTCTCTAAAATACATTAATCATCAATTTCTCTCCTTGATCACGTCTTGTTATTTGCACTTTAACTCTAAAAGAAAAATGCATGTTAATCAATCCACAAAAAAGGACACCTGAAAAAAAACTTAGCTTCCAGGCTGTTTTAAGCACGTCTTGTCCCTTTTTTATACCAAAATAAGGTGACAAAAAGGAGAGTTTTTCACTCTCCCTTTGTCCAATAGTATTTCTTATAATTCCTAAGCAAAAACGCACCAAGAATAATAAGTAATATTATTATCCACCATAGCCAGTTTCCTTGGATTCCATCGGAAGTCTGCTCGATGTATGATTCGGTTGCTTCCACCCACTTTGCATACAGGCTCATATTGCCTTCCACCGTGTCCTCGTCAAAGTCCCATTCCTCAGTCAGGTGGATATCCGTGTACCACCCTTCCAGTTCATAGCCTTCTCTCTCCGGTTCCTCCGGGAGTGGTATCTTTTCACCGAATTGTACTGTGATATCTTCCAGTTCACTGCCACCATTGGTCCGGAAGGTTACCACACAGTCCGTGGTCAGAATAATGGTCAGTTCATTAGCTTCGCATGGATAACTGCCGCTTCCGTCTTTGTATGACACCAGATAATCCTCACTGGTAATCTTCGTCACACCACTGTCTCCCGTGACCTTTAACTGGAAGCTTCCGATCAGGGTGTCCGCATTCCACTTCTCTCCGCCTCCCATGGACAGGTAGTTCATATAAAATTCCCGGTACCGGTCCACCATGGCAATATCCGTGGATGCAATACCATTTCCAAGCATGGCACTGCCTTCCACCAGTTCTAAGAAAGTACTGTCATAGCGGATCTCATCCTGCATGGCATACATGGTATATGCTTCGCCTGCATCGGTTCTTTTCAGTCTGAGAACCACCGTAATCACATCCCCGGGCTCCACTTCCTTCGTATCCTTTCCGTCTACGGAAAGCTCAAACTGAAATTTTTCTTCTGCCGCCTGTACCGGCAGAACTACATGAGGGAGCAAAATACCGGCCAGGATCACTGCCAGCAATGTTCTTACTATGTTTCCCATCTCTCCACTCCTCTGTCTTCCTATTCGCTTTACAGGCATCCCACCTCCCTGATGAAAGATGAGATGCCTTACCTTATCCTGCTTATTCGGTTACGATTCCTAATATCTCATTTACGATATATGCTGCATCCGTAGTATCAATCTTATAGTCTGCATTTCGGTCTGCCTTGATAAACTCGATCATGGTCACCTCTTCCGTAAATGCGGAATACTGTGCATTATACATATTCCATACATACTGTGCATCGCTTGCATCCAGCTTTCCGCTGCCGTTTACATCGCTGCTGTCTGCAACCGTTACCGGGGTACCTTCCGTAATACCGATCACTGCTTTTGCAGCATCTTCGCTCAGGGTACCTGCGATCGTGAGGTAAATGTATGCCTGATGGTTTTCTGACCAGTACATCGGATTTCCATCATAGGTAGGTACTCGGTTATCTGCCAGTTTTGTCGCATAACTTACGGCATAAACCGTTCCGCCACTGACATTAACTTTATCGTTAACCATAACGCTTCCGGTATCTACCATTCGGTCGATAGTAAATACGATATTTCCGGTAACCGCAGGTGTGGTATAGGCAGTTCCGTCTGCATTTTTCGTCAGTTCAACTGCTTCACCACCCATGGTTGCCGTAATGGTATAGATGTATCCGGCTTCCGGTGCCACCGTAAGCACATATGCCTTGCCTGCTTCTGCACCGGTTTCATATCCGGCTGCAATGCCTGCGCCCTCACCGGTCACAGATACCGTAGCCTCTGCAAACGTTTTTTCTACGGTAACCACTACTGCTCCGGTAATGTCACCACCCGGAATGGTATATACGTTACCTTCTGTGGATACGGTATAGCCCGTGTAAGCTTCTCCGTTCATGGTCATGCTTACCTTGTATCCATAGCCTTCTACCATGTTTATCTTAAATACATATGGTGTATTATAGGTTGCGTTTTCACCGGCTGCTGCACTTCCATCTTCGTTGGTCACATCCGCTGCACCGGTTCCTTCGATGGTCACGGCATAGCTCTTCGGAGTCTTTTCTTTCAGTGTGATTACCAGGTCAGCCGTCACTTCCTCTACTGTAAAGGTTACACCGTCCTCACTGGTAACCGTTACATCCTGACCGCCCATAACTGCACTAAATTCATAGGTATAATTGGTATCCAATATCTTAAACTCATATGCAGAACCTGCGGTTACGGATGTGGCACCTTCCACCAGCCCTGTCAGTTCGGAAGGAAGGGTCACCTCAAACTGTTCTTCATTGATCGTCAGGTTTACCGTACCCGGGTTGATCACAGCTGCCACCAGATCGCTCTGGCTTGCTCCGGCTTTGTCGATAAAAGCTGCGGAGTCCAGAGTTACCGCTGCAGAACCTGTTGCAATGGCCTCAAATACCAAAGTATAAATGTTGCCAAACTCTCTGTCATCACCGTAATTTGCGATCTGCAGCTTGCCATTTTCCGCATCCACGGTTATTTCTGCACCGTTTAATGTAGATGCATCTTCTGCCCAGGTAAGCTTGCTCTTGTCATAGGATACCGTAAGCTCATCTGCATTAAACTTGGTCTGTGTTGCATGACCTGCAGAAACCTTGATACTTACCGTCTCTCCCTTTTCTACGGTAACGCTTTCTGCGGAAATACCTGCAGTATATCCTTCTGCTGCATCTGCGGCTTCCACAGTCAGGGTAGCCATTGCGGATGCTGCATCTTCCCAGGTAATTAAATTATATTGGGTTCCCTCAGCCTCTACCTCTGTCAATTCCAGATTCTCAAAGCCTACGGTGTAAGAACCTGCCGGAGTATTTGCCGGAACAGTAAAAGTGATCACGGCCAGTTCGGTAACACCTTCCACGTTTACGGAAGCATCCGCAGAACCCCATGCGGCTTTGCCATTAGCCGTATTGGTTCCTGATGCATCATAGGCACCGATTTTCTCCCCACCGGTAATTCCGGCAATGCTTAATCCATCCGCCCATACAACATCAAAACCAATACCATTTACGGTAACTGCCTGGTTAGCCCTGATCCGCATCACAACCGTCTGGTCGGTATCACTTACCTTTACGGACGGAGTATCCAGCTCCGCCGTAAAGGTAATCCCACGTTCATTGTTTTCGTTTGCGGCACTTACTGCCACCATATTCCCCATACACATCGTCAGGCACAATACAAAAGTCACAAACTGTTTCAAATACCTTTTCATTTTTCTGCCTTTCCTTATATGCCACATCCGGGCATATAATCCAATATTACCAAATAAGTTCACTTTTTCCTGCATATGCCAAACGGAGCTTTGTTATATCCGCATTGGTGATGGAATTACTTCCGTTCACATCCGCAAGTATTTCCTGTACCGCATCCAATTCCGTTTTCTGGGCATATGCCAGACGAAGCTTTGTTATATCTGCGTTGGATATCTTACCATCCCCATTCACGTCACCGGCTACCGCCACAGTAATCTGTGTATCTGCAGTCACGTTCTCTGCGGTAAAGCGGTAGCTGTTTTCCGCATCATCGTCAGCCTTAGTCGCTGCAAGGCGTTCATAGGTCACACCACCGTCATAGCTTACCAGTACTACACTTGCTTTTTCAGAAGTAACGGTAAAGGTGTTGGTTCCTTCTGTCCAGCCGTCTGCAGGGGCAGTAATCAACGCAACGTTCTCTCCAATACCTGTGTTATTATTTATTTGTATTTCTATCTCGCTACCTACAGTCTTTTTCTCTAACGCATTAAAAGCAATTTGTAGTTCATATACTAACTCGTTAACAATCATCTGATCATAACTCGTTAGTTCCTTCGTTATTACTTCTGCGATATCTACTACCTGCTGATATGCTGCCCAGGACTCTTCCGTATAATCGCCTTCTGTCAGTGTCTCTTCCTTCGCAAGTTCCGTTTCCAAAGCAGTGTAATCTGCCTTTTCTGCTTCGGTCAAATCTGCCAGCTTTAAGTGTGCTACACCATTTGTTGCCAATTTCTGAATAACTACACCAAAGCCATTATCTCCGATAACCGGATTCTCAGTATCCAGATAATCAATGATTACATTACCATCTACCTTAAATAAGATACGTACAGAACCATCCGCATTCTGCAAAGCGCCTAACTGAATGCTATAAGTTTGACCACTTGCAAACATCTTATCCTCACCGGTGTTTGTAATCTTAAGAAGATCAGCACCGGTAACCTTTTTTCCATCAATATACTTCTGCAACTGAATTTCGTCACCGCTGAAGCATACAAAATAACCAGTTGAATTCGTAATAAACTTACCTCTATCACTCTGACCTATAGCAAAGCCATGCCAGTTGTTCTGCTGATCCAATGCAAAGTCAAAGCAAAGAATTTCTCTGCTGCCAATCAACTTGTCGTATACCACCTCTGTACGACTGCCTGTTTGGAAGGAAAGCTGAAGCTCATCTCCGGAAACCGCTGCCTGACCGCGTGCTGCACTCGGGTCAGACCACTCAGATGCATTCAGTTCTTCAAAGGTCACATACGTAACTGCTTTGCTTGCCCTTGCAGTTAAAATTGCACTTTCCAGCGCGGACACTGCTACATTCACGCCTGTCTGTTCTTGTCTTACTCCGGCATCCACTACTGCCTGAGCAATGGCAATCGCTGTCTGAAGACTTTCTTTGCTGCCGTCATAGTAAAGGCCGCCTTCAGAAATTTCTGTCATCTGAGCCATCACTGTATTGGCCTCCTGGATTACCTCCGTAAGCTCGGTTAAATCTGCTGAATTGTATTGGTAATAAATGTCCTCTGTCATCGTCTTGAAGGAACTTACTGTACTGCTTACCGGAGTTGCAACCCTGGACTCAGCCGTAGTATTCGCAGTTACCTTCCAGTAACAGGTCTGACCAAAGCCAAAGTACTCATCATGATCCATGTAAAGACAGGTATCTTCTACCGTAAATTCTTTTACGTTTTCTGTAAGTGCTTCATTGGATGCTATCGTCACCCGGTAGGTATCTGCGCCTCCTGCAAGGGTCCACTTTAACAATACGTTAAACGGATCCACTTCTTCAAATGCTGCTGCCGGAGCATATAAGCTAAATGCCTCAATTCCCTTCTTTTCGCAAAGTACGCCGACTCTGGACATATTTAACGGAGCATATGTAAATGATGTTTCTACGCCGCTCTTTAATGCATAATCGTGATTTGCAGCATCCGCGAACGGATCTTCCGTAAATACGTCGTTATCGATTACCACATGTTCTCTTCCGGCAAAATCCACTCCACCAAAGCCTACAAGGATATTATTCTTTGCATAATTGCCTTCTGCCATATACAAACCTACACCGGTATCTGTGCTTCCACCGGCTGCTGCAATGGCTGCTGCTATCTTTTCATAAAGATCTGCATATCCCGGATATCTTTGCTTAAATACTAACTTGTCTGCCTCACTGTAAGAAGCCCACAATTCGTACATTTGCTTTGGTGTAGAAGATCTTTCCCAACGTTCTGCAATCGTCTTATCCGCCATCTTTTCATTACCGAAAATACCGGCTTCATTTCTGCCCTCTCTAAAACTCATTACCACATTGTCCACAACTACATTGTCGCTGCCAAAATGAAGATAGACTCCATTCTGTACATTTGTCATAACATTACCGTAAACAAAATTGCCCCTTGCTCCTTCATCCAGATAAATGCTGTGCGGATTACCCTGCTTACTGAAACGTGCTGTGTCATGTATATAATTGTAACGGATATGATTTCCGGTCTGGCCACCTGCAGGCGACGCATAAATAGAACCGTAGTCGTAGGTACCATCCGGTCCGCCCACAATTTCATTATATTCTACGATACATTCCGCTGCTGCATAAAGATAAATACTCACCGCATAGGTGCCCTGAATCAAGTTATGAGATACTACATTCTGTACACCTTCAACATAAATCGGCGTGTTGGAGATTCCAACCATACCGGTACTATAAATATAGCAATTTTGTACAAAATTGTGTTCCGGTTCATCATATTTGTGCGTACTGCATGGCCAACCAACTTGCACCGGTCTTTCACTTATTTCATAAATTTCAGAATAAATAATACCGCTATTTTTACCATATACTTTGGCACCGGTATGCACCTTACGAATTACGCAATTCTGGACCAAAATATTTTGACTGCCGCTGCTGATATTAATACCTGTTCCGCCGCTATTTTCAATTGTAATTCCATTCAGTACAATATTGGAAGCTCCGCTTATGCTAAACAAATCGCTGGCATTCGCAGTAAAAGAGACGGTCGCAGTACTCATATCCCCTATCGGATAAATATATAATTTGCCTGTAGCATGATCCAGGTAGAATTCACCCGGTACGTTCAATTCCTCTAATACATTATAGTAGTAATAGGTGTGACTCTTAGCGCTGACTGCACCTTCTACTACACCACCCTCCAGTTTAATAGATGATGTCGCTGTACGAATTTCCGCTACACGGCTATGTCTCTTTGCCCATTCTACTGCAAGATTTCCGTAAAGCCAGATATTACCGTCATTTTCCCACATAGTAGGACGTAAATCCTGCATTACAAATTCTGTACCGGTAGAGTCAGAATTGTATCCATTATTAAAGTTACCGGAGCCTGACGTAACCGGTCCTACATCCAATACTTCTCCCAATGGCAGATTGGTTGCATCCGGATACCTTGCTAATGTCAGCTTTTCGCCGTTCATTTCTACAGAATAGTTTGGTCCGCCGTACCTTCCGGAAACAATACTGCCAAATTCAGAAATTCCTAATTCCTTCAGATCCACCACCATGATCTGATCTCTTATGGATTCCTGTAACCTGTTCAATACCGTTTCATCCGTTACCTTGGTAAAGCTTGTACCTGCTATGTCCGTTCCTCCGGTCACAACTACTTCGTCATCCCCATAGGCACTGATAATTACCGGAATACCATTTGTTCCGGAATGTTTCTCGTTTAATACAATAGAATCCGATGCTACATAGATACCCTCATGTAAATAAATAACAATACCCTTTACATCTAAATTCTCCAAAGCTTCTACATAGCTGAGTGCTTTGGTAATGGTTTTAAATGGTGAAGCCATACTTCCGTTATTATCATCATTTCCCTGTGGAGAAACATGCAACTCCACTTCTCCTTGAACCGTTACCGGCTCAATTACCTTTACTTCTGTAGCTGCTTCGCCCAAATCGGCTACTTTTTGTTGATATACTTCATAAGCATCTGCATCCGCATCAATTGGAGTAAAGTTACCATTCGGAAGCCCCAAATCCAGATTTAATGCTGTGCCTGGAGTACCGGATTCTCCGATAGATATGGATGCTTTTTCCATAGTCCAATAAGTACCGTTTGCATCACCGGTACATGCCAGCTGATAATCCATAGGGTCCATTAAGTTAAAAATGTCCGCTGCTGTGCTGCTTGGCGCCTGAATTAAAGGATTTGTGGTCTGCCACTCAGCGCCTGACTTAAAAGCAACTACTTCTATCTTTTCTGTCGGTGCAAATTCAAACTTTAACAAACTATTGTCTGTCATCTTAACCCCGGTCATACCATCCCATGCCGCTGCTATCTGTACGGTACTGTTGGTCAATCCCAGATAATCGAAACCGGATATGATTCCCGGTATTGCCGTGGATAAGTCATATCCAACCAGATTCAATGTTGCCGGTCCGTTCAGTTTTGCAACATAATTTTTATCTGTATTCGCAGGTTCTACTGCAGACACGGTACCAACCGTTGCATCTTTCTTTATGGTAATGGTGACACCATCGCCGCCAACATTTGCCTGGTTGCAAACTCCATAACATTTATTTACGTTTCCTCCATTGATGGTAATCTCTACCTTGGACTGCACGCTTGAGTTAATGTTTGAAGTTCCGTAAAGGGTATCGATAACACCACCATTCACGGTAACAGACATGTTGGAATAAGTAGAAGTCCATGAACAGGTTCCCGCATAGAACTTTTGAAGCTTGCCGCTGTTCATAACAAACGCACTGGCTTTATTATTATCATTATTGTAACTTAAACCTGTCTTGGCACGCTTAAATCCTAAATATACTGTTTGGGCAGGATAATAGCTTAAATTGGAATCTCCTGTAATCCCGTCTCCTAATGTCAGGTTGTAAAAGCCTGCATACAGCTCCTTTGCATAAGACGATATGTTAATATTTTCAAAGGTCGTGGCTCCCTGCAGCATATATTGCTTATCCTTACCGCTGCCGAAGCTTAAAGATGCTGCCTGTGTATAATCTTCTGCACCTATCTTAGAGGTGAGCACAACTTCTCCGCTGTGAGCAGGGAACATTAAAGTATTCTTGTACTTATCAGCGTTTTCAATTGTAAGATAACTGATTAAACCACTATCGGATGCGTCTACATTTCCGCAAATCACGATATAGGTTTTCTCATTACCTTCTCCAATCAAGGCATAGGCCTCCGCCAAAGTCTTAACTGCTGTGTCCTTAGTCAATCCGTCCGCTGTATCACTTCCCACACCGTCAACATAAATTTTGTTTACCGTTGTGGTTGTTACCTCCCCGGAGCCACTTCCCTCCGTCTCTTGCGCCGAAACTGTCAGCTTCATAGCCGGCAGATACGGCAGGATACTTCCTGCTATCAGGCAAATAACCAACAGCAGATGTAACCATTTTCTTTGTTTTTTCATGTTTTAAACCTCCTTATCTTTAATGCAATTCTAGCATTATAAACAACTTATTCTTTCAAATGTAATGTTCTCACATAAACGTAAGGATAATGTTTGCTCTTTGGGTAATTTATCCGAACCAATTTTTATATCACGGAATGTAATATCCTTAATTTCATGACCCGGTTCATCAAATCCGCAAAGCTCAATTGCCGAACACTCACACCATTCTCTTTGTTTGCTAAAATATGCTCCACTGAGAGATAATCTTTCAAAGATACATTTTTCAAAAATCGGAGCAACACCGGCAGAAATTCCGTCATCATTGTATCCTACAGAATGGAACATGACTCTTGGAAGTTTACAATCCTTTACATTAACATTCCTCACGTAACCGCCACGCTTCTTTGTAGCTTTTATTTCAAGACCAAACCAAGAGTTCTCAAAGTCACAATCCCATATTTTAACATCATTGATACCACCAGACATTTCACTACCCACAGTAACTCCATGTCCAAACTTACTAACACAGTCAAAGACTCTAATATGTTCACAAGGACGATTGATAATGTTACCTTCCGGATTTTTTCCGGATTTTATGGCAATAGAATCATCCCCGGTATAGAATGTTGTGGCAAAAATCGTACAGTTTGTAGAAGAGTCTGGATCCCATCCATCTCCATTCCAAACTTCTTCGGAAGTAAACACACAATTATGAGTCACGATATTATCTGAATAAATCATATGTACATTCCAACTTGCACCATTTGAAAACGTTAATCCGGATAAAATTACATTCTGGCAATTACTCATATTAACAAGTCGCGGTCTTACTCTGCCCGGAATGGTACGTGAATTTTGATACTCTTTAATTTTATCTCCTAACTCTTCTAAATAGTCTTTCAAACGTTCACGTTCCGACTCTATCACTGCAAGTGCCAATTCCTTTCCACCACTGGCAATAGTTCCTTTTCCATGAATAAAAATGTTCTTACAGTTATATCCACCAGCATGGTCTAAATCCCCCATGTTCAATACACTACTATAGCAGGATAATTCTGTACCTTCAAAACGACTGGGTATCCTTGGCAAATAATCTTCTACACAAGACGTTCCCTGTAATACAGCACCTTCTTCTAAATAAATTTCCATGTCACTATGCAACTTTAATGCACCGGTCTTAAAAATACCTGCCGGAATATACAACACATCTTCAATGGTACAATCATCTATTGCCTGCTGTAAAACCTTTGTATTCAAAGTCACACCATTACCAACTGCATTGTAAGGAGCTTTAGTAATATCTTTTCTATTCTTCTTTTGAGCTGTACCTATAACACCATACTCAAGACTTGATATGTATTCTCCTGCCTCCACTATATCCACTTTTACACAATACTCATGACTATCATTCAAATTATCAATAGTACAGTGTGTTTTATTTGTTTCCAATACAAGCTCACCATCTATATATACCTTATAGATGATATTTTTTGATGCATTATCTGGCTTGTCCCAATATAGGGTAATCGACTTATCCGTTACAAAATATTTATAATAATTAATATTATACATACTATTAACCTCTTCTTCTTCCCTATAAACAGGAATACACTACATTTCTCAATCGTGGCTGATAAATCTCTTCTCTCGGGTTCAAGGTATGCTGCACATAAAATACTGCCAGATTTGCCTTTGTATCTATGATGGCTGACGCACCTGCTGCGCCACCCCAACCAAACTCACCCGCATTACTTATTAAACCGCTTTCTGCCGGAGATATATGAGTACGTACACCTAAGCCATAACCGCAACCGGCTAATTGCTTCCAGTTAAAATCCTTTTGCAACTCAGGCGTCAAACGATTTGTTTTCAACAATTCCACGGAATGCTTAGACAATATCCTCTCTCCTGTAAGACCGGCTCCATAATTTGCCAGAGCAACAAGAAGTTTATTATAATCGGACAAAGAAGTAATAATTCCAGCCCCACCGCTGTCATATTCTTCGCCCAGAATATATTTATTTGCTTTGCTAATTTTCTCAAATACTCCCAACTTTTCCCTTCCACTCTTCTGAGCTTCTACGATATCCTGCACCTTACCTGAGTCTGGAACAAAGGTATATTGACTGGCCATTCTTTCCAATATTTTTTCCGTCTGGTGGTATGCACTTTCTATCATATTTAAAGGTTCAAAGATATTGTCTTTTACGTAATCTCTAAATTTCTGTCCTGAAATCACACTTATCAAGGCCGCCAGCACATCATGACAAATACTGTATTGCCAACGAGTACCCGGCTCAAAGCAAATCGGATCAGCAGCTATACATCTTATAGTTTCCACCGTATCCATTTTTCCCTTTGAAATCTCTCTTGCCTTTTTGAAACCTTCTGTATTAAAATTGTAAGTGAACCCTGCCGTCATTGAAAACAAATCCCCAATAGTAATTGAATTCTGTGCCTTTTTTAAATTTCCCTCCGGAGTTTTAACGTACATTTCTTTAAACTCCGGAATATACTCATACAACGGGTCACCTAAAAGAATTTTTCCTTGCTCCAACAGCTGAAGTCCCGCAGTCACAGTTGTTATCTTAGAGCAAGAATAAATATAGAACAGTTCATCACCGGTCATAGGTGTCTGTGTCTCTAAATCTGAGTATCCGCTTGCATATCGGAAAACCTGCTTGCCATCGACAAAAACCTCTACTGCATTCCCCGGTGTATGCTCGGCAGCCATCCAATCCATAAAATTCTTTAAATTTGTAAAATTCATTTTAAACACTCCGTTTCTTACAACAGCCATATCTCAAATAATCTCTCAAAATTCCGAGAGATTATTTGATTTTATTTGCATTTTTTGATATAAATCCTTCATGATTTTACTTTAAAGGATAAACCGTATTATTTTCAACTACGAAAAAAGGACACCTGCCTTGGAAATTTCGCTTTTACGCATTTTCCTAAAGTAACTGTCCCTTTTTTACATAGTCTAAATAAATTGTATTCCCCTAATACTTTTATTACCGCTTACATAATTTCTTCCGCCGCAAGAGCCCTAACTTCCTCCAAAGTCATCCCCGTCATTTTCGCTATAATCTCCATTGAAAAACTTCCCTCCTTAAGCATTCTGCAAGCCATCGCAGCGCGCTCACTCTGTATTCCCTGCTGCATTCCCTCATTTGTTGCATCTTCCATCATTTCCTTAAGTGCCTGGCACATATCTACTTTGTCCTCCCCATAATCTCTTTCAATTTCCACCCCGGTTACCGTACTGATAACTGTAGCAGCTTTTCTGTCCATGTTCCTGAAACGTTCATCTTTCTGTACCATCTCATTCAATTTAGCCTTGTCCTTTGAGTACTTGATAAAAAGCATCACCTCACGCAGATTGCTCTGAAACTGGTCAATTTCTTCGTCCGTCATCCTTCCCGGAGCAATCAAGTTGAGCTTATAATCCGATACATAGGATAAAATCTCCGGGTTCTGTACGGACAGCATTTCATGAAGGCTCATAGGGCCATCCCACTCTCCGGCTCCGAAATATACTACCAAAGTAATTACCGGAATCAGACGATCCTCCCTGTAAAATCCGGACAGATATTCCCCGGCATCCGGTTTCTTTGCCATTTCCTTTGGTTCCTTTGCCTTTCTGGCCACTTTGTGAGAGCGTGCGGCCGCTTCCACCTGTGCTGCATATTGCAGCGCATCATAGACCATATTTTTCACCGGCATGGCATGATGCACCTCGCTTTGAGCCTCTACGCCTAAAAGAAGATATATCGCATTTTCATCCTCCATGGCTGTGACACTTTTTAAAATGTCTCGATATCTCTGTGTAGGAACTCCTGCTCCATCTGCACCATAAGGTATCCCTGTTAGCACAGAATCCAGTCTCCTTAACTTCTCAGGCTTTATTACCTGCTTTCCCTTATAAATGTGCTTATTGAAGGCATCTGCAACGACAATGTTGTCCTGCGCGTAATCTTTTGTAACGATGTCTTTTACACCCATATGTACAACCTCCTGTCATCCAAGTTGATTGGTGTACCTGATTATATTTTACCACTATCTTATCGCATAATCAAGTATTTTTCAACTCGTATTTTATTTGCAACTCAATCCAAATCCATCCACACATAAACCCGGAGCAGTTACAATCATCTTTTTACATTTTTATATTTACACCGAACTGACGTTCTGTTATAATATCACTAACCAACCTATTTCGGAGGAATAATTATGGCCAATTCTCCTATCATCTTTCATATCGATGTCAACAGTGCTTTCCTTTCCTGGGAGGCGTCTTATCGTATGCAAGTCTTAGGGGAAGAGGTGGATATCCGTACGATTCCGGCGGTTATCGGTGGTTCTGAGGCAGAGCGTCATGGCATTGTGCTGGCCAAGTCTACGCCTGCCAAGCGGTATGGCATCCAGACCGGGGAGCCCCTTGCTCATGCGCGCAGGAAGTGTCCGAATCTAGTCATTGTACCGCCCAGTTATTCCGTATATGTGGAGGCTTCCGGGCGTTTTGTAGAGTATTTAAAGCAGTATACGCCGGACGTAGAGTCCTACAGTATTGACGAGGTTTTCTGTGATTTTACAGGCACGGAGCATCTGTATGGCCCTCCTGAGATTTGGGCCAGGAAGTTAGCGGACGGCATCCGTGAGGAGCTGGGGTTTACGGTCAATATCGGGATCTCTACCAATCGTCTGCTTGCCAAGATGGCTTCCGATTTCGAGAAGCCGGATAAGGTACATACCCTTTTCCCTGAGGAGATTCCGGTCAAGATGTGGCCGTTAGATATCAGAGATTTGTTTTTTGTGGGGAAGTCTTCTGAGCAAAAGCTTCGCACTCTTGGCATTCACACCATAGGGGACCTGGCACGTACCGACAGAGAGCTCGTTATTTATCATTTAAAAAAGCACGGTGAGACGCTCTGGGACTTTGCTCACGGCATCGATCATGGTTCCATTACCAAAGACACCGCTCCTGCCAACAAAGGCTACGGTAATTCCGTGACTCTTTCTCAGGATGTAACGGATCCGGATGCTGCACGCACCATTTTGCTCAGCCTTTGTGAGACCGTAGGCGCCCGCATTCGTGCAGATCATGCTTATGTCAGTGTGGTAGGGGTGACCATTACCGACTGTGATTTTCACCATGCCTCTCATCAGCGTGCATTAAGCTCCGGCACGGATGTTACCTACCGGATTTACGAGACAGCCTGTGCGCTTTTTGATGAGTTATGGCAGGGTGCACCTATCCGGCTTTTGGGTGTATTTACGTCCAGGGCTACGGAGGAGCAAAGCTTTCAGTACGATCTTTTTGATTCGGACAAATATGAGCGTTTAGCCAAATTAGACAAAGCTATTGATGCCATTCGCGGCAAATATGGCGAGGACTCCGTCCAAAGAGCACGCTTTGTGGGTAGCAAACAAACCCACATGTCCCGCGGAATGAATAAAGCCAAGCGCGACAGAAAGGAGTACACTAATGGAAAATAAAATCTGGCTGGCATATCCCGTCAAAGAACAAATACATATATCTGACATGTATTCCCTTTTTACAATACACCATCCCAAGAACTTTACCTTCCCCGGTGAAACACACAATTTTTGGGAGTGCGTTTACATACTTGAAGGAGAACTATGTGTTTCTGCAGATGAAAAGATTTATAATGTTGGTTGTGGTGAGCTTATTTTTCACAAACCTCTGGAGCTGCACAAATTTACTGCAACAGGTAATGACGGTGCCACGCTGCTTATTTTCTCCTTCTCTGCGGAAGGTCCTCTGACAAGCTGGCTTCGTGACAAGGTATTTACCCTTTCTTCCAAACAAAAAGATCTGGTAAATGCTCTTTTAACTTACCTGCAGGAGAAAACCCGGGAATTCTCCCTGTCTGCCACCGAAGAGTACTTCCTTTTCCCTTTTGAACATATGCCTTATTATAGCCAGATGGTTGCTACCTATCTTTATCAGTTGTTTTTATCCCTTCCTGAGGAAGGAACGGTTGCCAGGGTCTCCTCTGCGCCGGATGCTGTCACCTTCCGCAATGCCATCAGCTACTTGAATTCTAATTTGCACAGGCAGCCTTCTGTGGCAGAAATTGCCCGTTTCAGCGCGGTCAGCGAAGCCAGCCTGAAGCGTATTTTTGATAAATATACCGGAATCAGTGTCCACAAATATCTCCTGCGCCTAAAAATCAAGGCAGCCACAGAGCTGTTAAAGGATGGAGAAAGTGTTTCAAACGTGGCATTTCGGCTTGGCTTCAATAGTCAAAGCTATTTTTCCAAGGCCTTTAAACGTGAAACCGGTATCAGCCCATCTGACATCTAAGAATATGAGCTAAAATTACACATAACATATCGTTTTGTTTATGGATTTATACTTTTTTGTCGTATATATTAGATTTAGAACCTAACAAGAAAGACGCAATACTTTCTTGAATAATATCATACGAAAGGAAATACCATGAACACAGAATTATTAATTATGGCAGCCGGAATGGGAAGTCGTTTCGGTGGCCTGAAACAAATCGAGCCTATTGGTCCTGATGGTGAAATCATTTTGGACTTTTCCGTTTATGATGCGGTACAGGCCGGCTTCAACAAAGCAGTGATTATTATTAAAAAGGAAATCGAAAAGGAATTCCGAATCGCCTGCGGCAAGCGTATTGAAAAAATGATTGACGTAGAATATGTTTTCCAGGAACTGGACAAACTGCCTGCCGGTTACGAAGTTCCGGCTGACAGAACCAAGCCTTGGGGCACCGGACATGCTGTTTTGTGCGCACAGGACAAAATTACTGCTCCTTTTACTGTTATTAACGCAGATGACTTCTATGGTCAAAGCTCCTATCAGATGATTCATGACTGGCTGGTAACAAGCGAGGAAATGTGTATGGTAGGCTACAAGCTGGGCAACACTCTTACAGAGAACGGCAAGGTTTCCCGCGGTGTCTGCGAGATTAAGGATGGTTACTTAACCAGCGTTACCGAGCACACTGCACTGGACAAAAATTCCGGCATCCCATTAGATACCATTGTTTCCATGAATATGTGGGGACTCAGACCGGACTTTTTCCCTTATCTTGAAAAAGAATTTGATTTATTTTTAAAGAACAGCCTGACAGTTCCAAAGTCTGAATTTTTCTTGCCTAGTGCTGTCAGCAAGCGCATTCAGGAAGAGAACAAGCCTGTCAGAGTGTTAGAAACTAACGAACGTTGGTATGGTGTAACCTATCGTGAGGATACCCCTCAGGTCAGAAAAGCAATGTGCGACATTCTCGCACAGAGAAACAAATAGGAGGCTGCACAAAATGAACCAGATGAATCTTAATGATATTTTAAGACAGTTTGATGTCCGCTTAAATATTGACCCATACGGAAATGGCCATATTAATGATACTTTCTGTGTGGATGGCCCAAAATATATTTTACAGAGAATTAACACCTCCATTTTTACCGATCCGGATGCTTTAATGGAAAATATCGAGAATGTTACTGCTTTCCTGCGCGAAAAAATCGTTGCTGCCGGCGGTAATCCCGACAGAGAAACCCTGACCGTTATCCGCACCAGAGATGGCCAGAAATATTACAAATTAGATGACAAGAACGTTTTCCGTGTATACATATTTATTGCCGATACCAAGTCCATTGAAAACAGTAAGACACCGGCAGACTTACACGAAGCAGGCAAGGGCTTTGGCCGTTTCCAGAGACTTTTAGCAGATTTCCCTGTAGAAAAGCTTCACGAAACTATTAAGGATTTTCATCATACACCAAAGCGTATCGAAGCCTTAAAAACTGCCATCCGTGAGGATAAGGCAGGTCGTGCTGCCAGCGTCCAGGCTGAAATCGATTTTGCTCTGGCACAGACTGAATGGGCAGGCACCGTTGTAAAAGGCATTGAAGCCGGTGATATTCCGGTACGTGTTACACATAACGACACCAAAATCAATAACATTCTCTTTGACGAAAAAACAAGTGAAGCAGTGTGTGTTATTGACTTAGATACCGTAATGCCTGGCAGTATGCTCTATGACTTTGGCGATGCTTTACGTATGGGTGGCTCTACCGCTGCCGAGGATGAAACTGACCTTGACAAGGTATGGTTTGACGAGGCCTGCTACGAAGCCTTCGCAAAAGGCTACTTAAGCGAGGTAAAGGATTCCCTCACCCCTGCTGAATTAGCACTATTGCCACTTTCCGTAAAGCTTATGACCTACGAATGCGGTATCCGTTTCCTGACAGACTACTTAAACGGAGATACATACTTTAAAATTCATCGTGAGCACCACAATCTGGACAGAGCACGCAATCAGTTTAAGCTGGTAGCGGATCTTACCAATAAAGAAGCAATGCTTAACGAAATTACCAAAGGACTTGCCTAAGCAGGTCCTTTTATATTACATTTAAAACAGTCCGCCATGAAGTATCGTTTAATAATTTTTCCTACACCTGCACATCCTATATTGTAACTTGCAGGAGACCCACTTGCTTAAGAATGTAAACTTCGCAGGTTAACTACAAATCATACAATTTTAGAGTCATAAAGGGAGAGAGGTGCAATATGGAAAATTACAGAAATATGAATAATTGCAAAGATACTGACAACTGCAGAAACACCAAAAACTGTAATGACACCGCAAAGAAAACAAACGTATATGACGATGGCAATATCCCCAAAGTCGACTTACCACAGGATGTAATTCCGGATGAGGTTCCCCGAAAAGATGGTCCCGGTGGAGAAAGTGGCAGATAGCCACTTCCCCCCTGCTCCTCCACTTTTTACATAAAACGACATAAAAGGTTTTTACATAATTTTTTAAAAAATGCTTGCATTTTCCTACAGAATTTGCTATACTAGCAAATGTGGTTATTTTACAACACCTAGGGGAATCATCCAACGGCAGGATTCCGGTCTCCAAAACCGTCCATGGGGGTTCGAATCCCTCTTCCCCTGCTACAAAAAGAAAAAAGCCTGAATTTTCAGGCTTTTTTCTTTTTATAAATTCTGGTTTGTGGGGTGCGGCCACCCCAGTTTTTCAATAAAGGAAGGTATCACACGCTCATTTTTTGGGACGTTCCCACTCAACGAAAGGCTGCAGCGGTACTAAGCTCGACTTCGGCATTCATGCCTCGTCTCGCTAAGGACCGGCGCCTTTCAATGCCCCATAAACGAGCGTGTGATACCTTCCTTTTCTGTAGTACTACGATGGCCGCAGACA
>JAFXDD010000039.1 GCA_017516285.1 Lachnospiraceae bacterium
AATTAGATTTACAATTAGAGCATAGTTTAAAGAGTGGCAATATAGATGCAGCCAGATTGATTCGTGCCGAGCAGGATACACTTTCCAAAAAGTATCAGCGTGCCTTAAAGCGAGTGAGCAAGGAAACGGCGGGTACCAGACTGGAAATCGGCGAAGAGGATATTGCCAGAGTGGTGTCTGTTTGGACCAAGATTCCTGTGACCAAGCTGGCAGAGAAGGAAGGTGAGCGACTGCTTAAGATGGAGCAGGTGCTGCATGAGCGTGTGATTGGGCAGGAGCAGGCTGTTACAGCCGTTGCCAAGGCAATGCGCCGCGGCCGTGTAGGATTAAAGGATCCGAAAAGGCCAATTGGTTCTTTTCTTTTTCTGGGTCCTACCGGTGTGGGCAAGACGGAGCTTAGTAAGGCACTGGCAGAGGCTATGTTTGGGGATGAAAATGCCCTTATTCGTGTAGATATGTCCGAGTATATGGAGGGACATTCTGTGTCCAAAATGATTGGTTCTCCTCCGGGCTATGTGGGCTTTGATGATGGTGGTCAGCTTTCTGAGAGAATTCGCAAGAATCCTTATTCTGTAGTGCTTTTTGATGAAATTGAAAAGGCTCATCCGGATGTATTTAATATTTTGCTGCAGGTACTGGATGATGGACATATTACGGATTCCAAGGGCCGCAAGGTCAGCTTCAAAAATACGGTTATTATTATGACCTCCAATGCAGGTGCAAACCGTATTATTGACCCGAAGAACCTGGGCTTTGCAGCCAAGTCGGATAAGGAAAAGGATTTTGAAAAGATGAAATCCGGTGTTATGGAGGAGGTAAAGCGCCTGTTCAAGCCGGAGTTTATTAATCGAATTGATGAGATGATTGTGTTCCATCCTTTGACGAAGGAAGAGATGAAGGAGATTGTGGGACTTCTGACAGGACAGCTCAGTCGTCGCATGGAGGAGCAGCTGGGTATGAAGTTAGAGGTTACACCGGCATTAAAGGAGCATCTGGTAGAAAAGCATTCAGATGCCAAAATGGGTGCACGTCCGTTAAAACGTGCCATTCAGACCGTTATTGAGGATGGTTTGGCAGAGGAAATTCTTACAAAAAAGCTGGGTGAGGGCAGTCATATTGTGGCTGGCTTTGCCGGTGGTAAGGTAACGTTTAAGATAAAATAGCCCTGTTATCCGGACAGTCTGGAGGGCTGAAATGAGGTATTTCATGGCAAATAAGAAAACAGTATTCTTTTGTCAGGAATGTGGCTACGAAGCCGGCAAGTGGCTGGGACAATGTCCCGGCTGCCGTGCATGGAATTCCTTTGTGGAGGAGCCGGTTAAGGTTACTGCGAAAGGGAAACGGGTGACCATGGGCTTAAAGGAGGATAGTAAGCCACTTCCTATATCTGGTATTGATTTAAAAGAAGAGGTAAGGCTGACCACGGATATTGCAGAGCTTGACCGTGTGCTTGGAGGTGGTATCGTAGCAGGTAGCCTGACATTAGTAGGCGGTGATCCCGGTATCGGCAAGTCTACCTTGCTATTGCAGGTATGTCAGAAGCTGGCTGCCAAGCAGGTGGATGTGCTTTATATTTCCGGTGAAGAGTCTCTGCGCCAGATTAAGCTTCGTGCAGAGCGTATCGGCAGGTTTGATGACCATTTAAGGCTTTTATGCGAGACGGACCTGGATGCCATTGATGCGCTGGTACGCAGTGAAAAGCCCGAGGTAGTGGTGATTGACTCTATTCAGACTATGTTTCGTCAGGATATATCTGCGGCACCGGGCAGTGTGTCTCAGGTCAGAGAGAGCACAGCCGTGCTCATGCAGTTAGCCAAGGTGCAGGGTGTCAGTATCTTTATTGTAGGTCATGTGACCAAGGAAGGTACTGTGGCGGGCCCGAGAGTGTTAGAGCATATGGTGGATACCGTGCTTTATTTTGAAGGCGACAGGCATGCTTCTTATCGTATTTTGCGTGGGGTAAAGAACCGTTTTGGCGCTACCAATGAAATCGGTGTTTTTGAAATGCGGGAGGCCGGTTTGGCAGAGGTGGTCAATCCTTCCGAATATATGTTGAACGGCAGACCGGAGGATGCCAGTGGCAGCGTGGTGGTCTGTTCTATGGAGGGTACCAGACCGATTTTAATAGAGATTCAGGCACTGGTCTGTAGCACCAATTTCGGTATTCCCCGCAGACAGGCTACGGGTACGGACTTTAATCGTATGAACCTGCTGATGGCAGTGCTGGAGAAGCGTCTGGGTATGCAGCTGGCGGGCTGCGATGCCTATGTAAATATTGCGGGCGGCATGAGGATTATGGAACCTGCCATTGATTTGGGGATAGTGCTTGCCATTATTTCCAGTCATCGGAATTTGCCTTTGGACCCCAAGATGCTGTGTTTTGGTGAAATTGGATTGAGCGGTGAGGTGCGTGCAGTCAGTATGGCCAAGCAACGTGTTATGGAGGCCGGAAAGTTGGGCTTCACCACCTGCATTTTACCGGAGGTATGTTTAAAGGATGTGGGACGTGTGGAAGGCATGCGTCTGATAGGTGTCAGCAGTGTGGCGGATGCACTGCAATGTATCTAGGGTTGTCCGAGATTGTATACAGGTATTAATGTATAAAATATTAGTCTGTAAGTATTGACAAATTATACCTGAAAGTTTAAAATTACTTTAGTGATTTAAATCACTGTAATATGTATTTGCTTTAGGAGGAGGCACATATGTTAAATAATGAGTATTTGAAAAAAGTTTATGCTGACGTTGAGAAGCGTAACGCAGGTGAGCCTGAGTTTCTTCAGGCAGTTGCAGAGGTTTTGGAATCCTTAGAGCCTGTGGTAGAGCAGAATCAGAAGTTAGTGGAAAGTGGCGTTATCGAGCGCATGGTGGAGCCGGAAAGAATGATTACCTTCCGTGTTCCTTGGGTTGATGATAACGGCAAGCCGCAGGTAAACCGTGGATTCCGCGTGCAGTTTAATTCTGCAATCGGTCCTTACAAGGGCGGTCTTCGTTTCCATCCATCTGTAAATGCTTCTATTATGAAGTTCTTAGGTTTTGAGCAGACCTTTAAGAACAGCCTTACAAGCCTTCCTATGGGTGGCGGCAAGGGTGGTTCCGACTTTGACCCTAGAGGGAAGTCTGACGCAGAAGTTATGCGTTTCTGCCAGAGCTTTATGACAGAGCTGGCTAAGCACATTGGTGCTGACACGGACGTTCCTGCCGGTGATATCGGTGTAGGCGCTCGTGAAATCGGTTATTTATTTGGCCAGTACAAGAGACTTCGCAATGAATTTACAGGTGTTTTGACAGGTAAGGGTATTCCTTACGGCGGTTCTTTAATCCGTCCGGAGGCTACAGGTTTTGGTGCCGTTTACTACACCGTTGAAATGTTAAAGTCCTTTGGTGAGGATATCAAGGGCAAGACCTTCGCAGTTTCCGGTTTCGGTAACGTTGCATGGGGTACTGTAAAGAAAATTAACGAGTTAGGCGGTAAGGTTGTTACTATTTCCGGTCCTGACGGTTACATATATGATGAAGATGGTGTATCTACTGATGAGAAGGTTAACTTCATGCTTGAAATGCGTGCTTCCGGCCGTGATAAGGTTCAGGATTACGCAGATAAGTTTGGTGTTCCTTTCTATGCAGGACAGCGTCCATGGGCTACTAAGGTTGACGTAGTAATGCCTTGTGCTACACAGAATGAGGTTGGTATCGAAGATGCAAAGAACATCGTTGCTAATGGCGTGAAGTATTACGTAGAAGTTGCCAACATGCCTACTACAGCAGAAGCAGTAGAGTACTTTAAGGCAAACGGCGTAGTAATCGCTCCATCCAAGGCTGTAAATGCAGGTGGTGTATCTGTATCCGGTCTGGAAATGAGCCAGAACTCTATGCGTTATTCATGGACTGCAGAGGAAGTTGATGCAAAGCTTCAGCAGATTATGAAGAACATCTTCGAAGCAAGCTCCCAAGCTGCAAAGAAGTACGGTATGGAAGGCGACCTGGTTGCAGGTGCAAACATTGCCGGCTTTGAAAAGGTTGCAGAGGCTATGATGGCTCAGGGTGTGGTGTAATTAATAGTTAATAAAAACAGTAAATTAAAAGGGCTTGGAGTGTGTGTGCTCCAAGCCCGACTTTGCTTTATCGGAAATTAATTTTTATTCAAACTCCAGCATTCCGAAATCACAGGTGCGGTGGAAGCTCATTTCATCACCGACAATCGGATTCCATGCAAAGTAGTGCTCTTTTACGGTCAGGTCGCCGCATTTATAGAAGTTGGCGCGCATGGTCTTGCCGGATTCTGCCTTGAATTCAGGGAAGAATCTACGGATAAAGTAGTATGGTACACGGTATGTAATGTACCAGCCGTCATCAGTGCGGACTGCTTTAGGCAGAAGGATGTCTGTTTCTTCCGGGATGAATCGGATTAAGTCTCTTACGCTGGTGCCAAATCCTAAGTACATGCAGCAGTTCGGATTAAATTCGATATTAAAGTAGCGATTGTCTTCTTCGCATGGGCAGAAGAAAAATTCCAGACAGCTGTCCTCACAAGGAGCGTCCAAAGGCCCTGTGCCTTCTGCACGGATATCTGCCTCTTTGGCAGAAAGGCGCAGATAAAGAGCCTCGTCATCATAGCAAATCTGGGCTTTGGCAGTAATATCTACCGGCGGTGTCCAGAGCTGATGGTCAATGTCTACAGATGGAATCTGTGTCCAGTCCAGGTTTTCAGGTTTTTTTGAAATAATGTGTTTTCTCATAATATTTATCTCCATTCGTTATGTAATTGATATACCCATTTAAAATCGTCGCTGTGTAAGTAAGAGTTGCAGATTTCCGCCACGGCACCTAATGGGAGAATAGCGTCCATGGAATCTGAAATACGGATTTCAAAATCCTCATATACAGATACAATGTTTTCACGGATGGCAATTTCTAAATGCTTAAGGAAATAGTCTCCCAGCTGAAGCATAAAGCCGTAGAGCACAATAAGCTCCGGATTTAACGTGTTTACTGCATTAGCAATAACCAAGCCTATACGGGTGGCAATGTCCTTCACATAATGCATGCACATACGATCGTTTTCATCCAGTGCCTTGCGGATAGCCTGCACGGTAATTCGATTCTCTTTTAGATGCATACTTAAGGCAGAAAATACACCGCGCTTTAACTCGGCCGCCAGTTTGCTTACAAGGGCAGGATAGGAGGCGCTGCTTTCTACACACCCCGGTTTGCCGCAGTAGCAAAGCTTTTGGTCCGGAGCACCATAATCAATCATGGTATGGCCCAGCTCGCCTGCCATACCGGAAGCACCTGCTACAGCCATGCCGTTACAGCAGAGGGAGGCTCCGATACCATTGGAAAGCTCAATGCAGATAAAATTCTGCGCACCCTTGGCAACACCAAAGCGTTGCTCGGCCATGGCCGGCAGAATAACAGCACTGTAGGTTTCTACAGGCAATTGAAATAAAGCTTCCAGACGAGGTTTTAAGCCCAGATGCACCCAGTCGTTAAAATGCGCATAGTTGCTATGTAAGGAAGCTTCGCTGCGATAGCTGGCCGGGTCATGAGCCGGATCGCTGATGCCGATACCTAACATTTGCTTATCCTGAAATTCGTTTAAAAGAGAAGCAACATGGCTTACAATCTGTTCAATCAGCACTTCCTTGTGGGTCTCTAAATCAAAATCTAAAGTATCCTGCTTTAAAATAGTTCCGTCAAATTGCGAAACAATCATAATAACAGAATTGGAAGAAAAGGACATGCCTATAGCGCACAACTGCGTCTTATTTATTTCTAGCAGCGTCCGCTTGCGTCCATGACCGGCAGAATAATTACCGGTCTCAATAATCAACTGCTCATCCAACAACTCCTTAATAATATCCGTAACAGTAGCAGGACGATAATCAGTCAGATTAATCAGCTCTGTACGGCTGATAGGGCCTAAGTGATTAATAATATTTAAAATCAAATGCCGTCTGTGAAAGTGACTGTTGTGTGGCATGAAAAGTTCCTCCGGGGCTCATGTATAAGGCTAGTGTAACACTTTTTTTGCCAGTGTGCAATGGTTAAATGCTTTTCTCATCCCCCTTGACATTGCTACCTTTCTATGATAATATCCAATTATAACAAATACGTTAATAAGTAGTGTGTAAAATCAAGAGTAACAAACGAATATAGTTACAAATACGTTATTAATATATTAGCTGCTAAAGAGCGAAAAGGAGGTAACACTATGATTGCAATTAAAAATGCAGAACTGGTTATGAGAGATCATCTCATTCCCAATGCGGTTTTACTCATAGAAGATGGCATCATCAAGGCTTTCGGAGAAGCACGTAAGCTTGCTATTCCGGAAGGTTGCGAGGTGATTGATGCAGAAGGCGCCTATGTAGGTCCGGGCTTTGTAGATATACATACCCATTCTGACGGCAGGGTGTTTTTTCAGGAAGACCCGGTGACTGCTTCGCAGCATCATTTAAAGCATGGAACTACCACCCTTTTACCGGCATTGTATTTCAGCATGGATACTGCAGGATATGTAGAGGCTATCGAATTATTGCGTGAAGCCATGAAGAAAGAGGAGTGTGCTAATATCGGCGGTCTTTATATGGAAGGACCGTATTTAAATCCGAAGTTTGGCTGTGACAAGGAGTCCAATCCTTGGCAGGGACCGGTAGATAAGGACAAATATGGTCCGGTTATTGAAGCGGCAGGTGATTTAGTAAAAGTATGGGCATTAGCACCGGAAAGAGAGAATATTCTGGAGTTTGTTCTGGATGCAAAGGCAAAGAACCCAACCGTAGCTTTTTCTGTGGCTCATAGTGAGGCTTCCCCACAGCAGATTGAGGCACTGATGCCTTATGGACTGAAAATCGGTACCCATCATACTAATGCTACCGGTGATCGTCCGATGTATCCGGAGTGCCGCGGTGTCTGTGTTGATGAAGCTGTTAATTACAATAGAGAAATTTATGCAGAGCTGATTTGTGACAGCAGGGGTATTCATGTAGACCCTTACATGCTGCGTCTGGTTCGTAAGATTAAGGGCGATGACAGAATTATATTGATTTCTGATGCTTATGCCTGTGACGGACCAATACCACCGGGATATGATGATGTATTTGACATTAATTTTGACCATACCGGTGAAATAGCAGGCTCCAAGATGACCTTGGATATTGCTTGTGCCAATATGATGAAGCATACAGGTGCTTCCATCGTAAATGTTTTCCAATTTGCATCTTATAATCCAGCCAGAGCAGTAGGCTTTTATGACCGTGGCGAAATTGCCGTAGGAAAAAGAGCCGACCTGGTAATGGTTGACTATAAAATGAATATACAAAAAGTTATTTTGAAAGGAGAATTACAATGATGAAAGATTTTATCGTTGATCCCGCAACAAAATTCGATTTTATGCCTCATGATTTCGTTCCTTTTAAGGACAAAGAGGTATGTGAGCGCGTACGCAAGATGAGCGGCAAGGAATTGGAACAGCGTGAGCCATGGTGGCATCCGGAGTTCCAGGTTAAGGTTATGATGAACCCTCATCCTGTTCTTATTGCTACGCTGTTTTCCCGCTTAAAGGCAGCTAGTGAGGCTGGAAAGACCTTTACCATGATCCTTGGCAACCCTGAACCGGATACTTATATTCCACTGGCACAGTTAATCAACTACTTCCAGGTTGACTGTTCTAAGGTTCATCTGTTTGCAGAGGATGAGTGGGCAGATCAGGATGGTAATATCGCGCCTATCACCTATGAAGCAGGTTTTGCACATTCCATGATTAAGTATCTGTACTACCAGATCGACCCTAAGTTACGTATGCCTATGGAAAACGTACACTATCCTACCAACGCAAACATTGCTGATTATTCAAAGATTATCAATGACATTTCTGAGGGTGGTGCTGATATCGCATCTACTTCTCCGGGATGGGCAGGACATATGGCATTCGTTGATCCGATTCCTGAGTTCATCGGCAGCGGTGACATCGAAGAGTGGTTGAATCAGCCTGCTCAGATTGTAAAACTGCATCCTATGACCATTATGCAGAATTCCTTGAATGGTACCTTCGGTCAGTCCGGTGATATTGCAAATGTACCTCCGTGTGCAGCAACCATTGGACCTCTGGATGTAATGCGTGCAAAAGAACGTATCGAAGTACATGCACTTGCTACCTGCGGTACTTTCTCATCCTGGCAGAGAATGACCTCCCGTCTGTGTACGCATGGTCCTATCACTCCTTATCTGCCAAGCACAATGCTTCAGACTAAGAAGACACAGGTTTACATCAGTGAAGAACTCGCAGCACCATTTGAATGCTGGGAGAAGGTTGGATATTAATAATGATAGCCAGTAACTAAATTACCGGCACTTTGTCTCATAAGAAGATGGAGTGCCGGTTTCGTGCGTTTTATATCATCCAAACAGGTATATACCAGTTTTTATGGTCTATATTCTCTTGACAAACTGCACATACTGTGTATAATGAATATATACGGTAAAACAAATGCTACATCGCGGAGGAAATTGTGAATATTAATATCAGTAATACATCAGGTCAGCCGATTTATGACCAGATTAGTAAACAAATCAGAGCGCAGATTATGTCAGGGGAATTGGCAGAGGGCGAGCTGTTGCCTTCTATGAGGATGCTGGCCAAGGAGCTGCGTATCAGTGTAATTACCACCAAGCGTGCTTATGAGGAGTTGGAGCGGGACGGTTTTATTGCTACCGTTGCCGGCAAGGGCAGCTTTGTGGCGCCAAAGAATTTAGATTTTGTGAGAGAAGAGCATTTGCGGCAAATTGAGGAGCATATGAAGGAGATTGTGGCCCTTGCAAGAGGCTGCCAAATCTCAATAGAGGATCTGAAGGAAATGTTGGATTATATGGCGGAGGAGGAATGACATGGAAGCATTAAAGATTTCAGGCTTAAATAAAAGCTTTAAGGATTTTGCACTGGAGGATATTGATTTTTGTCTGCCAAAGGGCATGATAATGGGCCTTATCGGTGCCAACGGTGCCGGCAAGACTACTTTGATTAAGAGTATATTGGGGTTACTGTATCCGGAAAGCGGTACGGTAGAGATTTTGGGTACTACTCTGGACGCAGGTGGCAAGGAGCTTAGGGAGCATATTGGAGTGGTATTGGATGGTTTTGAAGGCTTTGGTTATATGACAGCCAAAGAGATTAATTTTATTATGAGCCGTAGCTTGCGGACATGGGATAAAGACCGTTTTTATGGCTATTTGGAGCGCTTTCACTTAAAGGATAATAAGCAGACTAAGGATTTTTCCAAAGGCATGCGGATGAAGCTTTCTATTGCAATTGCGCTGTCCCATGATAGTAAGATTTTAATTTTAGATGAAGCCACCAGTGGGTTGGACCCGATTGTACGGGATGAGATTTTGGAAATATTTCAGGAGTTTGTACAGAATGAGGAGCATAGTGTACTGATTTCTTCGCACATTCTCAGTGATTTGGAAAAAATTTGTGACTATATTACCTTCATGCATCAAGGACGTATTACTCTTAGTGACAGCAAGGATGCGCTTTTGGAAAGATATGTAATTGTAAGATGCACCGAGGAGGATTTGGTTGCATTGCCGAAGGAGGCCGTTGCAGGCATTCGTAGGCATGCGTTTGGTGTGGAGGCTTTGGTCCTGCGAGAAGCGGTATCAAAGGATATGGTGACGGATAGAGCTTCTTTGGAAGATATTATGCTGTTTATGGTTAAGGAGGGAAGGATATGATAGGCTTGATTGTAAAGGATTTGATACAAATGAAGAGAATGTTAAAGACCTTCGTTGCCATCATGCTTTTATACGTTGTTTTAGGTGCCGTGCAAGGCTCCAGTGCTATTGTGGGTACTTTGGGAGTGATGATATGCGTTATGGCCGGATTATCCAGTCTGTCTATGGACGAACATGGGAAGTGGAACCAGTATGCTTTAACATTACCTTATAGCAGAACACAGTTGGTGGTTGCCAAATATATGATGCTGAGTCTTTTGGCAGGTATAATGGCTGTTTTTACCATGGTCGCAGACATAATTATTGGCAGAGGGATTAGCAGTTCAACGGCAGAAAACGGTCTCGTTGTCATAATAGGCAGTCTTTTTACGGTAGCGTTGGAGCTTCCTTTTATGTACAAATTTGGTATAGAACGTGGGCGATACATTATGTTGGCTGTTTTCCTGACGCCTTTTGTCTTGGCAATGATTGCAGATAAGGCCGATATAACCTTTTCGGTCCCGTTTATAATGGGTGTTATTCAGTTTATTGAGCATAATCCATGGATATTGGTACTTCTCTTGGGAGCATGGGTAGTGGGTTCAATGATGCTCTCCATACAGATATGCAAAAGGAAGGAATATTAGTGCTAGGCTTCCAATTCCAGTGCTTCCATCACTGCTTTAATCGTTTCTTCCACACTTAAATTTGTTTCATCAATGACTATATGAGCGTATCTCTCATAAAGAGGGGTGCGCTCTTCATATAGGTCATAAAGGGACTGGCCGGTTTTTAATACGACGCCACGGGCAGTCAGGTTGCCCAGACGATGCTTTAACTGAGGATAATCCAATTTCAGGTATACTACAGTGGAAATATCACGCAGATGCTCCAGCGCCTGAGAGCAGTAGCAGATGCTGCCGCCCGGGGAAATAATGGAGTTTGTCAGTTCCATTTCTGTATGTACACGATTTTCTATTTTCAAAAAGCCAAGACTTCCTACATCGGCAATGATTTCTCGAAGGAGTTTGCCCTCTTTTTTCTGGATGACAATGTCAGAGTCTACAAATTCATAGCCAATAATTTTGGCGAGAATAACGCCGATGGTGCTCTTGCCTACACCCGGCATACCGATTAATGTAATGTTTGGCTTTGTGTGTTTCATAGTAGTTCCTCTTTCTCTACGGTTTTTACACAATTTTCTTGCAAAAAAATACATTTCTACTATAATGGTTTTATAAGGAAATTTCAAGGAAAAGGTGTCGAATTTTATGAAAAAGGATAATAAAAAGAAAAAAGGTACTTTTAAAATACAGGCAAAGGCAGTAGTAGATAAGGGAGTCATTGAGGAGTATTTTTATATGCTGCCGGTGGCGGTTACAGTACGTGAGCTGATGGAGGCGGTGCACACCGTTCCGGAGGAGGCAAAGGAAATATGGACAGAGCTGGATTTAATGGAAATTGTACTTTCTGCGGATAGTCTTATTTTTGAAAATATGATGGATACCTTTAACGAGGCTGGCGACCAGGCATTTCTTGCAGATAAAGGGATTAAGGTAGTTTACGCGGTCAGCTATAATACCAAGGATAAAGAGCAGGTAAAAGTAGTGTTAGAGGAGCTCCACAGCGTATACGGTGGTTTTATGGCTTCTGATACGGAGGATTTAGAGCCTATATTTGAGGTGGCAGAGTTTTAGAGTCTACCGCCGGGTGATTGGAGGAAGTAAACATGATGATTTCAACAAAAGGGCGCTATGCGCTTCGTGTTATGCTGGATCTTGCTTCACAGCCTGCAGAGGAATATATTTCCCTAAAGGCTATTTCAGACCGGCAGGAGGTGTCCATGAAGTATCTGGAGGCCATTGTAGCTAATTTAAGTAAGGCAGGTATGTTGGCAAGCCTACGTGGCAAAAGCGGGGGGTATCGCCTTAATAAGGATGCTTCAGCCTATAGCGTGGGTGACGTGCTCCGCGCCGCTGAGGGTGAATTAAACACAGTAAACTGCCTGGAAGAAAGTAAAGGTGGATGTAACAGGGCCGGAGAATGCCTGACACTACCCCTCTGGCAAAAGCTGGACCAAATTGTAGCTGACTACCTGGATAGCGTGACCCTTAGGGACTTGCTGACTCAGGAGTTATAAATTCCGGTTTGTGGGGGGTGCGGCCAACCCAGTTTTTCAATAAAGGAAGGTATCACACGCTCGTTTTTGGGGACGCTCTCGCTCAGTGAAAGGCTGCAGCGGTACTAAGCTTGACTTCGGCACCTATGCCTCGTCTCGCTAAGGACCGGCGCCT
>JAFXDD010000040.1 GCA_017516285.1 Lachnospiraceae bacterium
ATATGGCCCAGTGGCTCAGTTGGTTAGAGCGCCGCCCTGTCACGGCGGAGGTCGAGGGTTCGAGTCCCTTCTGGGTCGTTTGATGTGAAAGCATCAATCCAGCTTTAATGGGATCTTAGCTCAGCTGGGAGAGCATCTGCCTTACAAGCAGAGGGTCACAGGTTCGAGCCCTGTAGGTCCCATTACTTGTGTCTCATGCAAGTATAAATAAATATTGAGATGCCGGCGTGGCGGAACTGGCAGACGCACAGGACTTAAAATCCTGCGGGACTTACCTCCCGTACCGGTTCGATTCCGGTCGCCGGCATTATGAGAGCTCTTAATTTTTAGGAGTTCTTTTTGTTTTGTTCTATGTTGTATAAAGGCTTCAAAGTTGAGGCTTTTTATGTTTTGTTGTTGACATCATCAGTTTAAAGTACTAAAATGAAATGTAAAGTATTGTAGCGCAAACACTACAATAGATGTATTGAAAGTTCTACAATAAATATTTCATGGAGGTAATAACATGTATTCTGAGCAGTGTTATCAATTGGGCAGCAATCGGTCTGCCATCAGAGAATTATTTGAGTATGGCAAGCAGAGAGCGGCTGTAGTGGGCAAGGAGAAGGTTTACGACTTTAGTCTGGGAAACCCTACCGTTCCGGCACCGGAATGCGTAAAAGAGGCTATTATGGAGCTCATAAATACCTCCAGCTCTATTGAGGTGCATGGATATACTTCAGCACAGGGCGACATGGAGCTTCGAAAGGCACTGGCTGATTATTACAATGCTACCTATGGTACAAGTTTCCATGCAGATAATTACTATATTACCTGTGGTGCAGCTGCGTCTTTGTGCATTACTTTTAAGGCAATGACAGAGTCAGCGGAGGATGAATTTATTGCAATTGCGCCGTTCTTTCCGGAGTACAGAGCCTTTGTGGAAGGGGCAGGAGCGAAGCTTCAGGTGGTGAATCCGGATACAGAGCATTTTCAGATAAATATGAAGGAACTGGCAGAGTGTATGAATGAACATACCAAGGGTGTGATTATTAACTCTCCAAACAATCCTTCCGGCGTTGTTTATAGTGAGGAAACCATTAAAGCGCTGGCAGCCTTATTGACCGCCAAGGAAAAGGAAGTGGGGCATCCGATTTTTCTGATTTCCGATGAACCTTATCGTGAAATTGTATATGACGGAGTAGTGGTGCCATATGTGACGAAGTATTATGCGAATACGATTGTTTGCTATTCCTTCAGTAAGTCCTTGTCTTTACCGGGTGAGCGTATCGGTTTTGTACTGGTGCCGGATGAGGCTACTGACAGCCGCAATTTATACTATGCGATGTGCGGTGCAGCCAGAATTCTGGGTTATGTATGTGCACCGAGTATGTTCCAAAAGGCACTGATTAAGTGCTTGGGTCAGGTGGGGGATATCAACCTGTACAAGGCCAACAGAGACATTTTGTACAAGGGCTTAACAGAGCTGGGCTATGAATGTGTCAGTCCTCAGGGAGCCTTTTACATGTTTGTGAAGGCCATGGGCGGCGATTCTGTAGCCTTCTGTGAAAAGGCCAAGGAGCTGGATTTGCTGCTGGTAGCGGCGGATGGCTTTGGCTGCCCTGGTTATGTGCGTATTTCCTACTGCGTGGATAAGGACATGATAGAGCGCTCTATGGCAGCATTTAAAAAGCTGGCTGAGGCATATAAGTAAGTTCACAAAAAATTTACAATTTGGACGATATATCGTCCAATTCCTACAATGCACATGGAATTGAAATGTCAGAAAGTTAAAGTAAATCTAATATGTATAGTAAAAATCGGAGGCGCATTGCCTCCGATTTTATTATAAACTTATTGCTTTTTTTTATATGAATTCAAAATATAAATGCAGGAAGTAACCACTAAAATGCCCACCGCAATGCCTGCAGAAACATAGAGAGTGGTAAGTCCGTGATGTGTAAAGGCGCCATGGTCTTTTAACACGAAGCTTCGCATGGTATAATAAAGGCTGCCGCCGGGTACTAATGGCAGGATTTCTACCAATAAAAAGAGGGTGGAGGGAGCCTTGCGCCATCTGGCAAAAACTTCTGCACTGGCAGCACAGAAAATAGAGGCTATCATGTTTGCAACAAAATTGTTTTGTGTAAAGTGATAGGAAACCAGATACACGGCCCAGCCCATGCCTGCTCCAAACAGTGCGTAAGGCATTTTGTCTTTTCGAAGGTTAAATACAAGTGCAAAGCCTAGGCTGCCCAGTACAGCGGACACAATTTGAATGATATATGTAGTCATAATCTATAGCCTCCTTTATACACCGGTCATAATCATGGATACTGCAAATCCAAGAGCAACCGCTACGGCCAGCATCAGGCTGTTTAAAAGCTTCAGCGAGCCGGATACAATATCTCCCGTAAATAAATCGCGGAGAGAGTTGGTGAAGGCGAGGCCCGGTATCAGCAGCATGACATTGCCAATCATGATTTTGTCCATATGTATCGGAAGGGCAGAGAGCTGCAGTAAGCATGCGGCAAGTCCGGTAATAAAGGACAAAATAAAGGTCCGTATTAGTTCATTATTGATATGTGCCTGTGTGTGTCTGTCTGCCAGATACATCATAATACTGATGATGCTGCAGCACAGACCGTCCAATAAATTGCCGCCAAAAAAGACGGTAAAGCCAAAACCGACTATACAATAGCCGATTAAGTATCTTTTTAGGGTGGGTACTGTTTTTAATATGGACTGCAATCGCATTTCTATTTCTTCCGGAGTAGGAGTGTTCTCGCAAACATAGCGGGAAAGGGCATTCAGCTCCTCTAATTTATTTAAGTTATTGGAAACGGAGGCGATTCTGCGGTGTTGTGTAATAATACGCGGACTCTCGGTTTGCTTGGTCCAGTCGGTTACTTCCATGCTGACAAAAAGTGTGCTTAAGTAAGAAGTAACGTCCAATCTTCCTTCATAGTAGCTGCGGCAGATACGACTGATGGTGTCCTCTACTCGGACAGTTTCTGCACCTGATTTTAACATGGCTTCTCCGATGTCCAGAGCAGCCTTTACAACAAGTTCCGGATTCATAATGGTACCTCAAATATTAGTATATAATGGTAAAGCGGAGTGTTCGGATAAAATAAAGTATTATGTAAAAAGGCAGCTGGTTTAACCAACTGCCTAAGTCCGTGCGTTAGAAGATTCGAACTCCCGACCTTTTGGTCCGTAGCCAAACGCTCTATCCAGCTGAGCTAAACGCACATGTGTGATGTCCTCACAACAAAAGTTAGTATATATCACCGGGAGACAAAAGTCAATACCTAAAATAAAAAAAATAAAAATTTTTAATTTGCTTATATTCTAAAACTGTAAAAGTTTTATTAAATATCATAGCAGTTCATTGACGAGGGTATACTGTAATATTATAATCTTTATATAAATAAGCAACCAGTTCGTTATGAAAAGGAATTTTATATGACACAAAAAGAATTTATCGATAGATTAAAAATTGCATTAACAGGCAAGGTTTCCAGCGGTACTGTACAGGAAAATATTTCCTATTATGAGCAGTATTTTGCCGGTGAGCTTCGTGCAGGACGAAGTGAAGAGGCAATATGTGCTTCTCTGGGATCCCCTCAGCTGATTGCCAAGGGTATTCTGGAAGCTGAGAGGTTTCAAAGCAGTGATGACAGCGGTACCGGTTATGATAATGAAATGCGTGAAAAAGGAGCCCAGAGAGCCGGCGGCACCGGATGGTCAGAAAGTGTCAAAAGCTTTCGGATGCCCGGCTGGTTGATACTGGTTATTACCATGCTTCTCTTTTTCTTTGTGATAAGTCTGGTATTATCGGTCTTTTCCATGCTGGCTCCAATTATTATTCCGATATGTATTGTGCTGTTTATTGTAAATCTTTTTAAAAATAATTTTTGATGAATAAGTTGCTTGTGAAGGGACATACTATTTTCGTAACCAAATTACGAGGAGGATTTAGCATGTCTAACCAGAACAACAACCAGAACAATAACCAGAATAACAATCAGAATAAGAACAACCAGAACAACAATCAGAACAACAACCAGAACAAGAACAACAACCAGAA
>JAFXDD010000041.1 GCA_017516285.1 Lachnospiraceae bacterium
GTTTAGTAAGAATTTTGTTTCGCACCTTAATTCTACCACAAAGCTGGCCAGGACTCCTTATATTTTGGGCATTTTTTTAAAGTTGTGTATAAGGAACAAGATGCTTTTCACATCATGTGGATAAAACTACGGAAACTCAAGTCGTAAATGCGATTGCCCTTTTTGTATAATTATGTTAATATATAATTAGATTTACGAATGAATTGATTTCGTGTGGTTACAATAAATACCAAAGGAATAGGTTATGAGACGTTTTATTAAATGGATTTGTATATTTGGAATGATGAGTCTGATGCTTGCAGGCTGTAATAAGGAGAAGGAGGATCCGATAAAGGCGGTATATACCTCTATAGAAGCTATGTCCTATGAGGAGGCGCTGGAGCAGCTTAGTGCCATAGAGGCAGACCGTGGCAACAGGCAGGAGCTTTCCAGGCTTTCCGGCATTTGTTATATGGGGCTGGGACAGTATGATGCGGCAGTGGAGGCCTTGGAGACAGCGCTTTCCTACAATGACGGTTTTGTAAGGGAGGTTGATTATGATATCAACCAGTATCTGGCTGCTGCATATTATAATCTGGGCAAGTTCGAGGAGGCAGAGCATGTGTATACAGCCATCGCAGAGCTTAAGCCTGAGGATGCTGAAGTGCATTATAACCACGGGGTGACTCTTTTGGCGCTGGGAGCCTATGAGGAGAGCAAAGAAGCTTTTGATAGAGCCGTTGCATTGGAGCCCACGGGTTATGACCGTATCATCGAGATTTATAAGGCGCTTTATCGGTATGGATATGGTGCCATGGGGCTGGAGTATGTGGAGCAGGCCATGGACAGTCAGACTGGCATGAATGATTATGACAAGGGACGCATGTACTACCATGTTGGAGAATACAATAAAGCAGTTGCTGCTTTGGAAAAGATAGATAAGAAAAATTATGAGGATGCTTCCTTATATCTTGGCATGAGCTATGAGGCTATGGGTGACTATAATTATGCGGCTAGTGTATATAACAGCGGCATTGAAAACAGTACCAATCCTGCACTCTATAATCAATTGGGCCTCTGCCAGATGAAGCGAGGTGCATATGCGGAGGCTTTAGAGGCTTTTCAGGTAGGTTTACAGTGTGAAGATACCTCTTGTCAGCAAGCACTCAGATTTAATGAGGCGGTAGCTTATGAGTATCTGGCAGATTTTGAAACAGCAAGAAAGCTGATGGAGGCTTATTTAAAGGATTATCCAAATGATGCAGAGGCTCGGAGGGAGTATCAGTTCTTAAAGACCAGATAGAGGTGTGTTATGATAGGAAACATAATAGAATATGTACATTCATATGGTTTCTTTGATTTTGAGGCGTTGCCCTTTAGTGCGGTAGATGCCCTTGTTCTGGCGCAGTTTGTTTATATCAAGATAGACGGTTTGGTGGATGGGGTAAAGGCAGATAGTCGTCCCGTTACCTTAAAGGAAATGGCACAGCATCCGGAGGCAGAAAGGTTGTTTGCGGATACCCGTTTTGAGGAAAATAATCGTGCATTATTTTATGCTATGTGCGAAAGCAAGCGTTTTGGGGAAATGAAGTGCTTATATTGTGCGGACTATATTTGTGTGGAGAATGAAACACAGTTTATGGCTGTTACCTGTATTTTGTCGGACGGCAGTGTGAAGGTGTTGTATCGGGGCACAGACGAGACGATTATTGGTTGGAAGGAAGATTTTAATATGGCCTTTCAATATCCCATACCGGGACAGCAGTCAGGCAGGCGTTATCTGGAGAGGGTTGCCGGGTATATTTCCGCAGATTTTGATTTAATCGGTCATTCCAAGGGTGGCAATCTGGCGGTGTATGCTGCTATGCATGCATCTGACAAGGTTCAACAGAGAATACAGCATATTTACAATTTAGATGGTCCGGGCTTCCGTACAGAGGTGTACAGTATGGGCTACTTTGAAAAGATTGCAGACCGCATTGTTAAAATTATACCGCGATCTTCTATTGTAGGCATGATTTTGGAAAATCATGGTGAATACAAGGTAGTAGATAGCAAAAGTATTGGTTTTTTGCAGCATGATCCATATTCATGGCTTATTGATCGTATAGACTTTGTATATGTAGAGCAAATGGATAAGACGCATCGTATTATGGATGAGAGTCTGAATGCATGGGTGATGAGTCTTTCAACAGAAGAGGTTTCAGAGTTTGTAAATACATTGTTTCAGATTGTGTCAGCCAGTGAGGCTACGGATTTGATCAGCTTCACCAAAAATTGGACCAAGAGTCTGGCGGGTATGGCAGGAGCTATCCAAAATCTGGATGAAGAGACCAAAAACAATATGTACAGCATTATGAAAAGACTTGCCAGTGTTTCCAGAGAACGCATCAGAGAGGAAGCAGGAAGCTTTTTTCAGAATAAGATTGAAGGATTGACCGGTCAGTTAATCGGAAAGGAAGGACCGAAGTAACAGGTTTCCGGGCAGGGAGGCCTTTTTGGTCTGAATAAAGGCTAATCGTTCGGGATGCCACTGTACGCCGATAATAGGGAGGGTTTTGTGAACAAAGCCTTCTATAAGACCATCGTGAGCAGTCTGGACAATCTTTAGTCCTTTACCCGGTTTATCTACAGCCTGATGGTGACAGGAATTAATCATAAATTCATTGCCATACAGGTGATTTAGGATGCAATCCTCTGTTACATAAGACATATGTAATAAATCCCCTTCAGGGCTTTGGTGGTCGGTACTGTTTGGAAGGTCTTGTATAAGGGTGCCGCCAAAATAAACATTAAGTAATTGCATGCCTTTGCAGATGCCAAGAACCGGCTTTTTCGTACGAACAAAAAGCTCCAATGCCTGAATCTGGAGTAAGTCCAGTTCTGTGTCGATGGAGCGGGAACCGTGATTTTCCTGTCCGTAAAAGCCCGGGGTAATATCACCGCCGCCCGGTAAAATCAGCGCGTCGCAGGTACCAAGGCTTCCAATAGACAGGCTTGTGCATGGACAAAGGCCCAGAGCGATGCAGGCTTTTTCATAATTTGCAGTATTGCTTTTTTTTCCGGCGATACCGATGGTGATACAGGTCTTGTTCATAGTAAGAGTTCTCCTTGAAGTATCCTTCACAGACAGAATATGCTTTACAAAACTTGTTTATTCTTTACAAAAAACAAAATCATATTTGGCTATAATAACAGTTGAAGATTGTGGCAAAATATGGTATGATAATCTTGTGTAAAATTTGTATACAAATTATACAATGTATATAAATTAATTTAATTTAAGAAAGGAACATGAATTATGGGAATGGATATTCGCTATTCAGCAAACCAGAAAGACGTAAAGCGTTACACACAGCAGGAATTAAGAGATGAATTCTTAATTCAGAACCTGTTTGTAGCAGATGAGGTTGTAGCAGTGTATTCTCATGTAGACCGTATGGTTACATTGGGATGTATGCCTGTAAAGGAAGAGGTTTCTATTGACAAGGGCATTGACTGCTGGAAGAACTTCGGTACGGATTATTTCCTTGAGAGAAGAGAAATCGGTATTTTCAACATGGGCAGCGGCAAGGGTGTCATTGTTGCTGATGATGAGACCTTTGAGTTAGGCTATAAGGACTGTCTGTACATCACCAAGGGTACCAAGAAGGTTACCTTCAAGAGCTTAGATGCAGAAGCACCTGCAAAGTTCTACATGGTAAGTGCACCTGCACATTGCTCTTACAAGACTACCTTTATTTCAATCGCAGATGCTGCAAAGAGAAATTTAGGTTCTTTGGAGAATTCCAACAAGCGTACTATTAACCAGTTTATTCATCCGGATGTATTACCTACCTGCCAGTTATCCATGGGTATGACCTGTCTGGAGCCGGGAAGTGTATGGAACACTATGCCTTGTCATACACATGAGCGTCGTATGGAGGTGTATGCATACTTTGAGGTTCCACAGGATCAGATAGTAATGCATTTTATGGGCGAGCCGACAGAAACCAGACATATCGTAATGCAGAATGAGGAAGCGGTTATCAGCCCGTCCTGGAGCATTCACTGTGCTTCTGCAACCACCAATTATACCTTTATCTGGGCAATGGGCGGCGAAAACCAGGCCTTTGACGATATGGATAATCTGGTTGCTACCGAATTACGCTAATGGGTGCGGAGCAGTTTAAAAGCCGCGAAGAATGGGTATATGAATCCTTAAAGAATGATATTCTGGACCTTAGACTTAAGCCGGGTCAGCTTTTAAAGGAAACGGAAATCTGCGAAAAGTTTGGGGTGTCCCGCACACCGGTACGTGATGCCATCCGGCTGTTACAGGAGCAGGGCTTTGTCAGAAATGTACCGTATCAGGGTGTATTTGTTACGTTACTTAGCCTCAATTACATAAAGCAGATGATTTACATGCGAGTAGCTGTAGAAAGCAGTGTGTTGAAGGATTTCGCCTCTGCAGCCACTGAAATGGCCATAGAGGATGTGAGGTATTTGATTCGAAAGCAGGAAGCCTTGCTTTTAGAGCCGGGCTTTACACCGGAACAGTTTTATCGTTTGGATGCCCAGATGCACAGCATTTGGTTTGAGTTCACCAAGCGCTCTGTATTATGGGACGTGCTGCAAAAGCAGGATTTATATTACACCAGATTTCGTATGCTGGATTTCACTACAGAAACCGACTTTTCCAGAATTATCAAGGAGCACAAAGAACTCCTTGCATATATTGAAAAGAAGGATTTTAAGGGGATAGAGGAAGCTCTGAAAGAGCATTTGTATTACAGTATGAAGCGCATGAGGCATCAGATTGATGTGGAATATCGGGAATATTTCGAGGAAGAGCCTGCAGAAGGCAAGTTCGACATCTGAGCCCCGGCGTCAAATAAATATTTTTAAGAAAGAAGGAATAAAATTATGGTAAATTTTTCTTTAGAAGGTAAAGTGGCATTTGTAACAGGTGCATCCTATGGTATTGGTTTTGCGATTGCAAAAGCATATGCAGAAGCAGGCGCAAAGATTGCATTCTGCGATCTCAGACAGGAATCTGTAGATAAGGGGCTTGCTTCATACGCAGAGGCAGGCATTAAGGCTTATGGTTATGTATGTGACGTAACAGACGAGGCTCAGGTTCAGGCAACCGTAGCAAAGATTGAAGAAGAGGTTGGTACCATTGACATTTTGGTAAACAACGCAGGTATCATTAAGCGTATCCCTATGCATGAAATGAGCGCAGAAGAGTTCCGTCAGGTAATTGACGTAGACTTAAATGCTCCGTTCATCTGCTCTAAGGCAGTTATCCCTGCTATGATCAAGAAGGGCGGCGGTAAAATTATTAACATCTGCTCTATGATGAGTGAGCTTGGTCGTGAAACCGTATCTGCATATGCAGCTGCAAAGGGCGGTCTTAAGATGCTCACTAAGAATATCTGCTCTGAATACGGTGAATTTAATATTCAGTGTAATGGTATCGGACCTGGTTATATTGCAACACCGCAGACTGCACCGCTTCGTGAACGTCAGGCAGATGGTAGCAGACATCCGTTTGACCAGTTTATCTGTGCAAAGACACCTGCAGGTCGTTGGTTAGATGCAGAAGAATTAACCGGCCCTGCAGTATTCCTGGCATCTGAAGCATCTAATGCTGTAAACGGTCACATTTTATACGTTGACGGTGGTATTTTAGCTTATATCGGAAAGCAACCTAAGTAAGAAAGGATTATATGAATTATGAAAATTGCATTAATTAACGAAAACTCACAGGCAGCAAAGAACTCACTTATCTGCGACACCTTAAAAAAGGTTGTAGAGCCAATGGGTCATGAAGTTTATAACTATGGTATGTACGGTGCAGAGGATCCTAATTCCCTTACATACGTACAGATTGGTATTTTAGCAGCAGTATTAATTAACTCCGGTGCAGCTGATTTTGTTATCACAGGCTGCGGTACCGGTGAAGGTGCTATGCTTGCATGTAACTCTTTCCCGAAGGTACTTTGCGGACATGTTACTTCTCCATTAGACGCTTACCTGTTCAGTCAGGTAAACGACGGTAACTGCATCGCTATGCCTTTCGCTCAGGGCTTTGGCTGGGGCGCAGAGCTGAATTTACAGTATACCTTTGAAAAGCTTTTCTGCACATCGGGTGGCGGCGGCTATCCAAAGGAAAGAGTAGTGCCTGAACAGCGTAACAAAAAAATCCTTGATCAGGTAAAGGAAGTAACCCACACAGATATCGTTACTATTTTACAGAATTTGGATGCAGAGCTTGTTAAGGGGGCACTTTCCGGTGCTCAGTTTAAGGAATTGTTCTATGCTAACTGCAAGTGTGACAAAATTGCGGCAGCTGTAGAGGCAATTGTTGGAAAATAATTGACAAACGTTCCCGACAATAGTAAAATAACATTAAGTATGCAGATTTGTAATGTTATTGCATATGACTTTTTTTTAAACTATAACATGAGAGGTTTAGAGAGATGAACGCAGTTTTAGAAAAACTTAACAAAATCGGTATTGTTCCGGTAGTTGTAATCAACAACGTAGAAGATGCAGCACCTTTGGCAAAGGCTCTTTGTGCAGGTGGTCTTCCATGTGCAGAGGTTACCTTCCGTACAGCAGCAGCTAAGGAAGCAATCAAGATTATGACAGAGACCTGCCCTGAGATGGTAGTAGGTGCCGGCACTGTTTTAAATGCAGAGCAGGTTGATGCAGCAGTAGAAGCTGGTGCAACCTTTATCGTAAGCCCTGGTTTAAATCCGAAGACAGTGAAGTACTGTATCGAAAAGGGAGTACCTATTACACCTGGTACCTCCAGCCCAAGTGACATTGAGCAGGCTATTGAATTAGGCTTAGACGTAGTAAAGTTCTTCCCGGCAGAGCAGTCCGGTGGCTTAGCGAAGATTAAGGCTATGGCAGCTCCATATGTAAATATGAAGTTTATGCCAACAGGCGGTATCAATGCCAAGAACATTAACGATTATTTAGCATTCCCGAAGTAATTGCCTGCGGTGGTTCCTGGATGGTTCCTGCGAAGTTAGTAGATGAGAAGAAATTCGACGAAATCGAAAAGCTTACCAGAGAAGCAGTTCAGACTATGCTTGGCTTTGAAATCAAGCACGTTGGTATTAACGCAGCTAACGAGACAGAAGCAAATGCAACAGCTACAGCTTTGGCAAATATGTTCAGCTTTGCAAAGAAGGATGGCAACAGCTCTATCTTTGTTGACACAGCCTTCGAAGTAATGAAGAACCCATATTTAGGCGCAAACGGTCACATCGCTATCGGCACCAACTACATTCACAGAGCAATCGCCTACATGGAAATGTTAGGTGTTGAATTTGATGAAGAGACCGCAAAGAGAGATGCAAAGGGCAATTTAAAGGCTATCTACGTTAAGGGTGAAGTTGCAGGCTTTGCAATTCATTTAGTACAGAAATAATTTATTTATTAAGAGAGGATTAATCCAATGGCAAAAGTAATCACAATGGGCGAAATTATGCTCAGACTTTCAACTCCAAACAATGAAAAGTTCATCCAGGCTGATGAATTTGATGTTTGCTACGGCGGTGGCGAAGCTAACGTTGCAGTTTCTTTAGCAAATTACGGACATGATGCTGAATTCGTTACAGCAGTTCCAAACAACGAAATCGGTGAATGTGCACTTGCAGCACTGAGAAAGTACAATGTAAGCGTTGCAAACGTTGCTAAATGTGGCGAGAGACTTGGTATCTACTTCTTAGAGAGCGGTTCTTCCATGAGACCATCCAAGGTTGTTTACGATAGAGCACATTCTTCTATCTCTACAGCAACAGCTGCAGATTTCGATTTTGATAAGATTTTCGAAGGCGCTGACTGGTTCCACTTTACAGGTATTACTCCGGCTGTTTCTGATGCAGCTGCAGTATTAACAGAGGAAGCTTTAAAGGCTGCAAAGAAGCATGGCGTTAAGGTATCCGTTGACTTAAACTTCCGTAAGAAATTATGGTCTTCCGAGAAGGCTCAGAAGGTTATGAAGAACCTGATGCAGTACGTTGATGTATGTATCGGTAACGAAGAAGATGCTGAATTAGTTCTGGGTTACAAGCCTGGCAAGACAGACGTAACAAGCGGTGACTTAGAGCTTGCAGGTTACAAGTCTATCTTTGAGCAGATGGTAGCTGACTACAACTTTGAATACTGCGTATCTTCTTTACGTGTAAGCCGTTCTGCATCTGATAACGGCTGGTCTGCATGTATCTACTCCAGAGATACAAAGGAATTCTATCACTCCAAGGAATACAGCATCCACCCAATCGTTGACCGTGTTGGTGGTGGTGACTCCTTCGCAGGTGGTACCATCTGTGGTTTATTAGATGGCAAGAACTTCAAGGAAGCTCTTGAATTCGGTGTTGCTGCATCTGCATTAAAGCACACCATTCCTGGTGACTTCAACTTAGTATCTCGCAAGGAAGTTGAAACCTTAGCAGGCGGCGATGCTTCAGGTCGTGTACAGAGATAATCAAAACATTTATAAAGGTATGGTTTTGGCGGTTGTCCGGGTGGACAACCGCCTTTTTAAAGTGGTCGAATTTGAACACTTTAAGAGCAAATCATTACTTCTATTCCTGCATTCTTTCAACAAATTCTGCCAATGCCTTTAACTGTTCCGATGTCATTTTCAGGCTCATTTCAAAAAGCAATTTTAAGTCCGGATTTTCGGATATTTCCAGAGCGATTTTTATAGTTTCATCATTTAGAGTGTCAGGAATCTCTGGCGAGAGAGCATTCTGTTCCTCAATTAAATCCGATTTGTTTATATGAAAGTAATCTGCTAATAGCTGTACCTTACCCATGCGTGGCAAAGCAATTCCTTGACACCAGGTATTAAAAGTTTGCGGTGATATACCTATCGCATCTGCTACTTCTTTCTGAGTTTTATCGCTGGAAGAAAGAAACTTAAGTAAATTCTTTTGAAATATTTCTTTTTGTTTGTTATCAGACATTCTAGTTACCTCCGTGAACATATTGTACAATAAAATTTGATTTTATGCAATAATAAACAAAATTAAATTTGATTATTTATGTTGACATCAAATTTAATTTGATTTATATTAAAATAAAAACGAAGGAGAAAGAGGTAAACGGGGAAATGAAAAAATCAGAATTTCAGATTACTTTGCAAGCAGCCAGAATTAATGCAGGTTTTTCTCGGAAACAAGTCGCTAAATATATGAATGTATCATCATGGAATGTGATAGAGTGGGAGACAGGAAAAAGAGAGGTGGCAATTTCAGAGGCCAAAAGATTAAGTAAATATTATGGAATTTCACTGGATAATATATCGTGGCCCTGTTCATCAAAGGAAATTTGATTTATGCGTGGGAGGGGTAAATATGACAACCAAAGACTATCTTAACCAAATAAACAGGCTTGATAACACCATTCAAAACAAACTATCGGAGCTTTTGCAGTATCGGGAACTGTCGATTAGTCTTTCTGCAGTGAGCAGTGACATCAAGGTGCGGACCAGTTCGGAGGTGGACAGAATAGGTCGCTCTATAGCCAGACTGGAAGAGCTGGAGCAGCAGCTGGACCGTATGATTGACTGCTTCGTGGATAAAAAAACACATATCATTGCGCAGATTGACGCTATTGAGGATGAGATGCATTATCAGGTGTTGTTTGCCAGGTACATAGAGTGCAAGACCTTTGAAAAGATTGCGGAGGAGTTAAATTATTCCTTTAGGCAGATTGTAAGGGTACATGAGAAAGCTTTGGCAGAGTTTGAGGGACGGTATGGCCAAGAATATCTGGAATTGTAATGATGGCATAGAATGTCATATTGCAAATGTGATATTGTTATAATCGAAGAACAAGAAAAATTAAATATGGAAACGAAACAAGGGCGCTGTCAGAAATGGCAGTGTTTTTGTTTGCCGGAAATAAAGGTTCCGGTAAGAAAATGCTTTGTTCTTTTGATGAGAAAAACAGTGAGAGGAGGTAATACGTGTGAGACGATCGTGGTTTATGCTTAAAACAGTTCAGCCGTGAGCTTGATTTGACTGTTATCAAAAACTGAATACTTGCGTCACAGGCAGACAGTATATGCCTGAAAGAAAATATAATTTGGAGGAAATAAAAAATGGCAACAGGTTTAAAAAGTAGAATTATTTACAGAGAAACAACAAAGGAAATTGGTGCAGCAAATTACTGGGAAGGTACATACAAGCTTTTGATTAAAGCAACCTCTATCCCTAGCCCATTTGGCGCACACAACATGGTGGATACATCTACCTTAGAGGATTTAGTAGTAACACAGGAATTCGGCAGACGTTCTGCAGGCAGCATGGAAATTGCCGGTGCTTTTGAGAAGCAGTACAAGGATGAGCTTGTGAATGTGGAAGGCAAGAAGCTTGACATCTGCATTCTTTACGGTACTGATGGTAAGGGCTCTGAAGGTATCCTTGCATTTATTGGTGCGGAAAGCTTTGCACCGGGCGAAGCAACAGCTGAGCTTTTGACCGGTACTGCAACCGTTTCTGTACAGACTGTACCGAAGTGGATTGAAGACAACTATGATGTAACCGTTGTGGAAGATGAAAGCGGTTATCCTACAGAGATTGCACTTACTGCAAAGGCAGCCTAAAAACAAAGCTGCTTTAATCACGTCAGATTTTATCAAGCCGGGAAAAGAATATTTTCTCGGCTTGAAAGCAGTAGCAAGAACACATGATTTCAAGGAAAGGTAAAGCTATGAAAGTATTAAATATTGGTGGTAAGGATTACACATTTGAATTCACAATGGAGGCTTCTCTCTATAACGAATGTACGGAGAAGGTGACCAATCTTTTGATGTCTATCTCAGAAGCAGGCAAAAAAGAAGATGTTAAGGCCATGATTATGTCTATGTCAGATATTCCGCAGACGACTTTAACTATGTTTTATGCGGGACTTTTAGAGCACCATGGTGCAGAGGGCGACCAAAGCGTGCCTGATAAAAAGGCGGCAAAGGAGCTTATCAAAAAATATTTTGAAGAGCATAAGGATGACGAGACCGGTAATTTCTACGGTGTTATGGGACTTATGATTGAGGTGATGACAGATGATGATTTTTTCAAGCAAATCGGTCTGGAGCAGATGGTAAAGAATGCGCAGACCGAGAAAAAGCCCAAAACTCCACAGGACCACAAGAAGAAAGCCGTAAAAGCTTCCGAGAAGTAGTTTTTGATGAAATGCTTCCCAATGCTCTTGCCATTGGCGTATCATATGAAACCTTTTGGCATCTGAGCCCCAAGAAACTGAAAGCTTTCTATAAGGCCTACGAGCTGAAGCGCAAGCTGCAGGATGAACAGATGTGGTTCATGGGTCAGTATGTTTTATCCGCGGTATCCATGGCAGTAGAGCACAATCTGCACGGCAGGAAAGCAAGGAGCAAATATTTAGAAAAACCGATTCTGCAGACCGAGCAAAGCACATCAAATGCCAACCCGGAATCACGCGAGCAGGTGGCAGTGTTTGAAATGAAGCAGAGGATCAATGTGTTGAAACAACAGGGGCTTCCGCAAAGCCCGAGTTAGGAGGAAAGTATGAGGATGAATAAGAGAAATGGGGTGAGAGGATGGCAACATTGGATGTAAGTTTGAATAAGCTTGTGGGAAAAGTAGATGAGTTGAACAATAAACTATTTACTAATACATATAGTATTAAGGAGTTCAGTAACAAGCTTGAATTTTGTAGTAACCAATTCTGTGGTGCAGTGAATGAGCTTGTAGAAAAAGTAGGAGCTTTGGAGAGTGTAAAGGTAAGTGGTACACAATCTAAAGATGACGATTTCAGTATTGATACAGCGTTAGGTGTTTTAGGATTTGCTGGAATAACTTTTCCTGGATTGATGAATGAATTATCTGATGCAATATGCAAAGTACTAGTTAGTGGAATTTCTATACCAGAATTACTAGTAAAACTTGGAAATTTTACCATATCATCACCAGTAGGAATGGAGATCGGGATTCAAATACTAGATGATGTTAATAATTGGATAAGCGACAATTTCGGGCAAGGTGTGCTGGATGCATTAAGTGCAAGTTTTACTGTAGGATTTAGCGCATTGGTTGGTGGGTCCTTTGGTGGACCAATAGGAGCACTAATAGGAGCAGGCATAGGTCTTGTCATAGATGGTTTCTATTATGATGAATATACTACAAAAATATGGGATGCAATTAAGAAAAATATATTCAATCTCGACGAAACAACGGCATTATATGATATCATGTTTGAAAACTTTGGTTCTATTGATAGTGCAGATAATATTCTTGAGATTGGAAAAAAAGTAGTAATTGGAATTATAGCAGGTATTTTGGGTGCACTAACAAGTTTCACAGAACCATGGACAGACCTGTTTAAGTGGGTATCGGAAGGTATCTGTAAAGTTTTTGGTATAAATAGTCCGGCAGAAGAAATGAAACCGTTAGGAGAAAATATTTTACTGGGAATCGTACAAGGCTTTGAAGATACTTTTTATGCATGGACAGAATCGATTCAGACATTTTGGAACGAAAATATTATTCCATGGTTTTCATTAGATACATGGTCAGAACTTGGTGAGAATATCAAAATTGGACTGATTGGAAAATGGGATGAATTCACAAACTGGTGGAAAACCACAGGCTTGTATAATTGGTGGACCGAAGATGTGGCTCCAAATTTTACGAAAGAGAAATGGGATGAATTTGGTGAAAACATCAAAGCTGGCTTAAGTGAGAAATGGGGAGCATTTACAACATGGTGGGAAACGACTGGTTTGTATAATTGGTGGACCGAAGATGTGGCTCCAAATTTTACGAAAGAGAAATGGGATGAATTTGGTGAAAACATCAAAACTGGCTTAAGTGAGAAATGGGGAGCATTTACAACATGGTGGGAAACGACTGGTTTGTATAATTGGTGGACCGAAGATGTAACACCAAATTTTACAAAAGAGAAATGGAACGAATTTGGTGAGAATATTAAAACAGGCTTGAGTGAAAAATGGGGAGCATTTACAGAGTGGTGGAAAAACACTGGACTTTATAAATGGTGGAATGATGAAGTTAAGCCTTGGTTTGATAAAGAAGAATGGACATGGGATGGAATCAAGGATGGTTTAGGTCAGGCGTTTAATAATGCGATTGATGTTGTAAAAAAAATCTGGAATGGTTTTGCAAATTGGTTAAATGAGAAACTTGTGATTTCATGGGATTCATTCTCTTTCAAAGGCTATGAAATTATTCCGGCTGGTTCATTTAAGCTAGGTGAAATTCCTACATTTTATGATGGCGGTTTCCCGGAAGATTCATCTCTGTTTTGGGCAGGAGAGTATGGAGAACCGGAATTACTGGGTACCATCGGTGGTAGAACTGCTGTAGCAAGCGGTGCTGAAATAACAGGTATTACAGAAGCGGTTTATCATACGGGACAAGAGGAGAGTTCGTTGCTTAAGACTGCAATTAATCTTTTACAGGAAATTGCAGATAAGAATATGTCTGTAAATATTGGTGACCGTGAAATTGCCAGAGCTAATTATCGAGGTCAAAAGTCGCTAGGCACCAGGCTGATAACAGATTTTTAGTGACAAATCCCCTAATATGTGGTAACATATACGTATAAAACTAAGAATTGACTAAATAGAGATAATGTCAGAAACTTATTCAAATCTAAGAAAAGGTAGGAGAATGCATTATTTCTATGATACGTTACGAAAGGGGGATATATGTCACTGATAACATGTCCGGAATGTGGAAAAGAGATATCCGATTTATCTGAAACGTGTGTCAATTGTGGATTTCCGGTAAGAAAACATGCGCAAGAAACTTCGCAGGCAGGTTTATGTAAGGCTTGTGGTTGTCAAAATGAGGCTGATGCAGCATATTGTAAGCAATGTGGAGTGGAAATACATGATAACAGCTCACGGAAAAGTGCTGTAAAAAATATTCCTTCAACTATAGTTAAAGACTATGAAGCATGGAAATTAGTGGTTGTTATCTTGGTTTCTGCATGGAATTCTTATATTGGAATACTTTTAATGTGGGTGTTAAAAATACCTAAAAATGTAGAAGGAAGAGCATGGATTACGTTCTTATATGTGTTTATTAAGTATTTGCTGTTTAAACTACAGTGACATTATATAAATGCTTTAAGAAAGAGGAGGAACATATGTCTATCATTATATGTCCGGAATGTGGAAAAGAGATATCCGATTTATCTGAAACGTGTGTCAATTGTGGATTTCCGGTAAGAAAACATGCGCAAAAAACTCCGCAGGCAGGTTTATGTAAGGCTTGTGGTTGTCAAAATGAGGTTGATGCAGTATATTGTAAGCAATGTGGAGTGGAAATACATGAAAATTGTGTACAGATTAATAATGTCCAATCAGATAACACAGCTATTGTTTATGAATATGAGAACAGGAAATTGTGGGCTGTTGTTATGGGCTGTTTGATACATCCATTTGTTGGTATAATTTTGATGTGGGTATTGAAAAAGCCCAGAAAGATAGAATGGAGAGTACTAGCTACCATTTTATGTGTTTTGCTTATGATAGTATCAGTAAATTTGTAAAAACAAACTGATGGAATAATTTGCAAGTGTAGAATGCTTTAAGAAAGAGGAGGAGCATATGTCTATCATTACATGTCCGGAATGTGGAAAAGAAGTATCAGATTTGGCTGAAAAATGCGTAAACTGTGGGTATCCTATAAAAAAACGGGGGCAAGAAAAACAGCAGGCAGGCTTATGTCAGGTTTGTGGCTGCAAAAATGAAGCCGGCACCATGTATTGTAAGCAATGTGGAATAAGGTTACGCGATTATAATGCAGTTATCACTGCTCCTAAGCCTCAGCCGAAAGAAACCAAATTACCTGTCTGGAAAATAATAGTATTAGTTTTTTGCTGTTTAGTAGCTCCCCTTTTGGGAATAATTCTGATATGGGTTTGGGGCAAAAATAAAAGTACCGGTGTTAAGGCCGGTCTTACTATTTTGTGTTTTATATTTTGGCTCCTTACGGTTGGCAAAGAAAACCCAGATGAGCAGGGTGCTACAACAGGGATGACTCAAGGAACCAGTAAAGTAAATGCTGTAGTTGAAGAGGATTTGTCTGAGCTAGTCACTGTTGTAGAAGAGTATTCTTATGAGAATATAATTGGCTCTACCAATTATGTGTTAATTGTGAAAAACAATTCCGGTAAGAGTTTTGATGTGAACATTAATGCTACGGCCATGGATGCTGAAGGGAAAATAATAGGTGCAGCTGATTCTTTTGAAAGTGCTTTGTCTGGTGGTGAGGAAGCATGTTTAATTAATTTATTTAGTGGTGTGAAAGGTGTTGCAAGTTTTTCCTACACACTATCCGTTGAAGAAAACCGATATTATGAGGGGGCTATACAAGACCTGGCTTTTGAACAGTCAATTACTGATAAAAAGGTTATTGTAAGTTGTACAAATAACGGAAAAGAAGCAGTAGAATTTGTGCGGGCATATGGCCTGTTCTTTAAAGAAGGTAAATTAGTAGATAGCGATACATCCTATATTATCGATTCTGACTCAGAACTTAAACCGGGAGTAACTTTGTCTAAGGAATTAAGTTCAAGTAATGAATTTGATGAAGTAAAAGTATATTATTCCGGTCAAAGAAAAAGATAAACGCTTCACAGGGGTGTAATTATGGGATTTGATGACTTTATAAAAGGTCAATTTATTGATCTTATTGAGTTTGTAGATGAGAATGCCGATAAAGCGCTGGTTTACAAATACACCAGACGCAATGACGAAATAAAGCAGGGGGCAAAGCTGATTGTCAGAAACGGACAGGCAGCAGTATTTGTATTCAGAGGTCTGATTGCGGATTGTTTTGGCCCCGGTAGTTACATATTGGCAACCGGTAATCTGCCGATTCTTTCCACTTTGGCGGCTTTTCCTACCAAGTTTGAATCAGCGATTAAGTCAGACTTGTATTTTGTAAATACAACACAATACATAAATAATAAGTGGAAAACCAAAAATCCAATTATAATGCGTGACATGGAGTTGGGAATTGTCAGAATAACGTCTTATGGTTCCTATTCTTTCAGAGTTAAAAATCCGATTGTTTTTATGAATGAGGTTTTTGGGGCCAGAAGTCTGAACATGACAGATGAGATTGTTGAATACTTAACATCCTTTGTTGAGGAAGCAATTGCACATTGTCTGGGTACAAGTCAGCAGTCTATTTTGGACATGGCTGTATATTACAGGGAGCTTTCCAATATGCTTACGCCGTATGTAAATGAGAAAGCAGAGGAGCTGGGCATAGAAATCACGGAGACTACTGTTGAAAATATAGGACTCCCAAAAAAGGTAGAGCAATTGATTGATGAGCAATCCGGGATTGGGTTAGCTTCCCGCAATATGCCGTCTTTTGTGCAATATCAATCAGCGCGCGCCATTCGTGATGTAGCGAAGCAGGATGGAGGAGTAGCAGGCATTGGTGCCGGTTTGGCGGTAGGAAAGGTGATTGCTGAGAATATAAGCAATAGTCTCAAAGATACATCATCCTCTCCAAACGAAGATGTGGCAGAAGCTGAGCCGGAAAGTAAGAAGGAGTTTGACAGCGAAGAGGTAATAGAGCAGTTGTTGAAGTATAAGAAATTATTGGATAAAGGCATCCTTACACAAGACGAATACGATGAACTGAAAGGCAGGCTGTTAAAGGAGGTTTTAGAGGATGAATGAATTTGAACAACTCGAAAAATATAAAAGTCTGCTTGATGACGGCGTTATAACAGAAGCTGAATTTCAGAAAATCAAGCAGAAAATTCTGGGACTGAAAACAGATGAAGAAATGGAGACTGAATTTCAGCAGGAAAAGGTGGAAGAGGTAGTGGAAAAAACGGAGTCTGGAGTTGCAGACGAAATTGAAAGCTTGCAGGAAACTCAATCAGAAGAAATCACTTGGACGGAGCCGGAGGCTCCAATCAATCAGCAGAGCGTTGAACCTGTATTAAATGTTAGTCCTATTGAAACACGCGAAGACTATCAAAAGGTTTATAGTACAGAAAAAGCAAAAGAGCGCGCAAGGCTTGAAGTTTTAGAAGAGTTTAGGCAAAAGGAAAGGCAGGAGCAACAGGAAAAAATTACGAAAGCGGCAAAGGCAACAACAAGTGTTGTCAAGAATGTAATACTTTGGGTGATTACATTATTCTGGTTGCTTACACTGTTAGGCTGTATTTTGGCATTCCCGAACCCTTTGTATATTGTTGTTGGCATTATCAGTCTGTTGTTTGCTGCAATGGCATGTCCGGTGATAACTGAGAGGACGCGCAATATTGAGAAGCTGAGTACTTATTACACATACAAAAAGTTAATTGTTATAGCACTTGTGATTGTATTTGTGGTGATAGTTATGATTTTGGCCTGAAAACGAATCGCATGATATAATAACAACATAATAAACACATATTTTGCATCGGCAATAGTCTTCCTGGATTATTGTCGATGTATTTTTGTATAAAAAAGGAGGTTTGTATGAAAAATGCTACAGATTTTTTGATTATTAATGGGGTAAGGTTCCCCTGTCCGGCCCCTGGCATGCAGATTGTGCATGCGCAGGTGGTAGATTCGGGCAGAAATGCCAACAACGCGGTGGTTGGCCAGAAGGTAGGCAGGAAGCTGTGGAAGATTAATAACCTGCAATGGAATGGGTTGGATGCCGAAACGTGGGCAGAGATGAAGGCAGCATTGGAGCCCTTTTATGTGCCTGTTACCTTTACAGGAGATGATAACGAGAGGCACACGGTTTTCATGTATCCGGGTGATACCACAGGGCAGCCATTATTTCTTGACGGTATTTTTTACCGGAATTTTGAGACTTGTCAATTTAATTTGATAGATTGTGGGTGGGATTGATGAAAAGTGTTTCAAAGGATTATAAAGAAATTATGGCCAGGCAGATTAGAAACCGGGCATATATTTCTGTAGGACTGGGTGTGGTAAATCAGGATGCCCAGAAGGATGCAGCAGTGGCTACGGAGTGTGTCAGCTGGTGCAACAGGAATGCTATTTTTGACAATACAGCGTTGCCTAAAATATATGCCACTATGGAGCAGAACTTCCTAAAAATGGATGGTTCCATGGTATTTATGCCGGAAACGTATTTGCAGGAACTGTCAGCTTGTGCCATTACACCGGAGCTGTTGGGCTCTCTTAGAATAACATTTGATAATGTATATGCTATTAAGGGGCTGACGTTGGATTTTGGTGACGCTTACCCTACGGAGCTTACCATAGAGACGGCAGAAAAATTATTGACTTACACCAATGATGTGCCTAAATTTGTGACCACGGATGTACTGGGGAATACCGATTATATCGTAATTACACCTCATGCAATGATTGGTGGTCAGCAGAGGCTTAGGATTTACAGCGTGATAATGGGTGTAGGGTTGACCTTTTCTAATGCAGATATACAGTCAGCTTCCATGAATGATGGGGTGTCTACTATCAGCGAGGAGCTGCCAAACGCCAAGCTGAGTCTAAGTATATTTGATAAGGAAAATAAATTTCATGTAGATGATGACAATTCTTTTATTCAGTTTTTAGAAGTTATGCAAAAGGTTACCTTGTCCTTTGGTCTGGAACTGGATAATGGTAAAGTGGAGTGGCTGAAATATGCGACTCTTTTTTTGTCGGATTGGGACAGTGAAAAGGGGATGCTTACAGTAAATGCAGTGGACCGTATTTCTCAGATGGAGGATGAGTATTCCTTGGGGAATAAAATATATGAGCGTACCGCCTATGAGGAAGCGGTTAGCATTATGGAGGATGCAGGACTGGAGCCGGAGGAGTATGTACTGGATACGTGTCTGAGGGATGTTGTTTTGAATAACCCCATGCCTGTTGCAACTCATAAGGAGTGTTTGCAGCTGTTGGCAAATGCCGGCAGGTGTATTTTGTTGCAGGATCCGGAAGGCAGAATAGTGGTAAAGGCAAATTTTGCCAATGTAATAGGGCCAGACGATATGGTAGTGGGCTATAATGACATAGCACCGTGGAGCCATCCGGAAAATATTTTGTATGGTACGGAGTATGTTTATGTCGACATGACGAAACGTTTCTTCCAAACGGATGGTAGTATGTATTTTCTGCCGGAAAATGAAAGCTTTCTGGCGACTGCATATGTTAGTAAGGAGATTTCCGATGAAAATGGTTTGTTTGCCGAAAATCCGTGGATTTCTATAAGCCTGCCGGCTGCTTATATGTATTACGGAGTTATTATTAAATTTGATGGTAACCAGCCAAGGGAGGTTATTGTACATACCTATGCCAATGGAGTGCCGGTGCAAGAAGTTGCATTTACGGACTTAATGCAGGAGTCCACCTTGTATCATGAGTTTGCAGCCTTTGACAAAATGGTCTTTGAATTCAGCAAGGCAGAGCCACACAATCGTATTTTGGTGAACGAAATCGAATTTGGAGATTTTTCGGATTATGTATTGACAAAGGACATGATGCTGGAACATCCTCACGGGTATTCTGAAGGCAAGGTAAAGAGCGTCAGTGTGAAGGTATTTACTTACGAGAATAACGAAGACGGGGAGCCGGAAGAGATAAAGGACGAAGTATACGTGAAAAAGGAGCTGATGATTCCGGGCAGAAATTACAATGCCGGTAAGAACAAGATTTGCCAAAACCCTCTGGTTTCCACAAGGGAGCATGCAGAGCTTTTGGCAGAGTGGCTGGGAAATTTCTATGCAAACAGCATTTCTTATGACGTGAATTATCGCGGAGAACCAAGGCTGTCAGTGGGGGATATTATAAGAATGGATAGTGATATGCTTGACAATCTGCAGGTAGAAATTGTCTCACAGGCACTGAAGTTTGACGGAACCTTCAGCGGTTCGTTGGAGCTTAGAAAAGCATTAAGGATGGTAAAATAAGCATGAAAAAAATTAGGATTTACAGGAGGGGTGAATATGAGCTTTATAGAGCCCAGAATTAACTGGACAGAGTCAGATTATTTCAATGCAGAGGATTACAACCGGATTATAGGAAATTTGGCATTTTTAAAGACATTTGCAGAAGGCCTGTTTGAGACCTTTGATTTGCAGGATATGGGTGAAGAGAAAACCTATGCCAGTCTGATTTATGCAAGGGAAATCAATATCATTGAAAGCAATCTGGAAACAATAAATCTGAATACTTACGGCTTTAACCTTGGAGAAAAGACAATCTACAAGGACAATGGCAATACACCGTTATTTTCAGAAATAAATCGCATAGAAGGTGCGATACTTAGGCTATATACAACATTGCAGGCACACAGGGAGGGCTTACCAAGACTGGCCTTTACATTTGGTGGGCAGAAAGGAATTAGGTTATAAATGATGGCAATTTTAAAAACAAATTATAAGGATGATGTTCTTGATACACAGGTGAACACAAAGCGCAGATACAATCTGATTGAGAATGAAGACGGAACGGTGTCTCTGGAGGAGACCACAGCATATTCTCAGGTAGGAGACTCTTTTGGTGCAATGGATATTAACAGCACAAATGAGGCGGTTAATCAGGTAACAGGTGCTCTGGGCGGCTTAAGTCTGGTGACCATGACGCAGGCAGAGTATGAAGCATTAGCCACAAAGGATGCCAATACTATTTATTTTACTACATAGGAGGCTGCTATGGGAGCTTTTAAAGGAAATAATAAGTTGAAAATTTTTGGTGGCAGTACGAAGGTCAAGAAAGCCTATCTGGGGGACACCAAGATTTACTCCTCCGGTAATATTGTCACTTACTATGTGGACAACTCCACGTATTATCAGGAAGAGGTGGATAGTGATGCTTCTTGCTTAAATCCTGTCACATTTACACCAAGTAAGAGTGGCTGGGAATTTGTGGGCTGGAGAGAGGATACTACAGCAAGTAGCTCTGTACTAAGCGGTAAGATAATGGGGGATGAGCCTGTAACGCTGTACGCGGTATTTAAGCAGGCAGTAACCTTATATTACTACAATGGCAGCGCTACCAAGCAAAACAAAAGTGATTACAGATATTACAACAATGGTAATATTGTAAATCCAAGCTTTGTTATGTCACAGACTACTGCATCCGGCTGGACAGCACGTGGCTGGGCTACTGGTACGGCAGGCAATGCGAGTGTAGCATACTCTAATGGTGCTACAATCACTATTTCAGCCGACACTACCATTTACGGCTTGTATCAGCAGACCATTACACTGACCTATTATAATAATTCAACTACCAAGGCAACTACCATAGGCACTCGCTACTGGAACAGTGGTTCAAATGCATATGTAAATCCTACTTTCACCTTATCTCAGGCAAGTAAGAGTGGCTGGACAGCACGTGGCTGGGCTACCGGCACAGCAGGCAATGCAAGCGTGGCTTATAGCAGTATTAGTAACACGGCATTTAATGCGAATACCACTATTTACGGTTTGTATTATAAGACATGTACCTTGACTGCTAAATCTTACAACAGTACACAGACTGCAATCGGTACAGCATATTACAATAGTGCCGGGATTACAATCAATGCAACCTGCACTGTGCCGAGTGGTTCAACATACAGCGGCTGGTCATGGCGTGGCTGGGGAACTTCAACAGGAGCAAGTGCAAGTGTATCCTATGCTAACGGTGCGACATATGCACTGGGGACTGGGGATGCTACTATTTATGGTTTGTATTCCCAAACTATTTATCTATATTACAACGGCAACTCCGCAACAAGTGGTTCTGTGTCAACCCAGAGTGGAACAAGGTACTGGAATGCATACGGTAATTATAGTAATCCAACATTTACGCTTGCTTCAAACGGATTTAGTAGAACGTACTATACCTTTACTGGCTGGGATTTGGGGGCAGTAGGTGCTACAGTTACGTTGTCCGTTAGTACGACGGCTTGTGCGCAGTGGGTACAGAGTGTTAGTAACTTTGGTTACACTGGCGGTGTACAATCTTTTACTGCACCTGTGACTGGCACATACCAATTGGAAGTTTGGGGTGCTCAAGGTGGTAATGCTGGATTTTATGAGTATGCAAATGGTGGTTTAGGTGGATACTCTAAAGGTAATGTGTCTTTATCAGCAGGACAGACTATATATGTTGTTGTTGGAGGACAGGGCGGTTTAGCCCAAATGGATACATCAATTGGTAATGAATACCATACTGTATTCGGTGGATATAACGGTGGTGCTACTGGTGTTAATTCATGGCAAGGACAAGCTACGTGGAGCATAGGTGCTGGTGGCGGTGGTGCAACACATATCGGTACGTTCAATAATACTCTATCTGGTCACGGTTCTACATCAGGACTATATATTGTTGCCGGCGGCGGTGGCGGAGCGTCTTTGCGCTATGGATGGGAAGACGATGGTACAGGAGTAGAAGAATTTCATGCTGGTGGTACTGGTGGCGGTACTAATGGCGGAGTAAATAGTGATAATCACATTGGTGGCACACAGTCATCAGCTGCTGAGGGCGGTGGTTTTGGTTATGGCGGTAAAACTGGTGCCTCTGGTGGAGGCGGTGGTCTCTATGGAGGTGGCGGCACATCGTGGGCTGGCTGTTCTGGTTCCGGTGGTTCAGGCTACATTGGAGGCGTATCCTCTGGCTATACCACAAATGGACAGCGTTCCGGCAATGGTTATGCAACGATAACATTGTTGTAGAAGCATACCTTGGGAGGTGTGAAATGGACAACTACATAACACGTCAGGAACACGCTGAATACGCCAGGCGCATGGAGGATGAGCACCGTCGGCAGAACTATCGTATTGGGGAGTTGGAAAAAGCCACAGAGCAGAACCACAAGCTTCTCATATCGGTGGAGAAGCTGGCGGTAAATATGGAGACCATGCAGAAGGAGCAGCAAAAGCAGGGGGAACGTTTAGAAGCTCAAGGCGAGGAAATTGAGGAGCTGAAGGGCAGAGACGGAGAACTGTGGCGTAAGGCAGCAGGTTATATTATTACTACTTTTATAGGCTGTGTAGTAGGTTTTATGTTTAAGCAATTAGGAATGTAGGGGAGCGTATATGTTTAAAAATTGTGTGTTTAAGATGTCTGTAAATACACGGGAATGGTTTAAGGCAGCAGCAGTACGTGCAGTGAAAACAATGGCGCAGACTGCGGCTGCCAGCCTTACAACGGCAGCCACCATAGGTGAGGTGGATTGGTGGCTGTTGGCTTCTACGGCAGTATTGGCAGGCATTATTTCATTATTAATGAGTATTGCGGGAATTCCCGAGGTAAGAGAGGATGAGGAAAATGGAGACTAAGGTTATTGCTTTATCGGCAGGGCATGGATATTATACTGCCGGTAAACGTTGTATGAAGGCGCTGGATGCAAATCAGACCAGAGAGTGGTTTTTAAATGACCGCATTATGGACTTGGTGGAAGAACAATTGAAAAAATATAAATGTAAAGTACTTAGAGTGGACGACACTACCGGTGCTAAGGATATTAAAAGAAGTTTGCGAGTAAAAAGCGCCAATAGTGCAAATGCGGATATTTACCTGTCTATGCATCATAATGCAGGTATTCATGGTGGAGTAGGCGGTGGCACAGTAGTATTTTATTATCCGGCAGATGATTGTCAGGCTGTAGCAACCAAGCTGTATCAGTCAATTGTAATGCAAACAGGGTTAAGGGGCAATCGTGCCACTCCAATAGCTAACGGAAAGCACCTGGAGGTGATTAATTCCACTAAAATGCCGGCATTTCTGGTGGAGAACGGTTTTATGGACAGTCAGGCGGATGTGCCCATTATATTGTCCATGGAGCATGCCGGAAAAACAGCAGAGGGTGTTGTAAATTTCCTGATTGAGCATTTAGGACTGGAAGCATGCGAAGCAGCAGAAAAAGAGGTGTCTGTCGTATATTATCCGGCATGCAATAAAAAATATGTAAGCATTGTAGTGGCACTGAATTCCATTGGAGTGGATGGCAGTTTTTCGCATCGTGCACAAATTGCCAAGGCTAATCATATTGCCGGATATCTGGGCACCGCTGCACAGAACATTCAGATGCTTAATCTGTTGAAGGCGGGCTTGTTGAAAATGGCGTAAAAATACAACATGATATGCAACACAAAATAAAAAGGTCCCTTAAAAAGGGACCTTTTCTATGCAGGAAAAGAGACTTGAACTCTCATGATATTGCTATCACACGGACCTGAACCGTGCGCGTCTGCCAATTCCGCCATTCCTGCAGATGTCATCTCTAACAACTTCTATACTTTATCACATTATCCGATTCTTTGCAAGCAGTTTTTAAAAATTTTTCTATATTTTTTATAATAATTTTTTAGATATTTATGCAGAATTAGCTTGACAAGCGGTTCTACTGGTAGTAGAATGAATTTACAAGGTCTACTTACAGTAGAATAAAGGAGTATAAGATTATGGCAGAGTATAAATTAGGTGAAATTGAAATGAAATTTGCAGAGCTTATTTGGGAAAATGAGCCTTTGGCTTCAGGTGAGTTGGCACGTCTTAGTGAGCAGGCTTTGAAATGGAAGAAGTCTACCACATATACGATTTTGAAGCGTCTATGCGATAGGGGACTTTTTCAGAATGAGGGTGGTATTGTAACAAGTCTGGTATCCAAGCAGGAGTTTTTGTCCAAGCAGACCACCAGATTTGTGGAGGAAACCTTTCAAGGGTCACTTCCGGGTTTTGTAGCGGCATTTACGTCGGAGCGGCGGCTTAGCGAGGAGGAAATACGTCAGTTACAGCAGATTATTGAGAATAGCCGATAGAAGGGCAGAAAAGTGAAGGAATGCAGTGGCTCAGATTAGAGCGAGAGGCATTGACATCAGAGGGAGTGCTTTATGGAACGATTTATTTTACAGCTTGGGAATATGAGCTTGCAGGCATCCATTGTAATATGCGTGGTGTTGTTAGTAAGGATATTATTTGCGAAGCTTGGCATAGCCAAGAAATATATGAATTTATTATGGATACTTCCATATTTATGTATGATTTGCCCTTGGAAGCTGGAGGGAGATTTTGGCTTCTGGAGGCAGTACGGAAGTGGCGCGGTTGATAGTACATACGAAGCTAAAGAAGATATTATAATGACAGGTAATGCAAATATTGCACATACTGTCGCAGACGGCAACGCTTTTGACAGTACATTTGATAATTTGTTGCAAAATGTTACAAACAACCAAGTGAACGATATGTCCGGCATGGATGTGGTACAACTGTTATTAGCCATTTGCTGCATAGTCTGGTTGGCAGGCATTATAGGACTTTTGATTTACAGTGCAGATGCACATCTGAAATTACATAAGAAGCTGATTTGTTGCATGCATCTTACTGAAAATATTTATTTGGCGGATGATATTACGGTTCCCTTTGTAATGGGTGTGTGGAAGCCGCGCATTTATCTGCCTTCTCATATGCCAATGGACGGATTTCACTATGTTATTGCCCATGAAAAGACGCATATTCATCGCAGAGATCCTTTGAAAAAGATACTTGCATATATCATCACTTGCCTGCACTGGTTTAATCCCTTGGCGTGGGTAGCCTTTTATTTCTTCGGTAAGGACATGGAAATGGCCTGTGATGAGGAAACGGTACTTGGTCTGGGCATATCACACAAGCAGGACTATGCAACAGTGTTATTAAGTATGTCTTCCGGAAAGAAGCTTTTTCTGGGCGCGCCCCTTGCCTTTGGGGAAGGCAATGTCAAAGGTCGCATTAAAAATATCGTCAAATACAAAAAGACATGGCATGTGCTTTCCTTGTTGGCAATAGCGGTGATTATGGTGCTGGCAGTAGGGTTTATGACTAAGGTACCTGCTGAAGAAGCTGCTCAACAGGTCACAGAGATAGTACCTGATATAGAAGCACTTGCAAGAATGGAACCACATGAGCTTACCATGGAGGAGCTTTTGGAGCTTTATAATAATGGTACTTTAAAAGAAATAATGGCAGCACTTCCTTTTACCGAGGAGCTGGTGTATACGAATTTGGAACGGCTTGAACATAGCGAGTACGCATTAAATTATACTTATACATGCGATCTGGAGTATGATGGAGAAATATATCCGTTCAGAGCCTCTTATTATAAGCCGGACAAGGTTGAAGGAAGGGAAATTGAAGCAAATCAAATGGATATGGTATATTTGAATCATAAGGCTTCCGGAGATATGTGCACGCTTTATATTGACAGAGACCCAGCCTTTTCAGAGAATCTCGAAGCGTTTTTAGAATTGGAATACAATATTGAGCAGTATCTTACCTTTGAGCTGCCGAAAGAAACCTGGTTAGGGGAATTCAAGATAGGCTTTAATGATATTTACGATGGATGCCTGATTTTGGGTAATTATGAAGAATTACCGCATTCTGACTCTATGGGTGGAGCATGGGCTTCACCGGGTAGCATCGGCCTCACGTCACATGAAAGAGTGGCAGACTCCGAAATTATGAAGTTTGAGCAGGGCAAACCGGTATCTGTACGTTGGTATGCCAATCACAGTGGCTTTCTTACTAAGGGCGAATATCTGGATGGCTGTGATATGCCGGCAATTTTGTATGAAGCAGAGTTTGATTTATTTACCGCTGCCGATAGTATTGAATACTCCGAGAAAAACAACATACCGTTAGATAAGCTGCAAACCGTGTCTAAATACTACTACGTCTTTTTTGGCACGGAGGACAGTCGTTACATATACTATGTGGCTTTAAACCAAGCCTACTTTACCAAGGAAGATGTTATCGCTCTGGCTCGCAGCGTGAAATTTACGGAGCAGTAGTCGAATTGTATGTAATAGTTCAGAGTGCTAGCAAGAAGCAGACCACAGCACAGTGCTTTTGAATGCCTTCTAGCGAGCGTCGGTCCTTAGTGAGACGAGGTGCTTGCACCGAAGTCGAGCTTAGTACCGCTACGTGAGCTTAGAGCGCAAGCGTGCTGAAAAAGTACTGTGCTGTGGTCTTCTTTTTACAAGTACTCTGAACTAAACTATACCCCACAAAGTTTTGCTTTGTGGGGCTTGCTATTTGTGGTAAAAAATAGTAAAGTAGTATTATACAATTTAAACTGCGATGGAGGCCGATATGGAGCTGCAAAAGGGAAGACCGCTAAATGAAGGTGGGCGTGAAGCAAAGGAAATTAGAGTGTACGACTTTTTAGATAAAATGGATGTGGAGTATTATCGAATAGACCATGAACCAGCCTTTACCATGGAAGTGTGTCAGGAGATTGACAAGTCACTTGGGGCTACTATTTGCAAGAATTTATTTCTTTGCAATAGGCAGAAAACGGACTTTTATTTGTTGATGATTCCGGGGGACAAGGTTTTTAAAACCAAGGAACTGTCTCATCAGATTGGCTCTGCCAGACTTTCCTTTGGGGAGCCGGAGTTTATGGAGGAGTTTCTGGATATTACACCGGGAGCAGCCAGCATCATGGGGCTTATGAATGACACAGAGAACAGGGTGCGCCTGCTGGTAGATGAGGATGTGTTAAAGGGTGAATATCTGGGATGTCATCCATGTGTAAATACTTCCAGTCTGAAATTGCGCACGGAGGATGTTTTTGGTAAGCTTCTTCAGGCTATGCATCATGATATGACAGTGGTAAAGCTGGGGATGGAGGATGAGATATCCCCTGTGTGAAGCGTTTTACCCCAAAAGTATAAGTAATAATATAATTCCAGGAGGACGAAGATGGATAATAAAGCGTTGTATAATTTAAGCTATGGTGTTTTTATGCTGTCAACAAAGGCAGGGGATAAGGTAAATGGCTGTATTACCAATACCTGTATGCAGGTGGCAAGCAATCCTACCAGGGTGGCGATTTCTGTGTTAAACACCAATTATACCTGTGATTTAATCAAGGAAAGTGGTATTTTTGCCCTTAGTATTCTGGATCAGACGGTTACCTTTGAGTCTATTAAGTATTTTGGATATCAGTCCGGCAGGGATGTGGACAAGATGGGTGGTCTGGTGCTGCCAACGGATATCAATGGTGTGCCGTACATGGGTTGGCAGACCTGTGCTGTTATCAGCTGCAAGGTAATAAGCAGTCAGGACCTTGGCAGTCATACCCTGTTTGTTGCGGAGGTAGTAGATGCAAAGTTAATAAATGATAACGCACCGCTGACCTACGCAGATTACCAAAATAACGTAAAGCCAAAGCCGGAGAAAAAGCGCGATGACCGTAAGGTTGTGGGCTGGCGCTGCAAAATCTGCAAGTATGTATTTGAAGGAAGTGAGCTTCCGGCTGATTTTGCCTGCCCATTATGTGGACATGGTCCCGAGGACTTTGAGCCGATTTATGGGTAATTAAACAACCTAGTAATAAAAGTGATATTTAATTATAATAGAATTGAGAGGTGGTGATAAGGATGTGTACAGAAGCAAGATTAAACAAGATATTAAGTGCACTGATAGAAAGTTATCGAAGTGTATACGGAAGTAATATTGTGGATATTGTATTATACGGTTCTTATGCCCGGGGAGATTACACAGAAGATTCTGATATCGATGTTGTGGCAGTTGTTCATGGATATAGAATTGAACTTCAAAAGAAATTAAAAACAGTCTGGGATGTTGCGGCTGAAATAGGTTTGGAAAATGATGTTATCGTTTCACCGGCAGTTATACCGTATGATGAATTTATAAAATATAGATGTACACTTCCTTATTACAGGAATATTGCTGAGGAGGGGAAGAAAATTGGATGATTTAACCGGATATCGTTTAGATTCAGCAAAAGAAAAAATAGTTTCAGCAAAACTATTATTTGATGCAGGCCAGTATAAAGATTCCATTGGCAGATCATATTATGCAATTTTTTCTGCGGTGCGGGCAGTACTAGCAGCAAGACAAGTTGATTTTTCTAAACATGCAGGAGTAATTGCCTATTTTCAAAAGGAATATATAAAGACAGGAATTTTCGATAAAAAATATTCCAAGTATTTACAGCAGGCGTTTCAGATTAGGAATAGTTGTGATTATGACGATTTTTATATCGTATCTAAACAAGATGCAGAGGAACAATATAATAGAGCGGTGGAGTTAGTAAATGTTATTTCATTATATCTTAAACAGGCAGAATAATTTTTAGAATATATATTTGAGGAATATTGTATAAGGTTCTTCCTTGACTAACCTTGCCTTTATGTGCTATGATACCACATGGGTAAAGCAGTTCGGATAATCGCGGCCACTTAGGTGGGTGAGGAAAGTCCGGGCTTCATAGGGCAGGATGCCGGATAACGTCCGGTGGAGGTGACTCCCAGGCTAGTGCAACAGAAAAGAAACCGCCAGGTTTTCCTGGTAAGGGTGGAATGGTGGTGTAAGAGACCACCGTCTTGCCGGTAACGGTAAGAGCCGTGTAAACCCCATCCGAAGCAAGATCAAGCAGAGAACGATAGGTTGGCCCGACCTGTTTTCAGGTAGATCGCTTGAGCCTGTCGGTAACGGCAGGCCTAGATAGATGATTATCACATAGCAATATGTACAGAACCCGGCTTATAGGCTGCTTTATCATTTTAACCCACTGGAAAGTGGGTTTTTTGCCATTGAAAGCTTGAGCGTCCTGGTTTTAAAAATTCGCTTGGCTCTGAATAGTTACAAAATAAATATATTAGGAGGTTTTTGACAAATGACCAAAATAGATATTATGTCCGGTTTCTTAGGTGCCGGCAAGACTACGTTAATCAAAAAGCTTTTGCAGGAGGCTTTGACAGACACTAAGGTAGTTCTAATTGAGAATGAATTTGGTGAAATCGGTATTGATGGAGGTTTCTTAAAGGATGCCGGTATCGAGATTAAGGAAATGAACAGTGGATGTATTTGCTGTTCTTTAGTTGGTGATTTTGGTGCATCCTTAAAGGAGGTGCTGGATACCTACAAGCCGGAGCGAGTGATTATTGAACCAAGTGGTGTAGGAAAGTTATCTGACGTAGAGAAGGCTGTATTAGATGTTGATACGGAGGTAGATGCTGTGTTAAACAGCAAGGTTGCAGTGGTAGATGCTACGAAGTGCAGGATGTATATCAAAAATTTCGGTGAATTTTTTATTAACCAGATAGAACATGCAGACACCATCGTACTCAGCAGGACAGACAAGCTTACACAGGAAAAGCTGGAAAAGGCAGTGGCGTTAATTCGTGAGCACAATGACCATGCTACCATTATCACTACTCCTTGGGATCAGATTACCGGTGCGGACATTTTGGCAACCATGGAGCAGGAGAATGATTTACAGGCAGCTTTGTTAGAGGAAATGGAGGAAGAACACCGCCATCATCACCACCATCATAATCATGAGGAGCATGAGTGTTGCTGCGGCCATGGCCACGGCCACCACCACGACCACGAGGAAGAAGAGCATGAGTGTTGCTGCGGTCACCATGGGCATGGTCACCACAACCATGAGGAAGGCCACGAGTGCTGTGGACATGGTCACGGCCACCACCACGACCATGAGGAAGGTCACGAGTGCTGCGGACATGGTCACGGCCACCACCACGAGGACCATCATGACCATCACCACGAGCATCATCATGAGCACGGAGAGGGTTGTACATGCGGCTGCGGCGGTCATCATGAGCATGGACATCATCATGCAGATGAGGTGTTTACCAGCTGGGGTATGGAGACTCCGGTTCAGTACACTGTGGAGGAAATTCAGGGCATTTTAGAGGCACTGGAGGAGCAGGATGCATATGGCATGATTTTACGTGCTAAGGGCATGGTACCGGCTGTAGATGGCACTTGGATTTATTTTGATTATGTTCCGGGTGAAGCTGACGTGAGAGCAGGCAAGCCTGATGTTACAGGCAAGCTATGTGTTATCGGTTCTGAATTAAAGGAAGAGAATTTATCGAAATTATTTGCAAAATAAGGAGCAATATGAAACCAGTATATATGATTAATGGCTTTTTAGAAAGCGGTAAAAGTGAATTTATCAGTTATACCATTGCTCAGCCTTATTTTCAGTCCAGAGAGACGACACTTTTAATTGTGTGTGAAGAGGGCGAAGTAGAGTATGATGAAAAGGTACTAAAGAAAGCACGTACAGTCTGCGAGTTTATTGAGGAGCAGGAGGATTTTACACCTGCCAGATTGATGGAGCTGGAGAAAAAGCACAAGCCGGGTCGTATTATTATTGAATGGAACGGCATGTGGAATTACAAGGAAATCAAGCTGCCATGGCACTGGAAGATTGAACAGCAGATTACTACCATTGATGGCAGTACCTTCCAGATGTACTATGCCAATATGCGCTCCCTGTTGGCTGAAATGTTGCGTAAGTCCGAATTAGTTATTTTCAATCGCTGTGACGGCTTGGAGGAGCAGCTTAGCAGCTTTAAGCGTAATGTAAAGGCTGTTAATCAGCAGGCAGAAATTGTCTTTGAGGATTCTCAGGGTGAAATGAATTCGTTGTTTGAAGAGGATTTACCTTTTGATTTAAATGCAGATGTGATTGAATTAGATGATATGGCTTACGGTATCTGGTTTTTAGATGCTCTGGACCACATCGACCGTTATGTGGGCAAGACCTTTAAATTTGTAGCTACGGTAGCCAGACCGGAGCATTTTCCAAAAGATTATTTTGTGCCGGGCAGGCTGGCAATGACCTGTTGTGCGGATGATATGGCATTCCTTGGTTTTGCCTGTCAGTACAGTGGTGCTGCTTCCTTTGCAGAGAAGGACTGGGTAGAGGTAACTGCTGTGGTGGAGCAGAGGTATTGGGAGGATTACAAGGGAGAAGGCCCTGTATTAAAGGCCACTTCTGTAGTAAAGACCAAGGCTCCGAAGGAAGAGGTTATAAGCTTTGTATAAAGCAGTGAGTGATATGTTACTTAAGAGGCAATTAAAAAAGACAGGTAAATATTATTTATATTTTTTTCGTTGGATTGCAATAGCAATCATATTAGGTGTAGTGGGCGGTATTATTGGCAGTGTATTTCATCATTGCATTGATGAGGTGACGCATTTTCGTGGAGAATATCCATGGCTTTTATATATGCTGCCTTTGGCAGGTTTATTGATTGTATTCTTTTATCGTAAGGCAGGCTTTGAAAAGGACCCGGGCACGAACTGGGTACTAACCAGCACGCAGACAGAGGACACAGTACCCTTACGTATGCTGCCATTGATTTTTGTATCAACAGTTTTGACTCATCTGACCGGTGGTTCTGCAGGAAGAGAGGGGGCAGCCCTGCAGGTGGGTGGAAGCCTTGGTTCTGCACTTGGCAAGGCTTTAAGATTTCGTTATGAGGATATTAATGTAACCATTTTGTGCGGTATGGCAGCGGTATTTTCTGCTATGTTTGGCACACCGGTGGCAGCGGCAGTATTTAGTATGGAGGTGGTGGTAGTTGGGGCTATCCAGTATGCGGCATTGGTACCTTGCATTGTGGCAGCATTGGTTGCCAAGTATATGGCCGGAGTGATGGGCTCTAAGGAGACCATTTATGCGGTGGCCTTAAATACCCCTATTCATCCTGAACTAATTTTTAAAATTATTATTTTAGGCATTTTATGCGGCATATTGGGCATTATTTTCTGTATTTTGATGCATAAAACGGCTCATTTGCTGGCTAAATGGATGCCTAATCCGTACATAAGAGTATTTGCAGGAGGCTGCGTGATTGTAGCACTGACCTTACTGATTGGCAGCAGAGATTATAATGGTGCAGGTACGCATATGATTGAGCAGAGTTTTGGAGGTCAGGTGGTCTGGTATGCGTTTATCTTAAAGATGCTTTTCACAGCCATTACCATCGGTTCCGGCTTTAAGGGCGGTGAAATTGTTCCGACACTATTCATTGGAGCTACCTTTGGCTGTGTAATAGGACCTTTGCTTGGCCTTGAAAGCAGTCTGGCAGCAGCAGTTTCCATGATCGCGCTGTTTTGTGGTGTGGTGAATGCTCCTATAGCATCTATCTTTCTGGGAGTTGAAATGTTTGGTACAGGGGATATTGTATTGTTTGCCATTGTCTGTGCAATCAGCTATGTATGCAGCGGATATTACAGCCTGTATTCCAGTCAGACTATTGTACAGGACAAGTTGTATCAGCATGATATTTTCAAAAAGGCGGTTTAGGTATGGCAGCTACCACGGAAAAAGAAATTGCACAATTTAAAAGCAGACTAAAGGAGCTGGCAAGGCGCTCCTATGAGCAAAATATGTTTACCTTTACACCTATGCTGGGGCTTATGGAGCAGACTGTTTTCGGTGAAATGGAGGAAGAACTTCGTTATGCCGGCTATACCATATTCGGTGGCCACGACCATGCAGAGCGTGTGATGATTCGTTTCGGCAAGGTGGAGGAGCTTGGATACGAGGAGGATTTTCCTATTGTGTTAATTCACATGAAGCCTCTTTTGCAAAAGTTTTCGGATGAATTTTCCCACAGAGACTTTTTAGGAGCACTTATGAATCTGGGTATCAGCAGGGATTTACTGGGAGATATCTTAGTAGGAGACAGGCAGGGATTTTTGTTTTGTCAGGCATCTATTGCGGAGTTTATCTGCGGTGAGCTTACTCAGGTAAAGCATACTCATATTTCTTGCAGCATAGCCGCAGAGCTTTGCGAATACGAGGAAAAGCCTCCGGTGGAGGAGGAGCATCTGGTGGCCAGTGAGAGGCTGGATGGTCTGGTGGCAGAGATTTATCATTTGTCCCGCAGTCAGAGTATTACACTCTTTAGAGATAAGCGGGTTTTTGTGAATGGCAGACTGACAGAAAATAACAGTCGTAGCTGTAAACCCGGCGAGGTAGTGAATGTTCGAGGTTTTGGTAAGTTTATTTATGATGGAATTGGATATACTACCAAAAAGGGCAAGCAGCGCGTGAAGATACGCATTTACAGATAGCTTTAGGTTTAGGACGTGGCGTTTTGCAAGCCCGCAATACTACACAGAGGTTTGCAGATGTATATATATTCCTTACAAGAATGGTTATTGTTTTTTTACATTTATTGTTTTTTAGGCTGGTGCTTTGAATCCACCTATGTGTCCGTAAGAAAGGGGCACTGGGTTAATCGTGGATTTATGCGTGCACCCTTCCTTCCCTTGTATGGAAGTGGGGCTATTCTGATGCTGATAGTTGGGCGGACTTTTGCGGACAATGTGTTTTTGACCTACCTGGTTGGATTGATTGCAGCTACCCTTTTGGAGTTTTTTACAGGTCTGGGAATGGAGTGGTTTTACAAAATAAAATATTGGGATTACTCTAATCAGAGATGTAATTTCATGGGCCATATTTGTCTGACCAGCAGTATTGCATGGGGATTTTTTACGTTGCTTATGACCAGGGTGCTTCATGGACCCATTGAGGCGTTGGTATTTCGTGTGCCGGCAACTGTGATTACGGTTTTAGTCAGTGCATTGACGATATTTTTGGCTTGGGATTTTATCGTGTCTTTTAAGGCCGCAATGGAGCTGAAAGAGATGCTTATTCAAATGGAGAAAGACAACGACAATATGCAGCTTCGTGAGGAAATTGCAGATATGTGTGAAAGCATTCAGGCGGTGCTTACTGCAAGATATGAGGTAAGAATCAGCAGTCCTCGTTTGCCTAATGTAAAAGGATAAATAAGAAAGATATAGCGGTCTGATAAAGATCGCTCTAAAAAATAGAAAGAGCAGGTAATTCAAATGAGAATTGGTATTGATATTGGTGGCATGTCCATCAAAATAGGTATGGTTGATGATAGTAAACAGATTGTGGCAAAAAAGGTAATTCCTACACAATCAGATATACTATCACCGGAAGAGGTAGTACATAATATTGCAGATGCAGTGTTAGCGCTTTTAGCGGAAAATAATCTTAGTGTAGAGCAGTGCAAAAGTATCGGTATTGCCTGTCCGGGTCTGGTAGATGGCAGAACCGGTGTGGTGCTTTATTCCAACAATATTGCGTGGGAAAACGTGCCTATGCTGGACATCCTTCGTGAAAAGTTGAATGTGCCTATGTATCTTGCAAATGATGCAGATGCGGCAGCACTTGGTGAGGTTATTGCCGGTGCGGCGCAGGGCAAAGAAAATGCAATACTTCTGACACTGGGAACCGGTGTTGGCGGCGGTGTAATTATAAACGGAAAGATTTTTGCAGGGCCTCTTCGTGGCGGCTGTGAGCTGGGTCATACAGTTATCAAACGAGACGGCAAGCAGTGTACCTGCGGTCAGAAGGGATGTCTTGAGACCTATGCTTCTGCTACAGCATTAATGGAGCAGGCAAGAGAAGCAGCCGTAAAATATCCAGAGTCCTTCATGAATGAGTTGAGTGGACACCAAGTGGATAAGATTGACGGACGTATTATTTTTGAAGCTGAGAAACGCGGTGACGAAGCTGCAAAGATGGTTGTAGACAATTACGAGGAAGATTTAAGCATTGGTATTACTAATTTTATTAATGTTTTCAGACCGGAGGTCATTATTCTGGGTGGTGGTGTGTCTGCACAGGAAGAATACCTGACGGATGCTCTGCAGCGTAAGGTAGATGCTATGGTTTACGCAGGTACCATTGGAGAAATCCCAAGAATTGTTACTTCCAAGCTCAAAAATGATGCCGGCATTATTGGTGCAGCATATTTAAGCTAGTTTGTACATATTCTTACAAAATAAGAGGACAGTCATTACGGCCGTCCTCTTTGGTGTATGTAGTTATTTATTTTTTCTTAATTTCATGTATTCTTCTAAGCATTTCACTGCCTGTCCTGACATAGGGAGGATAGCAATCATATTAAATACCGTCATCAGACCTACACCGATATCGCCCAAATCCCAAACAAAGGTATAGGCTGCAAGACCACCAATAAAGAGCATAACTAGTGCCAGTATCTTGTATGCCGTTTGGGACTTCCAGTTGTCACCAAACAGATAGGCTACGTTAGAGCGTGCATAGTATAAAATGCCAAGGAAAGTGGAGAAACAGAATAACCACAGTGTAATGGCAATAAATACGACGCCGGCATAGCCAAAGTGATAATTCATAGCTGTCTGTAATAATCCCATCCCTTCCAAGCCGCTTAATAAATCAGCAGGTGTGAGTAACATAATCATGGCCGTACAGCTGCAAATAACGATGGTATCAATAAATACACCGAAGGCCTGCAATAAACCGGATTTGGCAGGATGACTTACCTCAGCGGCAGCAGCGGCACAAGGAGCGGAGCCGCTTCCGGCTTCGTTGGAGAAAAGACCACGCTTAACACCATTCATTAATGCAGCACCAAAGCCACCGGCAGCTACCTGTCTGAGACCAAAGGCTTCTGCAAAAATGCGGCCAAATACATCCGGAAGTAATTCCAAATTAGTAAAGATTACAAACAAAGCAATTACAAAGTAAAGTGCTGCCATAATCGGAACGATAATATCGAGCACCTTAACGGTGGTATTTTTTCTAAGTACAATGACTGCTGCCAATGCCACCAGAATAATAGTGGAAACAATTGGCGGAATGTGGAAAGCATTGTAAAAGGCAGAGGTTACGGAATTACTGATAACCTGACTTACGCCACACCAGCAAAGCAGTCCGGACAGTGCAAATAAAACAGCCATGACACTATAACGCTTCGCTTTGCCTTTTGTAAAGAAGTTGTGAATGTAATATGCAGGACCACCACGGTATCCGCCGTAAAGAGGATCCTTTTCTTTATGTAACTGTGCAAGGGTTGCCTCTATATAGGCGGTAGAAGAACCAATGAGGGCCGTTACCCACATCCAGAATACGGCACCGGGACCACCGGCAGAAACAGCAGCTACGACGCCTACGATATTACCCATTCCTACACGACAGGCTGTGGACACAATCAGTGCCTGCAGACCGGAAATAGCGTCTGATTTTTCAGATGACTTTTTTTCCACAGAGAGGCGAAGCATTTCCGGGAAACAACGAATAGGAAGGAACTTGGTGCGGATAGTAAAAAAGATACCCGCAGGAATTAAAAGCAGAACCAGGAGAGAAATACCAATGGAGGCACCTCCCGGCAGTGGGATGGAAAATAAATCACCCCAGAGAAAATTGTAAACAGCTTTAATAATACTCATTTGTAAATACCTCTTGTAATTATTTTCTATAAGTATATAATATAAGTATACATTTGTAAAATTGATAGATTTTATAATGAGCATTTAAAATACTAATGGAGAAAAAGATGGATTTCAGAGCGTTAAATACCTTTATTCAGATTGCAGAGGTGGGAAGTTTTACCAGAGCCGCAGAAAAGTTAGGCTATGCACAGCCCACTGTTTCCTTGCAAATCAAGCAATTAGAGAGTGAGCTGGGGGTACAATTGTTTGACAGAATAGGTCATACGGTAAGCCTGACAGAAGGCGGCAGAGAGGCACTTTCCTATGCCCAGCGTATTTGTCATTTGTCACAGGAAATGGTGCAGGGGGCAAACAAGCAGTATGAGCTCGGTGGAGTGATACGTCTGGCAATGGCAGATTCCTTGTGTACACCTTTGATAATTAAAGAATTTGCAAGATTTCGGAGGCTTTATCCAAAGATATCCCTGAAGGTGACTACGGCAGGTACAGACGAGCTGTTTCGGCTTTTAGACCACAATGAAGTGGACCTTGTTTGTACTCTGGATAATCATATTTATAACACTACATATATTATTTCAAACGAAGAGAAAATAGGAGTACATTTTGTCTCATCTGCGTCAAATCCTCTGTGTGAGCAAGGTACTGTGGATATTCATGACTTAATGACGCAGCCCTTTTTGTTAACAGAAAAGGGCATGAGCTACAGAAGACTTTTGGACGAGTATTTGGCACGTCATTCCATGGAAATTGAGCCGGTTTTGGAAATAGGCAGTGCAGATAGTATTTGTAAGTTAGTGGAAGAGGACATGGGCATATCCTTTTTGCCGGATTACGTAACGGAGGCCAGTGTGAAGGCTGGAAGACTTGTAAGGCTTCCTGTAAAGGATATGGATGTAGAGCTTTGGAAGCAGCTCTTGTATCATCGAGACAAATGGGTATCTCTGCAAATGGAAGCGCTGATCCGTCATTTGTCGGGGATATTGTTGGGATAAAGAGCGGAGCAGCCTATAAAAGCTGCTCCATTAAGTATTGATAAATTTCCTGATTTTTACGATCCCAGTTTTCACACATCTGTTTTGCCATAGCCTCATCCGGGACGGAAAGGGTTAAATCCACTAAAAGGGTGTCCTTGTCACGAGCAACCATGTGCACCTCGAATTCGCCGCTGGTGGATTTGTAATAGTCTGCAAGAATATTTGCTTCGCTACGCAGCTCGATTTCTTTTTCGTAAAAGTACTTAATGATATCCGTACGGATAGCCTCACTGATACGATTGCTAAAAAGCTGCAGGGTCTCACTGCCTTCCTTGGTATTCGTCAGGCGCGTGCGGTTTCTAACCGTCTTAGAGCTGATAAGACCGGCCTCCGTAAGCTCACTGAGAGCCTGTTGCAGAGTCAGAAAGTTGGTATAGCCCTGCTCTAAAATAAATTCGCTGATTTGGGCTGTGGTCAGAGGAAAGTCCACCTTCTCCAGCATGTATAGGATAATTAATTTATATAATGTTAATGGTTCCTGAGTCATAATAATCCCTTCCTTGATAAATTTGATGGTCTTTCAAATATTGATGCAAATGGTTGAGCACGCCACGCTTATCCAAGCTCCATAAAGGGGCTATAAGCAGGTTCGTTGGCCCGTCTCCTGTTACACGGTGCAGCACGATGTTAGGATTTAAGCGCGCAATACAGGCACCCAGCAATTCAAAATAAGCTTCTTCAGTAAGTGCTTCAAATTTGCCGGCTTCATAGTCCTTGACCAGGTCGGTATGCTTTAGTATATGCAATAACTGCAGCTTCACACCAAAGGGTTTTAGAGTATTCACATAATCAATGGTCTGAAGCACCATATCGGTAGTTTCCCCGGGCAGTCCCAATATGACATGTATAATAAATGGTATCTTAAGGCTGTGCAGGGCGGCAGCAGCCTCTGTAAATACAGGTAACTCATAGCCTCTGCGGATATACCGGGCAGTAGCTTCATGAATGGTCTGCAGTCCCAGCTCAATCCAGATAAATTTATCCTGATATGCTTGCTGCAGTTCCTTTAAAAGGTTAAGCACCTCAGGTCCCAGACAATCCGGCCTGGTGGCAATGGAAATGCCGATGATTTCAGGCTCCTCCAGTGCTTCGGTATAGAGTCTGCGCAGCTTTTCTACAGGACCGTATGTGTTGGTAAAGGCCTGAAAATAGGCTACAAACTTCGTGCCGACCTTTTTGGAGCCCATAAGGGAGCGTGCTGCCTGTATCTGCTCCTTCATAGAAGCGTGAACGGCCACAGCGGTAGCAAAATCCCCGCTTCCGGCTCCGGAGCAGAAAATACAGCCGCCTACGCCAAGGCTACCGTCCCTGTTTGGGCAGCTAAAACCACCGTCCAGAGCAATTTTGTAGCATTTTTCTCCATAAGTTTCCTTAAAATATGCATTTAGTGAGTAATAAGGCTTGTCCAGCCATGTTTGTCTGTTTGTCATGTAATCCCCGGTATGAGGCAAAAAGCCTTTGTTAGTAATCCTTATTTGCTGTAACCTCATTGTAGACTATTTCGGGGAGAATGGCAAGTAAAAATGGATGTAATAATTCAGGTGTCATAGGAGAATATGTCTAAGTTGTCACATCGCAACATAACCCAAAAGTACAAATATATGCGGAGAAAATACATTGTAAATGAAAAATTACCACAATAAAATAAAGTTATTACTGTTAATCATTAAATTTAAGGAGGAATTTAAAAATGGTAGAAAATAAAATGGTTTTAAACTGGAACGGTTACAGGTAAGAAAGGAGGCATTATGACAGAATTAACATTAAATGGCGTCTGGCAGATGACAGGAGCAGGTTACAAGTGCTCCGATACGATTCCGGGCTCTGTATATTCTTTTTTAATGAATAACGGATTAATGGAGGATCCATACTACAGGCAAAACGAGCTTGAAGCACAAAAACTCTTGGATCATGAATTTGTGTTTTCAAGAAGATTTAATTTTGAGCCTACCGGAGATAAGGTGCTGCTTCGTTGCGAGGGGTTAGATACGTTGTGTGATATTTATATGAATGATACACATGTAGCATATACAGAGAATATGCATCGTACTTACGAGTTTGATGTGACACAATTACTTAGAAAGGGTGAGAATGAAATTAAAGTTCTTTGTCATCCGGTTGATCCTTACATCAAGAAAAAGCATAGTGAGCATCCGCTTCCTGCATCTGAGTGGCCCTTAGCCGGTTTTGGTCATATCAGAAAAGCATTGTGTATGATGGGATGGGACTGGGGTCCCAGACTGATAGATGCCGGCATATGGAGAAACATTAGTTTGTTGGTATTAAACAGCGCCAGAATAACAGATTTTTATATCACCCAGCGTCATGACGGTTGTAAGGTATATGTAACACCTTATGTAAAAACTGACAGTGGGGCGGAGGTAGTTGTTTCTATAAAGACTCCTGATGGCAGCGTCCTTTACGCAGATGCAAATTGTGAAATAGAGATAGAGGATCCCGAGCTTTGGTGGCCAAACGGTATGGGAGCGCAGCCACTGTATACCATAACTGCACAAGTGATAAAGGACAGTAAGGTAGTAGACTGTAAAGAGAAGCGAATCGGTTTAAGAACCTTGAAGCTTATCAGAGAGAAAGACGTTTACGGAGAGAGCTTTTGTCACGAAGTGAATGGTATTAAATTCTTTGCAATGGGAGCTGATTATATACCGGAAGATAATATTTTTTCGCGTATTACGAAGGAGCGCACAGGCTGGCTTTTAAAACAGTGTCGTGATTGTAATTTTAATGCTATTCGTGTATGGGGCGGCGGATATTATCCGGATGATTATTTTTATGATATATGTGATGAGCTTGGTATCGTTGTTTTTCAGGATATGATGTTTGCATGTACTCTTATCTGGGCAGATGAAGCGTTTTTGCAGAATATTAGAGAAGAGTTTCGTGATAATTTAAAGAGAATGAGACATCATGCATGTATGGCTGTCATTAGCGGTAATAATGAACTGGAGTCACAGGCAGTTATTGACAAAGTAGATGATCCGGAATTGCTTCAAATGTATTATGAAGTTTTTGAAGGGATGCTTCCTGAATTGATAAAGGAATTGTGTCCGGATATTCCTTATATATCTTCGTCACCTATCACATGCGGACACTTTATAGATCCGATGAACGAGAATTACGGAGACTGCCATTATTGGGATGTATGGCACGGAAACCTACCATTTACAGAATACCGTAACAGATATTTTCGCTACTTAAGTGAATTTGGTTTTCAGTCCTTCCCTTGTGAAAAGACTGTTAATTCTTTCACTATAGAGGAAGACAGAAATATTTTCAGCCGCATTATGGAGATGCATCAGAGAAGTGGAGCTGCCAATGGTAAAATATTGAATTACTTGTCCCAGACTTTCCGTTATCCGAAGGAATTTGGTACATTGCTCTATACATCCCAGTTGCTTCAGGCAGAAGCAATTCGCTACGGTGTGGAGCATTTTAGACGTAACCGCGGTAGATGCATGGGTACCCTGTATTGGCAGCTCAATGATATCTGGCCGGTAGCATCCTGGTCCAGCATTGATTATTACGGAAGGTATAAAGCGCTTCAGTATGCGGCAAAACGCTTTTTTAATCCTGTTTTAATCAGTTGCATGGAAATTGGTGAAAAGACAACACGGCCTTTCGTTTGTATGGAACCGGGATTTCCGGATTATGAGACAAAAGCACAGCTTTGTGTTACCAATGATACTTTAGAAGAAGTTTCAGGCACGGTTATATGGGCTTTACATGATTTTAGCGGAAACGTAATAAAAGAAGGTCAAACGAAGCTTACAGTTCCTGCACTTTCTGCTGTGTGGCTGGAAGAAATGGATTTCTTTAAAACGGATGTGGATACTACATACTTGAGCTATGCATATGAGGTAAATCAGGAAATCGTATCAGAAGGTACTGTTCTGTTTACTGCTCCTAAGTATTTTAATTTTGGAAATCCGAAATTAAGATATGAATTAAATGGAGATGAAATTACTGTTTATGCAGAATGCTATGCAAGGTATGTGGAAATTGATTCACCAGATTCAGACTTTATTTTAAGTGATAATTATTTTGATATGAACGCAGGGAAAAAGACTGTCAGGGTTTTAGAGGGAATACCTAAGACTATTACGCTTAGATCCGTGTATGATATCAGATAAAAGTTACATTGTAGTTTAGTAATATGCGAAATCTTATGGAAACAATTACCATGGAAACAGTAATCAAATTTTGGTAAAATCATATTATTGTGAGGTGCATGAGATGAAAAGAAAGAAAAGTTATCGATTTATTTATTTTATAAGCTTTATCATAATGTTGATTATTCCAATGGTTACTATGATATTTAATTTTTGGAAAGCAGACAGCATTGTAAGAAGTCAGACTCTTAATTTGGCTTCAAAATCTATGGAGCAATATTCAGAGATGTTTGATATGACGTTTAAAGAAATGTCGGACACCTGTCTGTCAATTTTTGGCAGTGAAGCATTAAGAGAGTATCATAAATACGCGGTGGTAAATTCTGATAACAAATATATTCAGTCGTATAAGATAAATGATATGTTAAGACAGCTGGATCTCGAAAAGTATTATGATGTATTTGTGTATTTTCCTACTGACGATAAAATAATCTCCGCTAATAAATCAACCTTAAATTCCAAATATTATTATAATGTGTATTACGGACAGAAAAAAGGAGATTATTACCAAGAATTTTTAGAAGTCATGAATTGCAATGCCAGGCAACCTGAAATTTATGCTTTAAACAGTAATGGGCCTTTACCTTACTTGTGTGTGGCAATGAACACAAAGGATACTCTGAAGGTGAATTATACCATCTGTGTTGTTTTAGATCCGACGTATGTGGAGGAAATATGCCAAAGTGCTGATGGTGTAAACGAAGCTTCGTCCTTTTTTGTATTGAATGAAGAGAAAGAATTATTGTTGGCAAGTAATGAAAGGATGAGTTATCAGGATATAATATTAAGTCTTTCCTTGGAAGAATTGGCAAATAACAAATGGCATAAAGGCGAAGATTATATGCTGGGTATTATCGAAGCTGACAGTGGTATGAAAAATTTCTATGCATATGGTATTTCACAGGATTATTTTTGGGATGTGCTGACAGAGCTTAGAATGGCTTGCCTTGGTGGTATTATTTTATGCGCTATGGTTAGCTTAATGATTGCATATGGCAATACGGTCAGAATGTATAAACCGATTAATAATCTGCTTAATAAGCTTACAGGTACCAAAAAGGCAGACTATGACAAAAGAAGATGGAACGAATTTGATTTTCTGGAACATAGTTTTAATGAGAGCAGCACGAAAATAAAAAACAGTCAAAGGGCCTATGTAGAGCTATACATGCTGAAGCTATTGGATGGAAAGCCCCATACACTGGAGGGCGTGCAGGAATTTGTAAAAAATATGCCCTTTGTATCAAAGAAATTTTTGATTTGTATCATAAAGGTAGATTATGTACAGGACAGTGTTAATGACCAGTGCAGCGTTATTGTACGGAATGTTTTTGAAGAATTGGCAGCATCCCATGGCAAAGGCTATTTGGTAGCTTATTCTCAAAATGAATATGTTCTTTGGCTGAATATTACCGGAGAGATGAGTGAGTTTATAAAGGATTTGCAATATGGTCAAAGATTTTTAGACCAGCATTTTCATATATTTATGACCTTTGGTATCAGTGACGTACATGAGGAAGCACAAAATATTCCGAGATGCTTAAGAGAAGCACAGGAAGCAATCCGTTATCAATATTTATTTGGTCAAGGAGAAACTATAATTTTTTCTCAGATTGCAGAAAGAGAAACGGTGGGTGGCTTAGAAGAGACTTCTAATATTTTTACTGCATTAATGGAATTTATCACAAATAATGAGGGTATAGGTGTTGCACAGTTTATAGAAGATTTCTTTCAGTCACACCATATTAATGAAGATGCATCTATAGACAGAATTACTTTGTTTACAAGTGAAGTTTTAGAGGTACTTAGATGCATAATCAGTAAATATGATTACCTTGAAGGTAAATATAGCGAAGTGCTTAAAGAATTAGCAGATATGCCGTCGCTTATGAGTTTTCGGACTTGCATGTCACGTTTGCTTCAGAGTATTCAGGAAGAGGTTCCGGATGAAAATGAGGAGCTTGTTTTGAGAACCAAGCAGTATATTGATGATAATTATTGGGATTGTGGATTGTCGGTAGCAATGCTGGGTGATCAAATGGGGGTTTATAGCAAAAAGCTGTCAAGAGTATTCAAAGAAAAGTATCAGATAAGTATACAAGATTATTTGACGAATGTAAGGATAGACCAGGCTAAAAAATTTTTGTCAGAAAAAGAAATGTCTATTCAGGAAATTGCAGAAGCTACAGGTTTTTTAAGGAGCCAGGTGTTTATAAAAAAATTCAAAGAACAAGAGGGTATAACACCGGGAAATTATAAGAAAATAAAGACAAAATGCCCAAATTAGTTATGAAATGCCCTAATGAGTTATTTACTTTTGACAAAACGTTGAGTACCATGAAGGTACAATTACATTACAACACCGGTGAACGTAGTGAAAATTGAAAAACTTTTTTAGCAAAGGAGAATATTGTTTTATGATGAAAAAGAGAATGAAACAATTTATGGCACTTGCATTAAGTGCAGTGATGTTGGTTGGAGCAGCTGGTTGTGGTTCAGAAACAACCGGTAATAATTCAAACGAGTCACAGACTGCTGTAGAGACTAGTGAAACTCAGATAACTGAGGAAACACAGGATACGGTAGTAAATGAAGATATTACATATCCTCTCGATACAGATGTTGAACTTAGTGTTTGGCATGCAAATTTCTTAAAACCAAATGAAGCTTATGCAAGTTATGCAGAGTCTCCATTCCATAGAGGTCTGGAGGATAAAACAGGCGTAAAGATTGACTGGCAGCATCCTGCAACAGGTACGGATGTTCCTACAGCATTTAATCTTCTTTTAACAGAAAAGGAACTTCCTGATATTCTTTTCTTGTCATTAAGTCCTACACAGGGTCAGCAAATGATTGATGATGGTGCTATATATGACTTGACAGAATATCTTCCTAAGTATGCTCCTGATTATTGGGCAACTGTTACCCAGCCACAATATGAAGGATCTTTTAAGTCTATGTTTACATCTGATGGAAAGTTGTATTGTGTTGGTTCTTTTGTGGAAGAGGCAGCTAGTATTACTTACATGGGACCGATAGTACGAAAAGACTGGTTAGATGAATGTGGGCTTGACATTCCGGAAACTATTGAAGAGTGGAATACTATGCTTACAGCATTCAAGGAAAAATATGATTGTACTCCTATGGCTATGAGACTACATCAGTTATTGCTTTATGATAACGTAGCATCTGCTACCAATGCATACACATCTATGCCTGCAAGATTCTATGTAAAGGACGGCAAAATCGGTTTTGCTAACGTAGAGCCTGAATGGAAAGAATATGTGACCTTAATGAATGAATGGTATACCGGCGGAATCTTAGATAAGGATTCTGTTACCATGGATAACAATGCAGTAAGAGCAAAAGCGATAGATAATAAAGTAGGTGTTACTTTTGGAGCATTATCCTTCCTTAACGATTTAATTAAGGATGCTGAAGCCGAGAATACAGGTGCTGAATGGGTAGCTATTGGATATCCTAGAGTTAGCGAAGGGGCTCCAGTGACAGCATTGCAGAGCAGAGCAAATCATTGGAACAATGTTAGTGCTGTAATTACTACATCTTGTCCGGAAGAAGAACTCATTACCGCATTACAATGGCTGAACTATGGTTATACAGAGGAAGGGGCTATGTACTGGAACTATGGTGACGAAGGCGTATCTTATACATTAAATGCAGAAGGTCAGGCAGAATTTACAGATATTGTTAAAAACGATCCAGCTGGTTTGAACAGTGGTATTACTAAATATACTGGTGTAGCTTCTAATGGTCTTGCATTACAGGATTTTAACTTCTTAATTCAGAAGAATGGGGAAGCTGGTGGTAATGCATTAAATGTTTGGACTGAGAATTCAGATGCGCAGTTATACTATATTCCTAGTCTTTCTTTGACTGAAGAAGAGAGCACAGATTATACAGACGCTTATGCATCAATTAGTTCTTATGTGGCTGAAATGGGTCAGAAGTTTATGACGGGTGAAGTGGCAATAGATAAATTTGATGAATACGTTAAAACTTTGTATGACATGGGTCTGCAGAAGTGTATCGATATTCAGCAGGCTGCTTATGACAGATTCATGGCAACTGAGGTTAATTATTAAATCTTTCTGTGGGCTACAAGGATAAGCTTGTAGCCCCAAAATTTAAAAATCAGAAAGGTACGGAATTTAATGAAGACTAGAAATTTAGGACAAAGAATAGTACAAGATTTTAAAAAGCATAAATTTCAATACTTGATAATTCTTCCTGTACTAATATATTTTATTGTTTTTCACTATAAAGCTATGTACGGTGTCATTATCGCGTTTAAGAGATATAGACCGACAGCCGGTATTGAGAGAAGTCCATGGGTTGGATTACAAAATTTTGAAAGCTTTTTTAAAGATATTTACTTTTGGAGGCTCATTCGTAATACTTTTACAATAAGCTTCTCTACGTTACTTTTTTCTTTCCCGATGCCAATTTTATTGGCACTTATTTTGAATGAGGTAAAGTGCAGCTGGTTTAAACGAACAGTACAGACCATTTCCTATATGCCTCACTTTATTTCATTGGTTGTTGTATGTGGTATGATAACGCAATTTACTCTGCAGGATGGACTGTTTAGTGATATTATAGCATTCTTTGGCGGAGATCGTATTAATATGCTGTCACAGAAGGAATTTTTCGTACCAATATATGTTATCTCAGACATATGGCAAGGCATTGGGTGGAATTCTATCATTTATCTTGCAGCATTGTCAGGGATTGATCAGGAGCAATATGAAGCTGCCAAGATTGACGGCGCAAGCAGAATCGCGCAGATGTGGTACATTACGCTTCCGGGGTTAATCCCTACCATATCTACTCTTTTGGTATTAAGGCTTGGTCAAGTATTGAGCGTTGGACAGGAAAAAATATTGCTTTTATATCAACCGCTTACATATGAGGTTGCCGATGTAATTTCTACTTATACTTTCAGAAAAGGTCTTATTGATTCTAATTATAGTTACGGAGCAGCAGTAGGACTTTTCAACTCTTTTGTTAATATTTGTTTTCTGCTAATCAGTAATAAAATCAGCAAGAAGATGGGACAAAGTGGATTGCTTTAACAGGAAGGAGATTAGTCATGAAAAAGAGAAATAAGAAAAACATGGAGGACATTTTTCTGGATACGGCTATTTACATCGTATTGATTGCATTAGTTTTAGTAACTTTGTATCCGGTGTGGTATGTTGTGGTGGCAAGCTTCAGTACCAGTACAAGCATCGCAAAGCATTCAGGCTTATTGTTATGGCCGGAAGAGTTTAGCGTGGGAGCTTATGAAATGGTTTTCACAAACAGACTCATTATGGGCGGATTAAAAAATGCCGTCATTGTCTTGTTGGGTTCACTTCCGCTCAATATTTTATTGACATTGCTGTGTGGTTACTTTATGGCCTGTGGTGGTTTGTTCTGGAAAAAGCCTATCAATTTTATGATAATGTTTACCATGTTCTTTAATGGTGGTCTGATTCCTAATTATTTAAATGTGAAGGGGTTAGGATTGGGTGATTCACTATGGGCCTTAATTCTTCCGGGTGCACTTAGCGTGTATAATGCAATTATTTGTAAAACAGCTATTGAAGCAATACCGGAAAGCTTAAAAGAATCTGCATATATAGACGGAGCACAGGATTTTCAGATTTTATTTAAAATTATTACTCCATTAATAAAGCCTACACTGGCAGTATTGACGCTATACTATGGTGTAGCTCATTGGAATTCCTGGTTTCCTGCTTCTATTTACATTACCAAGGATGAATTGTTACCTGTTCAGAATATTATCAGGTCTATTTTACTGGCCAATGATACTACGTTAACAGGTACCGGTGATTTGGCGGATAATTACAACTATTATGCAGAGACCATTAAATATGCAGCAATTGTTATTACTACAGCACCTATTCTTTGTGTATATCCGTTTTTGCAAAAGTACTTTACAAAAGGCGTTATGATTGGTGCCGTAAAAGGCTAGGCAGAAACAAATTTTGTATTGAGGGATTTCATGAAAATACTACATTACGGACTAAATTTATCACATGATATGGGTCAATTCTGTGAAAGAAATATGTTTGAACACTATGTCATCAGCTGTTTTCAAACGCCTTTTCTATATGAAGCAAACAATAGTTTACAAAGAGGAGCGGCTGGAGAAATATTGATTATGCAGCCGGGAACGTATATTTATCATGGACCTCAAGATAAGCAGCAAAGCTTTATAAATGATTTCCTCTATGTGAAGGGCAAGGATTTGGACGAACTATTAATGAAGTTTCAACTTCCGTTAAATATATCCTTTGATATAGGTGACGCGGCATTTCTAAATAATAGTATCAAGAGAATAAAGAATGAGCTTTTGCTAAAATCAGTTGGCTATGAAGAGATGATATCTTGCATATTGACAGAAACAGTAATTAGCATGTATCGACTATATAATCGATACAATAATTTTCATTCTTCTATGGAGCGTATAGAGTCCGCGAGAGAAAAAATTTTAAGGCATCCCGCAAGAAATTGGACATTGCAAAGTATGGCTGAGTTAAGTGGTTATTCTGTGAGTCGCTTTGGCAAGCTGTATTATAAGTATTTTGGAAGTACGCCAAAGGCAGAATTGATTTCTAACCGGATTGAATTAGCAAAACAATATTTACAATATGGAGAACTTACTATAACTGAGATCGCAGAGCAAAGTGGATTTAATTCTCCATATTACTTTTCGAAGTATTTTAAAGAAGTTGTGGGGATTTCTCCCAGCGAGTATACTAAACGTTTACATAATAAAAATATATCCGATTAAGAAAGGAATGGTAACTGAGAATGTCTAAAAAGGTGTTTTTAATTGGTGATTCCATTCGTCTTCACTATATGGAAGAGGTGCAGCGTCAGTTAGGAGAGGAGTACGAGGTAACAGGTCCGGCAGAAAATTGTCGGTTCTCAGCCTATGTATTAAATAGCCTACGTTTTTGGTTGGCGGAATGCAGCAAACCAGATATTATTCACTGGAATGTAGGATTATGGGATACTGCCATACTTTATCATGAGGATGGCTGCTTCACATCCATGGAGGCGTATGTATCCAATATGAAAAAGATACTACGTGAATTAAAGAAAACAGGTGCAATTATAATCTTTGCCACAACCACTCCGGTGACAGATGATAAGAAATTTCTGCCGGGACCAATGCCTCCTGCCCATAATAATGAAGATATTGTAAAGTATAACAAGGCAGTACTGGATGCCTTTGCTGAGGAAGATATTCTTGTAAATGATTTGTTTCAGGTAATGTATGCAGATAAAGAACGACTTTTAACAGATGACAAAATACATCCGAATAAAGAAGGCATTGAAGTATTGGGCAATGCGGTTGCAGATGTCATCCGGGCGCAGAAGTGTGAAGGGACAGGCAACAATCAAGTTGTGGAAGGTGCTCCACTGGTCCGTGATGAAAAAACAATTCAGTGATTTTAAGGTGGAAGAAAATGAAAACAATTACAGAAAATTTAGTAACACCTGTTACAGAGAAGTATGATGTGGTGGTTGCAGGCGGTGGCGTTGCAGGAATTGCTGCAGCACTTGCGGCAGCCAGACAAGGTGCAAAGGTTTGCCTATTAGAAAAGCTGTTTATGCTGGGTGGACTTGGAACAGCAGGTCTGGTGACCATCTATCTGCCGATTTGTGATGGCAGAGGCACACAGGTAAGCTTTGGACTTGCAGAGGAATTATTACGTTTGTCTATATGCCATGGTTGGGAAAAGGATTATCCAGCAGCATGGCTGGAAAATGGCACAAGCGAGGAAAAGACAAAGCGTCGTTTCATGGTGCAATATAATGCACAGCTTTTTGCTATTGCAGCGGAACAGCTATTGTTGCAGGAGGGAGTAAAAATACTGTATGGTACCTCTGTTACCTCTGTAGCAATGGAGGATGACAAAATTACTGCTGTTATTGTGGAAAATAAGTCTGGCCGAAGTGCAATAGAAGTAAAGAGCGTGGTAGATGCTACCGGTGATGCAGATGTTTGTATGCAGGCAGGAGAAAACACAGCACTTTTTAAGACCAAAAATGTAATGCCGGCATGGTATTACAGTATAGGTGCCATGGGCTATAAGTTAAATATGTTGGGGTACGTTGAACTTACAGATGAGATGAAAACGGAAGAGCAGAAGCTAAAAAGCCAGAGCTTAAGGCATTTCCAAGGTATTGATGGTGATGAAATCAGCGAAATGGTTTGCCTGTCTCATGAGGAAATATTACGGGATGTAGTGAAAAAGCGTGCCGATGATGCAGAGTATTTGCCAGTAACCATAGCAACAACACCACAACTTAGAATGACCAGAAGGCTTGAAGGGCTTTACACCATGACTATGGAGGATGACAGAGCAGATTTTCCGGATAGTATCGGTATGGTAGGAAACTGGCGAACACGCGGACCGGTATATGAAGTTCCTTTCCGATGTCTTTATGGCAATAGAATCAGTAATTTGATTACTGCCGGAAGGTGCATTTCAGCCAATGATCCAATGTGGGATGTTATGCGAGTAATTCCTTGTTGTGCAGTTACTGGTGAAGCCGCAGGTGTGGCGGCGGCTATATCTGATAATTTCAAATCACTTGATGTAGGTCTCCTCCAAAAGAAGCTGAAGGAATGCGGCGTGAAACTGTTTTATAAGGATTTGATTTAAAAGGAGAAAGTTGGATGATTTATTTTGAAGAAAGACTTATACCTCGTCCAAAACATATGAAAAATTATGGACAGGAGGTTAAAATTGCCGGTATAGGAAATGCTTTATTCTGGATAAATGTGCAAGAGGATGATGCCAGAATGGCAGAGGGTGCAAAAATAATTTGTGATAAAGTTAATGATTTTGTGGCAGTGAATGACCAGATGAATTCTGATAAAGCATATGAAATTATTATCAAGGTAGATAGAGAAGATACAAAATTCTTAGAAATAGGTAAAGAAGATGCTTATTATATAGAAGCAGGCGAAAGGCAGGCCGTATTATGTGGCTATGATGCTGGGGGCGCATTTTATGCAGCTGTGACCTTTGCAGATATGCTTGAAAAAAGGGGAAGCGACGTTTTTGCTCCTGTTGCGCAGATTATAGATTATCCTGATTTTAAATGTAGAGGACATTTCTTTGAGTGCAGATACGGCAGTGAATTTATGACAAAAAAGGAATGGTTTGAAGTTATCGACTATATGTCCGGAATGAAGTTAAATCAAATGGGTATTGGAATTTATGGCTGCTGGTCTTTGCAGTATGACGGAAGAAGAGCGGAGTACTTGTATATTCCTTTAAAAAAGTATCCTCAACTCAAAACTCCAAAGAATATCAAGTATTATTCCGTGAAGGAAAGAAAATGGATTCATAAGGACAATTTGCTGCCTGCCATGTTTGAAGAGGATTTTCTTGGCGAGCTTATTGCTTATGGTAAAAAGAGGAACATAAGGATAAGCCCACGTTTCAACAGCCTTGGTCATAATACTTTGATACCAACTAACTTTCCGGAAATTTCTGCTAAGAAGGAAAATGGGGAACCAAGCGGTTTTGGCTTTTGTACAGAAAATGAAAAAACCTATGAGATATTATTTGATATTTACGATGAAATTATTACAAGATATTTAGAGCCAAACGGTATTACAAGTATTTTCATAGGTCTTGATGAGGTCTCAGGTAATTATCGTTGCCAGTGTGAGAAATGTAAGAAAAAAGAGTTTCAGGAGCGAATGATAGAACATGCAATAAAGCTTTGTAAATATCTGAAGGCAAAAGGCATGAAACGTATTCATTTGTGTTATGATATGTTTTGCAGTGACTTTAATATCTTAAATGAAGAATTAAAGGTACGTTTTGTGGAAGAGGGGATTTATGATGAAGTGCTATTTGAATGGTGGACCTACGAAGATCCTAACAATCTGTTTTGGGGCAAGGAAGAGAGGGTAAATAATCTCTTCCATAGTATTATCAAACCATTCACAGGTTATTTTAATTGGTCTGTACCTACGGAGCACAATGAAAATATAAGAGCATGTGCTAAGGTGGCAGCAAGGCATGATTTTGAAGGCATGGAGGCTTATGGTTCCTATGATTTATGCTATGACAAAAATTATCTGACTCTTGCAGATGTATCATGGAATTATAGTGAGGTGGATAAGGTACAAGAGTTTGAAGAGAGATATGCGTACCGCAATTATCCGGATAATGCGGCAAATGCAGAAAATGCTTTTAAGGCACTAAGTGACATTATGATGGACGATGCACGCATTGAATATATGAATAGGGCTTGTCACTATCTGGATTATTATTACTACAGTTATGAAAGACCTGGGCTAACGTATCCACAGAATTTTCCGACTACTGCTTTTGAAAGAATCAGGGATAGTGAGGGAGCATATCCTGCATACTTAGAGTTTTTGAAAGAAAAATCAGGTATTGCTATCCGCTTTTTTGAAAATAGTGGAAATGCTACCGGTATGAATAATGTATGGCTCCTAACCGCAAAGCACTATTTTACTTTGGCAGATGAGTATCAGACCTTATATCAATTACATCAGACCTATAACAAGGGTGTAGCAGATGAGTTTGAGGTTATGAGAGAACTGGATAGATTGCTTATGCAGAGAGAATCACTTATGTGCTTTGCCGAAATAGTAAAATTCCGGGCCAACTCATATATTTATCTCAGAAATATGTCCGTATTCAGACAGCTATTGTGTGATTTGAGAGAATATTTTAAGAAGGAAACTTCTGCTGGACGCAAGGCGAAATTTGACTTGTATGATTGGAGTGCAGTCCTCGGCGCAGAATTTGATTTCTTGAGATAATATTAAAGGAGAGACAATTATGTTAGCGATTATACATGCAGATTTAATTATGCCGGATCATATCATACCGGATGGTTTTGTGCTTATTGAAAACGGAGTAATTAAAGATTTTGGAGATATGGAGAAGATAGGCAAAGTGGATGGGTATGAAATTTTGGACGCAAAGGGTGCTTTTGTAGGTCCTGGGTTTATTGATATACATACCCATGCAGGTGGTGCACATTCCTTTTATGGCACACCGGAAGATGCTTCTGAAGCTGTAAAACATTTACTCAGGCATGGCATTACTACCGTTCTGCCTACGATGGCATATTCCTTGGACAAGGAAACTTTGCTTGATAAAATTCGTATTGTTCAGGCACTTATGAAGAAACCGGAAGGCGCTAATATTGGAGGTTTGTATTTGGAAGGACCGTATCTGAATCCAAAGTTTGGAGCCTGTAAAGATGATATTGTATGGCATAGCGGTGCCAAAAGAGAGGATTATGAAGAGGTTATTGAACAGGCGGGTAATGATGTACGTGTATGGGCAGTGGCACCAGAAAGAGAAGGCATTGAGCAATTTATAAAGGATGCAAAGGCTGCCAATTCAAACCTAAGATTTGCAGTTGCACACAGTGAAGCGACACCACAGCAAATTGAAGCATTGATGCCATATGGTCTGTGTATTGGTACTCACCATACCAATGCTACCGGGACTATTGTCAAATATTCAGAATGTCGCGGTGTATGTGTGGACGAGGCAGTAAACTATAATCACGATATTTATGCAGAGTTAATTTGCGATAAAAAAGGAATTCATGTTGACCCATATATGTTACGTTTGATAAGACGTATTAAGGGTGACGACAGGATTATTTTAATTTCTGATTCTACTGTAAGGAATGGGCCTGTTCCCGGACCGGAATATAAAGGGGCAGATGATATTAACTTTGATTTTGCAGGTGAAATATCCGGCACCAAACTCACATTAAATGCCGCATGCTATAATATGATGAAGCACACCGGCGCCTCCATTGTGGATGTATTTAACTATGCATCACGCAATCCTGCAAGAGCTGTAGGTTTTTTAGATCGTGGTGAGATACGGAAGGGACTTCGTGCAGATCTGGTATTGATTGATTACAAGATTAATGTACAGAAAGTTATTCTGAAGGGAGTTGTACAATGAACTACAGACAATACTTGAATTTGGTGGAGGAAACACTATGTTAAAAGTAGCAATTATCGGTACCGGTATTATTGCCGGTTCCCACTTAAGTGCAATAAAAAAGACCGGTGCATGTGAGCTGTGTGCGGTATGTGACATTAACGAAGAGAAGGCAAAGGCACTGGCTTTAGAGTATCAGGTACCATATTTTCTGGATTATCATGAAATTCCGGGCAAGATCAAGGTAGATGCGGTTATTTTAAATCTGCCTCACTATCTGCACTGTGAGAGTACGATTTTCTTTTTAAATCATGGCATTCACGTATTGGTGGAAAAGCCTATGGCCAACACCGTAGAGGAGTGCGAACAAATGATTGCTGCAGCAGAAAAAAATAACTGCAAACTTGCAGTAGGACATGTACAGCGCTACTATAAGGCCAATGACTACGTGAAAGAGACCATGCAAAGCGGCAGACTGGGTAAATTATGCATGATTACCGGGCTCAGAAGCATTCATTACTTCCCGGAAACCAGACCACGTTGGTTTTTAACCAAAAAACTTTCTGGCGGCGGCATCGGTATGAATTACGGTGCCCACGCAATGGACACCCTCTTTTACATCACGGAGGAAAGAGAAGCCGAGATTCTGTCAAGCTACGATAACCTCGTAAATGACTTCGATGTCGAAGGTCATTTGCAGTTTATGGTGAAATTCCCAAGCGGACTCAGTATGTGTGAAACACTCTCCGGATACTTAAACTGCGGACACGAGCTAGTGTATTATTTTACCGGCGGCGTTATCAAAGTTAGTGATGCCAGACAGGTTTTCGAGCTTGTGGAAGGCAACTGGCAGCAGATGGATCTTGGCGAGGAAACTCCGGCTATGGAACGCCAACTTGTGGATTTCTGTAATTACCTCGAAAAGGACGAACCGGGCATGATCTGCATGCCGGAATGCGGCAAGGCAGTGATTAAGGTACTGGAAAAGGTGTATAGAAAATAGATTATTTTAAGTTATAGGAGCAGGAGGAAAAGTCATGTATAAGATAGCCATACTGGGATGTGAAAGCTCCCATGCAAAAAGTTCTTTGGATGCGGTTATCAATGAGAAAATCGTAGAGGACATAGAGTTTATCGGAGTTTATAGTGATGACAGGGAGGCGGCAGAGAAGCTGCACGAGAAATTTGGCGTGGCAGTGGCGGAGCGCTATGATGCATTCGTGGGTAAAGCAGACGGAATCATAATTACTGCACGCCATGGAGATAACCACTATAAATATGCCAAACCATACATAGAAAGCGGCATACCGATGTTTATCGACAAGCCGATTACCTGTACGGAAGAGGATGCCAAGGCCTTTATGGAGGACTTAAAAGCACATAACGTGCCGGTATGCGGCGGCAGTGTCTGTGTATTTTCAGACTGGGTACGGAAGCTGAAAAAGGACGTAAAGGAACAGTCTTACGGAAAGGTATTGGGCGGTTATTTAAGAGGACCGTTACTCACCTTAAATCCTTATGGTGGTTTCTTCTTTTATGCGCAGCATCTGGTACAGGTGATGACGGAGATATTTGGATGCAACCCAAAGAGTGTGCGTGCATGTGAAAAGGGTGATACCTATAACTGCCTGGTGCGTTATCCGGATTATGATGTGAACCTTACATATGTAGAGGACAATTATCTTTATTATGCAGGTATCAGCTGTGAAAAGGCATATGTGGGAGATACCTATATTCTTGATGATTGCTTTAAGCGAGAGTTTATGGACTTCTATGATCTTTTATGCGGTAAAGAGCAGAGACAGAGCTATGAGGAATTTTTTGTACCTGTGTATATCATGAATGCCATTGATAGAGCCATTAAGAGCGGAAAGGAAGAAGTGATCCGCTTATGAAGAAGTTAAAAGTGGCAGTCTGGGGGAGGGTGTATACTGATTATAATGAAATTAAAAACTAGAACAGGGAGGAAAGCTGTGAATAAAAGAAAATTTTATAAAGGCATATCAGTTTTGGCAGCTCTGTTGATGTTGTTTTTGGTAAGTGACCGGATTCTGATACATGGATATGCTGTTGACAGTCATGGTCAACAGGCAGTGGAATTAACCCTGCATACTAAGAATGCAGAGGAAAATGTCCCGTTTCAGATGAATAATCTTTTTCCCGGTGATTCCATGGAGCAGTCATACCGGGTAAAGGTGACTTGCCAAAATACAGTAAATGTAGGTTTCCGAATAGAAGGAACTACTGGCAGCGAAAAGCTTGCAGAAGTACTTAAGGTAAGGGTCAGCATGGCAGATTCTAAGGAGCCTTTGTATGAAGGTACGCTGGCTGACATGGAGGAGCTTACATATCAGCTGGCAGCAGGAGATGAAGAACAGACAAAGGAATTATGTTATGATATTAAGGTTTCTCTCAGTACAGATGTAGGAAATGAGTATCAAAATCAAGTCCTAAAAGCTGACTTCATTTGGAGCATGGAGTATGACGATACTGCAGATGAGACGGAGGAAGAGCCAGGCACGGATGAGCCGGGGGCTTCGAACGAGCAGGAGTCCGGAATGGCTACGGAGGATGAAAGCACTGCTCCGTTACAGGTAAGTCAGACAGATGCAGGAGACAGCAGTCATCTGCTGCTGTATGTATGTCTGGCAGGTATAGCACTGGCAGTTCTTTTGGTGCTGCTATTGTATAAGCGCGAGAAGAAAGCCACAGGCAGGTTGATTAGAGGAAGCCTTTTCGTGGTATTTCTGATTGTGGGCTTTACCATTACAACATATGCGCTGGTACATTATCAGATCATGATAGAGGAAAACCAATTCCAGACCGGTGTTGTCAGTATTGATATGAATGATGGAGCACCATTAATTACCAAGGGGGAGTTCTTGTTCAGGCCGGGTATGACCGTAGAGAAGGAAGTACGTCTGGAGAATAATAGCACCTGCGATGTGTATTATAAGCTTTACTTTTCTGATATTGTCGGTGAGCTTGCGGATATCGTTATGGTCACCATTAAAAATGGAGAAGAAGTCATTTACAACGGACTGTTGACAGAAATGACCAGGGATAAGGTAAAGGCTGCCGATGATGTAATGAAAATGGGTGACGTAAGGCAGTTTACAGTTTTCTTGTATTTTTCCAGTGAGGCTGACAATAGTATGCAGGCGGGCACTCTTTCTTTTACTATGAATGCAGATGCAGTCCAGACCAGAAATAACCTGGATAAACAATTTGATTAAAGGAGGCCCAAGGGATGAAAAAGGCATGTAATATAATCAAAAATGTTATTGTCTGTATGGTAACTATTCTGGCAATATGCATGATGATATTTACCGTGATATCCGTGTGCACCTTTGATCGAAATGACCGCAGTTTATTTGGATATAAAGCTTTCATAGTATTATCTGATTCCATGAGTGCTACCGATTTTGGAGCCGGAGATTTAATTCTGGTAAAGGAAATAGAGCCGGAAAAATTAAAGGCCGGAGATATTATAGCGTATATCTCACAAAATTCGGATAATTATGGTGAGACCATAACTCATAAGATACGTAGTTTGACTACAGACACAGAAGGGAATCCGGGTTTTATTACTTACGGAACTACCACCGGAGTAGATGATGAAAAAATAGTAACATATCCTTACATTTTAGGCCTTTATCAATTTAGGCTGCCTAAGGTTGGAACATTTTTTCATTTTTTAAAAACTGTACCAGGATATATTTTGTTGATTCTGATTCCTTTTTTGATATTAATTCTGTTTCAGGGAATGAACCTCTTTAGAGTATTCCGACAGTATCGGGCAGAGCAGAAGGCGGAGCTTGAGGCTGAATGGAAAAAGCTTGAGGAAGAAAAGCTTGAATCGCAAAGAATGAAGCAAGAACTGGAAGAATTAAGAGCACAGCTTGCAATGCGAGAAAAGGAGGGGCAAATTGAAGAAGGACAATCATAAAGAAGAAAAAAAGATTATAAAGAGCATATGCCTATCCGTATTCAGTATAGTGATATGCACAGCGATTATGTCTACGGCTACATGGGCATGGTTTAGACCTACTGTAACTGTTACTGGCAGTATTGTAGCAGCAGAAAGCTTTCCAGGAGCAGCTAATACTGTCTTAGCTGTGGACCTTGAAGCGACACCGACGCCGAGCCCGGCAGCAACAAAGGAGCCGGAGGAAGCGACACCGAGCCCGGAAGTGACAAAGGAGCCGGAGGAAGCGACGCCGAGCCCGGAAGTGACAAAGGAGCCGGAGGAAGCGACGCCGAGCCCGGAAGTGACAAAGGAGCCGGAGGAAGCGACACCGAGCCCGGCAGCAACAGAGGAACCGGATACACCGACACCGACCCCGGTTCCGGAAACAGGTGAGACTCAGACAGAAGAGATTATGAATTAGGAGGTTCTTAAAAATGCAAAAACGTAAAGGAACAAAAAGATTACTGTTATCAAGCTTGATGTCATTCATATTGTGTATGACTATGTTTCTTGGTACTACACTGGCATGGTTTACAGATACCATCAGTGTTTCTGCAGACATTGAGGCAGGTACACTTATCGTTGATTTAGAGAAAAATACCGGCAGCGGATATGCCAGTGTTTTAAATGACGCAGGTGTAGGCGTTGTTTTCGATGAAGAAAACTGGCAGCCAAATAAAATGGCAGTTTATTATCTTGCAGTTGCAAATAAAGGTAAGCTGGAATTCAACTACAACATGGAAATTGTAATAACCGGTGAACTTGCACCTGCCTTAGAGTATGCAATTATAGATAAAGCAGAGTATGGTACTGTGACTGCTACTGACTGGAATGGTGTGAAGGCTTTGGATGGCGTACAGACAGGTCTGGTTACAGCAGGCACTCAAGCAGCAGCTCCTAATGGTCATTTGGATGTAGACGAGAAGGATTACTTTGCTTTGGCTATCTGGATGAAGTCAGAGGCTGGTGATGAGTATCAGGGCAAAGACATTGATGTGACCATTAATGTAAATGCGCGCCAGGTTGAGGATGCCGGCAATGGTGATTCAGGTAATACAGGTAGTGGAGACAATACAGGTAGCGGAGACAATACAGGCAGCGGAGACAATACAGGCAGCGGAGACAATACAGGCAGTGGAGATAACACAGGCAGCGGCACCGAACAAACAAATCCATGGTCTGGTTGGACGGTAGCAGCAGGAGCTGATTTTACCAATGGTATTGTTGGAACGTGGAATAAAACAGGGGTAGGTGCGTCAGATACAAAGTTAGCGACAGTTCAAACGGAGAGTAATGGTAATGCTTATTTGCATTGTAAGAAAGCATCAAGTGATAATATACATCATGTCAATCTTTTTGGCTTGATGGCTTATGATGCAACCAGTGCTACGGGTGTTAATTATACAGAGTTAGGTTTATCTACCGATGTTCTTGTATATAAGTTTGATTTGATGGTACTGGATGAAGAATCTACTTTCTGGGCTTATTTAAATCCAACGCTTGTACTCGGGCAGTTAACCGATGGAAAATGGTATTGCGGTAGCACCAAGGCTAACAACACTACGGGTGTAAATGATGTAGAACTGGAAGTTGGTAAGTGGTATACTATGGCGGCGGAAATAAACTACACTGCAAAGACTGTAAGTTATTATGTAGACGGTGTGGCAATAGTAAAGGACGTGGCTTTGCCAGATTCCTATAATGGTGGAGCGCTTGCTAACTATATGCGTATTCATTACACGACAAAGGGTCTTTGGTATCAAACTGAAGATGCAGGAAATAAGATCGAAGTAGGTATCGATAATATGCAGGTATTAGCAAAGCCTGTAGCAACAGAATAATGTTACCATTTAACATATTTCAATTCCTACGAGGAGGATGCAGTAATGAAAAATAAAAAGCGAAAAATAATTTGCTCGGTGATTTCTCTTATGTTGTGCATCACGATGCTTTTGGGTACCACATTAGCCTGGTTTACCAGTACGGTTTCCGTTACCGCTAATGGACTTTTGGCGGGCAAGCTCAAAATTGATTTTCAGAAGTATAATGTTAATAATACTTCAGCCACAGCAGCAGGAAAGTATGAAAGCTTGAGAGACAGTGAAGAAAATATCTTCAGCGATGGAGAAAATACGCTTTACTGGAGGCCGGGACAAACGGAGATTTTGTATCTGGCAGTAAAGAATCTGGAAACTCTGTCAGTAAAATATAATATTTTACTGAGTGTAAGCGGCATAGAGACCGGCGAGGTTTTTGAATATGCAATTCTGGATGGTGTGGTAGCAGAGACAGAGGAAGCTGCTTTATTAAACAATGCAGAAAGTTGGGATGATATAACAGCCATCGATGGCGTGCAGAGTGGTAAAATTGATGCGGCAAATATCGTAGCAGCGCCGAACGGCATGCTAGGAAGCCAGGGGGCAACTGATTATTTTGCATTGGCGGTACATATGGATGAGGATGCCGGCAACCAGTATCAGGGAAAGAAAATTACCATTGATGTGCAGGTGAATGCCGTACAGTCAGACGGTGAGCTGGAGGGCGGACCTAACTTAGGAAGCATGATCTGGGTAAAAGAGGATTTTGAAACAAAAGGAGCGGGTACTGCTTTAACCTATTTTGAGTTAGGTAATCGTGTGGCTATTCAGGATGAAGCGGATGGAAATACCTATATGCTTATGGAAAGAACCGTTGAGAATGCGATGCATGTGAATGCGTCCCGTATTGCTTCTTATTCAGACTACGTAGTATATGAGTTTGACCTTAAAGTATTTGATTTAGCGCAATCCGGATTTTCTTTTTATATGACCGATATGAAAGAGGACGACCCGGTGGAGTTCTATGCAGGAGCCCTGTTAAAAGATGGCATCTGGGTATTTGGCGACAAAACACAGATGCAGTTGGAGCAGGATACCTGGTACAGCATTGGTATTGCAATAGACTATTATACACGTACAGTTACTTATTATTTTGAGGATGAGATTGTCTCCACTGATAAATTACCGACGAACTTTGCCATAGAGGGAGATTGGACAACTGCTGAAAGCGTGCGTTGGCATGTTAATACGTGGACACCGCTTGGTAATATGGGTGTAACATTCAATGATAAGAGCAAGATAGGTATTGACAATGTACGTATTTATGATGCAAAAGAGCCGTTGGAGGAATTAGGCGATATCCAGAAGGTGATTGAGCTGACGGATGAAAGCGTATTTGAAGACCAGACTCCGTATGCAAATGCATTACGCGGCTATATGGCTGTTCATAAGAGAAGCGGTGTTGTTTTTGTTAATGGGAAGAAATCATTATTACCAACTCTTCCATATGCGAAGGATGATGAGACTATTATTCAGACAGCAGAGCTTGCAGAGCTGCTTGGTATAGAGCTTCCGGCAGGTACTGCGGCAGAAATGGATGTGGAAGCATTCTTTACAAGCGTATTAAATAAAAAGGTTTATACGGATGATACGACTATCAGCAGCGGTATGGTTATTGCCGGAGATACTGTTTATGCAGCTCCGGAAGGAGAAGAAGAACTTCAAAAATTAAATGACTATTTATTCTACCTCAGACCATCTGCCGAAGAACTGATTGAGCTTTATCAGGAAAGCGGTATGGCGAATGTACATCCGCGTATTCAGGCTACACAGGCGGACTTTGACAGAATACGTACAGCATACCAGCAGAATTCAAATGCATATATAACGGAATGGGTAAATGAACTTTTGAAAGAGGCAGAGTTGTTGGCAGCAGAGCCGACGGTAATCTATGAATTCAGATCTCTCGGTGTTCTGTTAGAGGTCTGCAGAGATGTATTAAATAAGATGTATACCTTTGGTATGGCGTATCAGATAACTGGTGACAAGAAATATGCAGACAGGGCTTATCAGGATTTAGAGGCTGTATCTAATTTCTATAACTGGCATCCGCAGCATGCACTGGATATTGGAGAACTGGCAGCTGCCGTAGCTATCGGATATGACTGGATGTACCATGCATTTACAGAGGAGCAGAGAGCAGTTATCGAAAAAGGTCTCTATAATAATGCCTTCTATGATGCGATTGATATGTATCAGGGCGAATTTACCTATATGTATGCTCTTTCTTATGGTGAAGATAACTGGTGTACGGTTGTCAGCGGTGGCTTGGCCATGGCAGCCCTTGCTATGATGGATGTATATCCTGAGGTCGCTTCTAATGTGCTGCAGCATGCCATTAAAGCATCTGATAATTATCTCTTCCATATGGCACCGGAGGGCGCATGGTATGAAGGACCACATTATTGGGAATATGTTGCACAGTATTTGACCAAGATGCTTTCCTCTATGGAAACTGCACTTGGTACAGACCTTAGTCTGGGTACTGCAGAAGGAGTTTCCACTACAGCTACATATGTAATTAACCTTCAGGGTGATCAGGGTATCTTTACTTACGGAGATGGTGTGACTGCAAAGATATATGTTCCGGAAATGATGTATCTCGGAAATAAATATGATGATGTTGTACCACAAACTGTCGTACTAAATAAAACAGGCGGTACCATGATTGACGGAACGGATTTGGCATTGGCGCTTTTGTGGTATGATACTGATATTACAGCTACGAACGTAGAGCTTCCACTGGATTCCTATTATGAAGGGGATGCCGTGGTAGCTATGCATGATACCTTTGCTGAAGGAGAGACCACTTTTGTAGCATATCATGCAGGTGACAATTCACTAAGCCATGGCCATCTGGATGCCGGAAGCTTTGTATTTGATAGTGATGGTGTCAGATGGGCCAAGGAGCTTGGAATGGGCAATTACAGTACAGAAGGTTACTGGGATGAGACAGACGGAGGCGTACGTTGGAATATCTTCCGCATGAGAGCAGAGGCTCACAATACTCTTGTGATTAATCCGGACGGAGAACAGGATCAGGAATTTAATTCTTATTCACCGATTACTAAGTTTGAATCAAAGCCAAGAGGAACTATCGTGCTTTCTGATTTGACAGAAGCATATGTGGATGATGCAAATTTTGTTAAGCGTGGTCTGGCATTTACAGACAATAGAAGAAGTCTGGTCATTCGTGATGAAATTGATTTAAAGGCGGATGGCAGCGATGTATATTGGTTTATGCTTACAGATTCTGCCGTTAATATTGCAGATGATGGTCAATCTGCTATTCTTACACAAAACGGAAAGCAGATGCAGCTGGAATTTGTATCCAATCAGACAGGCACGATTACCTGTGCGACAGCAGCACCTTTAATCACGGAAGGAATTATTTATCAGCCTAAGGAAAGCGCAAAGAGAATTGCAATTGAATTTACGGATGCCAAGGCGGGAGAACTGAATATCACCGTGAAGCTGACTCCATATGGTACAGTGGCTGATCCAGCGCAGGTTACCGATTATGATAAGAATATGGCAGAATGGACCATTGCTGATGGTATCATTCCGACGGCACCGGTGTTAGAGAACTTAAAAGTAAATGGTGAGGACATGATAGTTGAAGGTCTGACGAATGTTTACTATTATGTAGAAGGCACATTGACAGAAGTTCCTGAAATCGTTGCCACATGCTCTACTGCTTATGTTGAGCAGACTGGTTCGCTGGATGCAGGTGTTAAGATTGTTTTGACAGATAAGGCTGATGCCACAAATAAGGCTACATATCTGATTAACTTTAAGGCGGTTCCGGCACCACAGCAATTTGAAGGAAAAACATCCATCCAGTCATATTCTTCTGTGGCAAACCTTGAACCGGAGCCTGCGAACATAGCGGCAAATGTCATAGATGGTGACTTGAATACTCGTTGGTCAGCAAAACTGGTGGATGGAGTGTCACCGGAACTGATACTTGATCTTATGAGAGTACAGGAAATTTCCGGTATGGCAATGGCATTCTGGAGTGATGACGGCAGACAATATTACCTGACCTTTAGTGTATCTACGGATGGCATTAACTATGAAAAGGTTTGTGACAGAACCTCCGCAGGTAGTATAAAAGAGTATGAGTTCCTTGAATTTGATAAGAACGTAAATGCGAGGTATATTAAGATTACTTCTACCGGAAATTCAAAAAATACATTATGGACCTCCATATTAGAGGCAATTGCTTATAAGAATAATTAATATGATTGTGATAAGTGATTAAATAGGTTGAGCAGATAAGTCTCCTAACAGGATTTATCTGCTCGACTATAATGTAGATAAGGAAGGTGCCGTTTTATAAGCGGAACCAGTCTACGGTTGATTGGTAGTGTTACAATCAGCACAATTTTGAGTGATGTGCCGGTAATTAAAACGGACTTTAAGGAGGCTACAAAATGAACTATAGAGAATATTTGTGTAATGATATACTGGATTTTTGGCTGAGGAATGCAGTGGATAACAAAAATGGTGGTATTTTTACCTGTCTTGATAAAACAGGCAATAAATATGGTACAGAGAAAAGTGTATGGTTTCAGGGGAGAGCACTTTGGGTATTTTCAAAGGTATATAATGTGATTGATAAAAATGAAAAATACCTTGATGCAGCCGCAAATATCTATTCCTTTCTTTCTAAATGCACCGATACTGATGGAAGAATGTTCTTTACTGTAACAGAAGACGGAAAAGAGATTCAAAAAAGAAGATATTATTATAGCGAAACCTTTGCAGCTATCGGATGTGCAGAATATTATAAGGCAACAGGAAATACCAAAATATTTGAAGATGCCGAGAAATATTTTGATATAGCTTACGGGGTATTCACAGGAGAAATCAAATCTTCTCCTAAATTAAATCCTCAAAATGCTCCATATAAGGCTTTGGCACCCGTAATGATTATGCTTTCCACCGCACAGGTTATGAGAAGTGTAGGGATAAATAGCGAGAAATATAATAAAATAGCCACAGACTGCCTTAATGAAATAATGCATGGTGGATATTACTGCGAAGAAGTAAACGCACTGCTGGAAAATGTAAGCATTGACGGAAAATTTATTGATTCTCCTACAGGAAGAACTGCCAACCCCGGGCATGCCATAGAAGCCTCTTGGTTTATTATGATGGAAGCTATGGCAAATGGCTCTGACGAAGCTAAGAATTTTGCAAAAAAGGTTCTTGATGTATCAATGGAATTGGGATTTGACGAAAAACACGGAGGCATTATTTCCTTCTGCGATGTAAAGGGCAATCCTCCCGTAGCTCTTGAATGGGATATGAAGCTTTGGTGGCCGCAGTGTGAAGCTATTATTGCAAACCGTTTGGCTTATGAGCTGTTTGGAGATGCTTCATATAAAGATACAAGCGATAAAATGTATGAATATGCAATAGAGAATTTTGCAGATAAGGAAAATGGTGAATGGTATGGATATCTGCACTATGATAACACTGTTGCAAATTATCTTAATGGGAATATTTTTAAAGGTCCATTCCACTTGCCGAGAATGCTTATATTTATGATTTTGGCATCCGAAGGCAATTTGGAACTTTATAATAAATAATATAATTAACGGAGGGATTAAATTGAGTAAAAAAGGTCCAATAACAGGAACATTTATAGATGAAATAACATATGACATTCCATCATCAAACTGGTCTTTAGAACAATGGCGAAGTGATTTTGATAATATGCAGGATATCGGTATAGACACAGTCATATTTATCAGAGGTGGTCTTGAAGATAAATCGATTTTTCCATCAAAGGTTCTTGATACACCCTATGCTGATGACTTTGCAGGATTTGTTTTTGAAGAAACATCAAAGCGTGGCATGGATGTTTTTTTGGGGATGTACATATCAAATCTGAATTGGAACGGAGGAGATGCGCACGGCGAGATTCGCAAAAATATGCTTTTTACAAATGAAGCATACAAGAGATATGGGCATTATCCATCTTTTAAAGGTTGGTACATTCCACAGGAACAAAGTCATAATTGTTTGAACTTTGCAGAAATTATGAGAGGTATGTCAGCTATTTGTAAAGACAAAACTCCTGATAAAAAAGTATTAATCAGTCCATTTTTTCACACTCAGATAACAGCTGACAAAGGATTTTTTACACCGGAACAACATGCTGAAGAATGGGAAAAACTCTTTTCGTATGGTGGCCGGGACATTGATATCTGTGCTTTTCAGGATGGAACTGCTCCTATGGACAAAATGGATGAATTTTATATGCTTACCGCAGAACTTTGCAAAAAATATGACATTGAACATTGGGTTAATGCTGAGACATTTGAACGCGATGTCAGATGTATGTATTATCCGATTACATTTTCATTGCTTAAGCGCAGACTTGAACATCATAAGAAATATGCCGAAAAAATTATTACGTTTGAATTTTCACATTTTCTTAGTCCTCAATCAATATATCCTTCGGCACAGAATTTAAATCATTTATATAAAGAGTTTTATTTGAAATAAAAACTTTCGAAATGTGAGTTGTTAAAGGGGTGAATAAGTGAATAAATAGTTTAAAATAGTGTATATTAACGGTTTATTTATGAAGTACAGAGGCATTGTAATTTGTGTATAAGTTACAATGCCCTTTGAAAGATGTAGAAAATTTTCTGAGTAAATTTTGAGTGGGGCGGGACAATTCCGTATTGACAGCCGCAATTACAAGGCCAACTTATACACAGCAAGCTGGTTTAAACTCACTCCTTCCTGCTCCGCTTCAATTGCTAACTTTTGATGCAAAGATTTAGGGATTCTTACCACAAATTTGCCACTATAATTATTGACTGAACTTGGCAAGGGAATGGGTAAATCGTTTTCCAGCTTCACTTCAAGATAACCCTCCATAGCTTCATTAAGGCTCTCGTATAATTCCTGTAATGTGGCACCGGTGCTTTGGCAGCCATCAAGCTCTAAAATTCTACCATAAAAATAATTACCACTTTCATCATGCATTTCCTGGACTAATTTTGTGTATGGTAGCTTCATATAATCATTAATTTCCATTTCAGACTCCTTCTATATCATAATATATTATATCCCGTGTAAATTATTTACTTTCTTATCCTGTTAAGAATATCAATTATATAAGCTTTTTTTAATGTACTTTCTTGTTTGATTGTTATGAGGTCTCCGGTTATTTTATTTAAATACTGCCTATGGCTTCCTTTTTGCCTAACAGCCTCATAATTAAATGCATTAAGCACTTTTTCTGCTTCTTCCGGTCGTATTCCATTTGGTTGTCGTATCATTTTGTCAATAATTTTTTCTACACTTGGCAATTTGTGTCCTTTCTCGACATTATAGTATCAAATACAGTACTAAAAGTCAACTCTTACTAAAGGAATTTGAGCATTTGTTTTTTGGATTTAAACATAATTTTAAAATCCCTTCATTACATATAGGCATGAGAAGCCGGTTTTGTCACATAAAAAATGAAAGAAATTTAAAAACTTGTATAAAAGGCTCATGTATTATCATAAAATGTAGAAAATTTTCCCAAAAATAAAATGATTTCTTAGTGACAAATAAATAATTATTGTGTATAATCAATGTATATTCTTGAAGCAGGGTAAATCATTCTGCTTTTTCCCGTTATTTTATATTTATGTAGTTTATATTTATCTAGATAGAGAGGAAAACGTATGAGAGAAAAATATGAGTCTTTAGGTCTTGTAGATTTAAAGGAAATTGCCAAGCATCGTGGTATGAAGGGTGTGTCCACCATGAAGAAGAGCGAAGTGATTGAAGCTATGCTGGCATTGGACGAGCAGGAGAAGAAGGCCGCAGAAGAGAAGGCGGCGACAGAGGTTGCTGCAAAGCCAAGACCGATGTCAGACGAAAGAATCGCAGTAGTCAGAACACAGCCAGAACCAAGGACGGTACAGGAGCAAAAGGATCGTAACAGCATACCATCTGAGCTGGACAGTGGTATGGAGGCTAATGGTATTTTGGAGGTGCTTGGTGATGGTTTTGGTTTTATCCGCAGTGATAACTATATGCCGGGTGATCAGGACGTATATGTGTCACCAAGTCAGATACGCCGTTTTAACTTAAAGACAGGTGATATTGTATGCGGTAACACTCGAATTAAGACAGAGAAAGAGAAATTTAGTGCGCTGTTATATATCAAAACTGTAAATGGTATGGATGCTGAGGTAAATGCCCGTCGTTTTAATTTTGAGGATATGACACCAATCTTTCCGGATGAGCGTATGGTGATGGAGCGTCCGGGCTGCAGCGTAGCTATGAGGGTTATGGATTTACTTAGCCCTGTTGGTAAGGGACAGCGTGGTATGATAGTTTCCCCACCAAAGGCAGGTAAGACTACGTTGCTGAAGGAGGTAGCTCAGTCCATTCAGCGTAATCATCCGGATGTGCATTTGATTATCTTATTAATTGATGAAAGACCGGAAGAAGTTACCGATATTAAGGAGGCTATCCGTGGTGATAAGGTGGAGGTGATTCATTCTACCTTTGATGAGTTGCCGGAGCATCATAAGCGTGTGGCAGAGATGACCATAGAGCGTGCTAAGAGACTGGTAGAGCATAAGCAGAATGTTTGTATCTTGTTAGACAGCATTACCCGTCTGACCAGAGCATACAACCTGACTGTTTCACCAAGTGGACGTACCCTGTCCGGTGGTCTGGACCCTGCATCCTTACACATGCCGAAGCGTTTCTTTGGTGCAGCCAGAAATATGCGTGAGGGCGGCAGTTTGACCATTCTTGCCACGGCTTTGGTGGATACCGGCTCTAAGATGGATGATGTGGTTTACGAGGAATTTAAGGGCACCGGTAACATGGAAATGATTTTGGACCGCAAGCTTTCTGAAAAGCGTATTTTCCCGGCAATCGATATTCCGAAGTCTGGTACCAGACGGGAGGATTTGCTTTTAAGCCGTGAGGAAATCGAGGCAGTAACTATGATGCGCCGTGGATTAAACGGCATGAAGCCGGACGAGGCTGTGGACAAGATACTGGATTTGTTTGCACGTACCAAAAACAATGCAGATTTTGTACAGATTGTGCGTAAACAGAGGATTTTTTAAATGATTAATATTTGGAAGAAGGTTAATTCCTTCTGTGTAAAGAAAAATGTAATTGTATCTGCTAAAAGATACGGCATTGATGCCATGGGGGCCATGGCACAGGGTTTATTTGCTTCCCTGCTTATCGGTACTATAATCAGTACTTTGGGACAACAGTTGGAGATTCCGGTATTGGTGGAGATTGGTGATTATGCCAAAGCAGTGGATGGTCCTGCCATGGCAGTATCCATCGGATATGCCCTGCAGGCACCGCAATTAGTGTTGTTTAGTCTTTTGGCGGTAGGCAGTGCTGCAGATGCATTAGGGGGCGCAGGCGGACCTCTGGCAGTACTTATTATAGCGATTATTGCTGCAGAGTGTGGTAAGCTGGTTTCTAAAGAGACCAAAGTTGATATTTTGGTAACGCCTTTTGTGACCATTTGTGTGGGTGTGTTATTGTCCATGTGGTGGGCACCGGGCATCGGTACGGCAGCAAGCAGCGTCGGAAAGCTGATTATGTGGGCAACGGAGCTGCAGCCGTTCTTTATGGGTATTATTGTGTCTGTAGTCATTGGTATTGCCCTTACCCTTCCGATCAGCAGTGCGGCCATTTGCCATGCCTTAGGACTGACCGGTCTGGCAGGTGGTGCAGCCGTGGCAGGATGCTGTGCACAGATGATAGGTTTTGCTTTTATGAGCTTTAAGGAAAATAAAGTGGGTGGCCTGGTTTCTCAGGGTATCGGTACCAGTATGCTTCAGATGCCGAATATCGTGCGTAATCCGCGTATTTGGTTTCCGGCTATTTTGACCTCTGCCATTACGGGACCGATTGCAACCTGCGTTTTCGGCATGGAAATGAATGGTGCAGCTATTTCTTCCGGTATGGGTACTTGTGGCTTTGTAGGGCAGATTGGTCTGTACACCGGCTGGGTACAGGATGTGGCAAATGGTACCAAGGCAGCTATCACCGGCTTTGACTGGGCAGGTATGATTTTGGTTTGCTTTGTACTGCCGGCAGTGCTTTGTACCTTGTTTGGAATGCTTTTCCGTAAGATTGGCTGGATTAAGGAGAATGACTTGAAGCTGCCGGAGTAAAATTTTAGTAAAAATTCTTCTTATTTTTCTAAAAAAAGACTTGAAATATAGTCAGAATAATGTTATTATAATATAGCTGTCTATGTAGACGGTGCGGATGAGAACATAACGTTATTAGATATAGAAAGGTGATTGTACAATGAAAGAAGGAATACATCCTAATTATTATCAGGCAACTGTTACTTGCAACTGTGGCAACACATTTGTAACAGGTTCCACCAAAAAGGAAATTCACGTAGAAGTTTGCTCTAAGTGCCATTCATTCTACACAGGTCAGCAGAAAGCAGCTCAGGCTCGTGGACGTATTGATAAATTCAACAAGAAATACGGTGTTCAATAAGACATTAAAGGTTGAGGTGTTATATCTCAACCTTTTTTAACATATTACAAGGAGGCATATATGTCCAAGAAAAAGCAATGCTATTCCGGTATTGGAGGTCAGGCGGTTTTAGAAGGTATTATGATGCGTAACGGTGACAAGTGCGCAGTGGCAGTTCGCAAGTCTGACGGTACCATTGATTTACAGGTAGTAGAGTATCGAAATGCGTTACCAAAGAACTGGTTTACAAAGTTACCTTTTGTCAGAGGTGTAGTCAATTTTGTTGATTCCATGATGTTAGGCATTAAGAGTCTTAATTTCTCAGCAGATTTGACTCTGGATGAAGAGGATGAGGAGCCTAGTCGTTTGGATAAGTTTTTAAAAAAGCACTTTGGTGAGAAGGCCAATGATATTATTCTGACCATTACCATGGTTTTTGCAGTGATTTTTGCAGTGGGGCTTTTTATGGTGTTGCCATATGCTATTTCCGCACTTATGGGTTTGTGGATTCACAATAAGGTGGCGTTGTCTGTGTTAGAGGCAGTGATGCGTTTTGCGATTTTCATCATCTATGTGGTGTTAATCGGTCAGCTGGAGGATATCAAGAGGCTGTACATGTATCATGGTGCGGAGCACAAGTGTATTGATTGTATCGAAAAGGGCAGACTTCTTACTATAAGCGATGTAAAGCGTTCCAAGAGACTGCATCCAAGATGCGGTACCAGTTTTATGCTTTACGTAATGGCTATTTCCTGCGTGCTGTTTTTCTTTATCAGTGTAGACAATCCGCTTATGAGATTGGGGCTTCGTTTGCTGCTTATTCCTGTTATTGCAGGAATTGCGTATGAGCTCATTCGTCTGGCTGGACGTTTTGACAATATTATTACCAGAATTTTATCTCTGCCGGGCATCGCGCTTCAGAGACTGACCACCAAGGAGCCTACTGAGGACATGATTGAGGTGGCTATCAAAGCGGTGGAGGCTGTTTATGACTGGAAGGCATTTTTAAAGGAGAATTACGGCTACGAAGTGAAGGACGAGTGGCTGAAGGAGCCGGCAGAGGAAGCGGATGAATGACGTATAGAGAGTGTTATGGATATGGAATAGAGGCTTTGACTGTAGCGGATATTGCAGACGCCATGATTGATGCCAGATTATTGCTGGAATTTGTATGTCATACCACCCGTCATGATTTGCTGTTACATGGTGACAGGCAGGTTGACCATGAGAAAGAGATGACTTACAAGGCCTGTATTGCAAGGCGCAGTGAGCGCATCCCATTACAGCATATTACCGGGGAACAGGCCTTTATGGGCTATGATTTCATGGTGAATGAGCATGTGCTGATACCACGACAGGACACGGAGGTTCTGGTGGAAGAAGCCTTGCATGTGATAAAGCCCGGCATGTGTATTTTGGATATGTGTACCGGCAGTGGCTGTATTTTGTTAAGTCTGTTAGCAATGAGTGAGGGCTGTACAGGTGTTGGAGCGGATATTTCCGGGGAAGCGCTGCAAGTGGCAAGGAAGAATAAGGTGCAGGTTGAAAGGCAGTGTGGTAAGAGCTTGTCTGCAGAGTTTGTGCAGAGTGATTTATTCGATCGGATTAAGTCTGGTAATTTGCGCGGAGGCGCTGTTGCAAGTGAGCCTGCTGCTGAAAACGACGGCTGTTTTGACGTGATCATCTCCAATCCACCCTACATTGCCAGTGCAGTGATTGATACTCTGGAGCCGGAGGTACGTCTTCATGAGCCTACCCATGCGTTGGATGGCACAGAGGATGGATTGTATTTTTATAGAAAGATTGTAACAGAAGGCAGAGCCTTTCTAAAAAAGGGCGGTGCGCTTTTGTTTGAAATAGGACATGACCAGGGGGAGGCAGTAGCCGAACTAATGAACGAGGCGGGTTTTTCGGGCGTGACAGTACGAAAGGACTATGCAGGACTTGACAGGGTTGTGTATGGATTTTATGAGGAGGAAGCCTAGATGTTTGATAGATTAGAGGATTTACTCATTCGTTTTGAGGAAATAATGGGTGAGTTAAATGAACCAAATGTTACCGACAATCAGAAGCGTTTCAGAGCGTTGATGAAGGAACAGAGTGATTTGACACCTATTGTAGATGCTTACAAAGAGTATAAGCAGCGCAAGCAGGATGTGGAAGATTCCCTTGCAATGTTAGAAGTAGAAGATGATGAAGATATGCGTGACATGCTCAAGGAAGAATTGAGTGATGCCAGAAAGCGCATTGAAGAGCTGGAAAAAGAATTAAAGATTTTATTATTGCCAAAGGACCCTAACGATGACAAAAACGTTATCGTGGAAATACGTGCAGGTGCAGGCGGTGATGAGGCTGCCCTTTTTGCTGCTGAAATTTACCGTATGTATGCCCACTATGCAGAGGCTCGTCGTTGGAAGATTGAAGTTATGGAAATGGACGAGATTGGAATCGGCGGTCTCAAGAGTGCCAGCTTTATGATTAGCGGACAGGGTGCTTACTCCGTGATGAAGTATGAGTCCGGTGTACATCGTGTACAGCGTGTGCCGGAAACCGAGTCCGGCGGTCGAATTCACACCTCTACCATTACTGTGGCAGTGATGCCTGAGGCTGAGGAAGTGGACGTTGTCATTAACGAAAACGATATTCGTATCGACGTAATGCGTGCGTCCGGTAGCGGCGGTCAGTGCGTAAATACCACAGACTCTGCGGTTCGACTGACCCACATTCCAACCGGTATCGTGATTTACAGCCAGACCGAAAAGAGCCAGATTCAGAACAAGGCCAAGGCTTTTGCGCTGTTACGTACCAAGCTGTACGATTTAGAGCAGCAGAAGGCACATGATGCAGAGGCAGAGCTCCGCCGCAGCCAGGTAGGTACCGGTGACCGCTCTGAAAAGATACGTACCTATAACTTCCCGCAGGGCCGCGTAACCGACCATCGTATCGGCCTCACCCTGTACAAATTAGAGAAGATTATGGATGGCGACATTCAGGAAATTATTGATGCCTGCATTGCCGCAGATCAGGCAGCAAAGTTAGCGAAGATGAATGAGAATTAAATATTTTCATGCGCAATACCAGAATTACAATGCAGTATTCAATATGGAGGGGGAGTTAAAGAGGTTCAGCCTCAGAGCAAATATACCCTAATTCTTACATTTGCAACTGGTGATGCAGCTTGCCTACGAAAGAGATAGATAGTTGAAATACAAAAGCAAGAAATTATTATTTTATTGCCGGCACCTTGTTTGTGAAAAGCAGACAAGGTGCCGGCTTTTCTATAGACTTTTTACCTAAAAAGTGCTACACTAAACAATATTCGACAATTATCTCGAACCTACCAAAGATCTGTCCTTATGTCATCACTTATGACAATTATTCAAGGGAATTTTCAAAATACGAAAGTATGCAAATTTTATATCAATTGGAGGCAAGTGTTTATGAAAAAGGAACTTGTAATAGCTCTGGACGCAAAGGGGCATAAGGTGGTGGTTATTAATGAGATATTGTTTCAAGGAAAACGAAATCCACCTTGGGATAAGGTAGAGCAATATCTAAAGCGTTACATAGGCAAGGTGGTAACAGTGGCAGAGACAGGCGAGGAGATACATATTGGATCGGATTTTCCGGATGAATATAAGGGGTCAGAGGATACGATGAGGACACGTGGTCCATACGCGGAGGCAAAGGCTAATGGGATATATACTTAGCTACGCTTGTTGTTTGTATAGACAAAAGGAAGAAGCTTTTTTTATATGATGTAGTGAAATATTTTTATTTTGGACGATATAATGTCCACATGCTTCTTTAAAACATGATATGATTATAAAAATTTACTATTGGAATTAAATAGTGAATTTGCTATAATATTATTAAGTAAAGGAGTAAAAAATGCCTACAATATCTATGTTTTTGGGTATCATAATCCGAATGTACAATACTGGAGAGCATAACCCACCGCATTTTCATGCGCAATACCAGAATTACAATGCAGTATTCAATATGGAGGGGGAGTTATTGGAGGGCGAAATGCCAAAGCGGCAAACTAAATTTATAGCTGCTTGGGCTGAGCTTCACAAAGATGAATTATTTGCTAACTGGGAATTGGCAATGAACGAGCAGGCTTTATATAAGATTGCTCCGCTGTAACGGAGACAGACCTTTACCCTTTGGAAAGGAGTTTTAGATTATGGAAGAGATTTATAATGCGCAGTTACAGGATTATATAATTAGTAACGGCTCTCCGGCATGGGGAGTTAAAGAGGTTCAGCCTCAGAGTAATTATACCCTAATTCTTACATTTGCAACTGGTGAAAAGCGGATTTATAATGCACTTCCATTGCTGGATAAGGAAATTTATGCTCCGCTTAAAAATCCCAATTTCTTTATGCAGGCAAGGGTGGAAGGTGACAGTGTCGTCTGGAACGATGAAATTGATATAGCTCCGGAGCATTTGTATGAATGCAGCTTGCCTACTAAAGAGATAGATAGTTGAAATACAAAAGCAAGATTTTATTATTTTATTGCCGGCACTTTGTTTGTGAAAAGCAGACAAGGTGCCGGCTAGGTGGTGGTTATTAATGAGATATTGTTTCAAGGAAAAAGGTTGTTTTTATATGACATAGTTCATGTGAAAAAGGAAAGTAGCTTTAATTTTGTGCTCTAAAATGATAAGAAGCGAGTAACCCGCATCGTGCCAAGCACTTACGGTACAGACCCGCCTCTTATGTAAATAGTTTATATGAGGTGGGTAAAAAAGTCAAGATAAACTTTATAATTAGTAAAATGAAATAATTTTTATATTGCAAAGCAAACTTGTCGAAAATTTTACGTTCCTAATAAGTTATAAATAATAATATATACTATCAAGAATAAACCGCAACCTAAAGTTGCACAAAAATCAAACTATTGTTTATTGAATATATTGTCCAAACGTTGTATGATGAAAAGTAGGATAGAGAAATTTTATGATACATGTAGTTTATGTTTTGATTTTCAGTAATGCAAAGGAGAAGGTTTATGACTTTAGGTGAAAAAATTGCCCATCTTAGAAGTGTGGCAGGCATGTCACAGGAGACTTTAGCAGACAGGCTTTCTGTTTCCAGACAATCCATATCTAAGTGGGAGATGGATCAGGCGCTTCCACAGATTGACAAGGTATTGCAGCTTTGTCAGATATTTAATGTTTCTACGGATGAGCTGCTTTATGACAAGATAACAATTAATCGTTCCAAGGAGGCAAAGGCCAATAAGTATTTTGGTACGGATGGCTTCAGAGGTGAGGCAAACTTAAATCTTACTTCTATGCAGGCATATAAAGTGGGCCGTTTCTTGGGCTGGTATTATTCTTCACCGTTGTCAGGATGTAATGTTTCCGGCTACAGACCGAGAATCGTAATTGGCAAGGATACACGCAGATCCAGTTATATGTTGGAATATTCTGTGGTGGCAGGTATTACTGCTTCCGGTGCAGACGCTTATATGTTGCATGTGACGACCACGCCAAGTGTGTCCTATGTAACCCGTCAGGATGAGTTTGACTGTGGTATTATGATTACCGCTTCTCATAATCCTTTTTATGATAATGGTATCAAGGTTATAAATAAATACGGTGAGAAGCTGGACGATAGAACTACGGCTCTTATTGAGGCGTATATTGATGGTAATTTAAGGGAGCTTGGTGTTTATGGGGATGATTTGCCGTTGGCTCACAGAGAGCGTGTAGGTTGTATCGTGGACTATGTGTCCGGCAGAAACCGTTATATCGGCTATTTGATTTCTGTGGCGTCTCATTCTTATCGTGACCTTAGAATCGGTCTGGACTGCGCAAATGGTGCTTCATGGATGATTGCAAAGGCAGTTTTTGATGCGCTGGGAGCGCAGACGGTGCTTATCGGTAATAAGCCGGATGGATTAAATGTAAATAGTGATTGCGGCTCTACCCATATGGAGAAGCTGGTGGCTCTGGTAAAGGAGCAGCATTTGGATGTAGGCTTTGCTTTTGACGGTGATGCAGACCGCTGTATTGCCGTAGATGAAAACGGCAAGATTATTGATGGGGATGCCATTATGTATATCTTGGCGCAGCGATTAAAGGACCGTGGCGCCCTCAACGATAATACCGTTGTGGCCACCGTTATGTCCAATAGCGGATTTTTTGCCTCTCTGAAAAAGGCAGGCATTCATTGTGTGCAGACCAAGGTGGGTGACCGTTTTGTTTATGAATGTATGCAGGAAAACAATTATACGCTGGGTGGCGAGCAGTCCGGTCATATTATTATGAAAAAATATGCAACTACCGGAGATGGTTTGCTTACGGCAATCATGCTTACAGAGGAAATGCGAGACCGCAAGAGCACCCTTTCTGCACTGGCAGAGCCTGTGAAGCTGTATCCGCAGTATCTGGTAAATTTAAGGGTAAAGGATAAGGCTGCGGTTACTGCCGACAACGAGGTTTTGGCGGCGGTAGCAGAAGTGGAGAAGCTGATTGCCGGCAATGGCAGGGCACTCCTTCGCGAAAGCGGAACAGAGCCGGTTATCCGTGTGATGATAGAAAGCGAAACGGACGAGCTTTGCCACATGTATGCAGATAAGATAGCCGATGTGATACGGGTTAAAGGACATTGTGTGGAGTAGGTGCAGGAAAAGTTGCGCACGACAAATTGCAGAAAGGATAAAAGAAACATGAAATTTATTACTGTTAAAACTTACGAGGAGTTAAGCCATAAGGCTGCAACCATGATTGCTTCTCAGATTATTTTGAAACCGGATTGTGTACTGGGTCTTGCTACCGGCTCTACCCCAGTAGGTACATATCAGAAATTGGCCGCTCTGAATAAGAGAGGAGATATTGATTTTTCAAAAGTGACCAGTGTGAATCTGGATGAATATGTGGGCCTTACAGGTGACCATGACCAGAGCTATCGTTATTTTATGGACACGAATCTGTTTAATCATATTAATATTGACAAGGCTAAAACCCATGTACCAAACGGCTGCGCAGCTGACTTAAAAGCTGAGGGTGAAGCTTATGACGAGCTGATTAAGGAGTTGGGCGGTATCGATTTGCAACTTCTGGGTATTGGTGTGGATGGTCACATTGGTTTTAATGAGCCGGACAGCGTGTTTACCGCAGCTACCCATGAGGTAATACTGGATGCATCTACCATTGAAGCTAATGCCAGGTTTTTTGAGAAGAAAGAGGATGTGCCGAAAACCGCAATTACCATGGGCATGATGTCTATTATGCAGGCTAAGAAAATACTGCTTGTAGCAAATGGCAGTGGCAAAAAAGAAATCCTTAAAAAAGCCCTGACAGGTCCTGTGGATCCGATGGTACCGGCTTCTGTTTTGCAGCTGCATCCTGATGTGACGGTAATATTTAGTGAGAATTAGAAAATGTCGAATTGAATTGATTCTCAATTTTACGGAAATCCCACAATATAGGTGGAATATTGATTTTGTTTATAGACTCCTTGACAAAGCGTACTACATTGTGTAGAATGAAAGTGCACTACATGATGTAGAATGATTTGTTAAGGAGGTTTTTTATGAGCGAATTGCAGATGGGAGCGGTGGAATCCCGCTTTGCGGATATTATCTGGCAGAATGAGCCTATTGCAACGGGAGAGCTTGCTAAGCGAAGTGAGGAGCTTTTGAGCTGGAAAAAGACCACTTCTTATACGGTTTTAAAGCGTCTTTGCGATAAAGGCATTTTCAGGAATGATAAAGGGGTCGTGACGTCAGTGATATCTCGGGATGATTTTTATGCAGTGCAGAGCGAGAATTTTGTGAAGGATACCTTTAAAGGGTCACTTCCGGCATTCTTGGCAGCCTTTACGAAAAGGAAAGGTCTGACGGCGGAGGAAGTGGCACATTTACGTCGTTTAGTTGCAGAATACGAGGAGGAGTGAGTATGACAGTGGTGTTCTTAAAGCTTGTTAATATGAGTATTGCTGCGGGTTTTCTTGTTTTGGCTGTGATAGCGCTCCGACTGTTTTTAAAAAAGTCACCGAAGTGGGTGTATTGTGTATTATGGGGACTTGTAGGCATCAGACTGATTTGTCCGCTTTCTGTAGAAAGTATTTTCAGTCTGATTCCAAGTGCAGAAACGGTACCTCAGGAGATTGTGTATGCAGAGAGACCAGCCATACACAGTGGTGTGGCGTATCTGAATTCCTATGTTAATCCGATTTTATCCGAGAAATTGGCACCTTCGGCAGAGGCAGGGGTCAGTCCAATGCAGACAATTATATTTGTAGCTACGGTTATTTGGCTGGTGGGTTTTAATCTGGAGACTCTAATTCATTGCAGTGCACCGAGAAAGATAATTTCGGCCTGCCCCTTAGCTTTTGGTGAGGTCAGTGTGGAGCGGCGCGTCAAAAATGTGCTTCATTACAAAAAGCCCGCATTTTGGGTTTTAGTAGCTGGTGTTGTGGCATGTATTGTGGCAGCAGTGTGTTTTTTAACGAATCCTGTGGATACATCTGAGGAGCCTGATTTGTATTCTTTGAATTATGAAAAGGCAATTTCTCAGTTAGCAGATGAGGGTGTTGTGGGGCTTGAGGTTGACGCTATAGAGTATGTGTATAAGGATTCTTCGGAGTTTATAATGCCAAGGCTTAGCTTGTATATGGAGGATAAGCAGTTTCATTTCTCTTATTCTATGTGGAGCAGTTATCTGCCACATGGTACCTTTGAAATGACGGATACGGAGCTTGTTTTGACGGCAGGAGACTATGGACAGGCCAAGAGAAAATATGTATTTAAAAAAGACGATAAAAACTATGTATTTGATGCAGACAAATCTTCCGGAATGCCTAAGTACAAATACCGGGCTGACGAAGAAGCACAGTCACCTGTCCCGGACGGAGCGATATTTGAGCCTATTGTCGTTCACTTTTCGCAGAGTACAGAGTCCGGTTATTCGGCAATTATTGACAGTATGATGGCTGACATTGATAATGACGGCAGGGCAGAGGTCAGTACGCTTACCTACGGACCAACTTCAGGGTTGTTTACGTTTAAATTTTTTGTGAAGGATTGTGAAAGCGGTGAATTGGAGTATTTTAATATTTTTAATACTACGTATTACCAGCTAGCATTCCGAATGGATCTTACCGGTCATTTTTATCTTAGCGGTAAAACGCAGAACGGAACAGAAGAAGCCTACATGCTTAAGATTACCTTTGAAGACGGCAATATTGTACTAACTCCGGACGAAGACAGCAAAGGAGTAATAGAATACTGGGGACAAGGCATAGATAGTGAATAGGTTAGGTAGATACATATGTGTTATCGCTAGCTTGTGCAGATGGGATTATTTAGTTCATTTGGGGTGCAGTACGGCATCATATATCTTTACTTAAAAGGTCGTCAAACGAGCGTCGGTCCTTAGTGAGACGAGGTGTTGACACCGAAGTCGAACTTAGTACCGCTACGTGAGTTTTCGAGCGAAAGCGTACCTGTTAAGTAAAGATATATGATGCCGTACTGCCGTCAACTGAACTATTAACCCGAATTACTTCAAAAGCTTGCCGGCCAGTCCGATAATGTCGTCCAGTCCGAAGTCGTCATCCTTAGAAGACTTTTTGGAAGACTTCTTGGAGTTGTCAGACAGCGCAGAGGAAATCAGGCTGCCTGCCAAAGAAAACAGGGTGTCCTTGATATCGTTGTCGTTATCATCATCCTTGCCAAGGAGAGAACCTAATAGGTCTGACAATCCATCGGCATCGGTTTTAGAAGATTTTTTCTCGCTGCCCAGAGCACTTAAAAGAAGTGGTGCGGCAGTGGCCAAAATGGTAGAGGTGGTGTCGTTGTCAACACCGGACTTCTTGGAGGTCTTTTTGGTGACAGAATCATTGTTACTGCCTAAAATATGTCCCAGAATTTTGGCTCCGTCCTCTAAATCAATATTCTTAAGTAAAGATGCAGCGGAAGCATCGGAGGTATGGTCGTCTAAAGCCTTGGAAAGAGACTTAGCACCATCCTTGGTGGAAGCGTTGGAAGCCATGCTCTTTACCAAGTCAGGTAAAGCATTTGCCAGTACGTTTGTAGTGTCACTTTTGGAAGCACCGGCGGATTTGGCAATAGACGCAATCACATCACCGGATAATAAATCATTTAATTTCATAATAGTACGTACTCCTGTAGTAAGTTATTCAGCATCTTCTGTTAAGGCACAGAAATCGCAAGGGTCTTCACGGTTTGCAGCAAAAGCTTCTTCTACAGTACCGCTATAAATCGTAGAGGAATTTAACAGCGTCTGGCAGTTTGGATCCAGGTGATAGGACTTACCAAACTGTGTCCAGTACGCGGTGCCATCACCAACCTCCATTGCAAGCTCCTGAGCAGCTGCCAAATCCTCACTGGAAGTAGGGCTGAAGTCCACAGACAATAGTGCGGCAATCACTAAGGCAACAGCAGCAACGATGGATACGATTTTCTTGGTCTTGGCATCCATGTCTTTGTTCTTCAAAAGTAAAATAATAAGTGGCAGGAAGCAGATGATTGCTGCAATCAGGCCCATCTGGCTCCATAAGTAGAAGGTAAATTTGTTTTTCTTGCTAGGCGGGTCTAAATGGTTGGCACCCTTCCAAAGCAATGCACCGATTACCACAAGAATTAAGTCCGCAATGACTAAGCCGATGAGGAAATACATGTTCTTGTCTTCCGGTAAATACCATGTGCCGTTTAAGATTAAAATGGCACCGATTTCAGAAGCCAGTGCTGCGATCCAAAGAATAACGGACAGGATGCGTTTGGTAGTAGCACTGCTTTTGTTGGCTGCAGATACCACAGCGGTAGTACGTTTCCTAGTCTCACCGGTAGAGGCATCTACAAATTCTCTTTTGACTTTCTTTTTTGTAGCCATAAAAAATTTCTCCTTTTTTGAAATATTTTGCAATTTTCTCTTTCATTTTACCAATTTTTGCTTTATTATACAAGAAAAAGTTGATGATTTATGGAGACAAAATATGGAAACGAAAGGATTTTTTAAAATTATATGGGTTTGGTGTAAAAAAGAGGCTGTTTTAAGCATTGCGCTGGTACTTGCTGTTGTCTCAGCCTTTTGGGTGCACCCGGATAAGGAATATATAGGATATATCGATTTTAGGACGCTCGGATTGTTATTTTGCCTTATGGCTGTTATGGCTGGGCTTCAGCAGGTGGGTTTGTTTTCCTTCGTAGCAGAGAAGCTTTTGGAACGGGTAAAAAATATCAGAGGTCTTATTTTTATTTTGATAATGCTGTGTTTCTTTGGCAGCATGCTTATTACCAATGACGTGGCGTTAATTACCTTTGTGCCCTTTTCTGTCATAGTATTAAAGTTGGTATTGAAGGAGAATGCTAAGCAGGTGGTTGTGCCGGTAGTGGTAATGCAGACCATCGGGGCCAATCTGGGCAGTATGTTAACGCCAATCGGTAATCCCCAGAACTTATATTTATATGGAAAAACAAGTATGAATTTTGGGGAATTTATATGGTTTATGCTGCCGTATACACTGGTCTCTTTCTTGTTATTGGCAATGTGGTGTTTCCTTTTTCCGTACAAAGGATCAACAAGGATGAGCAGGAGGTTGGAAAGCAGTACTTCTCTGTATGCATACAAAAAACAGATGTATATTTATGGTGCATTGTTTGTACTGAGCCTTTTGACGGTTGCCCATATCCTGCCTTTTGAGATAACCTTGGCAGTGGTAGTGATAGTCACATTTTTCCTTGATAAAGGCGTTCTTATGAAGGTGGATTATGGGTTGCTGGCAACCTTTGTTGCATTCTTTATTTTTATAGGCAATATGGGACGTATACCGGTTTTTAATGCTTTATTGCAAAGAGTAATTGCAGGTAATGAAGTGCTTACCGGTATCGTAGCAAGTCAGTTTATGAGTAACGTACCGGCGGCGCTGTTGCTTTCAGGCTTTACCGATAAATTTGAGCAGTTAATTATCGGCACCAATTTGGGAGGACTTGGCACCATCATTGCTTCTATGGCAAGCCTCATATCCTTTAAATATATCGGCAGGGATTATAAAGAGCTGCGTGGCAGGTATTTACTTTATTTTACGGTGGCTAATGTCATGTTTTTAGCAGTACTTTATGTTTTTTTTAGAGTTTATGGGTGAACCATGACTTGACATAAGCCGGGAAAAAGAGTAATCTAAAATAAGATAGTTTGTATCTGTTCAGGTACTGAACAGATACAATAGTTTTTGCACGGAGGATAGGCATGAAGAGGATTTTGGGAGTACTTTCTTGTCTGATGCTGTTTTTGGGCATGGCAGGCTGCAGCTCTGAGCAGAGTGCTACATATGTGCTGGAAACAGAGGAGGAAGGTTTGTTTACCATGACGGACACGCAGTCCTTCAAAGCCAAAGGAGACAAGGTATATCAGTTGACAGAGGTTACGGTGCTTACATTCGCAGAGCTTGATGCAGCAGTGTTGGACATGCTGGTGGAGTATTATGATGCAACTGTAGCAGCTATGCAGGAGAACATACCTTCAGGCGTAACAGTGGGTGCTTCTTATGAGGATAGGACTTATACCATGGAGATAGCCATTGACCTGAAAACGGCTGATTTGGAGGCTGTATCGGAGGGGGGATATCTAATGGGACTTTACGGAGAGACCGGGGAAGTGAAACAGGTTTCCTTTGAACAGACGGCGAAGGCACTTGAGGCGTCAGGCTATACCTTATTAAAAAAATAATAAATGCAGTAGGAGGTTTTTATGAAGGACGTATATGTAGAGTGGATGGTATCCAAAAAGCGCAGTCTCACAGATAAAATTATGAGAGCAGCAAGTATTGTGGTTTTGGTAATCAGCATCTTGTTATTGTTATTGACGGGCAGCATGATTTTATTTATTGTTGCAATTGCAGCAGGTGTTGGTGCTTATTTTGCCTTTAATTACACAGATGTGGAGTATGAGTATGTTTACATCAATGGAGAGCTCAGTATTGACCGCATTTTGGCAAAGTCCAAAAGGAAGCGTATTGAGAGACTTGATACCGGACGTGTTGAGGTGGTTGCACCGTTAAAGAGCCGTTGGCTGGATGGTCATGTACACAAAAAGTATCGTGAGTGTGATTATACTACCGGTGTTGTTACTCCAAACAGTCACATTTTTGTCATGTATTACAATGAGGGCAAGAAGATTTTGTTTGAGCCAAGCCGAGAGTTTATGGAGGCAATGAAGGCGACTTTACCACACAAGGTACATTTAGATATGTAAAACATAGCGAAATTGTATGATGGATTTCTCATACAATTTCGTTTTTTTGGCGATATTTGTCATTGACTTTACGGGTTAGTTCCCTTATACTAATGTAAAGTACTTTCTTTATATTTCTTAATATTTTGAAAAGGAGAATAATTATGGGTCAGATTATTGGCGAAGGCATTACTTTTGATGACGTACTGTTAGTACCAAGCTATTCACAGGTGATTCCAAATGAGGTAGATTTATCTACAAATCTTACAAAAACAATTAAACTTAATATTCCAATGATGAGTGCAGGTATGGATACTGTTACTGAGCATCTGATGGCTATTGCAATGGCCAGACAAGGTGGTATTGGTATTATCCACAAGAATATGTCTATCGAGGCACAGGCAGAAGAAGTAGACAAGGTTAAGAGAAGCGAGAATGGTGTTATTACCGATCCTTTCTCACTTACTCCTGAGCATACATTAGCAGATGCAGATGAGTTAATGGGCAAGTTCCGTATTTCAGGTGTGCCTATTGTTGAGGTTGGCGGCAAGAAGTTAGTTGGTATTATTACCAATCGTGACCTGAAGTTTGAAACAGACTTCACACAGAAGATTAAGGACTGCATGACCAGCACAAATCTGGTAACCGCTAAGGAAGGCGTTACTTTAGAGGAAGCCAAGAGAATATTGGCGAAGGCAAGAGTAGAGAAGCTTCCTATTGTTGATGATGATTTCAATTTAAAGGGCTTGATTACTATCAAGGATATTGAGAAGGCTATTAAGTATCCAAACGCAGCAAAGGATGCACAGGGCAGACTTCTTTGTGGTGCTGCCGTAGGTATTACAGCTAACGTATTAGAACGTGTTGCTGCATTGGTAAAGGCACATGTTGACGTAGTTGTGCTTGATTCTGCGCACGGACATTCTGAAAATGTACTTCGTTGTGTACGTATGATTAAATCCACATATCCTGATTTACAGGTTATAGCAGGTAATGTGGCTACAGGTGAAGCTGCAAAGGATTTGATTGAAGCCGGTGCAGATGCTGTTAAGGTTGGTATCGGACCTGGTTCTATTTGTACAACCCGTGTGGTTGCAGGTATCGGTGTTCCGCAGATTTCTGCTATTATGGACTGCTACGCAGTTGCTAAGGAATATGGTATTCCGATTATTGCAGATGGTGGTATCAAGTTCTCAGGTGATATGACCAAAGCTATTGCGGCAGGCGGCAGCGTATGTATGATGGGCTCTATGTTTGCGGGCTGTGACGAGGCTCCTGGTGATTTTGAGTTGTTCCAGGGTCGTAAGTACAAGGTATATCGTGGCATGGGCTCTATTGCAGCTATGGAAAACGGTTCCAAGGATCGTTACTTCCAGTCCAATGCTAAGAAGCTTGTTCCGGAAGGTGTAGAAGGACGTGTAGCATACAAGGGTCTGTTAGAGGACACCGTATTCCAGTTAGTTGGAGGTATCCGTTCCGGTATGGGTTACTGCGGTACACCTACCATCAAGGATTTACAGGAAAAGGGCAGATTTGTAAAGATTTCTGCAGCATCCTTAAAGGAAAGTCATCCACATGATATCCAGATTACGAAGGAAGCACCGAATTATACCACAGATTAATTATATATATCCGAGATGCAACTGGCGGAAAGTGTGCGTGATATGCGTACATATGGGAATAACCCAGAGGGAGCATCATACTAAGGAATTAATATGCCGACCGCCTGGGCGACCTCACCAGGGGTCTCTCGGGTTTGGTCGGTTTAGTTATTTTACAAGGAGAGAAATCATGCAGAAATTAAACTTACAACAAGAATTATCAGGAAACACATATCCTGGACGTGGTATCATCATTGGTAAGACACCGGATGGTACCAAAGCAGTAACAGCTTATTTTATTATGGGCAGAAGCTCTAATTCACGAAATCGTGTATTTGTAACAGAAGGCGAGGGCATTCGTACCGAGGCTTATGATCCAAGCAAGTTAGAGGATCCGAGTCTGATTATATATGCCCCGGTAAGAGTATTGAACGAGTACACTATTGTTACGAATGGTGACCAGACTGATACTATTTACGATGGAATGGCAGCAGGCCAGACCTTTGAGCAGTCTCTTAGAGTTCGTGAGTTTGAGCCGGATGGTCCAAACTATACTCCTAGAATTTCAGGTGTTATGCAGGTAAAGGATGGACAGTTCCACTATGCAATGTCTATCTTAAAGAGTAACAATGGTAACCCTGCGGCATGCAACCGCTACACCTTTACATACGAAAATCCGGTAGCAGGTGAGGGTCACTTCATTCACACCTATGCGCAGGACATCAATCCACTGCCAAGCTTTGAAGGCGAGCCAAAGTGGGTGGAAATTATGGATGATATGGATGAATTTACCGAGATGCTCTGGACTAATTTGAATGAGGACAATAAGGTTTCTTTGTTTGTTCGTTATATTGATATTGCCACAGGCAAATATGAAACAAAGATTATTAACAAGATTGCATAGCAGGATGCTTGCAATTTACGTAAGGAAGAAAGGATAAAATTATGAACGAATTAGAATTAAAATATGGCTGTAACCCAAATCAGAAGCCAAGCCGCATTTTTATGGAGGATGGCAGTGAGTTGCCTATTACCGTATTAAATGGCAAGCCGGGATATATCAATTTCCTGGATGCCTTTAACGGCTGGCAGTTAGTAAAGGAATTAAAAGAGGCAACAGGTCTTCCGGCAGCAACTTCCTTTAAGCATGTTTCACCGGCAGGTGCAGCAGTAGGTCTGCCCCTTTCCGAGACTTTAGCAAAGATTTACTGGGTAGACGATTTAGGCGAATTGTCTCCATTGGCTTGTGCTTATGCAAGAGCACGCGGTGCAGACAGAATGAGCTCCTTTGGCGACTTTATTGCACTTTCAGACGTGTGTGATGCAGATACCGCACGCCTGATTAAGAGAGAGGTTTCTGATGGTGTAATTGCTCCGGGCTACACAGAGGAAGCTTTGGAATTATTAAAGGCAAAGAAAAAAGGTGGCTACAACGTAATCCAGATTGATCCGGACTATGAGCCTGCTAAATTGGAAAGAAAGCAGGTTTACGGCATTACCTTCGAACAGGGCAGAAATGAACTTGACATCAATGGTGACTTGTTATCCAATATCGTAACCGAGAATAAGGATATTCCGGCAGAAGCTCTGATTGATATGAAGATATCTCTGATTACCTTAAAGTACACACAGTCTAATTCTGTTTGCTACGTAAAGGATGGTCAGGCTATCGGTATTGGCGCAGGACAGCAGTCCCGTATCCACTGTACACGCCTTGCAGGACAGAAGGCTGACAACTGGTACCTTCGCCAGGCACCACAGGTACTGAACTTACAGTTCTTAGACAAGATTGGCCGTGCCGACAGAGACAATGCAATCGACTTATACATTGGCGATGAATACATGGACATCCTGGCAGACGGCACATGGGAAAATACCTTCAAGGTAAAACCACCGGTATTTACCAGAGAAGAAAAGAGAGCTTGGTTGGATGGCATGCAGAATGTTACCTGCGGCTCCGACGCATTCTTCCCATTCTTTGACAATATCGACCGCGCAGCAAAGAGCGGCGTGAAGTACATTGCACAGCCGGGCGGCTCCGTAAGAGATGACCTGGTTATCGAAAGAGCAAATAAGCACGGAATGGCAATGGTATTTACAGGAATTAGATTGTTCCATCATTAATGAGTGTATTATAAGCGAGTGGTAAAATCCTTTGTGGAGATTATTGCTCGCTATCTTTTTAACTTGACAATAGTACTCTTGTGGAGGTATAATTATACGCGAAATAGAGGGCTTGATAAGGCAAGAGTAGCATTAGGCAGAATGCTGGATTTTGCAGTGTATGAATTAAAATATGACATTACCGTGTTTTTTGATACGTTTATTGCTTCCGGTGTTGCCAGAGAGTTCGAAAACGGTGATGCAGGCATATTGGTGGTAAAATCCGGTGTGGAGCTTACGTATGAAGTGTTGGAGCGTACCGGCAGCATGGAAAGGCGCCTGAAAGCATATTATTGTGCAGTGAAAAGTCCGGAATACTAGAAAGGATGCTATTCCGGAATTTATGCATTTTAATATCGTGGAAAATGAGGTGTATAATGTCATCTGAGACTTTTTGATTGGATGAGCTGCAACAGATTATTGAGATAAGAGGAGTGATGATGGTATGGAGAATAAATTGATAAAAGCCGGAGAAAATAATGTTATGGCTAATTTTGTTAAAACAGATGATATACTAAAAGATATGTGTGGGATTATTGAGTCCTCACGAAAGGCTGCTTATCAGGCGGTAAATATAGCTCTTGTGCAGAGAAACTGGCTTATTGGATATCGTATCGCAGAGGAAGAACTTCAAGGAGAAGTTCGCTCTGAATATGGATTGAAAATAATAAAAAAACTGTCTAAAGAACTGACAGAACGATATGGTAAAGGGTATGATAGAACGAATCTTTATCATTGCCTTCGCTTCTATAAAACATTTCCTGAGATTGTCGACACAGTGTGTAGACAATCTGAAGGACTTTTGTCTTGGTCACATTATAGAGCATTATTACAAGTTGAAGATGAAAAAGCTCGTGTTTGGTATGAAAAAGAAGCATTGGAACAAACTTGGGGAGTGCGAACCTTGCAACGTAATATCTCATCTCAATACTATTATCGTATGCTTCAAACACAGAGAAAAGACCTTGTAGAAAACGAAATGAAGGAACTGACCAGTAAGTATCAGAATGATAAACTGGAGTTTATCAAGAATCCGGTGGTTGCAGAGTTTTTAGGACTTTCGTCTAATACAGAATTCACAGAGAGTGACCTCGAAAAGAGTATACTCTCCAATTTGCAAAAGTTTTTGATGGAGCTTGGAAAAGGATATGCGTTTGTTGCAAGGCAGCAACGCATACACACGGAGAAACAAGATTATTTTATTGACCTTGTGTTTTACAATTACATACTCAAATGTTTTGTGCTGATTGACTTGAAAACAGAAAGGATTACACATCAGGACGTTGGGCAGATGGATATGTATATTCGTATGTATGATGAGTTGAAACACAGCGAGGGTGATAATCCGACGATCGGTATTGTTCTTTGCTCCGAAACAGATGAAGATATTGCACGTTATTCTGTCATGCACGGAAATGAGCAGTTGTTCGCTTCAAAGTACAAACTGTACCTGCCGACAGAGGAAGAACTGAGAGCAGAAATTGAAACGCAGAAAGCAATGTTTTACCTCCAGCAGAGCGAGAAAGAGGAATGTTAACTTGGATGGAAAACTAAATAATATTCAAGTGTAAGGTGTCGTGTATTTGCGGCACCTCATTTTGTGTGGTGTGTCCAGCTAAGCTAGATTACACTTGCCGGTGTAAGTCCGGTCGCGGGTACACGTGCGGTTCAACGAGAGGGCGAGGAAATTATCTTCCCTCTACACTATTAGAAATTATCGAAAACGTGTAAAAAATTGAGATTAATTATGCGGTATATAGTAAATATGACAAAATTTTACACTTTTTATTATAAGGAATTACTGTTAAAATAATATTGTAGTTAATTGCTTCAGATAGTGCAGTATACCAGATACATATGGAGGTTTCTATGAAAAAGCGTAAGTATTTATACCGTTTGGCAATGAGTGTCTTTTTTATTATACTTTTACCGATGTTTATATTTATAGTTTGCTTCGGCAAATACTCTTATGAAAAAGTAGAAGCCGCCAATGAGGAATATCAGGAAGCGTTGATGGAGCACTACATGGTGCAACTGGATCAGATGGTTATAGCACTGAAGGAGCATGCCTCACAGGTTAGTGCTGACAGTAAAGAGTACACAAGTATATTTTGGAATAAGGATTCATCGAACAATTATTGGTATTATCAGGCCATCAGTGAAATGAAAATAAAGCATCACAACTATCCTTCATCAAAGTTTCGAATTTACTACTATGATGATAATCGAATCCTGTCTGAAGAAGGGGCAGTGACGCTGGAGCAATATTTTCAGGCTCTTGAGTGCATAGAGCTTGAGCAGGAGACATATCTCAAGAATTTTTTTGACGAGGAGAGCTATAACGAGTTTGGGTTATGTATTGGCGGAACCGAGCGCTTGGGAGAAGGCAAAAACAGGCTCTTAATTGGCTTTTGTACCACATTAGGCAGAGCGAGAGAAAAGGCCATACTTCTGTATGAATACGAGGAAAGTGACGTTAAGGAGATTTTTGCTTCGGCTCATGTTGAAAAAGGCTTTGAAGGTTCCTTGTGGTATGAGAACGGTTTTTCCTTCTTTTTTTCAAATTACAGCAAAAAAGATTACCGAGACGAAGTGAAAAAGATAATGGAGACCGAAGAGGGCTGGGATAATCAAAGCAAATTTGTGGTGAAGGAGAGTTCCATACATCCACTCGTGTTGGTTGGATATATGAACGAGTATTCTCCCGGAAATATGACCCTGGCCTTTTTGGACAATATTTTGACGATGATAGTAATTGTCGTGATAATTATGCTTTTGAGTTATCTTTTAACGCTCTGGATTGCATATAAGCCGGTCTTTCATTTGGCAACAAGACTGGAGTATACGGAAGGAAATGAACTGGAGCATATTGGGAGAGAGTTGGATGCCAGAAGCGAAAAGATCGAAGAGCAGGAAATGCTGTTGTTGGACTTATTGCTGAATAACCTGCTGTACAAGGTTCCTATATCCAAAAGTAAATTAAAGCTTTTAGGTATAGAACTGACCGGATACTACACGGTTTTCCTTTTGGAAGGATATGTGCTGCATGATGCGGAGTGTAGGCGGGTCATAGCCGAGGCGGAGAAAAATCTCCATGTCAGAATGTTTGTGATAGATCTGGAGGGTGAAAACCAGAGTGTGTTCGTACTGTTCTTAGAGCACGAGCAAAGCGAAGAGGTAAAGGAATGGTTGCTCTCTCATTGTGATGGTTGGGGTGTTTCCAAAGAAAAACTGGTGGGCGGTAAAATGGTGCAGGATATCAAAGAAATCTGGAGTTGCCTGGACTTCTGTGAGAAAGAGTTAAATAAAGATACTCAGACAGAAGAGCCGAAGAGCGATGAACAGAGAAATACTTCAGCTCATGAGATGAAGAGAACCAAACTAAGAGAAGATATTCTGGCGTATGTGGACGAGCATTATCGTGATGTAGACTTGAGCCAGGCATCGGTGGCGGATCATTTTAATACCTCTACCTACACGCTCAGCCGTATATTCAGAAATGATGTGGGAATCGGTTTTGTATCCTATGTCAATGCAAAACGTGTGGAATATGCGAAGGAGCTTTTGCTGACCACAAAAGAAACTGTTCATGATATTGCGGTAAAGTCAGGCTTTAGCAACGACAATAATTTCTTTAAGGTATTTAAGGCTCATACCGGTATATCACCGACTACATTTAGAGATGCGTAGTTGATTAAAGTGAAGAATTTTGCCAAAGTGTAAATTTTTGCCTTATCATTTATGGATAGAAAAAGGCAAGAATTTACACTTTTTTTGTGCAAAAAGCTATGGTATCTTATGAGTGAACAACAAGCACAGAATAAAACAACACAAGGAGAAGTGACAAAATGAAAAAAAATCAGACAAATCAGAAAAATAAACCGGCAGTCAGTGGTCGCTCGAACGTAAAGCTGTCTACCCGTATTTGGAAACACCGGGACTACTACCTGATGCTTTTACCGGCACTGGTATATATTATCCTGTTTAATTATGTTCCGATGTACGGACTCCAGATCGCGTTTAAGGATTACCGTGTTTCGCTGGGAATTACAGGAAGCAAATGGGTGGGTTTTAAACATTTTATTACCTTTTTTAACAGCTTTAACTTTTGGGATTTGTTGACGAACACGCTCACGCTTTCTTTATACAGATTGCTCGTGGGATTTCCGATTCCGATTTTCGTGGCACTGGTTATTAACGAGTTAAAGGGGCGGTATAAGCAGACGATTCAGACCATATTGTATGCTCCACACTTTCTGTCCATCGTGGTTATCGCTGGAATGATTAGGGTTATGTTCTCCATGTCTAACGGTGTTGTAAACCATATTATCGAAGCCTTGGGTGGTGAACCAATTTATTTTATGGCATCCGAAGAGTGGTTTAGACATCTGTATGTATGGTCCGGTATCTGGCAGGAAATGGGTTGGGCTGCGATTATTTATATAGCAGCGTTGGCCGGTGTTGACCCGGGTTTACATGAGGCAGCGAGCATCGATGGTGCCACCAGATTGCAGCGAGTAATCCATATTAATATTCCTACGATTCTGCCAACTATTATCATTACTTTGATTTTAAATGTGGGACAGTTGATTTCCATCGGACATGAGAAAGTGTTCTTGTTACAAACGGAACTGAATATCAATGCTTCGGAAGTTATCTCTACTTATGTGTATAAAAAAGGTATCATTAATACCAATTACAGTTTTTCGGCAGCAGTGGGAATGTTTAACAATGTAACCAATGTCATCCTATTGATTGTTGCGAATCAGATTTCAAAACGAGTGACGAAGACCAGCTTGTTCTAAAACAGAGGAAAGGAAGAATTTAATAATGAAAAAGAAAAGAGTATCGTTATTTGATATTATAGTACATATTATTTCGGCAGTTTTACTTATAATCGTCCTGTATCCGCTGATTCTGGTGGTATCCAACTCGGTGAGTGATGCGAATCTGGTTGCTTCGGGTCAGATTGTTCTCTTTCCAAAGGGATTTAACTTAAAGGGATATGAGGAGTTCTTTAAGGACAAAAACATTATGACTGGTTATGCGAATTCCATTTTCTACACGGTAGTGGGAACTTGCATTAACCTGGTGGTTACCGTACCTGCTGCATACGCGCTGACAAAGAACACGCTTCCGGGAAAAAGCATTTTCACCACCATGATCATGATTATCATGTATTTTAGTGGCGGTTTGATTCCTACCTTTTTGGTCCTGAACAGATATGGACTGTATAACACCCGACTGGTACTGTTGCTTTGGGGTGCATTCAGTACATATAACTGTATCATCTGTAGGTCCTTCTTTAGCGCGATGCCAAAGGATCTGGAGGAGGCCGCAGAGTTGGATGGATGTTCCCCTATGAGAACCTTTATCCAAATTATCTTGCCGCTTTCCAAAGCACTACTTGGTGTTATGGTGCTGTATTTCGGCGTATCACATTGGAATGCTTACTTTAATGCTATGATTTATATTCGTGATGACAGCAAGCAACCGCTTCAGGTATTCTTACGAAGAATTCTGGTTCTGGCTCAGACGGCGGCAATATCTGACGGTGAGATTGACGTAAGTGTAATAGACCGCGAGTATTTGCTTCGCTACTCTACGATTGTTGTTGCATCATTACCGCTCATGATTCTTTATCCTTTCTTACAGAAGTATTTCGACAAGGGTGTAATGATTGGATCGGTCAAGGGGTGAGTGTAATAATAGGTTAAGTCTGCCTGACAGGCAGCTAACATAAAATTTAGAGCCACCGAAGTGGCAGAAAGGAAGGTTCTTAATGAAAAAGAAACTTTTATCAATTATACTGGCATCTGCAATGGCTTTGTCAGTATGTGCATGTGGCAATGATGCTACAAATGCAAACGGAACAAGTGAATCTCAGGTTCAGGAAGCAACAGAAACACAATCTTCTGCAGCTACTGAAACGGAAGAAACGAAGTCCAAATATCCTCTGGTAGAAGAGCCGATTACCGTAAAAGGTCTCGTAGCTATCACCAATAACGGCGGTGAAGACAGACTTATCCATCAGAAGGTAGCTGAGCTCACCGGCATTAACATTGAATGGGAAGTGGTTGATCCTGAGGCACTCGCTACCATTCTGGCAAGTGGTGACTGGCCGGATCTGTTATTCATCAACCCTTCCGCTAATCAGATTCTGGACTATGGTGTGATTGGCGAAAAGTTTGTTGACTACCTGAAGTATATTGATTTGATGCCTAATTTGGCACAGACAATGGAAGATTATCCGGCAATGAAGCTGGCAATTCAGGAAAATGGAGCAATGTACAGACTGCCTTTCGTTAGTATGATTGCTACTACATGCCCAGCAAGACCTTACATAAACACCGATGTACTGGAGAAGGCTGGTGTGGAAAGACCAGCTACGGTTGATGAATTCGAACAAGCGCTGAAGGATTTGCAGGCATACTATGGTGAAGAGTCCGTATTTATACCAAAGCTGAACGTCTACACCGGCAGCTGGGCACAGATGTTGTTTGCAGCATTTGGTGAGCACACTGACATGTTGCTGGATCTGGACAAGAGCGGAGAGGTTATCTTCTCTCATACTACGGATCAGATGAAGCATTACTATGAATTCATGCACAAGCTGTATGACCAGGGGCTAATCCATAAGGAAGTAGCTACTTTGGATGCTGCTACCAAGAAGGCTTTGGAATTGGAAGGTAAGATAGCGTTTCTTGACACTGCTGCAACCTCTATAGCGGCAAACGAGAAGGGTGAGTTCCCAGTTAGCTTACTGGCTCCACTGACCTCTCAGTATGATTCTACACAGGTGGTTCAGGGCGCTATGGGTGTTTCCTTTACTCACAGTATCTTTATGAACAGCGAGTCTGAGTACATTGAGGAGCTTTGCCAGATGTTAGATATTGCTTATGCAACTGAGGAAGTGGCAGAGGGTACCGGATTACATGGACAAAGTTTCATGCATGGTATTGAGGGTGAAAACTTCAAACTCAACGACGATGGTTTGACCTATACCTTCATTGTTCCGGAAGGATATGAGAGTGGTAATGCTTACCAGACTAAGGCAATCCAGTGGTATAACTTCGGTCGTGCAGACTACCTGGGATTGCGCATCGAGGATAAGCCATCTAACTCCCAGGCGAGACAGAAGGGAATTGTTGAATATATGAAGCCTTATATGGAAAATCCTAAGGATGTATTCCCAGGCTGGGGTAACATTCCTTTCAACGAGGAGCAGCAGAGCATTATCGATACCTACTGGGAAGCAATGGTTACCTACTGGCAGAAGATGCAGGTAGAGTTCATTACCGGTGTGGCTGATATCGAGACCGGCTGGGATGAGTATGTTGCGACTCTGGAGAAGATGGGTCTTAACGAAGTAATGAAGGCAATCAATGAAGCTTGGGATGATTATCAGGCAAAATAATAAGCATCTTATAGTGATTGTATAATTGCAATGGCGGGGAGGCTGACAGAGATAAATAAAGGAAACTTTTACGACGGGTTTTCTTGCTTATCCCGGTCGGACTCCCCTTGCTATTTAAAGAAAAGGAGATTAGAACGGAAATGAATCGATTTAAATCACTTGTGATTTTACTCCTGACAGTCTTCATGTGTGTTACAACGGTTATGCCGGTACAGGCTGAAACCTTTGTTACCGAGAGCGGTGACACGTATGAGGCTAATGTTTATTTCTATGAAGACTTTGAAGATGAGGGGGCGCTGGTAGGTGCCGGTTTTGCTAAGGGAATTTATGCGGCTGCTTTGACCGGTACAACTGCGCAGGCTGTCGAAGCCGGTGAGAACAATAAGGCATTGAATATTGTCAGTAAAACAGCTGATGGAAGTACAGATTATCAGGTCAATGTACGATACAGTAATCAGAGTGCCTGGAATGAGGATGCCTGCGTTTCAGATTTGTCTGAAAAGACGGTTGTTTACGAATTTAAATTTAAGCTACAGCGTGAAGTAAGCAACGGCTTGACTGCACGATTAAGAAGCAAAAACAGTGGTAACAAAGAGACCGTGTTATTTGCAATAAATAAAAACAAGTTGGAATTTCTTGGTAGCAGTACAACGCAGATGTTGACATCAGGAGCAGATGCACCGTGGTATCATATTAAAGTTGTATGTGACTTTAAGAATGAAACCCGTGATGTATACTTAGATAATGTACTCTTGGTAAATGATGCGGAAATGCATAATGCAGCGAACTTCCATACTGCAGCGGTATGCGACTTTTTAAGATTTAATACTGGCGATACATATGGAATAGACGCAGATATCCTGATCGATGATTTTGCAGTTTATGAAGAGCCGATCAAGGTTCTGATGAAAGAGAATTTTGAGGATGAGAATGCAGCATATCTGGTAGGTGCCACTATTCCGAAGGGAATTCACGTGGCTGCTTTGACCGGTACATCTGCGCAGGGTATCGAAGCCGGTGAGAACAATAGGGCAATGAATCTCATCAGTGATACCACTAATGGCAGTACGGACTATCAGGTGAATTTTAGATGGAGTACTGCAAGTGCATGGAATGAGGATGCCTGCGTTTCTGATTTGTCCGAAAAGACGGTTGTATACGAATTTAAATTCAAGCTGCAGCGTGAAGAAAGCAACGGCTTGACTGCACGATTAAGAAGCAAAAACAGTGGTAACAAAGAGACCGTGTTATTTGCAATAAATAAAAACAAGTTGGAATTTCTTGGTAGCAGTACAACGCAGATGTTGACATCAGGAGCAGATGCACCATGGTATCATATTGCAGTTGTATGTGACTTTAAGAATGAAACTCGTGATGTATACTTAGATGATGCACCCTTGATAAATGATGTGGCAATGCATAATGCAGCGACCTTCCATCCTGCAGCGGTATGTGACTTTTTAAGATTTAATACTGGCAGTACATATGGAATAGACGCAGATATCTTAATTGATGATTTCGCTGTCTACGAGAGCGACGTACCGGTTACCTTATCTTTCGAGGAAGAAAGTGAAGGCGAAACGGAGGATGATGGCAAGATTGTTATCGATCCGGATAAGTCCAATTTTGAGGAAGTGGAAAAAACTTGGACGAAGCAGTTCCCTGCAATGCTTAAGGGTTATATGTCCTTACATACCAGAAACGGTATGGTGTATTACAATGATGCAACCAACGATGGAAAGTGGACTCTGCTGGCAACAAAGCCGGTAGAAACAGCAGATGGTTTCCTTGTGGTTGCTGAGGAGATCTGTGCAGCACTTAATGTGGCTTGTACGGTAAACGGTGACGCTGCTGAGATTAATGGCAAGCAGGCTACCGTGGTAAATCAGGATGGAAAGCTTTGGATTGACGCAAAGTATTTCTTTGAGACTATTCTGGAGAAGGTAGTTTCCATTGATACAGAGGCGAAGACCGATGGTATGATGATTGCCGGTGACACCGCATTTACCTGGCCCACAGGAGTCTTTACCCCTGGCGTTTCTTCTTCTCGTACGGAATTACAGAACTTGAATGACTATCTGTTCTTCGAACGTCCTTCTGCAGAAACTATAAAGACATTATTTGCAGAGAAAGGGTTAGACGGAGTTCATCCAAGAGTTCAGGCGACCGCAGCGGACTTTGCCAGAATTAAAGAAGAAGTAAAGACAAATGATCAGATGCAAATCTGGTATGAGCAGCTTATCGTTGCAGCAGATGATCTTGTAGACAGAGATACTGCTCCGACCAGCTACACACTGGACAGCGGTGGAAGATTGCTTCCGACAGTTCAGAAAATGCTGGAAAAAATGTACACATTGGGTATGGCATATCAGCTCACTGGAGATGTGAAGTATGTGACCCGTGCGTGGGCAGACCTTGAGGCTGCAGCTGCGTTCCCGGACTGGCAGCCGACAACTGGCTTACCGACAGGCGAGATGTCCGCGGCAGTAGCCATCGGTTACGACTGGATGTATCATGCACTTACCAAAGAGCAGAGAGAGACTCTTGAAGAAGCGATGTATAAACATTGCTTCGGTGAAGCGGTAAATGCATATCAGACCTATGCGGGCAGCCTTATCGGTGCGCGTGCGGCATGTGCAATGAATCACAATATCGTGGTAAACGGTGGTTTTGCTCTTGGTGCGCTGGCGTTTATGGACGTAAATGAGGAGTATGAAGAAATCTGTTCTTATATCCTTTCCGGAGCAATCCGTGGTGCGGACGTTATGCTCACCGAGTACGGTCCGGACGGTGCGTGGAAGGAAGGTACAGGCTATTGGAACTATACGACACAGTACACCACTAAGATGTTGTCAGCTTTGGACACTGCTTTTGGCACATGCTTTAGCCTTGACTTGGTTGAAGGCTTGGACAAGACAGCAAACTTTATTCTGAATATGCAGTCGGACAAGGGACTTTTCCCTTATGGAGATGGTGGAGCAGAGCAGCTTTATGTGCCGGAATTGTTCTACTTATCCAACAAGTATGATGAGAATATTACCTCCGCATTACTTAGTCTCAACCATGGTAAGATGCGCGATAATGAGGAAATTGTACTTTCTCTGCTGTGGTATGATACCGGTATCGCGGAAGGTGCAACAGATATGCCGTTAGATGGTGTGTATGATACAGAGGGATTGGCTTCCTTCCGTGATAAATGGACGGACGGAGTGACTACTTTTGCCGCTGTTCATGGTGGTTCTACTTGGGTTTCTCATGCGCAGTTGGATGCCGGCAGTTTTATCTATGATTACGCCGGTGTCAGATGGGCGAAGGATCTGGGCAAGACACCTTATAACTTGGATGATTCTGGTAATTACGATGATGATAGTGACCGTTGGAGATATTATCGCTCCAGAGCGGAGGCTCATAATACCATCGTCATCAATCCGGATAATAATGGAGGTCAGTTGGTTCATGCGACCGCATATCTGTCTCGCTTTGAAAGCGATAATAAGGGCGGCATTGCAGTTCTTGATATGTCAGAAAACTATGCGGAGAATGCATCCAGCGCAATTCGAGGATTCTTCTTCACTGACGACAGAACCAGCTTGGTAGTGCGTGATGAGATTACCCTGTCTAAGGCTGATTCCACTGTATATTGGTTTATGCAGACGGATGCAGAAGTGGTGATTGCGGAGGATGGAAAGAGCGCAACCCTTACTCAGAGCGGCAAGCAGGTTGAGTTGGAGTTTGTAACTGAAGGAAACGGAACTGCTGAATTGTCAGTTGGTCCTTCCACACGAGAACTGCTGGGAAGTGTGAGCCCTGCAGGTGAGGCGCCTAATCCACTTCCTTCTGATATCAACGAGTATGATAAAGAGGATGCAGATGTTAACCGAATCGCAATTAAGCTGAGCGGAGCAAGTGGAGATGTATCTATCACTGTAAAGCTTACTCCGGCAGGAACAGGATTAACTTCTGTGGCAGAATACAATAAGAGCATCGCTGAATGGAGTGTTCCGCCAGGCGAGGTGGCTGAAAAGCCGGCAGTTCAGAGTGTGATGTTTGACGGACGTGAAATTGAATTCGAGAGCACCAATCTGGCAACCGTACTTTTTGTGCAGGAGGATGGTGCAGGTGATCCGACTGTCAATGTGACTGTGGATGAAACCAAGTACACGTCTGAAGTGATTCATGACGCAGAAAATGGTATCATTACAATCATTGTAAAAGACAAGGCAAATACCGAAATCTATACCACATATACCATTGAATTGGTAGAAATTCCTGCGGCAGCAGTACCGAATGAAGAAAGATTCGCTGGTATGACAGCACTGCAGGTAGTCGGTGTCGCTGCAAGTGAAGAACCGCAGGCTGACCAGGGTTATGTTGCAGTGAAGACACTGGATCAGGACACCGTTACCCGATGGACCTCAAAGGGAGTTGGTCACTGGATCTTATTTGAGCTGGAAGAGGAGTCAACAGTTGACAATTTATTGATTCTGTTTAAGAGCGGTTATGAGCGTTCTACATACTTTGATATCAGTGTGTCCACCGACGGCAAAACTTACACAGAGGTATTTTCCGGTGAGTCCGGTGGTACATCAATTGGCAGTGCGGAAGCTTATGAGCAATTTACCATTAATTCCGAGAACGTTAAGTTTATTAAGATTGGATGCGATGGTAACTCTAAACAGGGTAAAGCGTTTGGCTGGAACAATATTGGTGAGGTAGTATTTACAGGCACGGTTACACCGGTTATTAATCTGGAACAAAGCGATACAACCTATACGAAGTCCGGTGAGGAAACAGTAACTATTTATTGTAGTGGTATCCATACGGAACTCATCGGTGTAGATATGGATGGTAACGAGGTTGATCCTTCTAATTATACTGTTACAAAGGGCTCCACTATTGTAGAATTCAAGAAGGAATATCTGGAAACCTTGTCTGTAGGTGATCACGTTGTGACGCTTGAATATACGAATGATCGTAAGGTTACTTCTAATTTGAAAGTAGAAGCAGCACCAGCGCCAACGGTAGCTCCAACACCAACACCGACGGCAGCACCGACAAGTGTACCAACCAGTGCACCAACAGCAGCGCCGACAAGTGCACCAACCAGTGCACCAACCAGCGCACCGACGGCAGCACCAACAGAGGCACCAACCAGTGCACCAACAGCAGCGCCGGACAGTGATACCAACAACACACCTGATGATGACGTTAATAACAGTGGTAATGATGATGCAACCAATAATGTAGAAGATACAACGATTACTACAGAGGCATCCGGTCAGCCTTCAACCGGTGATAACAGTAATGTACTATTTTGGATTATGTTATCTATGATAGCACTTTCAGGAGTGGCAGTAGTATCTATCGTTTGTTTTAAAAAACTTAAATAGTATATAGCTTGAATGATGGGCATGGGCAGTAATGTCCATGCCTACTTAGCAGATTCTGAAGTGTAGTAATTAAAAAGAAAGGATGAGTGCCGGACGGATGATAAATAGACTCTGGCACAAGGTATAAAGATGATTCAATATCATGTATACCCTGGGGGAAAAAAGAGAATAGTAACATTCAGCTATGATGATGGGCATGTTAATGACAAACGTTTGGTTACTCTTTTTAATCAATATGGTGTCAAGGCAACATTTCATTTGACCGGAAAAGAGAAAAGTGAAGAAGAGATGGCAGAATTAAAAGAGCGATATCAGGGACATGAGATATCTTGCCACACAGTGTCTCATGGCTGGCTCAATAGAATGCCTTATCAGTCAATGGTGCAGGAAATTATGAATAATAGGAATTATTTGGAGAAAATTACAGGGGAGCCTGTAGTGGGAATGTCATATCCGTGGAGTCAGTATGCATATAACGATGCTGTGAAGGCGGTGGCAAAAATGTGTGGCATTGTTTATTCCAGAACCATTTACCCTACCATGACATTTCAACTGCCTGATGATTTTCTGGAGTGGCATCCAACTTGTCATCATAAGGATGCCCTTGAGCTTAGTGATAAGTTTATAGAGAATATTACATCCTTGAAGATAGAACCCCTTTTCTACATATGGGGACACAGCCATGAATTTCGCACGGAACAGGATTGGAAGGTAATGGAAGATATTCTGAAGAAACTCTCTGGACTTGATGAGGTATGGTATGCTACCAACATGGAGATTTATCAGTATATGACTGCCCAAAAGGCACTTTTAATCACAGCCGATGAGAAGTGTATATATAATCCGACTGCCATCACTGTTTGGGTTGAGAAGGATAAGAAAGAGATTATCTGTATTCCGGCCGGAGAAACGATGTATCTTTGAAAAAGCTGTTGCAGTCTCTTTTTTTAATAAATTTGGATTAGTGGTAATTTTTGCATTAACTGTTATATTTTATAAAAGCAAAAATTTACACTTTTGCTATGCAAAACCACATGATATGTTGAAGTAAAGTAACAAGCAAAGATAAGGAGATAAAACTAGTATGAAATTAAAAGAATTAGTATTTGAAGAGCTTACATTGAAACAGAAATTGGGTATGGTTTATACTGCTTTTTTGAACAGTTGGGTGAAATCAGAGGACAATGAAGAATTTATTTTCGAACTGATTAAAGAGCGTGCACTTGGTGCTGTATGGATTCAGCAGGGAGCCAGAGATGCCGAAGAAATGCTTGCAAAGGTTAAGGAATTGGCTGATTATCCTATTATAATAATCACTGATGCAGAAAGCGGTATGCAAAACAGTACCGGAAAATACCTTGTAGGAAGACATGCTGCTGTTGCAAATGCTGGTGATTTGAAATATGCATATGCTTTTGGCAAAGTATCAGGCACAATTGCACATAAAATGGGTTACAATATGATCTGCGCCCCGATTCTTGATATGAAAAAAGGGCATATCCGTTCTTTTGGAACCGATAAAGAAAGGGTTGCTTCTGTTGCTGTAGCTGTTGCACAGGGATATCATGATGGTGGTGTTATGGCAATGGGCAAGCATTATCCGGGTGGAAATAATCCTCACGAAATAGATCCTCATATGACACCTAGCGTAACATATTACACAAAAGAAGAAATTATTGAAACAGAGCTTTATCCATACAGAAAGTTGATGGAAAAAGGTCTTCTTGACGGTATTATGCCTGGACATAAAAAATGTCTGAATATTGACCCGGATCGTCCTACCAGTATGTCAAAAACCGTAATGAACATTATCCGTGATCTTGGTTTTGACGGACTTGCCATGACGGATGCTCTCTGCATGATGGGAGTTAAAGCACTTTACTCCGATGTGGAGGCAAAAGGTTATGCCATTGCTGCAGGAAACGATACTGTACTTCCTTTTTCAGCTGACAGCAGAAAGGATTTTGCGGACCTGTGTGAAGCTTACGAGACCGGACTTATCACGGATGAGGCATTGGATGCTGCTGTAAAGCGTGTACTTGCAACACAGCATAAGACCCTTTTACTTCCTGATGATGCAGAAATTACTGAGGAAGAAATGGAGAATTTCCTTAATATTGACAGAAAAGGCGTTTATGAAAAAACGGATGACGGTGTTCCTGCAAGTATCTCCAGAGATGGTAACCACTTCTTTGGCGTTATGATAAGAGGTGAGCTGCAGTTTGACTCCCAGGGTAAAATTGACGTGGATACCTTCAGCTCCGGCTGGTACTTCCCATTAAAAATCGAAGCGCGAATAAAAGAATTATTCCCTAACGCAAAGGTACAGTTTTTCCATGAGTACCCTACACAGCATCAGAATGTCACTATTCTGAATGAGTCTTTGGGATGCGAGGAAACGATTTTTCTTACCTTTACGGAGCCATTGAGCTTTACGGGAAAAGAATACCTTACACGCAGATTCAGTACTCTTTTAAAGGCAATGCAGGAGACTAACAGAGTATCCACCGTGATCCATTTCGGTAATCCGACTGTGTTGGAAGAACTTCCACATATTCCTAGAATGATTATTGGTGGTGTTTCTGAAAAGAGTGTGGATGCAGCGCTTGATATTCTTGCGGGCAAATATCCCGCAGAAGGCGTACTTAACTGCGAGGTTAATTTTCAATAACTAAAATTAGAGAGGAATGTATCATGTTTGCGCATAGCTTTAAGTTGTATTCGTCTATGGAAAAGGTAATGATAGACAAAATGCCTGTTTCTGAAGAATTGAAAAATGCATCCATATTAAAGAATGAAAGATTTTCCTTTCAGATAGCTTATGAATATGTGACGGGTATCAGATACCGTCACTATCCTGTAAGCTTTGAAATCAAGTCACCCCTGAAGGATTATATTACTGTCAGGAAGGTAGAACATGTGCCGGCGGAAAGGTTGCTTTATCATCATCCTTGGAGCAAAGATGATGCTGTTATTTCTGATAAGTCCGGATTATATCCGGATCTGCTTACCCCAATGGAAGGTGACACATTCTGGGTTGATCAGGATTTTTGCGATGCTCTCTGGTTTACACTGGATACCAAAGGTGAGGTGGAAGCGGGTGTATATGATATCACCGTAGAGTTTAAGTGCGAGAAAAAAGCCGAGAAAGAGGAAGAAAAGGATATTGTACACACATCCGTAAAAAGCTTTCAGCTGGAAGTGATTGATGCCATGCTTCCTGAACAAAAACTGATATATACACAGTGGTTTCATGCAGACTGTCTTGCTTCTTACTACAAGGTGGATACATTCTCTGAGAAGCATTGGGAAATCATTGAAAACTTTATGAGAGTTGCTGTAAAAAACGGTCACAACACCATTTTTACACCTGTTTTTACACCGCCACTGGATACGGAAATTGGAGGCGAACGTCCTACCACTCAGCTTCTTGATATTTATGTTGACAATGGGAAGTATCGTTTTGGCTTTGAAAAGCTTGACCGTTGGATAGAACTGAGTCAAAGAATTGGTTACAAATATTTTGAAATGCCTCATCTGTTCACCCAATGGGGAGCTGAGTTCTGCCCTAAAATTATGGCAACGGTAGACGGCGAATATAAAAAAATCTTTGGCTGGGAGAATAAATCCGCTTCTCCTGAATATAGGGAATTTCTTGCAAACTTTTTGCCTGCCCTTACTTCGTATATGGAGAAAAAAGGTCTTAAGGACTATACTTTCTTCCACTATTCTGATGAACCGGGTGAGAAACATCTTGATTCTTACAGAGAAGCAGTAAAAGGTGCAGAAATATATTTGGAGGGTTGGAAGTGCATGGATGCACTTTCAGAGGTGGCATATTACAAAGACGGACTTGTAAAAAATGTCGTTACACCACATTACCGTAGCGATGGATTTTTTAAAGAAGGAGTTCATGATATTTGGATATATTATTGTTCTACCCATTGTGATTATTATTCCAATCGCTTTTTGTGCTATCCTTCGTGGCGTAACAGGATTTTGGGGCTTCAGCTATTTAAATATGATATTCCCGGATTTTTGCATTGGGGATACAATTTCTATTATAATGAGGAGTCTCGGAAGCTTATTGATCCATACCGCACTACGGACGGAGAAAGGGCATTCCCGGCAGGAGATCCATTCTCCGTTTATCCGGGTGAAAATGGTGAGTGCCTGGAATCCATAAGACTCATATCCTTCCACGAAGGCGTACAGGATATGCAGGCATTGCAGTTTTTAGCGGATTATATAGGCAAAGAAAAGGTGAATGAGCTTGTGGATGAAGTTGCCGGTATGGAGGTTACATTTAACGAGTATCCGGCGGGGGCATATTTTATTCAGACTCTTCGCCGCAGGGTAAATAAGCTTATAAAGGAAAACATAAAATTGGAGGCGTAATAATGGATACACAACAACTCTGCAGTTTGATAGATTCGAAAAAAGATGAACTTTTTACGCTTTTATCAGATTTAATTAAAATTAATTCCGAAAGTTTCTCCAGTCACGGTAATGAAGAAAACATAGCAAGATATATAGTGGACTTATGCAAAGAGCTTGGCCTTGAAACGGATATGTTTTCTCCTCTGGAAATAGATGATTTTGAAAATCATCCTGATTATTTGCCCGGCAGAAATCTGGAAAACCGATATAGCGTAGTGGCAGCCTGGAAAGGTCAGGAAGATAAAAATGGTCTTATGCTTATGGCGCATGAAGATACGGTGGAAATAGGAGATCGAAAAGGCTGGAGTGTAGATCCTACCGGCGGCATTATAAAAGATGGCAAAATCTACGGAAGAGGCGCCTGTGATGATAAATATGCCATAGCTACAGCACTTTTTGTCATAAAGCTTTTAAAAGAGCAGGGGTTTGTGCCTAAGGAGAATCTTTTGTTTGCTGCATATTCCGATGAGGAATACGGTGGTTCCCATGGAGCACTTTCCTGTGTTTTAAAATATCCATGCAAGCATATTGTCAGTATGGATGGTAGAGAAAATCAGGTGTGGAACTGTGCTTCCGGTGGGCAGGAAGCCGTATATGTTTATCATACTGCTGAAGCGGTTGGAAGTGCAGAAAAGGCTTCAAGAGCAATTCCGGTGATCATGGATTGCATCAATACATTTGCAAAAAGACGCTGTGATGAGTTGGAAAGCAACAGATTTTATAAAGGGACGGTTATTCCTGAAAAATCCCTCAGATATCTTGGTGCAGAAGTGGGAAATAGCGGAACAAATCTGGGAAGAGGAAAGGTGTACTTTGAATATTACACCGATAAATCCAAAGAAGAAATATATTCAGAATATGCTGAATTGGAAAAAATGATTGCTGAAAAATTAGCTCCTATGGGAATGATAGGTGACGGTATCAGACCTACAACGAGATTTTTCCACTATGCATTTTGTGAACCTGATAGTGATGATATTAAATTGATGCTGGAGGCTTCCAAAGAGGCAGCGGGCAAAGAACTTGTTGTTTGTGGTTCCTGTCAGTCGGATCTTTCTGTCATTATAAAATACGGTTCCGGTAAGGCCTTTGGTTTTGGTGCAGGCAGAGATTTTAGTCAAGAAGGCGGTCCTCATCAGGCGGATGAGTCTATTGATTGTGATAAGCTGATTGACTATGCCAAAACAATTGCGGCTTATATTGTAAAAGTTTTATAAGAATGTAGGTAGATGGAATGAAAATAGTTACAACAAATTATAACCTTCATAACAGGTTTTCCATAGAGAAAACAATAGAAATGATTTCACAGGCAGGATTTGATGGTATTGATTTTTCAGATATACCGGTCGAGTCAGAAGTTTGGGAAAAAACTTATCAGAAATATGCGAAGCATATTCGCAATGTGGCGGATAATTTTGGAATTGTTTTTTCGCAGACGCATGCACCTATCATCGGCAGTGTCCTAAGAGCTTACAATCAGGATAAGCAGTTTGCCATAGACAGAATTAGGCGTTCTATAGAATTTTCCGCACTTATTGGTGCAGAGCATGTTGTGATTCATCCCATTCAGAATCCAAAATACGCGACAGATTCGGAAAGAGTATTTGAAGAGAACATGAACTATATATCGCAGTTAATTCCGTGTGCAGAGGATTGTCATATTAAAATTGCAATTGAAAATATGGTAATGCCGACACTGGACGGAGCCAGACAACGAGATGGCGTGTGTGCGGATCCAGAAGAGTTTAAAAGGTATATTGATGCACTTGATAGCAAATGTATAACGGGCTGTCTTGATTTCGGTCATTGTGCCATAAGCGGCAGGGAAGCACAGGACATGTTGAGGGCCATGGGAGCTGATTATATAACCAGTGTTCACATTCACGATAATGATTTTATAAAGGACTGTCATCAGCTTCCATGTACCATGAAAATGAACTGGGAAGAAATATGTAAGGCAATGGCAGAAGTTGGATATAGAGGTGATTTTACATTAGAAGCAGTCAACTTTTGGAATGGTTATAGTGATGAATTTATTCCTGAGGCATTGCATTTTATGTATCAAACATCGAAATATCTTGTGGATAAGATAAAAAAGTACAATGTATAATGAGGAAAACTATGTCAGATATTTCAAAAATTGATAAAAATTTTGTCATTGATACGAATATTGGGAAAGATGATATTTGTTTTTATAACGTAAAAGAAGCACCATTTAAAATATATGGTGTTTTTTGGGAAGACGGAAAATACCGCCGTTTGCCTGAAGATACAGCAAAAAGGATAAGCTCAGAAGTGTACAGATTACATGCACGCACTGCAGGCGGAAGAGTGCGCTTTGTAACTGACAGTCAATATATTGCTATCAATACGTTAACCGGCGACCCTGTAAGGGTATCCCATTTCACTCTGGCGGGCACGACTGGATTTGATATGTATGTAGGAAACGAATATGTAAAAACCTTTGTGCCGCCTTACGATATGGACCACAGTTATAGTGGGATTATGGAGTTTGATACAAGAAAGATGCGTGAAATAACCATAAATTTCCCACTCTATAGTGAAGTACAGGAGCTTTATGTGGGCCTTCAAAAAAATGCAGAGATAAAAGAAGCTTCCCAATATAAAAGTGAAAAGCCTATTGTTTACTATGGTTCCTCCATCACCATGGGTGGATGTGCGTCCAGACCCGGCAGATGCTATCAGAATATTGTAGCGAGGGAGTTAAAATATGATTATATGAATCTTGGTTTCTCCGGCAGTGCTCTGGCAGAGGATAAAATGACCGAGTATATGAAAGGACTTGAAATGTCTGCCTTTGTGTATGACTATGATCACAATGCGCCAACACCGGAATATTTACAGAGTACTCATGAAAAGATGTTTTGTGGTGTACGTGAAGCTCACCCTGATATTCCGATTATTATAATGGCACGACCTAAGAAGAAGCTTACAGAAGCGGAAAAAAAGCGAAGCAAAATTATTGAAACAACATATAGAAATGCAATTGCAAGAGGGGATAACAAAGTGGCTTTTATTGATGGCAGTATGTTGACTTCGATGTGTGCAGATGAAGGTACCATCGATGGAACGCATCCTACGGATTTGGGTTTTGCTTCTATGGCAAATGCAGTGGGCAAGGTGTTAAAAGAATTGCTGGAGGTAAAAGAATGAAGAAAATAATAGACGAAAATAAAGCCTGGATTGATGCAACATGGGAGAAAATAGAAGCAAAGCTTTCCGTTACATCCGTACTTTCCAAGCATAAAATTCCTTATTCTACCATAGACGGCATCCATGATGATTGTATTACTACAACAATTTCTCACAATATTGACTGGTGGACCAATGGTTTCTGGCCGGGAATGATGTGGCTTATGTATGATGCCACAGGGGAGGACAAATACAGGGAAACGGCAGAATATGCGGAAAGTGCTCTGGATAAAGCACTGACGAAGTCCGGTCGTGTGGATCACGACCTGGGATTTATGTGGCACTTGTCAGCCGGTGCGGATTACAGGTTAACGGGAAATGAACAGGCGAAAAACAGAAGTTACATGGCAAGTCTGCTTTTGGCTGCCCGCTTTAACCATGACGGAGGTTATATTAGGTCTTGGAATAATAGAGGGCAGGAGGGATATGCATGCATTGATTGCATGATGAATATTCCACTTCTTTACTGGGCATCTGAGGAAACAGGGGATCCAAGATTTCGTCAGATTGCAATGCATCATGCAGATAAAACCATGAATAACCATGTGCGCGGAGATGGCTCTGTTTATCATATTGTGCAGTATGATCCAAATACCGGGGAATTTATCAAAACACCTACAACACAGGGGTTTGATGCAGACTACTCTTCTTGGTCAAGAGGACAGGGATGGGCACTTTATGGCTTTGTGCTTTCTTATATACATACAGGCAAGCAGGAATACTTGGATACTGCCAAGAAAGTGGCTCACTATTTTATTTCAGCAATAGTTGAGGATGGGTATATTCCGAAGTGTGATTTTAGAGCACCGGATGAGCCTGATTATATCGATACCACGGCAGGAGCAGTGGCTGCCTGCGGTCTGATTGAGATTGCAAAGGCGGTACCACAGTACGAAAAGAAGCTGTATTTAACGGCAGCATTAAATATCTTAAAAGCATTGGAAAAGGAACACTGTAACTGGAGCCTGGAGGAGCAAAGTATTTTGCAGAATGGTACAGAGGCTTACGGCAGGGGAGTCCATATCCCTATCATTTACGGTGATTTTTACTTTGTGGAAGCAATTTATAAACTAAAAGGTTACGAATTTCTTATATGGTAATGAGGAGATGATTTTATGTACAAGCTTTCTATACCCTTGAGTTTAAAGATATTAACAGAAGAATCCCTGCCGATATTTCTGGAGGAATTCCAGAAAGCAAAGGTAGAAAGAATCTTCCTGTTTGGTGTTGGTTCGGTTTATCAAAAAGACTGCGCTCTTTTTACCGGTCAGACGCCACTTGCACATTATATTTCTTATTTTCAGGAGAAAGGGTTCGAGGTTGGAGTCTGGATGGGGGCTTTCGGACACGGCGATGTTTTGGTACATGCATCAAAGAAGGAGTATTTTGCTGAGTTCACTAAAATAAAGGGTGTTGACGGCAAAACGGTAGATGAGGGATTTTGCCCATTGGATGAAAAGCTTAAGTCTCGCTTCTGTGATGCTGTCAAGATAGTGGCGTCCATGCACCCTGATATGATTATGTGGGATGACGATTTTCGTTTGAATGTCCGTGCTTATAACATGGGTTGTTGCTGTGATAAGCATTTAAAATTATTTTATGATGCAATCGGCGAAGAAATTCCGGTAGAAGATTTGGAAAGACGCATTTTTACTGGCAGCAAAAACAAATATCGTACTGCTTGGCTGAAAGTTATGGGAGACAGCCTGCTTGATTTTGCCAAGATGCTTCGAAATGCAGTAGATGAAGTGGATGAGACCATTCGCATGGGTGCCTGCTCCGTGTATTCCACCTGGGATTTTGACGGAACGGATATGATTTCCATATCCAAGGCATTAGCAGGAAAAAACCGTCCGTTCTTACGAACGATTGGTGCTCCTTACCATGGCATTCATCCGCAGTATGTAATTGAACATACCAGAATGCAGGCTGCATGGTGTAAGGATGAAGATATTGAAATTTTTTCAGAGGGGGATGTTTATCCAAGACCTCGTTATGCAGCACCATCCAGATTTCTGGAGCTTTTTGACATGGGACTTCTTTCCACAAAGGCTACGGAAGGCATTATGAAATATATGTTTGACTTTGGTTTTGATGTGAATTATGAGATGGGTTATAATGCCCGTCATGTACGAAATACAAAGCTTAGGGAAGGCATAGCGGAACTTTTTCACGATAAGGAAATGGTTGGTGTAAAGGTCTGTGAGACTATGCGAAAAGTGGAGAACTTTGATTTGCCTACCGAGTATAAGCCGGGCGTTGCCACTTATGCACAGAATACCTATTTTAGTATTGCCGGAAAGCTTATGAGTGAAAATGCAATACCTACTGTTTACGCTGAAAACACCGGGTATCCTGCAATTATTTTTGGAGAAAATGCGAAATATGTTCAAGAAGAAGAGCTAAAGCATGGTGCGATTTTAGATGTTGTTGCAGCCAAGATACTGAAAGAGAGAGGCATAGATACCGGTATAGTGACAAGTGAGCCTTGTTTTTTTGAGCGTGAATTCTTTACTGAGCAGAAGGATGGTTTTGGCGCTATTGGTTCCATGGTAAAGCATAAGGCTTTGTGCGCATCTGCGGCGAAGGTCGAAAGCTTTTTTTCACCAGGTGATTTCCCTGCAAGTTATCGTTTTGAAAATCAGAACGGACAGCGCTTTTATGTTCTTTTGGTGGACATGTATCAAAGTGATGCCAATAACCACAATTATTTTTTTAACTACTATCGACAAAAATATTTGACAGATGCCATCGACTGGCTTTGCGGAAAACCTTTGCCGGCAGTCTGTCACAAAAATCCTTACCTTTATATTCAGACAGCAAAAGGAAAGGACGGTTCCATGGCGGTTGCTCTGTTCAATATGAATTTCGACGAGCTAATAGAACCTACCATTATTCTGGATAAAAATTATAGCGAGTTGAAATGTCTAAATTGCGAAGGAACACTTTGCGAAAATAAAGTAATACTGGCAGATGAAATTGCTCCTTACAGTGTTGCGATTTTTGAGGTGAAATAATGAATGCATTACTACTTTTAATAACTATTTTTGGTACTTCCATTCAGGGAGTATCCACCAAAGCATACGGAAAGAAAAACGGTGGCAAAGGGTGCTATCTCTATTTGACCATTTCACGCTTGGCAGGAATTATCCTTTTGGCGCTTACCGCGGGAAAACTTTCTTTTGACAAGAGTATTTTGCCATACGCATTGGCCTTTGGCATACTTTGCAGCCTGACGGCAATTTTTAATTTCTTGGCAGTTAACAGCGGGCCGTTAGCTTTGACGTCTCTTATTACGTCATATTCCCTGATGTTACCTACGGCTTACGGCTTGATATTTTTACGAGATCCTGTCAGTGTAGGCTTTGTGCCGGGACTAACACTGCTATTGATTTCCTTGTTTTTAATCAATAAAAAATCAACGGACGATGGCGTTTTAATTACCCCAAAGTGGATTATATGCGTTGGGATTATGTTTCTTACAAACGGTGGCTGCTCTATTGTTCAGAGTATGCAGCAACGTGCATCCGGTGGGTTGTTTAAAAGTGAATTTATGATAATAGCACTTATTTTAATGGTAATAGTTACCCTTGTGTGTTCGCTGTTACATGAAAAAGAGGATATCATCAGCTGCACAAAAAGAGGCTGGCTGCCGGCCGTGGTTTGCGGCTCTGCAAACGTAATTGTAAATCTGCTTGTAATGGTACTGCAGGGTTTAATGCCGGTTTCCGTGCTATTCCCACTGATATCAGCAGGTAGTTTGGTGCTTACCTTCTTTTTTGCAAGATTTTTGTATAAGGAGAAGTTATCAAAGGTTCAGATTGTAGGCTATGTTCTGGGTACTTTATCTGTAGTATTTTTAAATATTTAATGGAGGTATGGCAGCAAATGAAAGTATTATTATGTACTGGTGATTCACACACACAGGGACAGGGGCAGGATGTATTTTGTGACCCATTCCCTGAAAAAGTAGTCAAAAAATATGATTTGGTCAATGGTACGGGCTTGGGATGGAGAAGATTATTTGACACTAATAGCTATGTGAATCTGCTTAGACAGTATCTATATGACAGTACTGGTTCTACGGAAGAAGAGGTGGCTGTTGAGTTTTTTAAAGAATTAAAGGATAAGAATGCAGTAGTATTCGACTGCGAAGGCAGTGATATGTTTGTCTTTACGTTTGCGGAAGGTACAGAAGAAACGGATGTGGATGTGTATACAGATGGTGAATTTTATAAGCGTCTTCACTTTTGTACACCGGCGCCTCGTTGGGACGATTGGTCCGCACGCGATTTGAAAATCATGTGCAGCGGCAAAAAAGAAATTAAATTTGTTTCAGAAAGCGGACTCGTGCGCTTTATATCTGCACGAAAATACAGTGGTACGTATGCTGTTGTGAACTGCGGCATTGGCAGCTGTAACTGTAAAAGCTTTACGGACTTAACACTTTCACAATTAATCGAAGACCTGGATCCATACATGTTTGTTGCAGAGGCGCATACCATAAATGATTGGCTCAGCGGCAAAACGGTAGCAGAATACAAAGAGCATCTGAGTGCAATGCTTGACATTATGCTGGAGCATTCAGAGCATACTGTTCTGGTAACGGTGTCTCCTATTTTGGGAGAGCAGATGCGGTCAGGGTATGAAATTTACAACACAGTAGACTATTATGATAACTATGTAAAGGCTTCCAAGGAAGTGGCAGCAGAAAAGAATATTCCTATGGCAGACGCAAACAATGAATTCCAAAAATGTCTTGATGGACTCTCTGAAGAGCAAAAGAGAAAAGAAATGTATTGCGATGATTGGCATGTAAACAGCAAGGGACATAAAATATATGCTGAGCAAATCATTGGGAAAATTGATGGCTTATTATAAAGATTTTTTAGTTACAGCTAATTAAGGAGAAGAATGATGGGCTGCAAATTATATGATGTAACACAAACAAAGCTTAAATATGATGGATATAAGGTTAAAATTAATGGAAAGAATGTTGAAACAAATACAGCCAGAGTATCCGCATATCCATTTAATCGAAGATGGCCGGGACATCAAAGAAGCATCGAACAGACAGAACTTATAAATTTTTTGTCTCTCGAAAACGACGAAAGCATTACCTTTGAAATTACTCCGCCCGAAAAATCAGAAAATGTGGTTATACGTCCTTCATCTTTGGGAATCGAGCCACAAATAAAAGATGACGGCACAATTATTTTCACTCTTGAAAAAGCGGCGTATTTTACCGTAGAACCATACGGAAGGAAAAATGCTCTTCACATTTTTGCTGATCCGGTAAAAGAATACGACATAGATTTCAATGATGAAAATGTAATCTATTTTGGTAAAGGCGAGCATGATGCAGGAATGATACAGCTAGAAAGCAATCAGACCTTGTTTATTGATGAAGGTGCAGTTGTATATGCCTGTGTGCGTGCAAAAGATGCCGAAAACATAAAAATTCTCGGCAGAGGTATACTCGACAACAGCCGGAATAAGGAGAAAATCCTTTTTGAGGTAAAAGCAGAAAACAATACCTCAGCCGTGAAAAACGCTACACGTAATCATACCATTCAGTTGGAATATTGTACCGGTATAGAAATCGAAGGCATCACCATAAGAGACTCCCTTGTGTATAATATAAGGCTCAGAGCCTGCACAGACATTGACATCTCCAATGTAAAGCTTATCGGTAACTGGCGTTACAACTCCGACGGAATTGATATGCACAATTGTGTAAATGTAAATATCGACAATTGCTTTATTCGTACCTTTGATGATTGTATCTGCATAAAAGGCTTTGATTTCTTTTATGCAGAGGATCCGGAAAAAGCATTACAAGAGGCTATGTATCGCGGTGGGAAATGCTACGACTCCTTTAAAAATGTACGCGTCAGAAACTGTGTTTTATGGAATGATTGGGGCAGATGCCTGGAAATAGGTGCAGAAACCAGGGCGGAGGAAATTTGCAATGTGGTTTTTGAAAACTGCAATGTTATTCATGTAACCTTACCGGTGCTGGATTGCCAAAACGTGGACTATGCATATGTTCACGATGTAGTATACCGAAATATAGATGTGGAATATGACGACATCATTCCGGAATGCATTATTCAGACTAGCGACAGTATGTGTTACGAAAATGCCAATCCGGACTATGCGCCGCCTATCATCGTGGTTTCGGTAACGTATCATCAAGAATATTCATCAAAAGGTACTCGAAGAGGGAAAAACAAAAATATTACGTTTGAAAACATCAGGCTCTACGGGAGACAAATCCCTAAAATTCAGATTGAAAGCTACAACGAGGAATTTGCTTCCACAGATATATTAATTAAAGATTTTTATTACAATGGAATTCCTCTGAAAGACACCGTATATGAACTTAAAATTGACAGTGACAGCAAAAATGTTTTTGTTGAATAAAAATTCGTTAGCATGCTTAATAAAAATGATTGTTGACATTACTTCTTTGAAAATTTATTATGAACACAGCAAGTATATTGCTTCAGATATCATATGGAGCAAACAAAAGAACAGGAGAATTTATCATGAGAGTATTCGAATTTATTCCGGAAGGAACAAGCGGCTGTAGTGTAAAAGTGTGGCTTCATTATCAGAATGGCAGCGAGTCTGTAAAACAGCGTATTCATCCGGCAATCATCATTTGTCCGGGTGGTGGTTATTCGATCGTATCAGACAGAGAAGCAGAGCCGGTAGCAAGAGCGTATTTTGCAGCAGGTTACAATACATACATACTGACCTATACCGTTGGAGAAGGTGCAAAGGATTTTACACCATTAAAGCAGCTGGCAGCAACGATCGCAGATATCCGTGAAAATGCTGAAGAGTGGTTTACGGCAAAGGATCAGATTGCAGTGTGCGGTTTTTCCGCAGGCGGTCATCTGGCAGCATCTCTGGGTATTTTGTTTAACGAAGAAAAATTTTTACAGGCTTTCGGACGTGAAGCTGATATCAGACCGAATGCTATGATTTTGGGCTACCCGGTTATAGTGGCAGATGAATTTGCAAATGTGGGTTCTATTTCCAAAGTCAGCGGTGCAGAAAAAGGCAGTGAGGAATATGCGTGGTTTGGTCTGGACAAGCATGTGGATAACCAGACCCCACCCACCTTTATGTGGCATACTGCAGAAGACGGAGCAGTTCCTGTTGAGAACAGCTTGAAGCTTGCTATGGCATTATCTGCTGCTAAGGTTCCGTTTGAATACCATGTAGTGCCTAAGGGACCTCACGGCATGAGTGTATGTACAAAGGAAGTAGGCTCAGCAAGCCCATACAATGCTCGTTGGATGGAATGGAGCATTACATGGTTGAATACGTTGTTTGAGTTTGAGTTGTAAGAAAGTAAAAAGCTATAAGCGAGCGATAAAGTTCTTTGTATGTGAAGTGAAGAGATTATTGCTCGCTTATATTTAGTTTCATTAAAATGATGTTGACATAGGGCGTTCAAAAGATTATTATTTAGAAAGAAGAATGGAAAAATCTGTTTGCATGTTATATGTAGACAGTCTGTAAACAGGAGGATTTCTAATGAAGGTTTTTGAATTTACCCCACAGGGTACCACAGGCTGCAGCGTAAAGGCGTGGCTTCACTATCAGAATGGCAGCGAATCCGTAAAGCAGCGTATTCATCCGGCAGTGATTGTTTGCCCGGGCGGCGGTTACGCGCACGTATCTGACCGTGAGGCAGAGCCGGTGGCAAGAGCATATTTTGCAGCAGGTTACAATACATACATATTGACATACACGGTTGGAGAGGATGTAAAAGGCTTTACACCATTAAAGCAGCTGGCGGCTACCATCGCAGATATTCGCGCGAATGCGGAGGAGTGGTTTACGGCAAAGGATCAGATTGCGGTTTGCGGTTTTTCAGCAGGCGGTCATCTGGCAGCGTCTTTAGGTACCCTTTTTAACGAAGAAAAGTTTTTAAAAGCCTTCGGACGTGAGGCGGATATCAGACCGGATGCGATGATCTTGGGTTACCCGGTTATTGTAGCGGATGAATTTGCACATGTGGGTTCTATTTCCAAAGTCAGCGGTGCCGAGAAGGGCAGCGAAGAATATGCATGGTTTGGTTTGGACAAGCATGTGGACGACCAGACTCCTCCGACCTTTATGTGGCATACTGCAGAGGATGCAGGTGTACCTGTTGAGAACAGCTTGAAATTTGCTATGGCATTGTCTGCTGCAAAGGTTCCTTTTGAGTATCATGTAGTGCCTAAGGGCGGCCATGGTATGAGTGTGTGCACCATCGAAGTGGGAACACCAAGTGCTTACAATGCACGCTGGATGGGATGGAGTATTACCTGGCTGAATGCGTTGTTTGAATTTGAATTGTAAGATGTGTATATAAACTTTTCAAAGTATATTCATAATATTACCAAAAGGGCAGTATAGTGGGGCTTTTGTAACGGAGATGGCGATTGTCATTTTACGGAGCAGGAGCTCCTTTTTAGATATAAGGATTTATAGGCGTTTATAAGTACTTATAAGATTTTTGCGACGGTGGAATACAAATGATATTGACACACGCATATGCGTGTGTCATAATAGATTTGGAGGTGATTTGATGCTTAAGGTGAACCCATATAGACCGGGAGCCGGATTAATGCCAACGTATTTAGCCGGTCGAGACGAAGATATTGAGAATATCGAAAGATTATTTGATGCGTTAAATATGAATATTCCCACGCAATCCATTATTTTCAGTGGATTGAGAGGTGTGGGGAAAACAGTATTGATTAATAAACTCCAGAAAATTGCCGAGGATAAAGAGATTTTTTGCAGACATATAGAGGTGGAGGAACGCAATGATTTCATTGCCCAGATTGCCGCATGTGCGCAGGCTTTTTTAAGAAAAGTGAGTGCGAAAGAGAAATTCAGGAATTTGATTCAAAAACCTTTGGATGCTATTAAGTCATTAGTGGTATCTTTTGATCCAAATGAAAATACATTTTCTTTATCTGTGCAAGAGCGGGAATTATATAAGTCAAATAGCCTAACTCAGAGTTTAACAGAAGTTTTTATTGCAATAGGAGAAACAGCGTATAAAACAGAAACGCCGATATGCTTTTTTGTAGATGAAATACAGTACATGAAGTCAGAAGAATTGGGAGCATTGATTTCTGCATTACACCGTACAAATCAACTGGGCTATCCTGTGATGGTTGTTGGAGCCGGTTTGCCAAAGATATACAAGATGTTGTCTGATGAAAAATCCTATTCGGAGAGATTATTTATATACAAGGAAATAGGATCTTTGACAGAAGAGCAATCTCAAAAAGCAATTACAATACCCGCCGGTAAGTTGGGCGTGGAGTATTCTAAAGAAGCGGTAGAACGAATTATAGCGGTGACAAAAGGATATCCATTTTTCATTCAGCAGATGTGCCAAATTGTATATCAGAAATCCCAAGATAAATATATTGATTGTGTGCATGTTGAAAAATGTATGAAAGAGTTTTTTGATACCTTGGATAATGGATTTTTTAAAGTCAGATATGAAAGATGTTCTGATAGTGACAAAAAATTTATTTTTGCCATGGTGAAATGTGGAGAATTACCATGTACTATTTCTAATGTTGCCAAAAACCTCAAAAAGGATGTAACTTCTATATCTACAATAAGGGCGCAGTTGATTAGTAAAGGAATTATTTACCCTGTCAGGTACAAGGAATTGGATTTCACAGTTCCGGAATTTACAGGGTATATTCAAAGATTAGAAGAGTATATGCAATGGCTTATAGGAAAAAGGTAAGTAGATTGCTTTGCAGTTAAAATGCATATATTATATACAAGATTACAAATGTGGAGGGATTTCCATTGGTTTATTCAAATGTATTGGAAGCACTGGGACATACGCCCATGATTCGACTTGCCAGAATTGTGCCGGAAGGGTGTGCCCAGGTGTTGGTTAAATATGAAGGAGTGAATATAGGCGGCTCCATAAAGACGCGTACTGCATACAATATGATTTTAGATGCCAAGGAGCGGGGCATTATTACAAAGGATACGATTATTGTGGAGCCTACCAGCGGCAATCAGGGGATTGGTCTGGCACTGGTAGGGGCTGTCAAGGGCTACAAGGTTCGTATTATTATGCCTGATTCTGTAAGTGAGGAGCGTCGTAAGCTGATTAAGGCTTATGGTGCGGAGCTGGTACTTGTTCATGACGCAGGTGATATCGGTGCATGTATTAATGAGTGTGTGGAAACGGCACTGAGAATGGCAGCAGAGGATGTCAACGTATGGGTGCCGCAGCAGTTTGAAAATCCTGCCAACCCTGCGGTGCACGAAAATCACACTGCGGTAGAGATTTTGGAGCAGGTAGAAGGTGAAATTCACGGTTTTTGTTCCGGCATCGGCACGGGAGGTACCCTTTCCGGTATCGGCCATGCTTTGAAGGCAAAGTATCCTGAGATGACCATTTGGGCGGTTGAGCCGCAGAATGCAGCTATTTTGTCCGGGGGCAATATTGGCACACACCTGCAGATGGGCATTGGAGATGGTTTGATTCCGGGTAATCTGGATTTGGATATTTATGATGATATTGCCATTGTTACGGATGATGAAGCCATTAATACCACCAAGCAGATCATACGCGAGGAAGGTATTCTTTGTGGTATCTCCAGTGGTACAAATGTGGCAGCAGCGTTGCGACTGGCAAAGAAGCTTGGTCCGGGTAAGACAGTGGTAACGGTTCTTCCGGATACGGGGGAGAGATATTTTAGCACCCAGCTTTTTGAAGGGTAATTTTAGGGAGCGTCAGCTCCCTTTTTAGGAGGCGTATCATGACAGGTAAAGAATTAAAAGAAAAGGTATTGGACAATATTGGTAAGGTGATTGTAGGTAAGGAGGAGGTAGTGACTCTGTTACTTACAGCACTTTTGGCAGAGGGGCATGTGCTTTTGGAGGATGTGCCGGGTACCGGTAAGACCAAGACAGCTAAGGCCTTAGCGAAGTCTTTGGATGCGGCGTTCACGAGAATTCAGTTTACACCGGATTTGCTGCCGGGAGATATCACCGGTATCACGGTATTTGACCAAAAGCAGGGACAGTTTGTTTTAAGAAAAGGTCCGGCTTTTACGAATATATTGTTGGCCGACGAAATTAACCGTGCTACGCCAAGAACTCAGGCAGGCCTTTTAGAGTGTATGGAGGAGCGCCAGATTACGATTGATGGTGAAACTTATCCTGCAGGGGTACCATTCTTTGTCATTGCTACCCAGAACCCTGTGGAGACGGCAGGTACCTTCCCGCTTCCGGAGGCACAGATGGACCGTTTCATGATGCAGCTTTCTATGGGGCTTCCTACCAAGGAGGAAGAGTGTCAGATTTTAGAGAAATATATGAAGGACGAGCCTTTGGCCGGGCTTAAACCGGTGCTTGGGCTTGAGAATTTGCAGGCGGCAAAGGCGGCAATCGAAGAGATTTATGTACATAAATGTGTGTTGGAATATATGGTAGAGGTGGTGTCTGCCACCAGAACCGGAGAAAATGTGGTAATGGGTGTCAGTCCAAGAGGCACGTTGGCGTTTTTACGTTGTGTGAAGGCTTATGCTTATTTGCAGGGCAGAAGCTTTGTAACACCGGATGATGTGAAGGCTCTTGCGGTACCTGTTTTGGCCCATCGTATTGTAATGGGATATGGCAAAGCCGGTGAAAGTAAGGCTTTTATAGAGAAAATTTTGTTGACCACTACAGTGCCTACAGAGGATTTTAGTGCATGAAAATTATTGGATTAGGTGTGATTGCCTTTCTGTTGTTTTTGTTACAAAGAAAGGTATATGAGAGGCTTTGGAATCGCAATCTGAGGGTGAGTGTTACTTTTTCACAAGCCGGCATTACAGAAGGCGAAGAGGGACAGATTGTAGAAGTCATAGAAAATCGCAAGTGGCTGCCTCTATCCATGTTAAAGGTAAAGTTTCAGACCTCTCGTAATCTGGAATTTGCAGATACGCAGATGAATGCTGTTTCAGACCAGTATTATCGCAATGATGTGTTTCAGATTGGTGGTGGGGAGAAAATTACCAGAACGCTTACCTTTATCGGCAGGAAACGCGGGTATTATCGTATCAAAAAGATTGATTTGATTGGTACAGATTTGTTTTTGACTAATGAAATGATGGAAAGTATGTCCACAGACTGCTACTTGTATGTATATCCAAAGCTTTTCGACAGCAGGGAGCTTAGGTTGTCTTTACAGAAGCTGAATGGTGAGGTCTTGGTAAAGCGGCATTTGCTGGAAGATCCTTTTGAATATCGAGGTATCAGGCAGTATCAGCCTTTTGATGATATACGTAGTGTCAATTGGAAGGCTACCGCCAGAACAGGCAGTCTTATGGTTAATCAAAAAAATTTTACAGCCATGCAGACTGTCCGTATTTTCTTGAATGTGGAGGACAGCGGTGTCTGGAAAAAGGACATGGAAGTGGAGGCTTCCCTGCAGATTGTTATGGGACTTGCAGCTTTCTTCCTGGGGCAGGGTATTAAGGTGGCCTGCTATGCAAACGGCAAAGATGTGATTACCGGTGAGGCGGTTCGTATTGAAGGCGGAGCCGGAGTCGGACAGCAGGATGTGATTGGTAAAGCATTAGCCAGAATAGACACGGAAAAGGCCCCATGGAGCTTTGTGAAACATTTTGAAGAGTCTGTTTTGCATGATGCAAAGGGAATCATTACCTTGTTTATCTCTCCTAATGGATATGAAGATTTTTTGTTACTTTTGCAGCGCTGTGAAGAGGATGGTCTGGATTATATATGGTTTTATCCGTATTATGGAGAAACTAAGCCTAAGGTACCGGAGCACATTGCAAAAAATGTGCAGTATCTGAATATTAAAAGGTGATTTAAAGTTTAATAGAATTTATAAGCGTTTCGGGAAAGGGTTACTATGAAACGTAAAGTAATTGAAGTTATAACCGAGCTTTTGGTTATGCAGATGAACCACTTGGTGTTGATATCCGGAGTGATTACTGTACTGGGGGCTTTCGGTAAGGAAGAGCCTTACTTTGGCTTATGGTTTGCTATGTGGCTTGTGCCGCTACTTTTTTATATTGTTCGGGAAAAAGTTCATAATTTTTTTCTGTTTTTTGCCTTGCATTTATTTTTGCCCATTGTAGTTTTGTTTACACCGGTGGGAGTCTTAATCAAGCTGCTCATACTGGCCATGGTATTGATTTACATAATATGGTCTATTCGTATCAGACTGATGAGCGAAGTGAAGCAGACCGGCTTGATTGTTCCATTGGTTGCTGTAATTGCTATTGGTGGTTTGTCGCTCATACAGAACATTTTTATCGGTAAAAGCTGGGAAAAATATTATATGACAGCGATTTTTATGTATTTGCTGTGTTATTTTATATATTATTTTATGAGTCGGTATTTGAGGTTTTTGCAGGTGCATGCTACCAGCACAGCTAATATTCCTGAAAAGGCTATTTTCTTTTCCGGATTGAAGCAGACTGTTGTTTATACGGCAGGGGGGATGTTTATCATGTTCTTGACTGCTAATATCGAGTGGCTGTCATATGTTTTGTCCTTGCTGGGACGGGGATTTGTCAGTGTTCTGCGATTTATTTTTTCTCTGTTCCCCGGAAAGGAGACAGAGGAAATTGTGGAAAACGCCACGGGACAAGGTAGACCGAATGGAGATATGAGCGGTTTCATGGAGCCGGGGGAGGCGCATATTATTTGGATTATTTTAGAAAAGCTTCTTATGGCAGCCATGACAGTGGGTTTTGTGTTGTTAATCGTATATGCAGCAGTGAAAGGATATCAGTTCCTCTGGAAGAACTTTCATAAAGAGCGCAAGTCCGGCAGCAAATATGATGAGGATGTGCCGGATGTTCGTGAAAAGTGTGGTATTGAGAAAAGTATTAAAGGTCAACTTAAGTTCATCTCATTTTCTGATAATCGTGAAAAGGTGCGAAAGGTTTTTCGTAAACATATTTTAAAAAGCAAAAACAGTATTATTGGTGATTCAAATATTAATGTGCTGGAATGTTTGACGGCGAAAGAGTGCTGTGATAAAATTTCAGCAGATGCTTTGCAGTTTGCTTATGATAAAGCAAGATATAGTAGCGAAATGATAACTGCTGAAGAGGTAAAGCAGGTGAAGACAGCGGTGAAGTAGGGGAAAAGTTTTTATCTTTCGTACCTTATCTCTTACAGATAGTATACTGCAATTGCCAAATTAATATAACCTGCATAAATAATCCAAAGAAGGTAGGGAATCAGCAGATATCCGGCAGTTTTATTGATTTTATAAAATTCTTTCGTGGTCAAGTAAACCAAAAAGAACAATAAAAGCAGCCATGTGAAAGCCAGTAAATAAGCATTTAATCTAAAAAATATTACTGACCAGCCTACATTTACTACCAGCTGTATTAAATATAGTCTCAGTGCTGTATCCTTATCCGGTGAATCGGACATGTATACCAGATATGCAGCTACACCCATCAGTATGAAAAGAATGGTCCATACAATAGGGAAAAGCCATCCCGGTGGTGCTAATGGTGGTTGATAAAGTGTCTGGTATTGCTCGGACACATTTGGAGTCAGTAATGCGGAAATAGCACCGGTTCCAAGACTTATAAGTAAGCTGATAAATAGAGGTTTGGGCTTGATATTTGTGAACATATGTAGTTACCTTTAATGCTTGTTTTTACAGTTTATGATTGAGGATATAATAAAATGTGTGAATTATTATTTTTAACAGTTGATTTTTGTGTTATGGAAAGGTATGGAGGCTTATGAAACAACAATCCATTCGCAAGCAGTTTGCAACCACGACTATTTTGTTGATAGCAGCAACTATTTTAATATGTTTTCTGGCAAATGTGCTTTTTTTGGAGCGTATTTATACCAACAACAAAAAGCAAAGTTTAATAGAGACCTATGAGCTGTTAAATGCAAATGCCAGTTGGGAGCAAATTACCAGTGAAGCGTTTGCTAATGCTCTGGAAAGTACTTGTGGAAAGTATAATCTGACCACAATTATTTTAAGTGAAAAAAATTATCCTATATTGTATTCTGCAATGAATTTGGAGGCTCTTAGCAGCAAATTGATACAGTATATGTGGGGGCGTTATCCTGCCAGAGAAATATTGGTTGAAACAAAAAGTTACGTGATACAGACCACTATAGACAGCCGCACCAAAACCACCAATATGGAAATGTGGGGTGTATTGGATAACGGATATATGTTTTTGTTTACGACACCAATGGAAAGTATTGAAGAAAGTGCGTCTGTTTCTAACAGATTTATGTGTATGATTGGAATTGCAGCAGTTATTATAGGTGGAATGATTGCGTGGATTTATTCAGGCAAGATCAGTAATCCTATTTTGAAACTGGCACGGCTTTCCGAACAGATTACCCAGCTGAATTTTGAGGCTAAATATTCCGGAACTGAGAAAAATGAAATTGGTATTTTGGGAAATAACATGAACAGCCTGTCTGCATCTCTAGAACAAACCATCTCGGAATTAAAGACCGCAAATATGGAATTACAGCAGGATATCAGAAAGAAAGAGGAAATTGATAAACAACGTCAGGAATTTATTGGTAATGTTTCTCATGAACTTAAAACACCAATTGCACTTATTCAAGGTTATGCAGAAGGGCTACGTGAAGGCATTACGGATGACCCGGAAAGCATGAATTATTATCTGGAAGTAATTGGTGATGAAGCGGAGCGCATGAATCGCATGGTAAAGAGTCTGATGACCTTAAGTGAGCTGGAAAGTGGCAATCAGCATGTAACCATGGAGCGCTTTGATTTGGTTACACTGGTTCGTAATTATATTAACAATGCCGATATTTTATTAAAAGAGCAGGATGTAAAGCTCTTTGTTACCGGTCCTGAGAATTTATATGTCTGGGGTGATGAGTTCAAGGTAGAAGAAGTGCTGATGAATTATTTCTCCAATGCTATTCATCACGTTGAAGGTGAAGATAAAGAAATACGTGTTACTATCGAGCAGATAAAGGATGCAGCAAGAGTGACTATATTTAATACAGGAAAACATATACCGGAAGAGGATATAGCTCACATCTGGGATAAGTTTTATAAAGTTGACAAGGCCAGAACCAGAGCTTACGGCGGAAGTGGGGTAGGACTTTCTATTGTAAAAGCTATTATGAGCAGTTTGCAACAGGAGTATGGCGTAGAAAATGTTGAAAATGGCGTGGCGTTCTGGTTTGAATTGAGTGTAAAATAACTTTTTGAAAAAAATTGAAAAAAAGTGTTGACAAAGTAGTATAGGTTTGATAAGATACCAAAAGTGCTTGGAACGAGCGCAAGAAAAATAAAATTTTTTAAAAAAGTTGTTGACACAGCAAAAAACTTGTGATATATTAAGCAAGTTGCCGCTGATGAGCGACGACGAAACAATGATGAAAAGCATTTGCAGGAAAAGCCAGCTCGTAAGTAAACTTACTCGCTGACTGCTGTCGCAAAATAGTTCTTTGCACAAGAAACTTTTATAGCAAGCGAGCTTGCCAAAAAGTTCTTGCACAAACAACTGCTTTTCTCGTACCTTGACAA
>JAFXDD010000003.1 GCA_017516285.1 Lachnospiraceae bacterium
GGATGAAGAGATTAACCGCATTGTGAAGGACTCTCCGGAGGCAGTCATTGATATTATTGTAATGGTGATGACTGCATTATGTACTAAGCTTAACCTGTCCAGACAGGATACTGAAGAATGTGTAAAGAAAGTGAGGACGCGAGATATGGGATATCTATGGGCGAATATGGAAAAGATTGACGTACAGGCGTCTGAAGCAGAGAAGAATCAGGTCAAGGCGGAGCTTGCAGATGCCAAGGCAGAGCTTGCGGAAACGAAGGCAGAGCTTACGGATGCCAGGGCAGCACTCACTGATGCGGAAGCAGAAATTACACGATTAAAAGCTTTGTTGGCGGAAAAAGGTGTTAAACCATCAGAAGCTTAAGTCTATACGTACCCCACAGGGAAAATGTTTTATTTTAACAGTATTTCCTGTGGGGATGTTTTTTAGATAAATTTAGTTTTTAACTTGTTTATTTCACCGCATGATTCCCCAGCGCCACGCCATTCACTTCAATATTGCTGCCTACTTCTATGAGCAGGTACTTGCGGCCGTCAATGACCTTGGTCTCCACTAAGTCGGAGCGCTCCGGATTGACATTTATTACCACGTCAGGGGTTTTGACTTCGAATTTGCGGGTCTCGGCAATGTTGGTGGCCATAAGCTCGCCGCCAGCACCAACGGCATTGTCGTAGTGTTTTTCAAAGGTTTCCAACTGTTCGTTGGATACACCGCTTTTGGCCAGTACATTTTTCACCTCGGCTTTGTCTAAAACCAGTGGAGCAGGATCCTCTGCATGTTCTTCAATCATGTCGTAAAGGGTTTCGTGGATGTTACGAAGCACCTCTAAATCACGCTCTTCGCCAAGGGTTTCTGCCACGATGGTCTGAAAAGCTTCTTTTTGGAAGCCGGCAGGAATTGGCATAGTACAGCCAAGCATACTGTAAACAAAGTCTTCGAAAGGCTTCTCAGAATCCTTGGTATAATACAGGCAACTATGTAAATCCGTACTGCGTTCGTTAAAAGCAGGGAACAGGAAGGCATTCATAGGCACATCCACAATCCAGTCGCAGATACGGCTGCGGAACAGATTGCCCTGTGGCTCATAGGTCAGGCCCGGCTTGGACTGCTTGACCGGGCAAAGCACACAGTAAATATAATGATACACCTCTGTGGAAGCATCCTCCATGTCAAGACCGTCACTAGTACGTCCCGGTACGTCGTAATTACAGTCAATGAGAAGTATCAGATAGTTTTGGGTATAAGGATAGGTCTCAATCATTTTGTCATAAAACTTGTCCAAAAGCTCGTCATCCTCTAAATGACTGTCCCGTAGCTCCAGTAAAAATGCCTGTGCACCATCAGTAAATTCTGCCTCCAAAGGAAAATCCAGATTGATGAGATTCTTGCCAATAGTGCCGGACAGTCCCTTTCTGAGAATCTGATAATATCTGGTGGCTTCGTCCTCAGGCAAGGATAAAAAGGCCTCACGCATCTTGGTGATTTTGTCTTTCTCACCGCCTACATAGCAGGCGCATATTTTTGATATTGTACAGTTTGCTTCGGAAAACTGTTTTTTAATTTCGCTGATTTCTGTTTTTATCATGAAAAAATCCTCCATATCGACAAAATCTATTTTAATATATTTTTGAAGGAAGGGCAAGAGTACTGTCGTGTTTTTTCTTTGCATAAACCATTGATTTTAATTTTCAATAGGATATAATAGAAGTGTTAACATTTACATAGTGCAAAGGACGAAGAGGGAAGATATGCAGTTATTAAAGGACATTAATTATAAGAAAATGATAACCAATCGTATTATGGTTACTGCCATTTTGATTGTTTTAGAATTTCTGCTTTTGGTGCTTGTTTTTTGGAGGGCTATTCAGTATTCCTGGTTTATTTTTGGTGCTTTCACGGTTTTAAGTTATTTATACGTATTTTATCTGGTGACCAAGGATGACAATGCCTCTTATAGGTTGGGCAGGATTTTGCTCATTGTGCTCTTGCCTCCGTTTGGAACTTTTTTATATATGCTCTGGGGGGACAAAAAGCCCGGAAAGAGGCTGCAGGCTAAGTTAAATTGTTCTTATCTGGCCATGGAGCAGTATCTGGAGGATAATGAGGAGACCTGTAAGGCGTTGGCGGAGGTGAGCCAAAGGGCGGTTGCCACTGCCAGATATATCAAAAAGACCTCTCACTATCCTGTACATCGTAATACCCATGTTACTTATTATTCTATTGGCGAGGCTATGTTTGAGGAGATGCTTTCAGAGATTAGAAAGGCAAAGCATTTTATTTTTCTGGAGTTTTTTATTGTGGAAGAGGGAGAAATGTGGGGGCGCATGCTGGAGCTGCTTTTAGAAAAGGCTAGGGAAGGGGTAGAGGTCCGTATGCTTTATGACGATATGGGTTCTGTGGCACTTTTGCCTTTTGGATATTCCCGTAAGCTGGAGGAAATGGATGCCCATATTAAGTGTATTCCTTTTAATCCTGTGGTGCCATTCCTGGCTATGGTGATGAATAATCGTGACCACCGTAAGATTTTGGTAGTAGATGGGCATACCGGCTTTACCGGAGGAGTAAATCTGGCTGATGAATATATTAATGTAAAGCAGCGCTTTGGTCATTGGAAGGATACCGGTATCAAGTTAGTGGGTGACGGTGTCTGGAATTTATCTGTGATGTTTATGGAAATGTGGAATGCCTGCAGTGAAGCAAAGCTGTCTCCGGAATTATATAGAGTGGATAGTTATCCTCATGCAGAGACTAGGGATGCCGAGGGATTTGTACTTCCGTATGGTGATGATCCTTTGGATAACGAGAATGTGGGTGAAGATGTTTATCTGGATATTATTTATCAGGCCAAGAAGTATGTTTATATAATGACTCCGTATTTGATACTGGATGATGAAATGAAGCGTGCCTTGGTTATGGCAGCAAAGCGAGGGGTGGATGTACGTATTGTGACGCCTGGCATCCCGGATAAAAAGATGGTATTCAGGCTGACCCGGGCTAATTATCTGCCGCTTTTAGAATCAGGGGTCAAGATTTATGAATATACGCCGGGCTTTGTACATGCCAAATCCTTTATCAGTGATGATAATATTGGTGTTGTGGGGACTATCAATCTGGATTACCGCAGCCTGTATTTGCATTTTGAGTGTGCAGTATGGATGTATCGTGTGCCGGCGCTGGAGGAGTTGAAGCGTGATACCATAGCCACCATTGAAAAGTCGTGTATGATATATAAGGAAGACGTGCATACCAAGGGCTTTGGAGCATTGTTGGATGGTTTCCTTCGTGTTATGGCACCATTGCTGTAAGGAAAAGCAGATTTTTTGGAAGCTTTTGGTCAGACAGAGAGTACAGGTGGAGAAAGTATGTTATTTGATGTGATAAGAGCAGTGCCGGAGGATGTGGCGGCATTAGCTGAAATTATGGAGCTTGTGGCGTTAGGAATGGAGCATAGGGAATGGTTTTTGCAGGATGATGGTGCTTATATTGCGGAACATATCGGTAATAACCCTATATTCGGTACTGATAACGGTTTTACATTAAAGGCAGTTACCAAGGATTGGCAAGGCAGGGAGCAGCTTGCCGGCTTTTTCCTGGTAGATTTCCCGGGATTAGCGCAGAAGAATCTGGGGCATTACATTGGACTGGGACAGGAGGACTTACTTAGGGTTGCACACATGGATTCTGTAGCGATTTTACCGGAGTTTAGAGGACATGGATTGCAGCAACTGCTGATTCGTAAGGCTGAAGCACTTTTACGGGCAGAGACGGAGTACCGCATCCTGATGGCTACGGTACATCCTGACAATATTTACAGTCTGCGTAATGTAAAGGAACTGGGGTATGAGGTGGCCGCAGAGGCTGATATGTATGGTGGGTATCGCAGGTATATTATGAAAAAGGAGATTTAAGATTTTGGCAGAGCAATTAACCAAAAAAGACGTGGCACGTATTGAGGCAGAAATTGAAAACCGGAAGCTGGTAGTGCGTCCGGCATGTTTGGAGGCTGTAAAGGAAGCCAGAGCGCAGGGAGACTTAAGTGAGAATTTTGAATACTATGCCGCGAAAAAAGAGAAGAATAAAAACGAAAGTCGTATTCGTTATTTGGAGAAGGTGCTTCGATTTGCACATATCGTAGAGGATGAGTCGGGAGAGGATGAAATCGGTTTGGATAATACGGTTACCGTTCAGTTTGAGGATGACGGCAGTACAGAGGTGTATCGTATTGTGACACCTATCCGGTGCAATTCCTTGCAGAATAAAATCAGTATCGAATCTCCTATCGGCAAAGCTCTTTTAGGGCATCGGGAGGGTGACAGAGTGGAGGTGGCACTGCCAAACGGCGGCAGCTATTTCCTTAAGGTTTTGACAGTAGAGAATACAGAAGATGACGGAAGTGACAAAATCCGCAGTTTCTAGCTTGTTTTTTTTTGTAGAATATTATATAATTACTTAGTTATTTTTGTTTTGAAAAGGAGAAAATTATGGCATTATTAGATACTTGGCGCGATATGGCCTACAATGAAGGCATGGACAATGGTACTTTACAGAGATTTTGGGCAGCATACTTTGATAAAGAGACTGCTATTTACACAGACATTCTGAAAAATCATGACACAGTAGTAAAGGGCACTGTGAAGGAGCTGGCTGAAAAGTATGGTGTAGATATTATGACTATGACCGGCTTTTTGGATGGCATCAATGATTCTTTAAAGGAAGCAAATCCTATCGAGACGATGGAAGAGGACACTTTAGTTCAGTTGGGCTATGACGCAGAGCTCTTATACAAGAACATGGTAGCAGCAAAGGCTGACTGGCTGTATGAACTAGAGGAGTGGAATGCTATTTTGGATGAAGACAGGCGTAAAGAGCTCTACAAGGAGCAAAAATCCTCTACCACAATCGTAAAGGATGCTAAGGTATATCCAAATGATCCATGTCCTTGTGGTTCCGGCAAAAAGTACAAAAAGTGCTGCGGACGCAACTAAGTTTTCAATAAGTGGCAGGGGCTTAACTGTAGGAGATAATATGAAACCGGACAGAGTACAAAAGGCAAAGGACAACTTCATAAAGGGCTACAACTGTGCCCAGTCAGTGTTTCTGGCATATGCTGATTTATTGGGATTTTCCGAGGAGGAGGCTGCCAGATTCAGTTCTCCCTTCGGCGCAGGCTTTGGCCGTACCAGAGAGGTTTGTGGTACGGTGTCTGCCATGACCATGCTTTTGGGCTATTTTGAAGGCAATGCTGACCCATCCGACCAGGAGGGCAAGACTCGTATTTACACAAGGGAAAGGGAGCTTATTGACCTGTTTTTGAAGGAGCACCCGAGTATTGTGTGCAGGGAGATACTGGGTCTTGAAAAGGGCGAGGAGGAGCCTCCTGCACCCAGCGTACGTGATTTGGCATATTATGAAAGCAGACCTTGTCTGGGCTGTGTGGAGACTGCCGCACGGATTATTGAGAAAGAAATATTAGGCACAGTTAAGTCGGGCTCGATTTGAGTGTAATAAAAAAAGAGAATTGTGTAGACAATTCTCTTTTTTAGTGTTATAATGTTCTTACAAATCCTGAGGGAGGTAAGGTTATGCAGAATATAGTAATTACAATTGCGAGACAGTATGGTAGTGGCGGTAGATTGATAGGCAAGATGCTTTCCGAGGAGCTGGGTATTCCTTATTATGACAGGCAGCTTTTGCAGTTGGCCAGTGATGACAGTGGTATTAATGAGAAGCTTTTTGCGGGTGCAGATGAAAAGGTAAAGGCCACAGCACTTTTTAGGATAGCCAAAAAGGTGTATAACGGAGAGCTGATACCTCCGGACAAGGATGATTTTGTATCCAATGACAATCTTTTTAATTATCAGGCCAAGATTATCAAAGAGCTGGCTGAGGAGGATTCCTGTGTCATTATCGGCAGATGCGCTGATTTCGTATTAAAGGATTATCCAAATGTTATCAGTGTATTTATTCATGCTGACGAGGACAAGTGTGCGGAGCGCATCGGTGAGATTCGCCGCATGGAGTCAAAAGAGCTGCGCAAGCACATGGCAGATGTGGACAAGCGCAGAGGTACATATTACAAGTATTATACCGGTAAAGAATGGTCAGATGCCAGAAATTATGATATTTGCTTAGACAGCGGCAAGCTTGGATACAGGGGCTGTGTAGAGGCCATTAAACAGCAGATTAAGCTTAGGTTTGGTGAGGAATAAATGAAAAGATTAGCAAGTAAATTTGTGAATAAAGGACTCTTGCTATATCTGGGTATAGGGGCTGTGGTGATCCTGCTAAATATTATTGCATGGAGCAGCACAGCCTTTTGTGATACTTATATAGCAGTGATTTTCCCGATATGGGTCAATACTTATGGTCGTATTACAGGCATGTTTCCTTTTTCTGTAGGGGAAATCATGCTGGGGCTTGCAGTCGTACTTACAGCGTTGGCACTGATTTTGTGGGTAGGGACATTCTGGAAGCGGTTACGCGGATTTATGAAAGGGTTCTATCTTTTTTATGCATGGACCTTTATGATTGTGTGTTTGGTTATGACGTTGAACTGCTTTATTTTATATCATGCCACCACTTTTTCTGAGACTTATTTTGGCAAAACAGATAGCGCAGAATATACTTTGGAAGAGTTAATTCAGGTCCGCAATATGGTAGTAGAGGAGTGTAATGCCTTAGCGCTTACTATGGAGCGTGATGCAGAGGGCACTATTGTGTATGAGGGCAATATGAAGGAAACAGCCATACAGTCCATGAAAAAGCTGGGCCGGACTTACGATAGGCTCTCGGGCTATTATCCGAAGCCAAAGCCTTTGTACTCCTCAGATTTTTTCTGTCAGCAGTATATGTGTGGTTATTATTTTCCGTTTTCTATGGAAGCCAATTATAATAACGTAATGTATATCATGAACCTGCCTTCCACTATGTGCCACGAACTGGCACACTTGAAGGGGTATATTTTTGAGGATGAGGCTAACTTTATCAGTTTCCTGGCATGTATACAATCGGATGACCCGGTATTCAGGTACAGTGGGTATCTGAGTGTACTGAATTATCTGGATAATGATTTTTATAAGTCCATCGGAAAGGACAGAGAGGCCTACAATGCACAGCCTGCCATTTCTAAGCAGGTAAGGAATGATAACATTTTTGTTACGGACGAGGATTGGGAGCGTATTAACGGCAAGGCTCTGATTGATACCAAGACCGTAGATGCGGTATCGGACACTTTGGTGGATGCCACACTAAAGGTAAATGGTGTGCAGGACGGTATGCTTAGCTACAATAGGGTAGTGGAGTTGTTGCTGCTGTATTATAATCAATGAAATAGTGCTTCACTACGAAATGTGGTGAGGCATTATTTTTGTAATGAGGGCTTTTTTTCTGGCTTAAAATGTGGTATGCTACTGGTGTTAAGAATAGTAAAGAGATTTGAAGGAGAAAGAGTAGATGAATGCAGAGAGAAAAGTATTCATAATAGGACACAAAAATCCGGACACGGATTCTATATGTTCCGCCATTGCATATGCAGATATTAAGGCCAGGACTACCCATGGTGTGACTTTTATACCCAAGAGGGCCGGCCGTATAAATAAAGAAACAGAGTTTGTATTAAATTATTTTGGTGTGGAAGTGCCGGGCTTTGTGCTGGATGTAGGAGTACAGGTGCGCGATCTGGAGATTCACAAAACACCATATGCCCATGCAGGCATGTCTATTCAGGAAGCCTGGAATCTGATGAATGAGTATAATGCGGTGACCCTGCCGATTACAGACAGTGAATATCGTCTGGAGGGAATTATTACTATCGGCGATATTGCCAAGTATTTTATGGCACCATCTGACCAGTTTCCGTTAGCATCTGCCAAGACCCGTTATAAGAGTATTGCGGAAACTTTAAATGGTAAGGTGCTGGTAGGGAACGAACTGGGGTTATTCAGCAGAGGTAAGGTATTGGTAGGGGCGGGAACGCCTGAGAAAATGCAAAGCTATATGGATAGTGATGATCTGGTCATTGTAGGTGACAGAGAGGAATCGCAGTTGGCTGCCTTAGAGGCCAATGCAAGCTGCATTATTGTGGGTATGGACAGCCCGGTTTCCGATAAGGTTATGGAAGCCGCTAAGCGTAACAGCAGTATTATTATAACAACACCACATGATACATATACCATTGCAAGCCTGATTAATCAAAGTATTCCGGTACGCTTCCTGATGAAGCGTGAGAATCTGATTACTTTTAACACCAGTGATTATGTGGATGATATTAAGGACACTATGGGTAGATTGCGTATTCGTGATTTCCCGGTGTTGGATTCTACAGGTAAGTGCAGAGGTACCATATCCCGTCGTAATTTAATTAATGCCAAGAAAAAGCAGCTGATTTTGGTAGATCATAATGAGAAAAGTCAGGCGGTTGACAATGTAAGTGAGGCAGAAATACTGGAGATTGTGGATCACCACAGACTGGGTTCTTTGGAGACTATTCAGCCGATTTTCTTCCGTAATCAACCGGTAGGCTGTACAGCTACCATTATGTTCCAGATTTATCAGGAGAAGCTTTTAGATATTCCAAAGCAGGTTGCAGGGCTTTTGTGTGCAGCCATTATTTCCGATACGTTGATGTTCCGTTCTCCTACTTGTACCAAGTATGACCAAGATGCAGCGTTGCAGCTGGCAGCCATTGCGGATATTGATATTGAGAGCTTTGCCAATGAAATGTTTAAGGCCGGGGATGATTTAAAGGGTAAGTCAGCGGAAGAAATTTTTTATCAGGATTTCAAGAAGTTTCAGTCCGGTGCCATTAGCTTTGGTGTGGCTCAGATTAATTCCATGAATACAGATATTCTGGAGGAAATCGGGGAGCAGATGAAGCCAATCATGGCCAATGCGGTAGGGCAGAATGCAGTGAGCATGGTATTTTTTATGTTGACCAATATTGTGTCAGAGTCTACCCAGCTTTTGTGCTTTGGGGAGGGCAGCGCCCGTTTTGTGGAGCAGGCATTTCATGCCAAGGTGCATAATGGCAAGTGTTTTCTGCCGGGTATTGTATCTCGCAAAAAGCAGTTTATTCCTGCCATGATTAATGCAATTCAGGAAGTTTAAGAGTTTTATTGGAGACTTATTTTGGAAAAATGGTTTTTAAAAAATAAAAAAGGAGATGCGTCCTGTCTGGCAGACGCTCTTCAAATCAGCCCGGTTCTTGCTAAGATTTTGATTAACAGAGATGTGCGTACTGTGGAACAGGCAAGGGTTTATTTGCAGGGAGATTTAGGGGGCTTACATGCTCCCTATTTATTAAAGGACTGTGAAAAGGCGGCAGATATTATCCGAGAGAAAGTACGAGCTGGTAAATATATTCGTATTATAGGTGACTATGACTGTGATGGTATTTGTGCCACCTTTATATTGTGGAGTATTCTTAAAGAATTGGGGGCAAGCGTAGATTATTGTCTGCCTCATCGTATTAAGGATGGTTATGGGCTTAATATTTCCATGGTAGAAGATGCAGTGAGAGATGGCATGGACACTATACTCACCTGTGACAATGGTATTGCGGCACTGGAGCAGATTACTTTTGCCAAAGAGCAGGGGCTGACGGTCATTGTGACCGACCATCATGAGGTACCATTTACAGAGAAAAATGGTGTGCATACTTATCACCTGCCTCCTGCGGATGCCGTGGTCGATATAAAGCAGGAGGATGATCTATATCCCTTTAAGGGCATCTGCGGTGCGGTTACAGCCTGGAAATTAGGTCAGGTGCTTTTAGGGGAGGAGCATCCGATAATAAAGAGTCTGATTCCTTACGCGGCGCTTGCTACGGTGTGTGATGTGATGGAGCTGGTGGATGAGAACCGTGTGCTTGTGAAGGAAGGATTACGCATTTTGAACCATCATCCGCCGGTTGGTCTGGAGGCTTTAATAAAGGCTTATGATTTAAAGGATAAGCAGGTGCAGGCCTATCATCTGGGCTTTATGATTGGGCCTTGTCTCAATGCTACAGGACGCCTGGAAACAGCGGAATATGCTTTAAAGCTTCTTACGATGGACGACCCGGAGCAAGCCTTTGTGTATGCCAACGAATTAAAGACCTTGAATGACACCCGCAAAAATTTAACCGTGCAGAATACCGAGAAGGCTATTCGGGAATTAAAAGAGGCAGGACGTAATCAGGATAAAGTCATTGTGATGTATTTGCCGGAGTGTCACGAAAGTCTGGCAGGCATTATTGCAGGGCGTATCAGGGAGGTTTGCCATAGACCCACACTGGTATTTACCAAATCTGAGGAGGGGGTTAAGGCCTCCGGCCGTTCTATGGAATGCTATGATATGTTTACACAGTTGAGTGCCTGCAAAGATTTGTTTACCAAATTTGGCGGTCATAAAATGGCGGCAGGTTTGTCCATGGCTCATGAAGGAGACATTGAAGTGCTGCGAGAGCGTCTGCAGGAAAACTGTACCCTGGCCAAGGAGGATTTTATAGAAAAGGTTCACATCGATGTGGCAATGCCCATGTCTATGGCTAGTCTTACGCTTGCCAAGGAATTGGAGAAGTTGGAGCCTTTTGGCACAGGAAATTTAAGACCTCTTTTTGCAGAAAAGGATTTAACTCTAACAAACGGTCAGATTATGGGACATAAGGGAAATGCGGCCAGATATACCGTAAAATCTTTAGACGGCACCACTCATCAGGTAGTCTTGTTTGGAGATTTGCAGCCCTTTCATGATTTCCTGGAAGAAAAATACGGCCCGGGTGCAAGCGACAAGCTTTATCGATATACCTGTGCCTTTCCGATTCACATGATTTATAGCCTGCAGGTAAATACCTACCAGATGCGGGAAAACTTACAGATACAGATGAAGTATTATTGTTAAAGGTAAGTAAATTCATGAAAGCATTTATTTTTTCTTTTTGATTTCTTTAGAAATTTAATTGCTTTTTTATGGTTTGTACATACTTCTAACACAATTTTACGATATAGTATATTACAGATAGTTGATACATTCACTATCTCCCCCTCATAAGAAAACGCAAAAGACCAGGGAGACCTGGTCTTTTGTGTTTTCTTATGGCATTTTGGTGGTTACAACAACACTTCCGCATTCGTCCCATAAAAGATATCATCTCGGCCACTGATCATTTCAAAAAATGCTTCCAGCTTTATCCATAGGTCCGGTGCATAGTCCATTTCGTAAGCATGGCCCCATATGTAGAAAATTTGCGGTTTGTCCGGGGTAAGTGCAAGAAAGTCCTGTCCCATTTTCATCAGCCTGTCAAATTCCATAATGTGGTAAACATTTGGATTGAAACGATGGAGGTTATTTTGCAAATCCAAGCTGTCGGTATTTGTGATAGTACGGCAGTATCTGATACCGGTATTTTTCTTGATAATTTCGGCTACCCGGTCGTCATTGTTGATGCCACCGCAAGGGTAAGCCATACCCATTACATCATAACCTGCAAGCTCTGATAGATTTAGTCTGTCCTGTTCTACCTGATGTATGATTTCTTCTTCTGTGAGTTTAGTCAGATTTGGATGAGTTAGAGTATGAGCAGCCACTTCATGCCCGTCATAAACATATTTTACGTCTGTAGGGTCTACCTTATAGTGTGCAATACGCTGATTTTGCCTTATTAGTATACCCTTTTGACCCAATCGCTCTGAATTAAGATTAAAGGTACATTTAAGTCCGTATTTATTCAGTAATTCAATTAATCGGATATCCTGAGTTACACCGTCATCGTAACTGAATGTCACTGCTTTTAGTTTTGTTTGATTTTTAAATTGCATAGAAGTTACGTGCCTCCTTAAGTGATTATAAAGGTATTCTAGCACTAATTAGAAAATTAGTAAAGCTCCGTTCATATTTTCTTGACCTGTCCAATATAATGAAGTAACAGTCTATGACTGTTACATAATAAAGCAAGCATAACCGGTGCAAAGGAGGAACATATGCGTCAGTTATTACCGGAGAGCTATTTGAAGCGTTGGAATTTGCTGGATGTTAGAAAGGACAAACTGCAGGAAATACGAGTGCGTGTAGACAGACCTCTGATGCTGACCTATGAAGGTATAGAGCAGGAGAAAAGGGAAATAAAGGTACAAAAAGGAGATGTTGAGCAGATTTTCCAGTGGTTATGTGGGTATGGCGCTTATGCTTACAAGGAGGAATTGGCTAAAGGATATATAACTATACAGGGTGGGCATCGTGTAGGTATTGGAGGTCAGGTGTTGTTTGATGTAAGTGGTAAGGTAACCAATATGAAATATATCAGCAGTATGCTTATACGTGTCAGTCATGATGTCAGAGGGGTTGCCGGGGAGCTTTTAGACAGGCTGTATAAGGATGGAAAGCTGCAAAATACGCTTATTTTATCACCACCGGGCTGTGGTAAAACTACGATGCTGAGAGATTTGGTGCGTTATGTGTCAGAGGGAAATATGCATTGTAACGGGCAGAATGTAAGTCTGATTGATGAAAGGGAGGAGCTGGCAGCAAGTTATATGGGAGCACCTACTCTGGATGTGGGCAGACGGACGGATGTGATTTCAGGCTGTGAAAAGGCTATAGCTATGGAAATGTGTTTGCGTGCATTAGGACCGGAGGTGGTAGCGGTGGACGAGGTGTATAGTAATAAGGATTTGGAGGCAATCAAAAAGTTACATGGCTGCGGCTGCGTACTATTAGCAACCCATCATGCTTATTCCTTTGAAGAGTTTGCAGAAAAGCCTTTTGGAATAGAGGTACTTAAGGGGAAATTGTTTCAGCGATTTGTATTACTTGGAAAGCAGGAAGGCAGGTATGTTATAAAAAATGTATTTTCCGAAGGTGCTGCACATGTTTGAAAATCAGAGTAGAGGAGGACAGGCATGAAATGGTTTATGGTAATATGGCTACTGACCGCAGGAATAGGTTTTTCTTTTAGTGTGGTAACAGAGCGTAAAAAGGAGTTGCAGTTTTTAAAAGAAATGGAACATAGTCTGGCCAGACTGGCATATTATATGTATCAGTGGAGGATGCCGGTGGAAGAGGCGGTGGCACATACTTGCGAGGAAGAGAAGGGGGTACTGCTTGATTTTTACAAAAGTATAATCTTTTATTTAAAGGAACGGCAGACGGAGGATTTGGGGCAGCTGTGGCAGGAAAAAAGTAAGGAACTATTTCAAAAAGTAAAGCTTTCTGAAGAAATAAAAAAGCTTTGGCAGGAGTGTTTTTTTCATATTCCAATGGAACCGGAAGCGCTTCACAAAAGGCTGTCTCTTCGGATAGAGGAAATAGAAGCACATAGGATTTTCATGCAGGAAAAGTACAAAAGTGAACAGAGGCTTATAATGACCATGGGTTTTTTTACCAGTGCATTTCTTTGCCTGATATTATGGTAGTGAGGATAGTTTATGGAAATAGGATTGATTTTTCGTATTGCGGCAGTTGGGATATTGGTGACCATATTATCGCAGATTTTAAAGCACAGCGGAAGGGATGAGCATGCCTTTTTAATCAGTCTGGCTGCACTGGTATTGGTTATGAGCTGGGTGGTGCCCTATATTTATGAGCTGTTTTCTGCAATGCAGACGTTATTTTCTTTGTAGGGGGCTTATATGGAAGTATTAAGAATAGCCGGGCTTGCGCTTTTAGGTGTGTGTACGGCCATGTTTTTAAAAAGCGGTAAAGGAGAGTATAGCACGCTTGTGGGACTTGCCATGGCCTTGCTGGTATGTGGTTATGTAGTCATAAACCTGATTGAGGTAGTGACCACTATAGAAGGGATTTGGAGACGCATTGCCGGGGATACCTCCTTCTTACATATTTTGCTGCGTATTGTGGGGATTACGTATATTTCGGACTTGACTGCCGGAATTTGCAAGGAATGTGGATATGCAGTATTGGCCGGACAGGTTACCATTGCCGGCAAAATGGGTGTCATTCTGGCCGGTTTTCCTATTTTTATGAATTTGTTGGAGTTTGTCATGGGATTGGGAGCTTGAGATATGGAAAATATGGATTTAGGACAGCTCGCCGGGGATTTATTTCAGGGCTTTCAGATAGATGGTGTTGGGCTGGTGGAAGCGGTCCGTTTGGGGGATATTGGACAGGCAATATCGATTTTCTGGAATGCGGTATTAGAGACGCTAGGTCGTCCGGTAGGTTATTTAAAGGAGTATTTGATAGCACTTGTAGTGTTGGGCATAGGAGCCTGCATATTAAAGCAGTTGGGACTGTTTTTTAAGGATTCCCAGGTACAAAAAATTGGATTTTGGATTGTGTATTTGATTTTAGCAAGTCAATTACTTTCTTTATATTATAATGGAGAGACGGTAGCGAAAGAGTGTCTTACCCATTTGATTTCCTTTGGAAATGTATTTGTTCCGGTGTTTTCCGTGGTGCTGACAGTGGCATCGGGAAGCATAACCGGAGCCGGTTATATTGCTACGTTGTTGTTTATTATTTATATCATTGAGCGGTTTTTAATGGTGATTATGTTGCCCATGGTGGAAGGGTATATGCTTCTTAGTCTTTTGGGAGCTCTTTGGCAAAAGGACAGGGTGGAAAAACTGATGGAGCTGTTTGAAAAGGGGTTTGTCTGGGGGTTTAAAGGGATGTTTGCTGCCATTACAGGTATCGGAGTGCTGCAGTCTATGATTTTACCCTATGTGGATCATACCAAAACAGGTGCCTTAAAAAAAATAATAGATTTAATTCCCGGCGTGGGAGGTGTGGCCGGCAGCACTCTGGAGATGATTTCCGGCTCAGCAGTACTTTTAAAAAATGGCATCGGCGTAATTGGTGTGATACTGCTTTTGCTCGTAGCAGCTGTTCCGTTAATAAAAATTGCCATGATATGTCTGGTCATGAAGGTGGCAGCAGTGGCTTATGGTTTGTTTGGAGAAAAGCAGATGACCTGGTGTGCAGACAAGCTGGGAATGGCAGAGGGCTATTTGTGGAAAATTACGGGTTGTGGGACACTATTGTTTTTGTTATGGATTGTGCTGGCAGTATACACCACAAATCAAAGGCTGATGATGTAGAGGAGGCTTATGCAATTTATAATAGAAGGAATTCGCAAGGTAGTGGTATTGGTACTTTTGATGGAGCTGGTGTTGCAGCTTCAATCCGGTAAGCAATATGAGCAGTATATCAGAATGCTAGTGGGGATCATGGTGGTGTATAGTCTAATTAGCGGTATTTTGGGTGTATTTACCGGTGTGGAGGACCGCCTTTTAGCCCCCATGGAGGAGTTTCAGTGGGCCGGGGACTGGTATTTTTCTTTTGAGGAGGAGGCTTGGTCAGAAATTGCTCAGGCTGGTGAAGAAATATCGGAAGCATCGGATAGCACGCAAAACGTAGGAGCAGTCTCGGAAGGAGTGGGCAATTTAGAAGTTCAGGTAAACATTGCCCCAATATCTCAAATTAATATAGGGGAAATAAAAATACAAGAAATCAGTAGAACAGGAGGCTTGCCATGAAATTGTCGGCACTTATAGAAAAAATTGCAAAAGCTTTAAAGGGTAATCATAACAGAAAACCCTTGTCCACTCAGGAAAAGTGGCTGCTTTTGTTGTTGTCGGGGGTGCTTTTGGCTGTCATTATATTTCCGTCAGGAAAAGATAAAAGCGGTGTGGCAGACGGCAGCAGCATTTTAAACGGGGCAGGAGGCAGTCTGTTTGGGGCAGAGCGTGACACAGAGGCTCAAACTGCTTCGGAGCTTTATCTGTCAGGGAGTGGGAATATGACCCTGAACCAATATGAGGTATATTTGTCCCGAAAACTAGAAGAAATTATAACCCAGATTGATGGGGCAGGTAAGGTGGAGGCATGGGTAACCTTAAAAAGCAGCAGTGAAAAAATATTTTTTGAAGAAAAGGAAAGTGATATTACCAGTCTGGAAGAGGCTGACAGTGTAGGCGGCACCCGCAGTGAAGAAACAAACAGTACGAAAAGAGCCGTTGTTACAGACAATAGCGGCAACCCTTATATAGTAAAAACGCTGCAGCCTGAGGTGGAGGGGGTACTGGTAGTGGCAGAAGGAGCCGGTGACAGTATCATAAAGAAAAATATATCCGAGGCTGTAGAGGTATTATTTGGCATAGATGCTCATAGAATTAAAGTAGCTAAGAAAAAAGTGGAGGAATAATATGCATATGAAGGACATGGTAAAGAAAAATCAAGTGATGATTACAGCACTGGCTATCATGATTGCTATCGCCGGTTATCTTCATTTCGCCGGAGAAGTGCCGGAGGATGGCTCCTTGGAAGCCAGTGCCGATGTAGCAAATCAAATCCAGATTGAAGACCAAATCAGTATCGAGGATTTGACTGCGGACTATGATTTAAATAGTCTGGATGACATCAGCGAGGAAGATTTGGCAGAAGCAGCAATGTTAGATGGTCTGGATTCTACAGTGGATGTGGTGCTGGAGGACTACAGCGAGGAAGAAATGGTGGCTGTTCAGCCGGAAGATAATGAAATACCGGGAGATACGGTATACACTGCTTCTGCAGGTATTGCAACCATCTCCGAGGCAAAGCTTTTAAAGGAGCAGACAAGAGCTAAAAACAAGGAAACACTGCTTGAAATTATTGAAAATACGGATATTGCAGATGCGCAAAAGCAGGAAGCCATTCAAAATATGATTTCCATGACCAATATCGCAGAAATGGAAACCGGCGCAGAAATTCTGCTTGAGGCAAAGGGCTTTGAAGATTGCATCGTCAGTATTTCCGATACCGGTGTAGATGTTGTAGTAAATGCTGCATCCTTAAGCGATGTGGAGCTGGCACAGATTGTAGACATAGTAAACCGCAAAACAGGTGTAAATGAAAGTGAAATTGTAATCAGTACAGTAAATGCGGATTAAAGAGAGAGGATTATCAGAAACACTTCCGGGGTTTCTGGTAATCCTTTAAACATTTAGATAAAAGGTATTGACAATAAATCCTGGGGGTAAAATGAACATAGACATATTTGTAGAAGCATATATGTCAAAATAACGTGAATGGGAGACATACATAACTATGAAAAAAATGAAACATGCAGCAGCATATAAGGATGTTGTTGCTGTTTTGGGCAATGACGAAGAGGCACTTTATCAGCATTATCTGACCTATGGATTAAAGGAAGGCAGAAATGTAAGCATTTATTTTAATGCACAGAAATATAGAGAGACCTATGGTGATCTGGATGCGGCTTTTGGCGACAATTGGGAGAAGTATGCTGAGCACTATGTTACCTTTGGATTGACTGAGGCAAGAGACGGTGGCGGTGAGTTCGATGCTGTTTCTTATGCACAGAGATATCCGGATTTATATGAGGCTTATGGCTATGACCTTGCCAAGCTTTCAGAGCACTACGAGGTATTTGGCGTGGCAGAGAACAGAAATGCGGAATCACAGGTGGTAGTAGAGGAAAGAGAAGCGATTATCAAGGCAGCGGAGGCTGACAAAGCAGAGGATGAAGCTACTCCTTCTGAAAGGGTAGAGGAAGAGTATAATGAAGCAGGCTTCCATTATGTATATACTTATGATGCAGCAGGAAATCTAATTCGTGCAGAAGTCTACAATCCGTCCGGTGAGTGGACAATTACCATAGAATTGGAATACAATGCCTCAGGCGTTGTTGTAAGGCAAAATGAAACATATCCGGATGGTAGATATGCAGTCGCCAATTTTGATGAGAATGGCAATCTGCTGACCTATAAGGTAAACGATATTCTCATGGTGGAGGTAGTGTATACTGAAAATGGCAGAACCGAGTACAACTATGATGATACGGGGGCTTTAAGTGTTGTCGAGGAGTATGAAGGTGAACAGCTGGTAAAAAGAGTATTTTATCGTAATGGAGTTATCAGTAGTGAAAGCTATTATGATGCGGCTACCGGCAATGCAGAAAAGTCTATTTATTATTTTGAGGATGGTACCAAATCCGGAGAAACTATGTATGATGCCGAAGGCAAGATAGAATAGTCCATTAGATATCATAGGGATGGATTTGTACAAATTGAAGTTTATTATGATGCTGATAAAAATCCGGTAAAGGAAATAGACTATCACGAGAATGGAAAGATTTCTTGCGTTATCGAATATGAGGCAGGCAACATGACCAAACAGACATCCTATGACGAAGCAGGCGTCATTAAGCGTGAGAGCTATTTTAATGAAGCCGGAGATGTATATAAGAGTGTCGGCTATGAAAATGGTGAAGTGTTATATATTCTTGAAAGTACCTTCAACGAAGCCGGTAAGATTGTAAAGAGAGTAGATAAGGATGCTGAGGGTGTGGTTACCGGATACTATGAGTATACCTATGCGGATGGCTACGTTTGCAGCAAATATTATAATGGTGCCGGAGAATTCCAGTACGAAAATACATATGAAGATAGGGAATAATATGCAGCGTTTTATAAATTTACGATATAATCTTGAAAAAGTGGGATAATAATGGTATAATTAATCCATAAATAGGAGGTGTAGACTATGCCACAGATTATTCCAATAAAGGATTTAAAAAATACTTCGGAGATTTCCGAATTATGTCACAAGTCAGATGAGCCGATTTATATTACTAAAAATGGCTATGGAGATATGGTGATTATGAGCATTGATATTTATGAGCAGACCATGAAGCAGTTGAAGATTTATAGAGAACTGGAAATTTCAGAAAGACAGATTAGTGAAGGAAAGACTAGGGATGCAAGAGAGTCATTGACTGCTATGAGGAAACGCTATGTATTATAGACTTATTATTACAGAAAAAGCAGAGGAACTGATGGACAACCTTGTGAAATATCTGCTTTATCGGATTAAAAATCAGCAGGCTGCTATTCATTTGCTTGATAGTGTGGAGCGTGTGTATGAGCGGCTTGAAGAGAATCCTTTTCAATTTCCTATATGCAGGGATGAATATCTTGCACACAAAGGATATAGAGAGGCTGTTTTACTTGATATGAATTATCTGATAATTTTTAAAGTGGAAAATAATGAAGTGTATGTATTAGGAGTTTTCCATGAATTGGAGAAATATCAAAATAAGTTATAGGTAAATATTAAGTTTAAAAAGATGATAAATATTTCCATAAAAAAGTTCAGACTTATTTACAAGCCTGACTTTTTTTGGTACATTAGAATAGTATGTTTTTTTGACAGCGAAAAATTATAAGCTGTCCTGAATAATTGATGTATAATATTGGAGGATGTAACGTGGGTGCATATACCAAGGAAATCAATAGAAGAAGAACTTTTGCCATCATTTCTCATCCGGATGCCGGTAAGACGACTCTGACGGAGAAGTTTCTTTTGTATGGTGGCGCGATTAATTTAGCGGGAAGTGTTAAGGGAAAGGCTACTGCCAGACATGCAGTCAGTGACTGGATGGAGATTGAAAAGGAGAGAGGTATTTCTGTAACCAGTTCCGTGCTGCAGTTTGAATATGACGGATTTTGTATTAATATTCTGGATACACCGGGACATCAGGATTTCTCCGAGGATACGTATCGTACGCTTATGGCTGCGGATAGTGCAGTCATGGTTATTGATGCCAATAAAGGTGTAGAGCCGCAGACCAGAAAACTCTTTAAGGTTTGTGCGATGCGCGGTATTCCTATTTTTACGTTTATCAATAAATTAGACCGAGATGTAGACGATATGTTTGCATTATTGGATGAGATTGAAAGTGAGTTGGGAATTGCAACATGTCCAATCAACTGGCCGATTGGCTCAGGCAAGGCATTTCAAGGGGTTTACGACAGAGAAAGAGAATGTATTTACAAATTTACCGATACGGAAAAGGGAACGAAGGAAGGTGCCGTTACAGAGGTATCTGTTTCTGACAGAGATGGCCTCGTAAAAGAGATTGGTGAGGCTGCCACAGATACGTTGTTAGAAGAAATAGAATTGTTGGATGGTGCAAGTGCAGAGTTTGATTTGGCACGTGTACATGCAGGGAAGCTTACTCCTGTATTTTTCGGTTCTGCGCTAACCAACTTTGGTGTAGAGGAATTTTTAAAGCATTTCCTGGATATGACGACTACTCCATTGTCCCGCGTGGCTGATTGCGGTGAGATTATTCCGGACGAGCATGACTTCAGTGCATTTGTATTTAAAATTCAGGCCAATATGAACAAAAACCATCGTGACCGAATTGCTTTCATGCGCATTTGCTCCGGTAAGTTTGATGCTGCCATGGAGGTGCGTCATGTACAGGGGGGCAAGACTATGCGTCTGAGCCAGCCACAGCAGATTATGGCAAGTGAGCGTAAAATTTTAGAAGAAGCCTATGCAGGCGATATTATTGGTGTGTTTGACCCGGGCATTTTCTCTATTGGTGATACGGTTTGTATGCCAAAGGAAAACTTCCGCTATGCAGGTATTCCGACCTTTGCACCGGAGCATTTTGCAAGGGTACGTCAGGTTGATACCATGAAGCGTAAGCAGTTTGTAAAGGGTATTAATCAGATTGCCCAAGAGGGTGCTATACAGATTTTCCAGGAATTTAATTCCGGTATGGAAGAGGTTATCGTAGGTGTGGTAGGTGTGCTACAGTTTGACGTGTTGAAGTATCGCATGGAGAATGAGTACAATGTGGAAATCAGACTGGAAAATCTGCCTTATGAGCATATCCGCTGGATTGAGAACAAGGAAATTGATTTGTCAAAGATTGTCGGTACCTCTGATATGAAGAAGGTTTGCGATTTGAAGGGTAATCCGCTGCTTCTTTTTGTCAACAGCTGGTCTATCGGTATGACGTTGGATAGAAACAAAGACCTTGTTTTAAGTGAATTTGGCACAGCAGATTAAAATAAATCAAGAAAATTGATTAAATACACACCTTGTGGCAATGTAAAAGCTATGGTATCCTAGGAACATAGTTTTAAACCACAGGTGTGTTTTGGTTTTATGAACCTGTTGGAATTTTGGAGGAATTACATGAACGCGAAAGAAAAATACGGAATATCATATTTTATGCCACCTGAAGTGACCTATGACTGGGTGAAAAAGGAGACCATTACCGAAGCACCAATCTGGTGCAGCGTAGACTTACGTGACGGTAATCAGGCCCTTATCGAGCCAATGGGTCTTCAAGAGAAGCTGGAATATTTTAAAATGTTGGTGGATATCGGTTTTAAAGAGATTGAGGTAGGCTTCCCGGCTGCTTCTGATACAGAGTATCAGTTTGCAAGAGCCCTTATTGAAAATAAAATGATACCTCAGGATGTGACCATTCAGGTGCTGACTCAGGCTAGGGAGCATATTATTAAAAAGACCTTTGAGGCATTAAAGGGAGCACCTCATGCTATTGTGCACCTGTACAATTCTACTTCTGTGGCACAGCGCGAGCAGGTCTTTCGAAAGAGCAAGGAAGAGGTAAAGACCATTGCTATTGAGGGAGCCAAGCTGTTAAAGAAGTTGGCAGATGAGACAGAAGGCAATTTTACCTTTGAATACAGCCCTGAGAGCTTCCCTGGCACGGAGGTGGATTATGCCGTGGAGGTATGTAATGCAGTATTGGATGTATGGCAGCCGACCCCGGATAACAAAGCTATTATTAATATTCCTACTACTGTGCAGATTGCCATGCCTCATGTGTTTGCCTGCCAGATTGAATACATACATAAGCATTTAAAATATAGAGACAGCGTTATTTTAAGCGTACATCCGCACAATGACCGTGGTTGTGGCATCAGCGATGCAGAGCTTGGTGTGTTGGCCGGTGCAGACAGGGTAGAGGGTACCCTGTTTGGTAACGGAGAGCGTACCGGTAATGTAGATATTATCACATTAGCTATGAATATGGTATGTCATGGTGTTGAGTCCGGTTTGGATTTTTCTAATATTACCAAAATTCGAGAGAAATACGAGCATCTGGTTGGTATGCATGTGTATGAGCGTACACCTTATGCCGGTGATTTGGTATTTACTGCCTTCTCCGGTTCCCATCAGGATGCTATCAGCAAGGGCATGAGCTGGTGGAAGGAAGGTAAGAGCGGCAGTAAGTGGACCGTTCCGTACTTACCGATTGACCCGAAGGATGTGGGCAGAGAGTATGAGTCAGACGTAATTCGTATTAACAGCCAGTCCGGAAAAGGTGGCGTAGCCTTTATTTTGAAGCAGAATTATGGTATTGCCCTTCCAAATGCCATGAAGGAAGAGGTGGGATATCTGGTTAAAGGTGTTTCTGACAGAAAGCATCAGGAACTGACACCAAAGGATATTTATCAGATTTTCGAGGATACTTATGTAAACCATACGCCTATTTATGACGTGTCTGAGTGCCACTTTGTACAGAAGAACGGTATTATTGCCAAGGTTACCATTGCCCAGGATAGAGAAGCACGTACCATTGAAACCATGGGTAACGGTCGTCTGGATGCAGTGAGCAATGCAGTAAAGGCATATTTCGGTGTTAATTATGAGTTGGCAAGCTACGAAGAGCATGCTGTCGGCAAGGGTTCTACCTCTAAGGCAGCAGCCTTTGTATCCATTGTGTCTGAGGGCAAGGTATATTGGGGCGTAGGTATTGATGAAGATATTATCAGGTCTTCCATTGAAGCTTTGGTATCTGCAACCAACAAGCTGTTAGAGGATGCGCATATTACAGAGGGCAGAGAAGAGCGCATTGTGGACATTATGAATTACATTCAGAACCATTATCAGGATGTGACCTTGGATGTTTTGGTGGAACAGTTTCACCTGACCAAGCCATATTTGTCCAAATACATTAAGCAAAAGGCCGGCATGACCTTCCAGGAGGCCGTAAAGGCAGCCCGCATGAAAAAGGCCCGCATCCTGTTAAAAGAGTCCACTTTGACGGTGGAAAGCATCGCAACTGAGGTGGGCTACGAAAATGTAGAGCATTTTAATCGACTCTTTAAAAAGATTTATAATATGACCCCAAGCCAATTCCAACGCGAAGGAAGATAATGTAATTAACAACAAGAATAACAACAAGACGCAGTATTAACTATTGCGTCTTTGTTTTTTTTTTGGTATACTTAACAAAAGTGTTATTGTATGAAGAGGAGGTTTCCTATGGACAATAGAAGTAATTATATCTTAAAAGAAGATGAGAATGCAGGCAGTGTGTATCTGGCTGATGATGTGGTGGCCATGATTGCAGGTCTGGCCGCTATCAGAGATGTAGAGGGTGTAACTGCAGTGGGTGATTCTACCAAGAAGAGTCTGGCCAGTCAGAATGTAAAGAAGGCTGCAAGAGGCGTTAAGGTTGAAATTGCAGATGGCATTGTAAATGTAGAGCTTTCTTTGGCCATTTCTTACGGATACAATATTCCTGAGACATGCCGTAAGGTACAGTATAAGGTGGCAGGCACTATTGAGAATATGACAGGCCTTAAGGTGGCAGGTGTAAACATTCGTATTGCCGGTTTAAATATGAACTAATTGTTGAAAATAAATTTACAGAGGTTATTATGACAAGATCAGAACTGCGAGAATATTTGTTTAAGCTTTTATTCCGTGTAGAATTTAATGAGCCTGAGGATATGGTACAGCAGAAGGAGCTTTTTTTTGCTGATGATGAGGTAAGCTTTTCCGGGAAGGATGAGACCTATATTGCAGAGAAGTTTGAGCGCATTAAGGCAGTACTTCCGGAACTGGATGAGGCACTTTTTGCAAAGGCAGAGGGGTGGACGGCAAACCGCATCGGCAAGGTAGAGCTTACCATTTTCCGTCTGGCTATTTATGAAATATTAAAGGATGATACAGTACCGACCGGTGTAGCTATTAACGAAGCTGTGGAGCTTGCCAAGAAATATGGGCAGGATAATGCCGGCAGCTTTGTGAATGGTGTATTGGCCAAGTTTGTAAAAGAGTAGTCAGGATTATGGCGAATGTTTATTCTGTTACACAAGTAAATAATTATATCAAAAATATGTTCACGCAGGACTTTTTATTGCAGGACCTCTCTATTCAGGGAGAGGTCAGCAACTGCAAGTACCATTCCTCTGGACATATTTATTTTACGTTGAAGGATTCAGGTGGTACCATTGCCTGCATTATGTTTGCAGGTTTCAGGAAAGGACTTGAATTTCGCCTGGAGGAAGGCCAGAAGATAGTAGTTACAGGCAGTGTGGATGTGTATGAACGTGACGGCAGATATCAGCTATATGCTAAGGAGATTCGTCTGGCGGGGCTAGGGCAGCTTTTTGAACGCTTTGAAGCCCTAAAGGCAGAGCTTCAGGAAATGGGTATGTTTGCTCAGGAGTACAAGCATCCTATTCCAAAGTATATTCGCACCTTGGGCGTGGTCACAGCCTCTACCGGAGCAGCAGTCAGGGATATTATTCAGATTGCCATGAGGCGCAATCCTTTTGTGCAGATTATCCTGTATCCGGCCCAGGTGCAAGGTGAGGGGGCTGCAGAGAGCATTGTGAAGGGGATTCATGCTCTGGAGGCTATGCAGGTGGATGTGATGATTGTAGGCCGTGGCGGTGGCTCTATTGAGGATTTATGGGCGTTTAACGAGCGTATAGTAGCAGAGGCTGTTTTTCACTGCTCCGTGCCGGTCATTTCTGCGGTAGGCCATGAGACGGATACTACTATTATTGATTTTGTGTCTGATTTACGAGCTCCTACGCCATCTGCGGCAGCAGAGCTTGCAGTATATGATGTGGTTTTGCTTCGGGCCCAGTTAGAGTCCTATGAGGGTGCCTTGTCCAGTGGTATGTACCAGAAGCTGGATTATTATCGCAGGGCGGCGGAGCATTACAAGCGTCTTTTGCAGATGAAGCATCCGGCCCATCAAATCAGGGAGCAGAGGCATAGACTCATGGTTTTGGAAGAACGTTTGCAGTCTGCCATGAGGCATCAGATAGAGGCAAGGCGCACAGAGCTTAAGCTAAAGGTCAGTCAATTAAAGGGACTTTCTCCTCTTGAGAAGCTGGAGCAGGGACTGAGTTATGTGGCTTTTAAAGACGGCAGTGCGGTGCATAGTGTGGAACAGGTAGAGGAAGGTACTGCACTTCGTATTCAGTTAAAGGATGGCAGAGTGTTTGCCACGGTTACAGGAAAGGAGCACATGGATGTCAAAGAAAAATATGGCTGTGAATGAGGCCGAATGTAACATTTCCTTAGAAGAGGCATTTGAAAAGCTGGATGAATTGATTACAGAGCTGGAAAAGCCGGATAATTCCCTGGAGGCTTCTTTTAAGGCTTTCGAACAGGGTATGAAGCTTGTCAGATACTGCAATGCTTCTATAGACAAAGTTGAAAAAAAGGTACTTGTTTTGGGACAAGATGGTGAATTAGATGAATTTTAATGAAACCCTAACAATTAAAGTAGATAATATAGAAAAAATTATAAAAAAATTTCTTCCGAAGGAGGAAGGTTACCAAAGAACTGTGCTGGAAGCCATGAATTACAGCGTGTTGGCGGGAGGAAAGAGACTTCGCCCTATGCTGGTGCAGGAAGTGTTTGAAGCCTTTGGCGGTAACGGAGATGTGGCAGAGCCTTTTATGGCAGCTATTGAAATGATTCACACCTATTCTCTGGTGCATGATGATTTGCCGGCCATGGATAATGACGAGTACAGACGAGGCCGCAAGACCACTCATGTGGTGTATGGAGAGGCTATGGGTATTCTGGCAGGAGACGGGCTGTTAAATTATGCTTTTGAGACTGCATTAAGTGCCTTTGACAGGGCAGATATCGCTATGTATCCGCGCATTGCAAGAGCCTTACAGGTGCTTTCACGTAAGGCAGGCATTTACGGCATGATAGGCGGGCAGGTTTGTGATATTGAGTCCGAAAGCAGCACAGAGCCTATCAGTGCAGACAAGCTATTGTTTATTCATGAGCACAAAACAGCAGCACTGATTCAGGCAGCTATGATGATAGGCGGTATTTTGGCCGGAGCTGATGAGAAGGCAGTAGCCGGATTAGAGCAGTCAGCCTATGATTTAGGGCTTGCTTTCCAGATACAGGATGATATTCTGGATGTGACCAGCACTTTCGAGGAATTGGGCAAGCCTATTGGCAGTGATTTAAAAAACAACAAGCAGACCTATGTGTCTATTTATGGTCTGGAGCATGCAAGGGCAGAGGTAAAGCGGCTGAGTGAGGAAGCAATTTCTTTATTAGGGCTTGATTCTGACAGTTTTTTGGTTAAACTATTTGAAAGCTTAATTTATAGAAGCAAATAATATGTTCCAAAATCAGGAGAAGATATGTTATTAGATACCATTCAAAAGGCAAATGATATTAAAAATGTAAACATAGACCAGTATGAGACCCTGGCTTCGGAAATCAGAGAGTTTTTGATTTCCAAAATCAGTGTTACCGGTGGGCATTTAGGCCCCAATCTGGGGGTTGTAGAGCTGACCATGGCACTGCATTTAAGCCTGGATTTACCAAAGGACAAAATTATCTGGGACGTAGGTCATCAGGCTTATACCCATAAGCTTTTAACCGGTCGTAAGGAGGGCTTTGATACCTTGCGTAAGTATAAGGGTTTAAGTGGTTTTCCTAAGCATAAGGAAAGTGAATGCGACAGCTTTGACACCGGTCATAGCTCCACCTCTATTTCAGCAGGTCTGGGCATGGTAAAGGCCAGGGATTTGTTAGGGGGCGACGAGACCGTTGTAGCGGTCATTGGTGATGGTTCTCTGACCGGCGGTATGGCTTATGAAGCACTGAATAATGCAGCCAGATTGGATACCAATTATATAATTATTTTAAATGACAATAACATGTCCATATCCGAAAATGTAGGTGGTATGAACAAATACCTCAACAAAATTCGTATAGGAGATAAGTATCTGGGTCTTAAATCCAGAGTTTCCAATGCCCTTATAAAGGCCATGCCTGAGAAGGGGGATAATGTAGTAAATACCATTCGTAATATCAAAAACGGCATCAAACATTTTGTTATTCCGGGCACCTGGTTTGAAGAATTGGGACTTACTTATTTAGGACCGGTAGACGGACATGATATACCGGCTTTGATGCGTGTCATAGAGGAGGCAAAGCGTGTAAAGGGTGCAGTGGTTATCCATGCTCTAACCACAAAGGGCAATGGCTTTTCTCCAGCGGAAAAGCATCCCAGCAGATTTCACGGGGCAGAGCCTTTTAATACAGAGAACGGGCTGCCTACTTCTCCAAGAAAGATCGCCAATTATACCGATATTTTCTCTACGGTTATGATTAAGTTAGCAGAGCGTGATGAGAAGGTAGTGGCCATTACGGCCGCCATGCCGGACGGTACAGGGTTAAAGCGTTATCGCAACATATACCCTGATAGATTTTTTGATGTGGGTATTGCAGAGCAGCATGCAGTGACCTTTGCAGCAGGGCTTGCCACGAGGGGATTAAAGCCTATTGTGGCTATTTATTCTTCGTTCCTGCAAAGAGCCTATGATCAGATATTACATGATGTCTGTATACAGGAGCTGCCGGTAGTATTTGCTATTGACAGAGCCGGGCTGGTAGGCAGTGACGGTGAGACTCATCAGGGTGTATTTGATTATTCTTATCTTGGCTCCATACCGAACATGCATATTCTTGCTCCAAAAAACAAATGGGAGCTTTCTGATATGATGAAGTTTGCGGTAGCACTTGGTAAGCCGGTAGCAGTGCGTTACCCAAGAGGTACCGCCTATACGGGGCTTGAGGAGCACAGAGCACCTGTTGTATTGGGCAAAAGTGAGCTTTTATATGAAGGCAGTGAGGTGGCAATATTCGCAGTAGGCAGTATGGTAAAGGTGGCAGAAGAGGTACGAAAGGCACTTTTGGAGCAGGGCATTACACCTACTGTTATAAACGGACGCTTTATAAAGCCTATTGATGAAGAGGCTGTGACAGAGGCTTGTAGAAGCCACAAGCTCATTGTTACTATGGAGGACAATGTAATTTCCGGCGGCTACGGAGAACGTGTGGCAGCTTTTATGAAGGAAGCCGGATTTAACAATGATTTTTATCCGGTAGCAGTACCGGACAGATTTATCGAGCATGGCAGCATTGACCAGCTCAGACAGGAAATCCACATGGATGCTCCTGCCATTGTAAAAGGTATCTTGGAGAGAATTCGTTAATTATGAAAGAACGTTTAGATGTACTGCTTATATCAAATGGATATGCAGAGAGTCGTGAAAAGGCCAAGGCTATTATTATGTCCGGTCAGGTTTTTGTGGATGGTCAGAGAGAGGATAAAGCCGGCAGCATGTTTGATCCAAACAAGGTCCAAATCGAGGTAAAGGGCAGCGTGCTGAAATATGTGAGCCGCGGCGGATTAAAGTTAGAGAAGGCTATGGCACAGTTTGCGTTGTCCTTACAAGATAAGGTATGCATGGATATCGGCGCCAGCACGGGTGGCTTTACGGACTGTATGCTGCAAAATGGTGCCGCAAAGGTTTTTAGTGTAGATGTGGGGCATGGTCAGTTGGCATGGAAGCTTCGCAACGATCCCCGGGTAGTCTGCATGGAAAAGACCAACTTCCGCTATGTTACCATGGAGCAAATTGGGGAGCCTTTGGATTTTGCGTCCTGTGATGTTTCCTTCATTTCCCTGACCAAGATACTCATTCCTGCAAGAAATCTCTTAAAGGATAACGGAGAGATGGTGTGCCTGATTAAGCCGCAGTTTGAAGCCGGCAAGGACAAGGTTGGCAAAAAGGGTGTGGTAAGGGAGCCTGAAATTCACGAAGAGGTTGTTGCAAAGATTTTGGATTTTGCCGATATGATCGGTTTTGATATATTACACCTGGAATATTCTCCGATTAAAGGACCGGAGGGTAATATCGAATATCTGGTGCATTTACAAAAAAATGCACAGAAAGCTTTAGAAGCGGCAGAGCTGACGGAAAAGGATGCAGAAGCCGGACTAAAGGAATTACAGGTGCTTGGCAAGGGGATTTCTGCCGAGGCACAGGTAAAGGGATTGATTGAGACTACAGTGGCACGGGCACATGGTGCACTGGATTAGTCGGAAGGGAAGCCTATGAAAAAGGTATGTGTAATTAGTAATGATTTTAAGGACAAGGACCTGGCATTGACCACCCGTATTACCAATTACTTAAAGGAAAGAGGTTGTGAAACGACGGTTGTTATGACAAAGTGGGACTTCGAGAAGGAGGAGTGGACCAAGCCGGAGGGCATTCCAATGGATGCAGAATGCATTTTGGTGCTGGGCGGCGACGGTACCTTGTTACAGGCGGCACGGTACAGCTACGGCATGCATATTCCGTTATTGGGGATTAATCTGGGCACACTGGGCTTTTTGACTGAGGTAAACAGCGACGATTTGGAGGAAAGCTTACAACAGCTTTTGGATGGTGATTATACAGTGGAAGACCGTATGATGTTAGAGGGTACCGTTATTACCAAGGACGGTGAAATCAGCAGTGTGGCACTGAATGATATTGTAGTAAACCGTACAGGCTCCTTACAGATTGTACGCTTTGACGTCTGGTTGAACAACACCCTGTTAAAGCGTTATAATGCAGATGGATGTATTGTCAGTACCCCTACCGGTTCTACCGGTTACAATTTATCAGCCGGTGGTCCTGTTATCGACCCGACTTCTGATGCCATGGTTATGACCAATATTTGCCCACACAATTTGTTTAACAGAGGTGTGGTGCTGTCCGGGAAAAAGTTAATTACCATCGTAATACCGGGAGACAGACAGGGGAGAAATCAGCAGGTTGAGGCCACTTTTGACGGCTGCTATAAAGTAAAATTAAATACAGGGGACTGTATTAACATTACCATGGCACCTTGTACCACCAAAATAATCAGACTTGAGCCCACCAGTTTTATGGAAATTTTACATAAAAAAATGAGCCAGTCATAGGAAAGTGTTATGAATAAGAGCAGATTAGAAGAAATCATTTCATTAGTAGAGCAAAAGGATATAGAGACACAGGAGGATTTAACCAGTCTTTTAAAGGAGGCTGGTTATAGTGTTACCCAGGCTACTGTCAGCAGGGACATCAAGAAGCTGGGACTTGTAAAGGCACCGGGTAAGGGCGGCAGACAAATTTATACCATTCCAAAGGGAACCAAGGTAGACCTTAGTGAAAAATACATCCGCATATTAAAGGACAGCTTTATCAGTATGGAGCCGGCCATGAATTTGCTGATTATTAAAACCGTTTCCGGTATGGCTATGGCGGCAGCGGCAGCCTTAGAATCATTGCACTGGCATGAAATCGTAGGTACTGTTGCAGGGGATGATACCATTATGATTGCAGCACGTTCCATAGAGGATGCACGGAAGTTAGAAGAGAAGCTTGGAGAGATTGTCTTATAAGTAGAGGAACAAGATATGTTAAGCAATTTACATGTAAAAAATCTGGCATTAATTGAGGAATGTGATATTAATCTTACTCCCGGACTCAATATTCTGTCCGGTGAAACCGGTGCCGGCAAGTCTATTTTAATCGGCAGTATTAATCTGGCACTGGGAGCAAAGGCGGATAAGGACATGATTCGTCATGGTGCGGAGTATGGTCTGGTAGAGATGGTATTTGAGCAGCTGGACGACAGTGTGCGCGGAGCATTGGAATCCATGGATTTGCCGGTGGAGGAGGATGTGGTCATTATCCAGAGAAAGATCACACCTACTAAGAGCATTTTAAAAATCAACGGAGAAACAGTTACAGCACGTCAGGTGAAGGCACTGGCAGAGACCTTAATAGATATACATGGGCAGCATGAGCATCAGTCTTTATTAAAAAACTCTAAGCATATGGAAATTCTGGATGCCTATGCCGGTCAGGTTCTTTTGGAGGAATTGTCTGCTTTGAAGGAAGCTTATCAGGAGTATAAGCATTTACAGGAGCAGCTGGAAGCGGAAAATACAGACGAAGCTTCTCGTAAGCGTGAATTGGATTTGCTTCAGTATGAAGTAGAGGAAATTGAACAGGCGGCATTAACTTCCGGCGAAGATGATAAGTTGGAGCGGGAGTATCGTAGGATGCTTCACGGCAAGCATATTGTGGATGCTTTGCAAAGAGGAATGCAATGTACCGATTATGACAATGGTGCGGGTGCTATGGTCAGCATGGCAATGAGGGAGCTAAAGCAGGTGCTTTCCTATGATGACAAGCTTACGGAGTTAGACAGTATGCTTACGGATCTTGACAGTATTTTATCTGATTTTAACCGCACTGCGTTACATATGTCCGAGGAGTTTGAGTTTTCAGAAGAGGACTTTATGCTTACGGAGGAGCGATTAAATGTTATTAATCATCTAAAGGATAAATATGGCAGGACTATAGAGGAAGTACTTGCTTATGCAGAGGAGAAGCAAGGTCGAATCGATGAGCTTTTACATTTTGAAGAGCATTTGGCTCATATAGAGACCAAGCTGAAACAGGCTTATAAGGCTGTTATGGAGCATGGTAGAGTTATTTCAGGACTGAGAAAAAATGCTGCAGAACGGTTGTCTTTGGTTTTAACAAAGTCACTAAAGGAGTTAAATTTTCTGGATGTTCGTTTTGAAATCGCCTTAAAGCCAAAGGCAGAGCCTAATATAAAGGGGCTGGAAGAGGTGGAATTTATGATTTCTACCAATCCGGGTGAACCCCTTAAGCCTATGGCACAAGTGGCCAGTGGCGGTGAACTGTCACGTATTATGCTTGCCATCAAGACTGTGCTTGCAGAAAGAGATTCTATTGACACCTTAATTTTTGATGAAATTGATTCCGGTATCAGCGGTAAGACTGCATGGAGAGTATCTGAAAAGCTTGGGGAATTGGGACGTGCACACCAGATTATCTGCATTACACATTTGCCGCAGATTGCAGCCATGGCAGACAATCATTTTCTGATTTCCAAAAAAGTGCAGAACGGTAGTACGATTTCCGGTATTGATGCATTGAAGGAGGAAGAGGCGATAAAAGAGCTTGCCAGAATGGTAGGTGCAGACGAAATCAATGCTTCTGCTACGGAGCATGCGCGCAGTATGCGTGAGCAGGCTCTGAAGTACAAGAACGCTATTTAAAAAAGTCTTTTTGCAAATTTTAACAGAATAAAAAAGAACGATTTACAGATACTATGTAAGACTTAAAATCCAAGGTATAGAAGCCTTGGATTTTTTAAGTGAACAGGCTGGATAAAGAGCCTACATAATACATTCTGTAAAGGAGTTCGCTATGGCAAAAAAAAGTAAATGGCTGACGATTGGAATACGTATCATAGGTGTAATGGCTACCTTTTCTTCTTTGTGTGGCTTTGCAGTTCAATATTATAATGAATGCCTGCCTTCCAAGATCTGTGTAACCTCCGGACAAGAGGAAACACTGTCCTTTGGCTTACCGGTGACAGGCACTATCAGGCATAAAGAAGACAGTGATACGACCATGGCTATTAATTTATACGAGCCAATTACGCTTGTTGCCAATGACTTAACTACCTACGATTTGGAACTGCAGTTATTCGGTCTTTTTGCCCTGAAGGATGTAGAGCTGCAAATTGTGGGAGAGGAATATTTGATACCGGCCGGTATTCCTATAGGTATTTATTTGCAGACAGATGGGGTAATGATTGTGGATATTGGGGAAGTGGAGAGTAATCAGGGAAATGTTACCCCGGCGAAATATATTTTGCAGAAGGGGGATTACGTGCTGGCTGTAAATGGGGAAAGTATCAGTAAAAAGAATGAGTTGACAAAGAGGATAGAAGAATGTGCAGGAGAAAGTCTGATATTTACTATTAATCGTGATAACCAAGTGTTTGATGCCAAGGTGACCCCGGTTCAAAATACCAAAGGAGAATATCAGTTGGGCATTTGGATCAGAGATAATGCCCAAGGTATAGGCACACTGACCTATGTAGATGAGCTGGGCAGCTTTGGGGCACTGGGACATGGTATACACGACGGAGATACCGGAAAGGTAGTGCATATTGACTTAGGAAGCTTGTATGAAACGGAGATTATTGATATTAAAAAAGGAGAAAGCGGTGAGCCGGGGGAGCTTACCGGAGTCATAGATTATAGTGAAAGGCATGTATTGGGAGATATTTATGCCAATACGGATTCCGGCATTTTTGGCAGCTGCAATGAAAAGCTGATGAGAAAACTGTCCTCTTTGGAGCGTCTGCCTGTGGGTTATAAGCAGCAGGTTTCCATAGGGCCGGCACAGGTGGTATGCAGTGTGGATGGAGAGCGTAAGTTTTATGATATTGAAATAACTGCGATGCATTATGATGCTTACGAGGAAAATAAGGGACTGGAAATTACGGTGACGGATGAGGAGCTGATTGACAAAACCGGCGGTATTGTACAGGGAATGAGCGGTGCCAGTATCGTTCAGAATGGTAAAATTATCGGTGCAGTGACACATGTACTGGTAAGAGACAGTAAGAGAGGATATGGCATATTTATAGAGGATATGATGGAGCAATGAGTCGATTGGTGGGGGAATATTTGGATGGTTTTTAGTTGTATTTTGGGTATTCCTACTTTACAATAAAAGAAAATGAATTGCCATGGAGGATATTATTATATGGAACAATTACGGTTCACCTCTACCAGAGACAATGATAATGTATATAGAATACTTGACGATTTAATGCAGGCAGATAAAGAATTTCAGATTATGATTACAGTACCGGCTGGTACCCTTAAGGATAAACCGGCTCAAGCTAAGAAAACGGTGTATGATAAGCAGGAATTACCAAAGGAAATGGATTTAGAGGCTGAGGTTACAAATATGATACATGAAATAGGCGTGCCTGCCCATATCAAAGGATATCAATATTTAAGAGAAGCAATTATCATGAGTGTAGAAGATACGACTGTGTTAAGTTCCATCACCAAAATACTATATCCGGGCATTGCCAAGAGATATAATACCACGCCAAGCAGAGTAGAACGCGCTATCAGACATGCTATTGAGGTGGCATGGAGCCGCGGTAAAATGGAAACCTTAGATGGACTTTTCGGGTATACCATCAATACCGGAAAGGGAAAACCCACCAATTCAGAGTTTATTGCGCTGATTGCAGATAAAATTCGCCTGCAAAACAGACAAAAAGTGTGAGTGGTACTTTAAAAATTGTTTAAGATGTAGTATACTAAACATACTGAAATGATTTTTAACATTACAACGGAGGGTTTTATATGAAGAACATATTGTTTGTTGCGTCCGAAAGCGTGCCTTTTATCAAGACCGGAGGATTGGCGGATGTTGTAGGTTCCTTGCCGAAAAGCCTTGACAAGAGTAAATATGATGTACGTGTATTTATTCCTAAGTATGGCTGTATGAAGCAGGAAATGAAGGATAGATTAAATTACAGAACTAATTTTTATATGGATTACAACTGGAAGAACGTTTACGTAGGTATTATGGAAGCGGTAGTAGATGGTATTACATACTATTTCATCGATAATGAATTCTATTTTTCCGGTCCAAGACCTTATTGTGATGACGGCCTGTTCGAAATCGAGAAATATGCTTTCTTTAGCAAGGCAGTTTTATCTGCATTACCATTGTTGGATTTTAAGCCTGACTTGATTCACTGCCATGACTGGCAGACCGGCCTGATACCTGTGTACTTAAAGGATAGCTTTGCACAAAATGCCTTTTACAAGGATATGAAGACTGCAATGACTATTCACAACCTGAAGTTTCAGGGTAAGTGGGGCATTGATGCCGTGAAAAATATTACCGGACTTTCTTATGATTACTTTACCTATGAGAAGCTGGAGGCTTATGACAATGCCAACCTGTTAAAGGGCGGTATTGTATATGCAGATGCAGTGACTACCGTATCCGAGACCTATGCGGAGGAGATTAAGACTGAGTTTTACGGAGAAGGTCTGCATGGGTTGTTACAGATGAAGAGTGACAGCCTGATAGGTATTGTAAATGGTATTGATTATACGGATTTTAATCCGGAAACCAATATCCATATTTACAACAATTACAGCATTGATAATTTCCGCAAGGAAAAGCTTAAGAACAAACGTGCACTGCAGAAGGAACTGGGACTTCGTCAGGATGATAAGACTATGTTAATTGGTATTGTATCCAGACTGACAGATCAGAAGGGCTTTGATTTGATTGATTATATGATGGATGAACTGTGCCAGGATGATGTGCAAATAGTTGTACTGGGAACCGGTGATGCCAAGTATGAAAATATGTTCCGTCATTTCGATTGGAAGTATGCAGATAAGGTTTCTGCCAATATTTATTATTCTGAGGCTCTGTCTCACAAAATCTATGCAGCAAGTGATGCCTTTCTCATGCCATCCTTATTTGAGCCGTGCGGTCTGAGCCAGCTGATGGCACTGCGTTACGGCACCCTGCCAATTGTTCGCGAAACCGGAGGCTTAAAGGATACCGTAGAGCCTTACAACGAATACGAAGGCACAGGTACGGGCTTTAGCTTTGCCAATTACAATGCCCATGAAATGTTAAATACCATCCGTTATGCGGAAAGTGTTTATTATGAGCATAAGCGTAACTGGAACAAGATGGTGGAAAGAGCTATGGCAGCAGACTTTTCATGGGGTGTTTCAGCCAAGAAATATGAAGCACTGTATGATGAATTAACCAAATAAATTTAGAAAAGATACCAACCGGGATTATGAGCACAAATCGTAAGAAAAGCAATGATTTTGTAATGCAAGCAGGTATTCTGGCGGCGGCAGGTATCATCTGCCGCCTTATTGGCTTGATTTACCGTGTACCGCTTGCCAATATTTTGACAGATGAGGGCAATGGATATTATTCTACGGCCTACAATATATACACCATTGTACTTTTACTGGCTTCCTACAGTATACCATCCGCTATTTCCAAGCTGATGGCCGGGAAGCTGGAGCAAAGGGAGTACCGGAATGCACAACGCATCTTTTATTGTGCGCTGATGTATGTAGGGACAGTGGGCTTAATTGCCAGTCTGTTCCTGTTTTTTGGTGCAGATTTTCTGTTGGAGGGAAAGGCTTCGTTGGTGCTTAGAGCCTTTGCACCAACGGTGCTTATCTATGGTTTCTTAGGTGTGCTTAGAGGGTATTTTCAGGCTCACAAAAGCATGGTGCAGACCAGTGTATCCCAGATTTTTGAGCAAATACTGAATGCGGCAGTCAGTGTGGGTGCAGCTTATTACTTTATGCAGATATTTGAGTCACCGGAGTACGGAGCAATCGGTAGTGCGCTTGGTACTATGGCAGGGGTGATTACAGCTCTTTTCGTGATGCTTTGGGCTTATATGATAAACCGTGGGCTGATTAAGAAGCGTATCCAACGTGATAAGGCAAATGTTCTGGATAGCTATGGTGATATTTTTAAGTCTATGCTGCTTATTGTGACACCTATTATTTTAAGTACATTTATTTATAATTTTAATATTACCTTAAACAATAACCTGTTTACCAAAATAGCTATGGCGCATTTGGGCATGACGGAGCAGGAAAGTTATTCTGTTTTTGGTATTTATTCCGGCAAAGCAGTGCTATTAAGCGATGTGCCTGTGGCGCTGGCCTCTGCCATGAGTGCCGCTCTTATTCCGGTAGTCAGTGGTGCTTTTGTACGTGAAGGCCGTAAGGCAGCAGGAGAGAAGGTGGAAGTGGCTGTGCAGACCACCATGCTTTTTGCCATTCCCGCAGCAGTTGGTATGTTTACATTGGCAGAGCCGGTCTTGGACCTGCTTTTTAGCTTCTCCACACCGGAGGATTTGCAAATGGCAGTGATGCTTCTTCGTATGATGACCGTGTCTATTGCGTTTTATTCCCTATCCACGGTGTCCAATGGTATACTACAGGGCATTGGCAAAGTAAATTTGCCGGTTATTAATGCAGCCATAGCCTTGAGCGTGCAGACTGTGGTAGTAGTTGGGCTTTTACTTGGCACGAAGCTTGGCATTTACGCGCTGCCGATTGCATTTATTGTATATGCCACCCTGATGAGTGTATTAAACCAGCTAGCGGTACGTAAGGAATTAGATTGCAGGATACGCATGGGACAGGTGTTTATTAAGCCACTCATCTGCGCCCTGGTAATGGGGGTGGCAGCATACCTGGTGTATACCGTGATTTATTTGGTACTTCCTGTAAATATTGTGGCACTGGGGATTGCAGTAGTGCTTGCTGTGGCAGTTTACGGCATTGCCATGATTATGTGCGGTGGTATTACAGAGGAGACATTGGATAATATACCAAAGGGTGGGATGCTTAAGCCATTGCTTAGGAAGGTAAAGGGGCGAAGCAAATAAATACTTTGGAAAAATTTAGGAGGTCAAATACAAATGAAAAAAGCAAATTATATAGCACTGTTACCGATAGGGGTATTTTTGGTGTTGTACCTTGGATTTGGTATCACGTTTGAGTACATTTTGAAAATACCGATGGGCTTTTATGAAATCCCTATTGTGGTAATTTTTTTGATGGCTCTTTGTGTTGCCTGTATTCAAAATCGAAAGCTTAATCTGGACGAAAAACTGGAGATTATGGCGAAGGGAGTAGGAGATAAAAATATTGTTACTATGCTGCTCATCTTTATGGCTGCGGGTGTTTTTGTAGGCGTAGTGGGCAGAAGCAGTGCAGAAAGTGTGGCTTATTTTGTGTTGTCCTTTATTCCGACACAGTTTGCCGTATTGGTATTGTTTGTGGTCAGTGCCTTTGTATCTCTGGCAATGGGTACTTCTGTAGGTACCATTACTTTGATTGCACCGATTGCCATCGCGGTTGCTAAAAGCTCCGGATTTGGGGTGCCTATGTGTCTGGGGGCTGTTGTAGGTGGTGCTATGTTTGGCGACAATCTGTCCTTTATTTCCGATACTACCATTGCGGCCTGCAATGGTCAGGGATGTGCCATGAAGGACAAGTTTAAAGAAAACTTTGGAATTGCTTTGCCGGCAGCGCTTGCAACGATTGTAATACTGGCTGTTCAGACGATAGGGGCAGATGTGGGAGAGGCAGTGATTCAGGACTACAACCTGATTCAGATTGTACCTTACATATTGGTGCTTTTAGGCGGAATTGCAGGCATTAATGTGTTTGTGGTGCTGATTATCGGAATTGTCAGTGGTTCTGTCATTATGCTGGCTACCGGTGCAACGGAAGCAACCAAATTACTGGCGAATATGGGCTCCGGAGCATCCGGTATGTTTGAAACATCCATGGTAGCAGTTTTGGTGGCTGCAATCTGCGCGCTTATTGATGCCTATGGTGGCTTTGAAGCATTGCTGTCTTTGATTAAAAAGTTATTTAAAGGCAAAAAGGGCGGCACCCTTGGTATGGGTCTGTTGGTAGGTGCCATGGACATCGCTACGGCTAACAATACCGTTGCAATTGTTATGGCAAATCCGATTGCCAAGGAAATGGCACAAAATTATAATATTTCACCAAGAAAAGCGGCTTCTATTCTGGATACCTTTTCCTGCATCTTCCAGGGAATTATTCCATATGGTGCACAGATGTTAGTAGCAATTTCAGTAGCAGCAAAGCTGGAATGTGCAGTATCCGCTTTTGATATTATTCCGCACTTGATTTATCCGTTTATGCTGCTTGTCAGCTCTTTGGTGTTTGTGTTCCTGCTTCCGGAATCCCGGAAATATCAGAATCAATCATCAAAGAATAATTAGTATAATACACCACAAAGCCCGGCTTCGCAGAGGCCGGCTTTTTTACGTGCTTTTTCTGGATATAATCGATTTCTATCTTGTCTTGGCCGCGGTTTTTGCTGTAGTAGGCTGCAAGGCGTCCGGCCTCCTCGAAGGTATGGTCCGGCATATCGGTTTCACCATTGGTGCGAACCAGTACATGAGAGCCCGGTACGCCTTTGGCATGGAACCACCAGTCATTTCCGGTAGCCATCTGGAAGGTAATGAAATCATTTTGCAGGTTGTTTTTGCCTACGTATATATCGTAGCCGTCGCTGCTGATGTAGTGGTAAGGCTTACTGGTAACCTTGGCCTTTTTCTGGCCGCCATGGCGCTTGATATAGCCGGTCTGTATCAACTCTTCCTTGATTTCGGTCAAATCCTCTTCCTTGAGAGCCATATCCAACGCAGTAGAGATGGATTCCAGATGCGCTATTTCAGCCTTCACTTCCTCTGTCAGAGTGCTTAGAGCCTCGTAGGTACGCTTTAGCTTTGCATATTTGTCAAAATATTTCTTTGCATTGTCCATCACCGGAATGGTAGGGTCCAGTGGTATAGTCATCATTTCGTTTGTATAATAATTCAGGGCTTCAAAGGACTTGGAGCCTTGTTTTACGTTATAGCCATAAGCGGTAATCATTTCACCATACAGGCGGAATTTGTCCTTTTTCTCGGTATCCTTCATCTGCGTTATCTGTAGGTCATACTTTTTTACATTACGCTCTAATGCAGTCTGTACAATCTTGCGCAAATCCACGGATTTTTGTCTGATGCGGGTAAGGGTATTCTTCTCAGCATAAAATTCCTGTAAAAGGGCAGAAATAGAGTCGAATTTCTTTTGGGCATCTTTGGGATAAATAGTAAAAGGAAAGACACCAAAATCGGCAGGTTCTTCACCCTTATATGCAATAACCGGTTGAAAGTAACCGGCTTTAATATCAGAAATCATAGTCTGAAAGGCGGTACAGAGACTGTCATAATCAGATTCTGTAAGGCCGGCTGTAGGTAAATCGCCATCCACACCGGCTCTGTGACAAAGCTCCTGTGCCATAATAGGACTAAATCCTGTAAAAGTAGTGTAAAGGGCCTTGAAAACAGGCATTGGCTTAGTAGCCAGTAAGCCTGGCATGACCTCTGTGGGGGCGGTCAGGGGATCGTGCTTTTCCTGCGTTTCTGCAATAAAATAAGTGCGTCCCGGCAATACCTCGCGGACACTGGATACCAGACCGGAAATATGTTTGATACTGTCCAAAATCATCTGTTCTTCATTCACAAAAATAATATTGGAATGCTTGCCCATAAGCTCGATAATCAGTGTCTTGCGGCGCAAATCCCCCAGCTCGTCCAAATGCTCAATCACGATATGAATAATACGCTCTAAGCCCGGCTGGCTGATTTCCACAATACGCCCGTTTTGCAGGTGCTTACGCAGCAACATGCAAAAATTAGGCGCAGTAAAGGGGCTTTGCTTGTTGGTTTCCGTTAAGTATACTAAGGGCAGGCTGGCGCTGGCACTTAGTACCAGGCGATACTGTCCGCTGTTCGTTTTAATGGTCAAAAGCAGCTCGTCTGCCTCTGGTTGAGCAATTTTATAAATTCGTCCGCCTGTGAGCTTGTCGGAAAGCTCCTTCACCAGACAGGCAATGGTAATACCGTCAAAAGCCATGTTTGTGTCTCCTTGAACTGATTTTCAGTCATATTCATTATAATTTATAGAAATTAAAAATTATAAATATTTTACCATAAAAATATGATATGGACAAGTGCAACGATTTTTGAAAACGGACAAAAGTTTTTTGTGGATTTCCTTGACTATTTGGCGTAAATTTTATATACTAAATAGAAGTATGGGGATTTATGCTCATATACAGGAAGAGGTACAGCATGATAAAGAGTATGACAGGCTTTGGCCGATGTGAGATTATGGAAGGAAGCCGTAAGTATACGGTGGAAATGAAGTCTGTAAATCACAGATATTTGGATGTCAGTATTAAGATGCCAAAGAAATTATATATGTTCGAAAGTGCTATCAGAAGCGAATTAAAGAATTATGCTTCCAGAGGCAAGGTGGATATTTTTATTACACTGGAGGATATGTCTGAGTCCAATGCTGTGGTAAAGTACAATAGAGAGCTTGCCAGAGAATATATGTCTTATCTGGAGGAGATGGCGGAGGAGTTTCATCTGGACAATGATATTCGTGTTTCTTCTTTGTCACGTTATCCGGAGGTGTTGACCATGGAAGAGGTTGATGCAGACGAAGAAGAGCTTTGGAAGGAGCTGAAAAAAGGCTTTTCAGGGGGCTGCGGAGCAGTTTGTGGCTTCAAGAGTGGCAGAGGGTGAGCAGCTGCGGGAGGATTTGATAGAGAAGTTGGATGGGATGCTTGATAGAGTGTCTTTTATCGAAGAGCGTTCCCCGCAGATTGTTAAGGAGTATCGTGAAAAGTTAGAGGCCAAGGTGCAGGAGCTTTTAGGTGATGTAAAGGTGGATGAGGCGCGTCTGCTTACAGAGGTTGCCATATTTGCCGATAAGTCCTGTGTGGATGAGGAAATTGTGCGTCTGAAGAGCCATGTTGCCACGACCAAGTCTACACTACTTGCCGGTGGTGATATCGGACGTAAGTTAGACTTTATTGCCCAGGAGATGAACCGAGAGGCCAATACTACTTTATCCAAGTCTAATGATTTAGAAATTTCCAATTGTGCGATTGAGTTAAAGACCGAGATTGAAAAGGTTCGCGAGCAAATTCAGAACATTGAATAAAGAGAGGCAGATTATATGAAGCAGAAGGGTCTTCTTATTGTAGTGAGCGGCTTTGCCGGTACCGGCAAGGGCACTATTATGAAGGGATTGTTAGCTAAATACAGCGAGCAGTATGCGCTCAGTGTGTCCATGACTACCCGTGCTCCGAGACCGGGGGAACGTGATGGCATAGAGTATTTTTTTGCGACGAAGGAGCAGTTTGAGCAAAAAATTCAGGCAGACGGTTTTATAGAGCATGCCTGTTACTGTGACAATTATTACGGAACTCCGAGAGATTATGTGGAGAGTCAGCTGGCAGAAGGCAAGGATGTACTTTTAGAAATAGAAATTCAGGGAGCCTTACAGGTAAAGGGGAAGCTTCCGGATACAGTACTGGTATTCGTAATGCCGCCAAGTGCAGAAGTGCTTTACAATCGTTTAAAGGGGCGCGGCACAGAGACAGACGAGGTAATTCGTCAGAGGATGCTTCGTGCAGTAGAGGAGAGTCAGGGCATTGAGCAGTATGATTACATACTGGTGAATGATGACATAGATATATGCGTTGAGAGCCTGCACCGGATGTTACAGTCTGAGAAGCTTAGAGCTTTCCGCAACACCACATTCATTGAGAATGTACGCAAAGAATTATTGGACCTTAAGAAAGGAGAATTATAAAATGTTACATCCATCTTATGCAGAATTAATGCAGGTAGTTAATGAGGAAGCAGAGGGGGATACTCCTGTAGTAAACAGCCGTTATTCTATCGTTATGGCTACAGCCAGAAGAGCACGTCAGTTAATTGACGGTGCCGATCCTATGGTCAGAACCAAGAAAGACAAGGCTTTAAGTGTTGCTGTTGAGGAATTAAAGCAGGGTCAGATTAAAATCCTTACAGAAGAAGAATAATCCAAGGTACTATTTACAAAAGAAAAGAGAAACTCTTGTAAGGGGTTTCTCTTTGTTTCATGTACCGAAAGCTCAGGCTTTCGTTAAAATTATTTAGTCAGGTGATATTCAGATGAAGATTATGTTTGTATCCCTTGGCTGTGATAAAAACCTGGTTGACAGTGAAAAGATGCTGGGGTTACTTGCAGACAAAGGGTTTGAATTTACGGATGATGAATCCGAAGCAGAGGTGGCGGTAGTAAATACCTGCACCTTCATCCATGATGCGAAAGAAGAAAGCATCAACACATTACTTGAAATGGGACAGTTAAAGACGGCAGGTAAGCTGAAAGCATTGATTGCCACCGGATGTCTGGCGCAAAGATATCATGAAGAAATTCGTGAGGAAATACCGGAGGTAGATGCTATTCTGGGCACTACAGCCATTGAACATATTGTGGAGGCTGTAGAAGAGGTTCTTAAGGATAAGAGGCCGGAGTTTTTGGAGGATATACAGTATCTGGCGGCTACCAAGGGCAGGCGTATAGTGACAACCGGAGGACATTTTGCTTATTTAAAGATTGCCGAGGGCTGTGATAAATTCTGTACGTATTGTATTATTCCAAAGGTACGTGGCAGGTTCCGTTCTGTGCCTATGGAGGACTTGCTTAGAGAAGCAAGGGAGTTAGCAGAGCAGGGGGTAAAGGAGCTCATTTTGGTAGCGCAGGAAACTACCCTTTATGGCATGGATTTATATGGAAGGAAGTGTCTTGCAGAGCTGTTACATAAGCTTTGTGAGATTGAAGGCTTATATTGGGTGCGTATTTTATATTGTTATCCGGAGGAAATAGACGAGGAGCTGATTGCTGCTATCCGTGACGAAAAGAAGGTGGTTAAATATTTGGATTTGCCGATCCAGCATGCATCTGACAGCATTTTAAAGCGCATGGGCCGCAGAACCACCAATGAGGATTTGCGCCGCATTATCGGTGCACTGCGTCAGGAAATTCCGGATATTGCATTGCGAACCAGCCTGATTACCGGTTTCCCGGGGGAGACGGAGGAGGACCATGAAGAGCTTTATCGCTTTGTAAACGAGATGGAATTTGATCGTCTGGGTGTGTTTACTTATTCTCAGGAGGAAAATACTCCGGCTGCACTTTTTCCTGACCAGATTGCGGAAGTGGTGAAGGAAGCCCGCAGGGATGAACTGATGGAGTTACAGCAGGCCATTGCCTTTGAAAAGGCAGAGGACATGGTTGGTCGTGTGTTGTGGTGCATGATAGAGGGCAAGGTTTCCGATGAGGATGTATATGTGGGGCGTACTTATAAGGATGCACCAAATGTGGATGGTTATATTTTCATACAGACCACAGCCACTCTTATGACAGGGGATTTTGTGAAGGTACAGGTTACGGACAGTAACGAATATGATTTGATAGGAGAGATATACCATGAATTTACCTAATAAACTTACTGTATTTCGTGTGATTTTAGTGTTTCCTTTTGTACTTATATTATTAGGCCAGAATGCCGGATGGGGATGGTATGAGGTTCTTTTTGGCGGTGTGATGGAGTACATGGACTGGGTTGCTACAGCTATTTTCAGTATTGCATGTCTGACAGATCAGATGGATGGTCATATTGCACGTAAGCACAATCTGATTACCAATTTCGGTAAATTTATGGATCCTTTGGCGGATAAACTTTTGGTTTCTGCTGCTATGATTTGTCTCATTGAATTAGGTCGTATTCCGGCATGGGTAGTTGTTGTGATTATCAGCAGAGAGTTTATTATCAGCGGCTTTAGATTGATTGCTTCTGATAATGACATTGTTATTGCTGCCAGCATGTGGGGCAAGTACAAAACGGTATTCCAGATGATTATGGTTATTTTAATGCTGGCCAATATTCCTGCACTACAGTTGCTTACAAATATTGTTATGTGGATTGCAACTGTGTTGACTGTTGTTTCTTTAATTGATTATGTTTACAAAAACAGAAGTGTTTTGAGTGATTTTAAATAAGTATGATAGTAGAATTAATTTCAGTTGGTACTGAGCTTTTAATGGGTAATATTGTAAATACAAATGTGGCATATTTGGCCAGCAGATGTGCAGATTTAGGGGCAGTTTGTTATTTTCAGACTGTAGTGGGAGATAATCCCGGTCGCTTGAAGGATACGATCAAACTGGCTCTTTCCAGAGCAGATGTAGTGCTGATGACGGGCGGGCTTGGTCCTACGCAGGATGATTTGACTAAGCAGACTGTGGCAGAGCTCTTTGGCAGGAAGCTTTACAGAGACGAGGCTACCTGTGAGGCGCTTCGTGCCTATTTTGTAAAGAGAGGGATTGCCTGTACGGAGAATAATTTTCGGCAGGCAGATATACCGGAGAGTGCAGAAATTTTAGTAAATAATAATGGTACTGCACCGGGGATTCATGTGTTTAATGAATCCAAGCATGTATTCCTGATGCCGGGACCGCCGAATGAAATGAAGCCTATGTTCGAGGAAAGTGTGGCACCGAAGTTATCAGCTCTTAGCGGTGAAGTGATTTACAGTGAAATGGTGAAGGTTTGCGGCATTCCGGAATCCACAGCGGAGACTATGATTGCAGATATTCTGGAGGGACAGTCTAACCCTACCATTGCGCCATATGCCAAGCTGGGAGAAGTGCATTTTCGTATCTCTGCCAAGGCAGCGGATGTGGAGAGCGCCAAGGCACTTGCAGAGCCGGTAGCAGAGGAACTTATCCGTCGTTTTGGGGCAGCCGTTTATACCACTTCTGAAAAGGAAGAGCTGGAGGATGCGGTGGTAAGGCTTTGCAAGGAACACGGCTATCAGATTACCACGGCAGAATCCTGTACGGGTGGTCTTATCAGTGCCAGATTAGTTAATGTTTCCGGTGCCAGCGATTGTTTCGGACGAAGCTTTGTAACCTATGCCAATGAAGCCAAAATGGAGGAATTGGGTGTGTCCGAGGATACCTTAAAGCAGTTTGGTGCTGTCAGCGAAGAAACCGCCAGAGAAATGGCGCTGGGGGCACAACGTCATGCGAAGGCTGACGTGGCAGTAGCAGTGACCGGCATAGCAGGACCTACCGGAGGCACTCCTGAAAAGCCTGTAGGGCTTGTTTATGTGGCCTGCGCAGTCAAAGAACGTGTCTGGGTGAAACGATACTGGTTTGGCGGCAACCGCGCCAAGAATCGTGAAAATACAGCCACTGTGGCTTTGGCCATGGCAAGGAATTGTATGTTAGAGTATGATGGTGTTACGTATCATCAGGAGATGTTGTAGTTTTTTTATATGTTAATGAACATTATGAGGAGTATTTTATGAAACAAAAGTATCAGGAGCGCTTGATTGCTCTGGGATTATTTACTTTGCTTGTTATATTGTTAATTCCGCTGTTATTGATTGCCAGATATAATGTGATGGGAGCGGACGATTTCTGGTATTATGATATGGCTCAGAAGGGCTTATTTGAAGGACAATCAATATGGGGCATATTGGCTGCACAGATACGCAATACAATTGAGTATTGGAAGGGATGGCAGGGACCATATACGAGTACTTTTTTTCAGTTTACCTTCTGGTCAGTTGGTGGGGAGAATTATTACTATGTTACTACTTTTATTACCCTGCTTCCGTTACTTGTTGCTGATTTTTTTCTTGTTTATACCATATTGAAAAAAGGATTTAGTGCAACATTTTCACAGACCATTATTGCAAGTGTGCCAATTATGATTTATCATATGTCTTTCCCACCTTCCTTAGTAGAGGCATATTATTGGTTCTGTGGTTCTGTTTTATATACAGGTTTTTATGCACTCAGTCTGTTTTCACTGGGGTTAATGATTAGATTGTTAGATGTGCAAAGTAAAAGCAGAGCAAAAGAAAATGCCATGAAAATTGTTCTGATTTTCTTCTCTGTTTGTATGGGTGGCGGCAATTTTATAACAGGCCTTTTTATGGTATGTATTTATTTCTTGTTTGCAGTATATGGGTTCTGGAAAAAGCATAGAAGGCGGGTTTTTTATAGTATAAACTTCGGAGTCTTGACAGGGTGTTATCTGTTATCAGTCTTTAGCCCGGGAAGTGCAGTAAGAATAGAAACCAGTGCGGAAAAGGAAATCGGTGCAGTTAAGGCTATAGTAATGTCTTTTTATGAAGCAGCAAAATACATCAAAACGTGGACTTTTCCGTTTGTAATTCTATTGATGGTGGCGTTACTTCCTCTTTTTTGGAAGCTTGTTAAAAACAAAAATTATAAATTCCCGTTACCGGGATTAGTTCTTTTTATAAGTTTTTGCCTGTACGCAGCACAATTTACACCAAATCAATATGCCTTGGGTATTTTAGGGGCATATCGCGTGCAGAATATTTATCGTTTTCAGATGATTTTCTGGTTGCTGGGAAATGAATTTTACATTTTAGGATACTTGCATCGTAAGTTCCCTGGCTTTAAAATACCATATATGGAAAAGATAACAAAAATACCATTTTGTTCTTTGGTATATGGACTTATTGCCACATGTATGATATTGCTTACCATGTACAATAATGTAGGGCCAACCTTGTCATCTGTGAGCACATATAAGAGCTTAAGGGATGGTAGTGCAGCAGTATATTATCAGGAGTTTCTGGAACGAAAGGATATTATGGATGGGAAAGGTGAAGAAGGTGCTGTTTTGAAGCCTTTCAGCAATCCACCTTATGCACTGTATTTTAATTAAAAACAAAAAAGGTATTGACAAAGGAGAACATATGTTTTATTATGTATTTAACAGAACATTTGTTCACTTTTGGTTAATATATACAGAGTATGAATTGATGTGTTACTACCGTGGCTTGGAGAGCATTAAGGAGATAGAACATGGAAAAAAACGAAAAACAAAAAGCACTTGAGGCGGCGTTAAGCCATATTGAGAAGTCATATGGTAAAGGGGCCATTATGAAGCTGGGAGATTCTTCTGCGCAGATGAATGTGGAAACGATACCTACCGGTGCGCTTAGTCTGGATATTGCCTTGGGATTAGGTGGTATTCCAAAGGGTCGTATTATTGAAATTTATGGTCCGGAGTCTTCCGGTAAGACTACCGTTACGCTGCACATGATTGCCGAGGTACAGAAAAGAGGCGGTATTGCAGGCTTTATTGATGCAGAGCATGCCTTAGACCCTGTTTATGCTAAAAATATCGGTGTAGATATTGATAATTTGTACATATCTCAGCCGGACAATGGTGAGCAGGCACTAGAGATTACTGAGACAATGGTGCGTTCCGGTGCTATTGATATTATCGTAGTGGACTCTGTAGCAGCATTAGTACCAAAGGCAGAGATTGATGGTGAGATGGGAGACAATCATGTGGGTTTACAGGCCAGATTGATGTCACAGGCGCTTCGTAAGCTGACAGCAATAACCAGCAAGTCAGATTGTACTGTAATTTTCATCAATCAGCTTCGTGAGAAGATTGGCGTGATGTTTGGTAATCCTGAGACGACTACCGGTGGTAGAGCCTTGAAGTTCTATGCATCTGTACGTATGGATGTTCGTCGTGTTCAGGCTATTAAAGTAAACGGCGAGGACGTAGGTAATCGTACCAAGGTGAAGATTGTAAAGAACAAGATAGCACCTCCTTTTAAGGAAGCAGAGTTCGATATTATGTTTGGTGAAGGTATTTCTACAGTAGGGGATATTGTGGATCTTGCCGCTGAATGCAGTGTTATTAACAAATCCGGTGCATGGTATTCTTATGAAGGCAATAAGATAGGACAGGGTAGAGAAAATGCCAAGAATTTCTTGAAAGAACATCCTGAGGTTATGCACGAGGTAGAGGCAAAGGTTCGCGAGCATTATGGTTTACAGGCTGATAAAGTGTCAGCTTCAGATAAAGAGAAGGACGCAGTACGTTCTTCTAAAGCTACCAAAGAAGAATAGATGTTATGACGATTACATCTATTCTGGAATACGATAAGAGAAGGGTGCTCGTCAAGCTTGATGAGCACCTTGAATTCCCTTTATATAAGGGTGAAGTGAGAAGGTATGGTCTGACAGAGGGTGAGGAAATCTCGGAGGAAATTTATTTTGAGCTTTTAGAAAATGTTTTATTGAAGCGTGTGAAGCTTCGGGCTATGAATTTGCTTCAGAAGCGCAGTTATACCAGAGAAGGTCTTAGACGCAAGCTTATAGAGGGCAGATATCCTATGTGCCTGGTAGAGAAGGCGTTGGATTATGTTGCATCATATCATTATATAGATGATGTGAGGTATGCCGGAGAATATATTCGCTGTTATTGTGAGAGTCGTAGCAAACGCAGGATTATGCAGGATTTAAAGGCCAAAGGTGTCAGTCTGGAAGCGGCAGAAACGGCATGGCAGACATATGAAGCCGAGTTTGCACCTGTAGACGAGGTAAGGCAGATTCAGGCACTTCTTCATAAGAAACATTTTGATAAGAATACGGCTGATTACAAGGAAACTATGCGGATAATGAATTTTCTTTATCGTAAAGGATATAGTGTTGATTGTATAAAGCAATGCATGAATTTTGAGGAATTTTCTTAATAATACCTTAAATTGTAAAATTTGACCATAATTTATCCTTGACATTAGGCAATTTATACATTACAATTATATAGGTGTATTTTGGTTTTGTATTTTTATACAAAATGTTCGCACAAAAATTAAATAAGGAGGAGCTTCCTGTATGTTATCTATCGGCGTTGTTTGTCTGATAGTTCTGGCATGTCTCGCTGTGGCGATTCCGGTTACCGTATTGATTACAAATGCATATCGTAAGAATGTATCTGAGAAGAAAATCGGAAGCGCAGAGGAAAAGGCGAGGGAAATTATTGATGAAGCTCTTAAGACTGCTGAGGCCAAAAAGCGTGAGTCATCCTTGGAAATCAAGGAAGAGTCCATTCGTGCAAAGAACGAACTGGACAAGGAAATCAAAGAACGCAGAGCAGAAGTGCAGCGTTTTGAAAGACGTGTTCAGCAGAAAGAAGAGACTATCGATAAGAAATCAGATGCTATCGAGAAAAAAGAAGCTAGCTTGACAGAGAGAGAAAAAGCTCTTGAAAAAGAGAAACTTGCAATCTCTAAGCTTAGTGAACAAAGAGTACAGGAACTGGAAAGAATCTCTGGTCTTACCTCCGACCAGGCAAAAGACTACTTATTGAAAATTGTTGAAGATGAAGTAAAGCATGAAACCGCTCTGTTGATTAAAGAATTGGATACAAGAGCAAAGGAAGAAGCGGAAAAGAAAGCAAGGGACTACGTTGTTATGGCCATTCAGAAATGTGCAGCAGACCATGTATCCGAGACCACAATCTCTGTTGTTCAGCTTCCGAATGATGAAATGAAGGGACGTATTATCGGTCGTGAAGGACGTAATATACGTACCTTAGAGACTATGACCGGTGTTGATTTGATTATTGATGATACTCCGGAAGCAGTTGTTTTATCCAGCTTTGATCCTATTCGTAGAGAGGTAGCAAGGATTGCCCTTGAGAGACTGATTGTTGATGGTCGTATTCATCCGGCTCGTATAGAAGAGGTGGTTGAAAAGGCTCAGCGTGATGTTGAAATTATGATTAAAGAAGAAGGTGAAGCGGCAACTCTTGAAGTTGGTATTCACGGCGTACATCCTGAATTAGTTCGCTTACTTGGCAAGATGAAATTCAGAACCAGCTATGGTCAGAATGCATTAAAGCACTCCATAGAGGTGGCTCAGCTTTCAGGTTTATTAGCTGCAGAGCTTGGTTTGGATGTCAGACTTGCAAAGCGTGCCGGTTTATTACATGATATCGGTAAAGCAGTTGACCGCGAAATGGAAGGTACTCACATTCAGTTGGGCGTTGAGCTCTGTAAGAAGTACCGTGAAAACGCTACGGTTATCAATGCTGTAGAGTCTCATCACGGTGATGTAGAGCCTACTTCTTTAATTTCCTGTTTAGTACAGGCTGCAGATACTATTTCTGCTGCCAGACCGGGAGCTAGGCGCGAGACCTTAGAGGCTTATACAAGCCGACTCAAACAATTAGAAGAAATCACAAACAATTTCAAAGGTGTAGACAAATCTTTTGCTATTCAGGCAGGTAGAGAGATTCGAGTTATGGTTGTTCCAGAACAGGTATCTGATGCAGACATGATTCTGATGGCGCGAGAAATTTCTAAGAAGATTGAGGCTGAAATGGAATACCCAGGTCAGATTAAGGTTAATCTTATTAGAGAGAGCCGCGCAGTTGATTATGCGAAGTAACAATCAATAACTGTACAGTTTAATAAGTAAGTAAGAAGAGCAAGAGAATCAACCCTCTTGCTCTAATTATATTATTCTGTTTTTGTTTATTATTTACATTGTCCTAAAGCGCAATGATCACAGCCATAGAAAGGACATTTAATCGTTCTGCCATTATACATTTCAATATAAGCAAATAACAATTCGAAAAATTCTGTGTTTGTAGGTCTATGGTACCGATATTTTTCACCAAATATTTCTATAAGTAGAGATGTGTCATATGTATTCTTTTTCCAAATGTTTTCAATGACGGTTCTTATAGCTTTTTCGACATTTTTATCAGTCGTGTTATAATTTTCGGCAATATCAATATACAAGGTTTTCGTAATATGCCGGATGGAATTCTTATCTGTTTTCATCAGATAAACCCCATAAGAAATGAACGTGTATCCCATATATTTGTCTGGGATATTGAGCTCTTGTAAAATGTGTTCGCTTAATAATTCGTACTTCATATAAGTCCCCCAATTATAATAATTTTATATAAATATGTTAGTGCATGATGCTATTATTAACAACCCACAATAAGTCGATTAACGTCGATGATAGGTATAATTTTAGAGAAAATGGAATTATTTACCGTTTAGAATGGGTGTTTTTTTGTTTCATATCTTATGGGGTGCCCTATGATATTGCTACAGAATTTAAAATTGACATGAGCTTTACAAAAGATGAAATTGCTGTAATGCTTCAGGAGTACGAAGCCGATTATCAAACCGGCATGAATGTACACGAGATAGCCGGATTAATTTATAACCCAGATATATATTCCAGTATTTACCGGTTTCTTGCAGAATAAAGAGGTGTTAAAATTTTATGGGGCTAAAAAAGTGTTCTTTTCGAGGCTATACTATGATTTATAGCAATGGAAAGGAAGTGCACGAGAAAATGAAGCAATACGATATAAAGCTGAATCAGCCTGCTCATATATGGGAGGAGGCCTTTCCGTTAGGAAACGGTCATTTGGGCGCAATGGTGTATGGTGGGCCTGAACGGGAAATCATTCAGTTCAATCATGATACATTCTGGAGTGGGCATGTACATAAAGAGCCCTACGTTTCTAATGTAGAGGCATTAAAGGTTGTGCGGGGCATGATTCAAAGTGATAACTTTTATGAAGCACAAAGGTATGCAGCAGAGCATGTAAAAGGCAGGGATTCGGAGTGTTACCTGCCAATAGGATTCTTAAACATCAGAAGTTTAGAGACTGGTGGAAAATGTTTGGATTATGAAAGAGCACTTTCGTTAAATAATGCAGAAGTAAATATAAAATACAAAAGACATAGTAGTTATATGGATGAGAGATGCCCTGTTTATGAAAAAAAGGCATTTGTATCCTATCCACATAATGTTTTTGCGATGAAGATAAAAAGCTCTATGAAGAGCATCCGTCTGCTTTTCTCACTGGAAAGTGATCTAAACGTGCAATTAGAAGTGCAGGAAAATACGATTTATATGAGAGGGAAGGCACCGTCTCACATGATAAACATGGATCGTAAGGCACCATATATGTTTTACGATGAAGGCGAGAACAGTATTTCCTTTGAGATGGCAGTGCAAATTCTTAGTAAGGATGGCGATATATCCGTAGTAAATAATTCCATTATGCTGGAAGACACGGACGAGGTTGTGATTTTTGCAACAGTAGACACCAGCTTTGTGGATTTTCAATCAGAGCCTGATAAGGAGATAGATACAAAAATCACCTTAGATCGTGCAGAGAAGGAAGGCTTTGATAGAATATATCAGGAGCATGTAAAGGATTATCAAAAATTATTTAACCGTGTAACTTTTGAACTGGGGAATACCAATGATAATAGTACTGTGCCGGAAAATTCCGATGATAACAGTGCAGGGCTTGCAACGACGGAAAAATTATTTCACTATGGCAGATATCTAATGATTGCAAGTTCCAGGGAAGGCAGTGAACCGACCAACCTATTTGGTATCTGGAGTGGTGTGTTCAGGCAGCGTTGGAACGGTAATTATACCACCAATATCAATACGGAGATGAATTACTGGCCGGCCGAGGTGGTAAATCTGCCGGAATGTCACGAACCGATGCTTCGAATGACGGAGGAAATGAGTATCAGTGGTGAGAAGGTGGCGAGAGAGGTTTACGGTTGCCGTGGTTTTTGTGCTCATCACAATACCGATGTGTGGAGAAACGCGCATGGCGTGGAATATGGGGCTAGTGCGAAGCTGTGGGCAGTGTCAGGAGCCTGGTTTGTGCGACATTTGTGGGAGCATTATTTGTACCAACCGGATGAAACATATCTGCGCGAAAAAGTTTATCCTATTACACGAAAAGCGGCAGAGTTTCTTATCGATTGGATGAGAGAAGACGAACAGGGATATCTGGTGACGATTCCGTCCTCATCACCGGAAAATACATATTATGATTCCAGAGGAAATAAGTGTGGGCTTACCGTTGCCTCTACCATGGACATGAGCATTATTAAGGATGTGTTTGGAAATATTCTCAAGATGAGTGTAATACTGGGGCACGAGGATGAACTGACAGAAAAAATCAAAGAAATATATCCTAAGCTTTATCCGTTTAAAATTGCTTCCGATGGATGCTTGCAGGAATGGTATAAAGAAGTAGAGGATGTAGATCCGGGGCATCGCCATGTATCTCATTTATATGGATTGTTTCCTGCTGAAATGATAAATGACCAGACACCTGAGCTTATGGCTGCTTGTAGAAAGAGCTTGGAAAAGCGTTTGAGCCATGGCGGTGGCGTTACCGGGTGGAGCAGCAGCTGGCTGATTTGTCTGTATGCACGCTTAAGAGATGGAGATATGTGCTATGAGCTTCTGGAAAAAATGAAGTCACAGCTTATCTATGACAACTTCATGGACGTGCATCCTCCGTTTCAGATTGACGGTAATTTTGGTGTGGTGGCAGGCATTGCAGAAATGCTTTTACAGAGTCATGGTGAAAAGCTTGTGATACTTCCGGCTGTATGTAAGCAGTGGAAAAAAGGTTCCTTTACAGGCCTGCGTGCACGGGGCGGATATGAAGTTAGCGCTTCGTGGGAAGATGGTCAGATTACAAGGCTGCAGGTAACGAAGGGGGAAAAGGTGATTATGGAAGAGAAAGGGGGAGTTTCATTTGGATTTTCTGTGGATTTTTATGAGTTACAAGCAAAAACCACGTAAAATCAAGCTTTTTTAGAAGGTGTTAAAATTTTATGCGGATTTAAATTTGTGAAAAGTTCGTGTAATCTGATATCAGAAAGAGAAAACGGACAACTTGAAAGGAGCGAAAATATGAATACACTGAAGAAATTTCAGAGTAAAGAGAAAAAAGAAACAAAGAAAAAAATGAGCTGGTCTAAGGTAAAGATTCAGATTAAAAACAACTGGCAGCTGTATGTGATGATACTTCCGGTTGTGATTTACTTCTTTATTACGGAATATATGCCGATGTATGGCGTGCAGATTGCGTTTAGAGATTATAAGATAACGCAGGGTATTACGGGAAGTAAGTGGGTAGGCTTTAAGCATTTTGAAAATTTCTTTAATGCATACTATTTTGAACGTCTGATTACCAATACGCTGGTGTTAAACATTTTGAATTTAGTTTGTAACTTCCCAATCCCGATTTTTCTTGCAATTTTCTTAAATCAGATAAGAAACGACAAGCGCAAGAGATTTATTCAGACTACCATTTATGTACCGCACTTTATTTCTACCGTAGTTTTGGCGGGTATGCTGTATATTTTCCTAGGTCCGACCACCGGTATTTTCAATCATGCCAGAGTGGCGTTGGGGCTTGGTACCTATGACTTTATGGCTGAGGCGGAAGCGTTTAGATGGATATATGTCTTGTCCGGTATATGGCAGGGCGCCGGATATGGTACGATTCTTTACATAGCAGGTTTGGCGGGTGTGGATCCCGGACTTTACGAGGCGGCGGAAATTGATGGTGCCAGCGTTTGGCAGAAGATTTGGCACATTGACGTTCCAACCCTGATTCCGACAGCGGTAATGGTATTTATTTTGGACTGTGGTAAGGTTTTAAGCAGTAATACTACCAAGACACTGGTATTACAGACCGCAGGCAATATTTCTGTATCCGATATTATTGGTACCTATACATATCAGATTGGTTTGAATGGCGGTCAGTTCTCCTATTCATCAGCCATTGGTTTGTTTACGAATTTGATTAACCTTGTGCTGATTTTGACTGCAAACAAGATTTCAAAGAAAGTATCCAGTGTGGGATTATTTTAACAGGAAGGAGAACGGTTTACAATGAAAACAAGAAAATTAAAAAATATGAGCTCAAGCAACAAGATGTTTTATGTTTTTAACGCTATTTTGTGGGCTTTGGTATTGTTCATTACCATTTATCCTTTATATTTGGTTGTGATTTCATCTATTTCCAATCCGGATTTGGTAGCTACAGGACAGGTACTCCTGTATCCGAAGGATATTTCCTTCATTGGATATGAAAGTGTTTTCCAAAATAAGGAAATTTGGATTGGTTATGCTAATTCACTGTACTATACCGTTGCGCACATTGTACTTAGTGTATCTATGACTTTACTGTGTGCATATGCTATGTCACGTAAGGTATTTCCGGGCAAAAAACTTATTAACTTATACTTTGTTATTACCATGTTTATCAATGGTGGTTTGATTCCGGGCTTTTTGACCATCAGAAATCTGGGCTGGTATAATACACGTTGGGTTCTGATTTTTATGGGTTCCTGCAGCGTGTGGAATCTGATGGTGGCCAGAACCTTTATTCAGACCTCTATTCCGGATGAGTTATATGAAGCAGCCAAGCTGGACGGTGCTTCCCACTTCCAGTATTTTGGTAAGGTAGTAGTACCGCTTAGCAAGACGATTATGTCCGTGCTTTCCATCTACTATGGTGTGGCAACGTGGAACAACTATTTTAATGGTCTGGTATATATTAAAGATAGAGCGAAGCTTCCGTTACAGACGATTTTGCGTGAGATTCTTGCCGTAATATCTTCCACGGCAACTGACGCATTCCTTACGGATGAAATGGCACAGGCAAGTATGGAAGAGGCTATGCATATTGCCAACTCTGCAAAGTATTGTACCATTGTAATTGCTACGGTACCGATTGTTCTATTGTATATCTTACTGCAGAAGCACTTTGAAAAGGGCGTTATGATTGGCTCCTTGAAGGGATAAAGCCAAACGACAAATCAGAAATCAGCACAAGACCTTGTGTTGAAATATTATTAAATTAAGGAGGTTTCTTACATGAAGAAGAAACAAATTGCTCTGTTATTGGCAGCAACCATGGCAGTATCCTCTCTCGTTGGATGCGGTCAGAAGGAAGTTGCCGGCACAGAAACAAATGCGGGTCAGGAAAGCACCGCTACAAGTGAAACTGTTGTAGAAGAAGTGAAAAACTTCAACGAAACTGGTTATCCAATCGTGAATGAAGAGATTACCTTAAAGGTAATGCTGGGTACCAGTGATTCCTACAATCCGATGGCATTTGATGAAATGCCTGCTATCAAGCGTTTGGAAGAGGAAACAGGCATCAATCTGGAATTTGAAATGGTAAAGAAATCAGATTGGTCCACTAAGTTTAACCTGATGCTTGCTACCGAAGAATATCCGGACATCATCCTTGGACATGACATGGATGTTAGCATTGAGCAGTATGGTGTAGATGAGAAGGTGTTGCTTCCATTGGATGAGCTTATTGACAAGTACTTACCTTCCTATACAGAGCGTGCTGAAGCAGAAGATTATGATGTAAATGTTGCTTGCTATGGCAGTGACGGACAGCAGTATTCTGTGGGATATGTACGTAGTCAGGGTAGTAAGACAAGCAGTATCTTCGCTATTAATAAGGAGTGGTTGGATGCCTTGAAGCTTCCTATGCCAACCAACAAGGAAGAGTTATTAGACACACTTCGTGCGTTTAAAACTCAGGATCCGAATGGAAACGGTCAGGCAGATGAAATTCCATGGACTGCTCGTACTCCTGTAACAAATATGACAAGCTCTCTGACTTGCGTATACCCATGGTTTGGAATGGCATATACCCCTTATAACTCCGCTCCGTGGCTTTTCATTGACGACAATAAGGAAGTTCAGTTTATTCCTACCATGGACAACTTCCGTGAATGTGTAGAGTGGCTGCATGGAGTTTGGGAAGAAGGTCTGCTTGATGCGGAATTATTCTCTCAGGATGGTACTACACATACTGCAAAGGTAAAAAATGGCGTGGTAGGCTTTGCCAGTGCTTCTAACCCGGTTAATAACTGGACCTATGATGTAGGTATAAAGTATGAAATGTATATTCCGGAGGAAGGTGCCGAAATGGAGAGATTAAACGACTTTGCAGCTCCTATGGCATACATTACCGTTACCAATGAGCATCCGGAAGCAACGATGCGTCTGTTTGAATATATGCTGGATATTGAAACTCAGTGGACCATGTATCAGGGCGAGGCAGAGTATGCGGACAAGTCTCACGGTTGGAAAATTAATGATGAAGGTAAGTATGAAACTTGGACTACAGATGGCTATGTAAAGCCTACACTTGTAGATTCCCTTAATGTAGAAGGAATGTTCTATGCACCTCCTAAAACATATGACAAGTATTATGTAAAAGCTAAAACTACTGTTTGGAGAGACGAACAGCATGCTAAGTTAGAGGAAGCAGGAGTTCTTCAGGATTATTCTAATGATTACCTTGATCTGGTTAAACTGACTCCGGAAGAAGCCGAAATGATTAATTTGCTTAAGACAGACCTGAACACAACCATGAATGAGTATTTCACAAAATTCATTAAAGATGGTGTAACCGATGCAGAATGGGATGCGTTTGTAAAGATTTTTGATGGCATGAAGGTAAAGGAATACGTAGATATTTACCAAAAGGGTATTGATGCTATGGATCTTCAGTAATCCTTGCAAGCTGTTACAAAATAAATTTATAGTAGTTAAAGAGTATGGCCGTGATTTTTTGAGTCACGGCTGTACTTATAAAAGGGGAAAATTGGATTATGTTTCAAATCTCAGAAAGGAGAGAAAGTGACATGAAAAAAAGGTTTTTTAAAAGATTTTTGTCCTTAGTGATTTCACTGTGCCTGATAGTTGGTGGACTTGGTGTCTCACCGATGGAACTTCAGGCAGAGGGAGAGAGTACGACGGGAACTGTTATATATGTAGGCGGTGAAGGTGCCAGCAATGAGAACGATGGTCTGACAGAACAAACCTCAGTAAAGACACTAAAAGCGGCGTATAGTAAAGTGCCTGTGGATAATGTGAAGTCTACGATTGTAGTGATGAGTGAATTGCAGTTGGCACCGGATGAGGCACCGTTGGTTAAACAGAAGAATGAAAGCAACGTGACAGTTGCTGTTGCAAATAGTTCCTTTACAGGGAATGCCGCAGACTACTTGGATTGGTCTAACCAAGTCAATAGTGTAGATATGTATAAATTTCCGTCGCATGCCGGAGAGGTTGTAATTACCTCCAAGGATAGCAGCGGAGCATTGAATTTCAATGGAAAAGCATTTGCTCTTTTTGGGAATACTACTATTGAGAATATAAAGATTACCGAAGCAGCAGATTGTATCTACGCACGTTTTAACGACTTTTCTTTGGGAGAAGGTCTGACGGCGGCGGAGGGGGTAACATATTATCCTGCTACAAGTATTTACATGGGAACAGGAACAAATTTAACATATACTACTGGAGCAAAAGTAGTAGATACGAAAAAAGCAAATCTGAGAGACAAGTGCTTTACCATGAAAAGCGGAAGTGCTCAATATGTATATGGTGGCAGTCGAAGCTGGAATATAGATGCTGATACTGAGAAAACGAAAGATACGACATTGGTTGTAAATGGCGGTTCTATATCTGAGTTATGGGGTACTTCCTTAGGTTCTGTCAAGAATCAAAATTCCTGGCATAAAAACATCAATATTACCTTAAATGGCGGTAAAGTGGGAACTGTGTATGGTGCACATGCAGGAACTCAGATTGCCGGCAATGTCACGATTACAGTAGTTGGAGAGGCAGAAGTTACATCAGCGATTACTGCACTGTCTGTAGGTACAGACAATGGTACAGACAAGACGGCAATACTGGCAGAAACCAGCGATTTGATATTGAATTTGAGCGGTTCTAATATTAGCATACCTGCTGTTAATAATGGATTTAAACATCTTGGATTGAATGGAAGCGATTTGACTATTGCAGGGGAATCTGTCGAAAAAGTCGATATGACCGATGACAGTACATTAACCTTTACCAGCGCTCCTACAAATGCAGTAAATGTTTATGTTACCAATAATGATGACACATGGAACACAACCACTGCATTGATTACGGCACCTACCAGTACAGGCTATGTTTTTAACTTGACAGCACCGGAAGATTACAGCTTGACCAAAGCAGAAGGCGAGAGTGTGACATGGACGCTTACAGCGCCGTCAGTTGCGCCGACACCAACGCCAACAGTGTCTCCCGAGGTAACACCGACAGAAAATGTAGTCTATGTCGATGGTGTGAATGGTCTCGATACGAACGATGGTCTGACAGAGGACAAACCAGTAAAAACATTGAAGGCTGCATACAGCAAGGGAAAAGTGCTGGCGGATAATGAAACGAAGACCATTGTAATCATGAGTGAAATTCAGTTAGCACCGGATGAGGAAGAGTATACTTATGATAGTAATAAAAATTCGGCAACATATAAAAAATATAATAAAAATGAAGAATTTGTAGAGGGTTCTCTGGATTTGGATTTTTCTTGTTACTTACAAAGTAATTATTTGTATAAATTCCCTAAGCATGATGGTGCAGTTGTCATCACCTCTAAAATAGGTGAGACGGTATTTGAAAACGGCGCATTGAATTTCAACGGCAAAGCATACGCTCTTTCCGGAAATACTGCCATTGAGAATATAAAGATTTCCGGCGCGGCAGAGGTAATCTATGCACGTTATCATGACCTGACTTTGGGAAAGAATCTGACAGCAGGTGCGGGTGTAACCTATTATCCTGCCAAAATGATTTACATGGGAATAGGAACGAATGTGTCCCATGATCCTGCAACTAACAATAAAAATGTGACAGATTTTAAATATTCAGAGGCTAGAGCTGTATGCTTTATCATGAATAGCGGAAATCTTAATGAGGTGTATGGTGGTAATCGAAGCTGGGAGGTAACGACAGCAGGACAATATGACACGAAATTGGTCGTAAATGGCGGTAACATAACCACTCTGTATGGAACATCACAGGGAAGTACTAAAAGCCCGCATAAAAACATTGAAATCGCTTTAAATGGCGGAGCAGTTACAACACTGTATGGTGCATATGCACAGGATAGCGGAGGACCTACCATTTTGGGTGATGTAAAGATTACATTGACAGAAAATGCGACGGTTTCTTCAAAGTTACATGCATTGAAGGTTCAGAGTAATGGAGCAAAAGCGTCAGTAACCGGAGATACCATATTGAATTTGAGTGGTTCTAATTGCCAAATACCATCTGATATCAGTGGATTTAACTGTTTGGGATTAACCGGTTGCCAGTTATCTGTTGCAGATACCACTGAGACCGGTTTATGGGGAGCCATGAAAAAGGTGGAAATGACGGATGACAGTACTCTTACCTTTACACAAGCACCTACCAAAGCGGTTACAGTAACCGTGAAAAAGGCTTCGGATGCGTGGAATATGGTTACGCCACTTATTACAGCACCTGCACAGACAGGTAATTTATTTACGCTTTCAGCACCGTTTGGTTATGAGTTGGCATACAATGCAGGCGTTCAGGATAGCTGGACGTTAGGCAAAGCAACAGAGCTGCAATTTGGTGAACGTATGGATAGCGAAGGAGCTGTGATGGACATCGACCTGAAGCTTCCAAAGACATATACGCCATTGGATGAAAATGCAACTGCTTATGAAACTTATTTACAAAAGGTAGCAGATTTGGAAGCAGCAGTCGGCGGTAAAGAAGTGCCGGTTGTAAGTCCTGTAGAAGTGAAGGGTGAGGTAGCTATTTATGTTGATCCTGTAAATGGCAAAGACAGCTATAAAGGTACCAAAGCAGAACCATTAGCTACCATTCAAAAGGCTTTGGACCATGTGGCAGCATTACAGACCAGTGAAGAACCTTTTAAAGGTATTGTGGTATATTTGAAGGGCGGCACATATAATGTGACTGAAACAATCAGTATCACAAGTGCCCATTCCGGAAAAAATCAGATTCCGGTTATCATTAGTGCTTATGATAATGAGGAAGTTATAATCTCAGGCGGCAATCAGATTGCGGGTAGTGCATTTAAAGCGGTAAGCGAAATCTCTACCGAATCATATAGTAAGCTACCGGCAGCAGTAAGAGATGAAGTGGTGGCAGTAAGTCTGACTGACCTTGGTATTTCTACTGCAAATGCAAAAGTGACCAAGGACGGACCAAATTATCAGGTATTTGTGGATGGAGAGGAGCTGACTTTATCCAGATATCCAAATGTAACGAAGCTTGCATTGCTGGGAAAGGTAGAGCACATAGGATATATCAACTATAATGGTGATTCTATGGGCAACAAGGGAGATAATGCAGACGATCCGGATATCCGTTTTGAAATGACGGATTTACGTCCTACTCTTTGGGAGAATGACGGTAAAATCTGGCTGAGAGGTTCTTTGTATGCAGAATGGCTGAATCAGCATATTCGTGTAAAGGATATCAATGCGGTTACCGGTATTATTACCATGGATGGCGGTACCGATCGTGGAGCGAAGACTTTGTCAACCAATACCTATTACTATTACAATATTTTAGAAGAACTGGATGTACCGGGAGAATTTTATCTGGATACAGAAGCAGGTATTTTGTATATGTATCCGATTAGTGATATGAGTACGGCTATGGTGACTTACTCTTATATGCAGGACAATATCATTAACTTGACTGAAACGGAAAATGTAGTGCTGAACGGCTTGACTGTTGAGAATGGAGCGAATCTAGGCATTTATATGACCGGATGTAAAGAAACGCTTGTACAAAATTGTACTTTACGTAATTTGTATCAAGGCGCGCGCATTCATGGTGAGCAGAGTGGTATTATTTATTCCGAAATCTGTAAGACCATGGATAGACCGGTAACCTTTAGCGAGTATGATGTAGATTATGATTATTCACCGGAGGAAAATTTCCTGCAGAATTGTTATATTCACACAGTGGGAACCGGAGGCTCAGGAGCTGTCTATATTCAGGGCACAGGCAATGTGGTTTCTCACAATTTGCTTCAGGGTAACAGAAGTGTAGCTATCTATCTGGCCTATACAAAGGAATGTATCATAGAATATAACGAGATTACTGGTTCACCATCTGAGGTATTTGATCAGGGTGCAATTTATTCACCGCACAATATACGTTCCAGAGGAACCCATGTGCGTTATAATTATATTCATGACATCGGTGTAAATAGTAAAGAACCTAATCCGCAGGCTATTTATTTTGATGAAGGCACACGTGAGCATTACGCTTACGGAAATATTCTGGAAAATGTACCGAGAGGTATCTATACCAACTCCGGCAGTGAGAATGTGATTGTACATAACATCGTGGCAAATGGTGGCGTAGGTTCCAAGCAGGCTATCCATGGCAGCGATAATTTTAAAGATTATACCTTAGCAGTACGTTACGCACGTAGCAGTACTACGAGAGATATGTATAATGACTATATGGCACTTTCTGAAGCAAAGAAGGCAGAAGTCAAGGAGCGTTATCCTTTACTGGTTAAATACTATGATGATGTTACAGCAGCGATTGCAGCAACAGGTGATGAAAGTGGAGGAGTAGGCTTATATGCTTCTCAGAGAAATTACGTGCATGAGAATCTGATTTATAATCATGGTATCATAGACTTTACCGATTTGAATGATGTTGCCGATAATATTGTAGCTACAAGCAATCCATTTACAAACGTGGATGCACATGATTTCACATTTACAGATCCAAGCCTTATTACCTGGGAAGACAAGCTTCCGGACATGGATAATATTGGTATTCTTACTAAGGAAAACTCCAAGTGGCCAGCGAAGGAGGCTGTGGGTGCATTCGGTATGTACGCCCCTTCTAATGGCAATCAGAAGGTGGATCCATTTAAGGTGTTATTAAAGTGGTCTGCTGCAGATGGTGCAGATGAATATATCTTGAAGATTTCCAAGAATGCGGATATGTCTGACGCACGGACAATGAATAATATCAGCAGACATAGATTTGGTTACTTTGAGCAGGATGAGTTCTTTGATTATGACACGACTTACTATTGGACAGTAACGGCAGATACGGTGGCAAAATCCAGAATTGCAGGTACTGTAGCAGCAAATAATGGTGCCGTTTATTCCTTCAAGACCATGAACCAAGAGGAATATTTGGAAGCAAATCCTCTGGATACTACAGCATTAGAGGAAACAATTGCAGATGCTGAAACTTTACTTGCTCAGGTTACAGATGAAAGCAACGGCGGCTTGTATGCGGATGGCACACACGAAGCATTGGAGGCAGCCATTACTGCGGCCGAAGCTGTTATGAATAATCTGGGAGGTAAGGATCAGGTAAGTGTAAATCAGGCGAGGGTTGCTTTAGAAAATGCGATTTATGTAGCGAAGACCAGTCGTGAAATTCAGTATATTACTTTTGATGAACTGAGTGCGGAGGATTGGGCACCTGTATCTGGTAAAGAATTGAACATCAAGGTTGAGGGGGATGAATTACAGTTCATAACAGAAGCGGGTTCAAGCGATGCAATGTACAACCCGGGACTAGGAATTAGAGATGTTCTGTGCTTCCAGTACAAAATTGACCATAAGATAGCGGCGGACGACACTGTGACATGGCATGGTTTTCCTATTGCTAAAGTAAATCCAAATGCTGGAACTATTGCAAATGCTACAGACGGATATTTCATTTGTATTGAGTATAAAGCAGCTGAGAGTCAGTTATACGTGCAAATGCAAAAGCGTCAAGGTGGCAAAAAGGTTACACAGCTTGATAAAAAGGTTGATACCAGCATCTATAGTGGTGGTGGATATTATGATATCGAAATCGGTGCTATTAACAATCCGGATGGCTCTGTTGGTATCCATTTCAAGATTAATGATGCGTGGATTTTTGATCCGGAAGTAGTAGTAGATACTACGGAAGATAAGGTAATTGAAGGCTTTGGTCAGGCTATAGTTGGTACACCATTTGTGGAAACACCGACCTTTGGCGTGTACGCACATAAAAGCAATGGTATCGAATATCTGAAGCAGTCCGCTGCAGACTACACCGCTCTGGACGCAGAAATCGCACAGGCAGATGCGCTGGCGCAGTCTGATTACACCGAAGCTTCCTGGAGTGCATATCAGGCATTGTTAGATGAGGCAGAGGCATTAGCTGCAAACCTTGCAAAGAAAGAGCAGACAGTGATTGACGAGCTGACAGCAGAGTTAAAGGCAGCTAGAGAAGCACTTGTAGAGGCACCTAGTTCAACACCGACGCCGACACCAAGTGCAACACCGACACCAAGTGTAACACCAACGGCAGCACCAAGTGCAAAACCGGAAATTACTGAATCCGGAACAGCTGATGTCTATACTAAGGGTTCTGGTTCCACGGTATCCATTCATTGTACAGGTGAATTAAATAAATTGACTGAAGTAAAGATGGATAGTCAAAAAGTGGATGAAGCAAACTATACACTGAAAGAAGGTTCTACAATCGTGACCTTTAAAGAGAGCTATTTAGAAACACTTTCTGTAGGAGAACATACAGTTACTCTAGTATATCAGGATGGAAACAGCATAGACAGTAAACTGACAATTTTGGAACAACCTGCGAACGAAGACACAAATGAGGATGCGGATGATACGCAGGATGAAGATACATCCGGTGAAGACAATAATGATAATGCAGAGACCACTCCTGTAACAGCAGCTTCTGGTTCAAGTACGGGAGATGACAGTAATCTGATTTTGTGGATTGTACTTTTGGCTTGTGCTACATTGATGTGTGGATTTATTGCATTAAAAGCAAAAAAAGTAAAAAAGTAAGCTTCAAATATTAATCTCATAGAAAAGGGACTTCGAATTTGTTAAAATGTAAGTGTAAGCGCATAAAACATTTACGAAGGAGAAGTCCCATTTTGTATGATAAAAAAGAAATTAAACGAGGAAGGATTTTGCATGAAACGAGGTCTTAATGCTATTTGCTATGAACAGGAAATGCATATCTATTTTGAAAGGACAACTTCCCTGATGGAAGGGGAGTTCTATGAAATTGTTCTTTCAGATGGGCAGTGCATACAAACAAAGAAAACCAATGTGTCTTTTTATGAATTAAAGGAAAGCACAAGATATGAGGCAAAACTCTTTTTATGTCTGAACAGTAAAAGGGTGCTTCTGGATGAAGCATTTTTTACTACGACAGCATTCAGGCCTCGTCTCGATGTCACCAAAGCACCGTATTTTGCAATAGGTGATGGCAAAACCCTGAATACCGGAGTCTTACAAAAAGCACTGGATGAGGCAGACGGAAGGGTGGTTTATTTCCCAAGTGGTAGATATTTGACAGGAGCTTTGACCCTGCATAGCGGCACAGAGTTGTATCTGGAAGAGGATGCAGTGATTATGGGAAGTGATGACCCGAAGGATTATCTTCCTTTGGTACCATCCAGATCAGAAGGACTTCATATGCTTTGCTATCAGTCTCTTTTGAATGTGGGAGCATTGAATCCGGATGGTGGATGCAGTACGAAGGATATTACTATCCGTGGTGGCAGTATTATCGGCGGTGGCATTACATTGATGGAACATATGGAGAAAAATGCCATAGAGTTCACAAAGGACTATATTGATAGTCTCAGCGAAGAAGAGCTTGCCACCTTTGACCGAGGTATTGCTACCATTAATGGAAGACTTCGTGGCAGACTGATTGAAATGCGCAATGCGGAGAATGTGGTGATTTCCAATGTTTCTTTAGGCAAAGGTCCTTATTGGAATGTACATTTTATTTATTGTGACAATGTGGTGGTACATGGCTGCAATATTAATACCCGCGGTATTCACAACGGGGATGGACTAAATCCGGACTCTTCTACAAACGTTACCGTATTCGACTGCAGATTTGACACGGGAGACAACTGCATTGCCATTAAGTCCGGCAGAAATCCGGAAGGAAATGTGGTGAAACGTCCGACCAGGCATTTGCGAATCTTTGATATCAAAGGTGCAGGCGGCGGTATTGCTATAGGCAGCGAACTTTCCGGCGGATGTGAGGATGTTGTGGTATGGAATGCAGATTTGACCATGAGCAGCGTAGGATTTGTCATCAAGACCACCAGGAAACGAGGCGGTCTGATTAAGGATATTCATGTGTATGACAGTATTATGCCAAATGTCCGCATTAGCGCAGTGTATTCTTGCAATAATGACGGAGAGGGTGCGAGTGAGCTGACAAGGCTTGAAGATATAAGCTATGAAAATTGCGTCCTTTTAGGGCAGGCCTATACCATTTTCTATGGAGAAGAAAATGTAGATAAAGTAGAGAAAACAGATAAGCCATCCATAGGGTTAATTGGCTTTGAGGATAAGCAAACCTTCAAAAATATTTCTTTTTCCGACATTAAGCTGAAAAAGAAGGAGCAAAATGTGCGCCATTACTTTGAGTTGGATAATCTTTCCGGAATCGATTTTGGCTCCATGAAAACGATAGAATAACCATATAAGGTGAGAATATGAAAAATAAATTAAAATCATATAACGTGCTATTATTTATATTGGGTTATGTTGTGGTGATTGTTTTGATTTTGGCTACAATGGGAATTTATTCCTATCGACTTTTAGTAAAAACGGTATATTCTGATTTCTTGTCGGGAAATGAGCAGTATCTCTCGGGAATTGTGAGTCGGCATGAAAATGATATGTTGATTACGGATAATATTACGTTACAGATTGACCAGATGGATGAAAATACACGGTTTCTTCTGACAGAAAAGCCGGAATATGCGGAGGAGCTGATGAAGTCGCTGCGAGGATACACTACGGTAAGTCAGTTTTTTGATTTTATGTTTTATCACTATCATGAAGATGACTATTTTATTCATTCGTCATCTTCTATGAATAAACAGTTGTTTTTGAAGTATTGGGCACAATTTTCAGAAATTTCCGTGGAGGATTTTTTGCAGTTTGCAACGGTCCAAACAAGAAAGCTGCAATTTTTGCCGGAGCAACAGGTGGGAGGAAGCCTACTGCAAAGTTATTTGAAGGATGAGAGCCATGTGATTTTTTCCAGAGCGGTGCAGGTAGATTTTAAGGACTCACTGATATTTTTTATTCCGGGCAGTTATTACGATGCTTTACTTACGGATGGGGAAAACGGTATGCGCTATGATTTTCTGCTTTATGATGACATAATCTTTGTGACAAGGGGATGTGATGCAATTGCAGAAACCGAGCTGGCAGCGTTTTTGGAGGCAGAGTATTACCAGATGAAGGTAAAAAGTCACTTGATGCAGAAGGAGGTTTCTCTGGGAAAGAATGAGTATTTATTCACGACCAAACAGGGGGACAGTGGAATCTGCTATGGAACCTTACAGAACATGGCGGTATATCATGACAAGGTTATGACCGAGCAGTGGGCTGTTTTTATGCTGATTTTGGTTTGTATGCTGCTAGCCGGCGGAATCGTTGTTGTTGCATCCAAAGGATTTATCGGCAAGATTAAACGGTTGAATGACCTGTTAAACGAAGAATCTGCTTATGACCTGAACAAGATCGAAAGCGGTATCCAGACCTTGCTTACCACTTATCAGAGAACGGAAATGGAAGGCATGATACTGAAGAAAACTCGTTTTATCCGAAACTTTATTCGAGGGGATTTTGAGAGCAAGGATGAGGTAGTGGCAGAAGCTGTAAAAGCAGGATTAAAGGTATATGACAGGTATATCGTGGTGTTGCTAAGAAGCAAGGAAATTATGAATGAGAACATGGCGTATACAGATATTTTGGATGTCATTAACAGGAAAGAATATTTGGATGGTTATGGCATTCACTTGATTAATAATAACCAGAATTTGTTTGTTCTATATAGTGACTCAGAAAAGCAGATGGAAGAAATCTTACAGAATATGCTGGAGATTGGCAAAAGCTACAGCAGTGATTATATCATAGCGTGCAGTGATTATCACAGTGATTTTAAGAAAGCTTCCGAGGCTTATTTGGAGGCTGTAAATGCATTTGACAATTATTTACTGTTGGACAATAGCAAGGTTATACGCTTTAAAGAGGTGGCTCATAAAGAATATGTCAGCATGCTGCCGGATAGCTATTTGCAGCGTTTGAAACAGGCAATCCGTACCGGAGATAAAGGGGCTGTGGAGCATACGGTAAAAGATATTTGTGGCAAATTGAACAAGGAAAAGGTTTCCTTGTATTCCTTCCGTATATTCTATAATGATATTATTCACGTTTTACTTTCCGAATGGAAGGGAGATAAAGCAGGGTTTGATGATTTTTACAATGTCTTCACATTGTCACGCTGTACCAATATTCAGGAATTCGGAGAACTTTTGTGTGAAGTATGCAATATGATTATAGACAGTCATACCGGCAAAACGGTAAGTGTGTCCGGTATCGTAGAGGAAGGAATTGCATATATGAAAGAGAACTGCCACAACCCGGATTTGACCATGAATGCGCTGGCGGAGTATCTGGGGGTCAGCTCCGTGACACTTTCCGTAGAGTTTAAAAACGAAATGGATATTAAGCCATCGGATTATCTGGCAAATCTGCGTATGGAAAAGGCGAAGGAATTGCTCAAAAATTCGGATATGCGTATTAAAGAAGTCAGTGTTCAGGTTGGATATGAGGATGACAGAGTATTCATGAGACGGTTTAAAAAATATACTGGTATGACGCCGGGAGAGTATCGCAATAGTTAAAGACAAACAGGGAGAATGAGTATATGAAGATTTTAGCAATAGGAAATAGTTTTTCAGAAGATGGTACAAGGTACTTGTATCAGATAGCGAAGGCTGCGCAGATAGATATGAAGGTAGTGAATTTGACAATCGGGGGGTGTCCGTTAAGATTGCATTTTGCAAATTCCATAGAAAATAACAGGAACTATGGTATGCAATTAAACGGTATGGCTTCCGGATTTAAGGTATCCATCAGGGAAGCACTGCTTAGCGATGAGTGGGATGTGGTTACCATCCAGCAGGTAAGCAGCGCCAGCCCACGGTATGAAACCTTTCAGCCATATTTAAATTATATGGCAGACTACATCCGGATGCATGCGCCAAAGGCGAAGCTGTATTTACAGCAGACCTGGGCTTATGAAGAGGGCAGCAAGCGTCTGTGTGAAGAATTAAGATATGAAAAAGCAGAGGATATGCTTAAGGATATTCAGACATCTTATCAGCAGGCGGCGAAAGAAATTCATGCTGACGGTATTATTCCTTCCGGGGAAGTGATGTATGAAATGATAAAGCGGGGTGTAGAGAAGGTGCACAGAGATACCTTCCATGCCAAGCTCGGAATTGGCAGATATGCCATAGGGCTTACCTGGTATGCGACACTGACAGGAAATGATGTGATGAACAATCCTTTTACGGATTTGGTGGAAGAGGCTTCTGAGGAAGATATGCAGATTGCCAGAAAATGTGTCAGGGATATTGTGTTCGGTGCCGATAAGCAGTAGATTTTGTCTGAATACTTGACGAGGGAGTGTGAGAGAGATGAGTGAAAATGTAATTACTTACACCACACCGGAAGCGGTGGGTGTTCCTTCAGAAAAAATAGAACAGTTTATTAAACGTTTAGAAGACAAGCAGCTTGCAACACACAGCTTGATTTTGGCGCGTGGTAACCAGATTTTCTTTGAGCATTACTGGGAACCTTTCCACAGAGAATTTCAGCACAGAATGTACTCTGTGAGCAAGAGCTTTGTGTCACTGGCAATCGGATTTCTGGAGCAGGATGGCAAAATTAATTTGGATGACCCTATCAGCAAGTATTTTGCAAAGGAGCTGGAGCATCAGAAGGATGAAAATATGCGTAATCAGACCATTCGCCATATGCTGATGATGAGCACTGCAAAATCAGACTGGGGGTGGTTTCGGGCGAAAGCACCGGATCGTGTACAGCGTTATTTTGACAATCCGAACGAGTTTTCCAGACCATCCGGCACAATTTTTGAATATGATTCCTCCGGAAGCTTTGTGTTAGGTGTTTTAGTAGAGCGAATTACCGGAATGCCGTTTATGGAGTATTTGCGTGAAAAGATGTTCCGGGAGATTGGAGTATCCGAGAAAGCATATTGTCTAAAGTGTCCCGGTGGACATTCTTGGGGAGACTCCGCAGTGCTCTGCAGACCAATTGATTTATTCTTGGTAGCACGTTTTGTATTAAACGGTGGCAAGTGGAATGGCAAGCAGATTTTGAACGAGGCGTACATAAAAGCAGCTACTGCTAAACAGGTGGACAATAATTATTTTAATATGAATACATGGAATACCCAAGGGTACGGTTATCTCTTTTGGAGAACCTACCAGGATTCTTTCTTCTTTAATGGTATGGGCAGTCAGTTTGCAGTATGTGTACCTCATAAGGACTTGATTATGGTAATCAATTCCGATAATCAGGGCAAGGATACGCTGAGAAGTTTGATTATGGACAGTTTCTTTGAGCTGATTGTGGATGGCGCGAATGAGAATGTCTTGCCGGAAAATGTAGCAACACAGACAAGTCTTAAGGAATATACAAAAGGGCTGAAACTTTTTGTGCAGCCGGGACAAGCACATTCAGAATGGGAGAATCGTGTAAATGGTGTGACCTGGCACATGAATGAAAATCCTATGGGTATTACAAAATTCCGCATTACCTTTGAAGGTGATAAGGGATGCTTTGCGTACACCAATGAGCAGGGGGACAAGCAAATTTTCTTTGGAATGGGACACAATGAGTTTGGTATATTTCCACAGGAAGGGTATTCCGCAGATGTGGGTAGCGAGTATGCACCGGGTAATTTCTACAAATGTGCGGCTTCTGCAGCCTGGACAGAGGAAAGCAAGCTGCAGATTATGGTGCAGATCATAGACCGGTACTTTGGCAACATGACCATGACCTTTGGGTTTAAGGATGGAGAAGTTGGTGTATTTATGCATAAGACCGCAGAGTGTTTCCTGGATGAGTATCAGGGATATGGGCACGGAAAGAGAGAGGAATAGTCATGAAAGTTTATAATTGTTTCCCAGGTGGAAGATATAAGGCATTGACCATGAGCTACGATGACGGCATTGTGGATGATGAGCGTTTGGTACATATTTTTAATGAGAACGGAATCAAAGGCACCTTCAATCTCAATGCGGGACTTTTGGAAAATTCCAATCGTATACAGAGGGAACGGATTAAGGAATTGTATCAGGGACATGAGGTGGCTACCCATGCTTATACGCATCCGACCCTTGCCAGATGTCCGCTGGTGGAAGTAGCAGCAGAGATTTTAAAGGACCGTGCAGAACTGGAGGACATTACCGGACAGTTGGTGCGCGGGCACGCCTATCCAAACGGTTCCTATAGTGAGGAAATCATGGATTTATTCCGAAAGCTGGGAATTGCTTATGGGCGTGTAACCAGTCCGCATCCGGCAGGCGGTATGAAAGCGTATGCGTTGCCGGAGGATCCGTTGGAATGGCGTCCAACCTGTCATCACGGAGATCCGACTCTTATGGAACGCGGTGAATGGCTGGTAAATTATAAAACCAAGCAGTATTTGAGATTAATGTATGTGTGGGGACACAGTTATGAGTTTCGTAAGGATAATAACTGGGAACTTATAGAGAGCTTCTGTAAGCTGGTGGGTGGTCATGAGGACATCTGGTATGCTACCAACATTGAAATTATTGATTACATGGAAGTACTGAAAAGTCTGAGGTTCTCAGCGGATGGTACACGCGTATATAATCCGTCTGTACAGAGTGCATGGCTGACGGTGGAGCTTGACTATGTGGTAGAGGTTCCGGGCGGTGCCTATGTGGATTTAACAGAGGCGGTCAAGTTTGCAGACTAGGAGGAATATGAGTATGAAGATGATTTTTGCAGCGGATATGTCGTTTAATTTTTTGGATTGTTTTCCGGGAAAGGAACAGGTCGTTCATGCCATGGCAGAAGCAGCTGAACTTCTCCGGAAAGCAGATTATAGCATGGTAAATCTGGAAAATATTTTTGGAAACAAGGAGGATGGAGAACCGATTATCAAAAGCGGTCCCAATCTGATTTCCGAGGACTCTTTTGGAGAATATGTGCATGCGCTTAAGCCGGATATTGTGGGAATGGCAAACAACCATACGAAGGATTATGGAGAAGGTGCCATGTTTCACACCATGCAGTTGCTTACAGAGCACGGGTATACCTGTATCGGTGCAGGTCACAATCTCCAAGAAGCATACCGACCGGCAAAAATTTCTAAGGATGGAGTAAATGTCGCGGTAATCGCCGTGTGTGAAAATGAATTTGGTGTTGCTACAGAAAACCAGTCCGGAACCGCTGGCTATCGCCTGGGAATGGTAAGTGCTGCCATAAGGAACGCTTTGAAGGAAGGATACAAGCCGATTATTTATTTCCATGGTGGTAACGAAGGGAATCCTTTTCCATCTCCGGGGAAGGTAGAATTGTATCGTCACTTTATTGAATTGGGAGCAGAAGCAGTAATTGCGATGCATACCCACTGTCCGCAAGGGTATGAGTACTATCAGGGAAAGCCGATTGTGTATAGTATGGGAAACTTCTTCTTTCCAAGAGCGGAGCAGAATAAATCCTGGTTTTACGGTTACATGAGTGAACTGGAGTTTACAGAAAATGGGGTTCATTTGGAAATTCATCCATATAAGTTTGATTTTGAAAAGCTTACGGTGTTGAAAGGGGAGGAAAAAGAACGGTTTCTTAAATATATGCAGTGCTTGTGCGAACCGTTGTGTGATGTAAAGAAGCTACAGCAACTTTTTGACAGCTGGTGTCTGACACAGGGGTATGCAGTACTCTTGACCAGATATAGGGAGGAACTGTTTGAAGACGGTCATGCCTTTGAAGTGAGAGGATTAAAAAATCTTTTTAACTGTGAGGCGCATAACGAGCTGATGAAGAATACTTTTATGATGTTATTTGAGTCCCGCGTGGAAGCGGCAAGACCGGGGATAGAGCAAATTAAAAGTCTCCAAAACATGGAATGGATGTAAGAAGGGAGTGGTATCTTATGGATTTGAAAAATATTCCATCCTCCTATCATCCGGCGTACACCTGGCTTTGGAACAGTACCATTACAAAGGAAGGCATTCGAGCGCAGATTGAGGAAATGTATGAAGCCGGTATCCGTGCTTTTTACATTATTGGTGAACCGAAGGAATTCCGACCTGACAGAAGGCGCACGTATCTTTCACCGGATTATCTATCCGAGGCGTATGTGGAACTGGTCTATTATGCTTTTCAGGTAGCGGAAGAACAGGGGATGTATACTTGGCTATACAATGAAGGAGGTTTTCCATCCGGTATGGCCTGTGGGCAGATTAGAAAAGCACATCCGGAACTGGCCCAAAAGACGATTGTTTCCGAAAAGGTGTTAGTGCTGGCGGGTACAGTGTATGCAGAGCCGGAAGGGTGTCTTGCGACGTTTGCAGTGGAGGCATCAGATACGGATGCATCGGAGAAGCCAGTTCTTACGCGCATTACGAGTGGTGTTGTGTTTGCGTCAGATACCGAAGTGACACAGTACTTCATGAAGGATGCCACTTTACTTACGGATATTCAGTCTGACAACGCGGAGTTAAAAAACACGGAGCTTTTTTTGGAACTTACCCATGAAGCCTTGAAGGCAAAGTTTGGAGAACATATGGGTAAAGAAGTGACCATGATGTTTGATGATGAGGCTGCTATGGGGCGTTGGACCAGAGGACTGGACCGCATGTTTTTGGAAAAATACGGTTATGATCTCTGTGACTATATGCCGTATATTGCTTGTACATTGGAGCCGGAAACGGAAGCGCAGTTCCGTGCAAAATCTGATTATTGTATGCTTTGCGGCGAGCTGGTTACTGAGAATTATTTTCAGGAAATGCGAAAATGGCTGAATAAGCACAATATGCTTTCCGTAGGACATCTAGACAGGGACAATTGTTCGGATGCGCCTTTTATCAAGCGTTATGGCAATATGATGAAGATGCTTCGTCAGTTTGATGTGCCGGGAATAGATGTTATCTGGAGTCAAGTATCTTATCCGCAAAACGGAAAATGCTGTTATGAAGGTAATAGTTTCTTTCCGAGACTGGCTTCCAGCGCAGCCCGACAGCAGGGACACAGTAAGTGTTTGACGGAAAGTTTCGCGGTGTACGGCTCCCATGTGACGCCGGAAGAGATGCGCTTTGTAGTGAATTTCCAAGCGGTACGTGGCATCAGCCTGTATAATTTTATGGTGGTTTCTTACAGCAGAGAAGGCACGCTTTGCCACCAGTTTAGACCAAGCTTTATCAAGGAAAATCCGGGTATGGACTGTTTAAGACAGATTAATGAGTACACGGCACGCCTGTCGTATATCTTGCAGGAAAGTAAGGCAGAAGTAAATACGGCTTTATATTATCCGCAGCGCACCATTTGTGCTGGTGGTGAAATGAGTAGAAGAGCCTGCCTGACTTTTGATGATATGGGGCACATGCTGGAAGAAAAGGGCATTGTGTTTGATATTATTGACGAGGAATTTGTGGAACAGGCACAGCTGGATGGAAGCACCCTGGTTGGAGAACACGTTTCTTATGAAAATGTTTTTGTGCCGAAGGTAGACTGGGATGCCGGCGCGGTGTCGGAAGGAACATTAGACTGGTTATCCGGTGTAGGACTGGAACCGGCTTCTGTACTGGAAAAGCTGGCAAAGACCGGAAAGCAGTATCAGCCTTGTTTTGAAAGAAGCTGCAAGGATATTTTGGCACGTAAGCTTTTGTTTGCAGATGGCAGCGAAGGTTATTTTATCTGCAATACCAGCGGGGAAACGGTAGAGGATACGGTTACTTTGCATACGGATAAACTGCTTTGTGGCTTGGATTTGTATAATGGTGAGTTGTACGAAGTATCTTACCAGAAAGTTTGTTGCATGGATACGGTAACAGAGAAAGAGAGTCGTGGCAGCCTGCATGTTCCAGTGAAACTTTTGCGTGGTGAAGGATTGATGCTGTGGCTGACCGAAGAATCACAGGTGACCAAGAAAGATTGCTTATGGAGTGGCGCATGGGAATGTAATGGACAAATGGCAGAACTAGCGGATTTTACTTCCTATATCAGCCGCAGATATACCATTGACCCGAAAGAAGGGGGAAGAAACAGCTACTATGACTTTGCAGAAGAGAGCAGGCAATGTGAAGGCCTTTCTCAGGATGGCGGTCTCGGTGAGTGGCCGAAGGATTTTTCCGGCGAGGTGACGTATATCACGAAGCTGACCGGAATTGTAGCCGGCAAATGGATTTTGGACCTGGGCGAGGTAAGGCATTTTGCCAAGGTATACTTGAACGATCAAAAGGTCGACGAGGTGACTATGCCGCCGTACCGACTTATGTTGGGAAATTTGCAGGAGGGCGACGAACTCAAAATTGTAGTAGCCAATACCATTGCAAATGTTTGTCACAATGCCGAATTCTTTGCGTTGCAGCATCCGGCAGAGGTAGGACCATATCACGAAAAAATGATTGTGCATGAGGCGAAGGCACCGGCAGGAGGTCTGTTGGGACCGGTACGACTTTGGAATGTACAATAACATGCCTGTGTAATAAACAACAACCCGGGAGGAAGAGTAATGCAAATTGCAGAAAAGTTGGCAAAGAAGGCCAAAGATAATAGACAAGAAGCACCGGTTACCATTGCTTTCTATGGAGACAGTGTAACCCAAGGCTGCTTTGAACTGTATAAAGTAGGGGAAGCAGGACATCAAACGGTTTTTGATAAGACGAGTGTTTATCATGCGAAGATTGCGCAGATTCTGTCCGTTCTCTATCCTACAGTGCCGGTGAATATAATTAACGCCGGAATCAGCGGAAATGGTGCCAAAGGTGCATTGAAAAGACTGGAGCGGGACGTACTGAAGTTTCATCCGGATTTAACGGTGGTGTGCTTTGGTTTAAATGACAGCGGCGGAGGGCTGGAGGGCTTACAGGATTATAAAGATTCCTTAGAACAGATTTTTAGTCAGTTAGAAGATGTCGGTAGTGAAATCATCTTCATGACACCGAATATGATGGCGACCGAGGTGAGCTGTCATGTAACAGATTCTCATTTTATAGCAATTGCTGAGGATGCCTGCAAACGCCAGAATGAGGCAATCATGGATCAGTATATGCAGGCAGCCAAAGAGGTTTGTGCGCAGCAAGGAGTCCGCGTGTGCGATTGCTACGAAAAGTGGAAAGCACTGGCGGCAAGCGGGGTGGATGTGACGGAGCTTCTTGCCAATAAGATCAATCATCCTACCAGAGAAATGCATTGGTTGTTCGCATACTCTTTGGTAGAAACGATGCTAATGTAGAAAGGAAAAATTATGAAGACAGTAAAAGATAAGTATATTTTAGTTGGTGCAGATTTTGCAGGTTTTCCGTTAAAGGAAGCGGTAGTGGCTCATTTACAGGCAAAGGGCTGGAAGGTAACGGACGTTGGTGTAAGAACCGATTCTGATCCGGATGACACGGATTTAATGTTCCACCGAGTAGGTTTAAGAGCTGGTGCTATGATCGCAGAAGGCGAGTTTGAGAGAGCGCTTCTTTTCTGTGGTACCGGTATGGGTATTCATATTGCAGCCAGCAAGTGCCCTCATGTACATGCAGGCGTAGTAGAGAGCGTTCCGGCAGCACTTCGTGCGATTACCGGTAATGGTGTATACGTGCTGGCAATGGGGGCTTTTTATGTGGCTCCTCAGATGGGCTGTGACATTGCAGATGCATACTTAAATGCAGAGCTGGGCAGTGGTTATGAGTGGTGGTACAACTTCTATGAGTTCCACAAGCTTGCTATTGATGAACTGGAAGCTTTTGATTACGAAGCGTATAAAGCAAACGGTTTTAAGGTAAATAAGCTGGGCGATTTCTCATTAAAGCTGGAAGTAAAGCCAGAATAGTGGCAGGTATGTAAGCGAGGGAAGATTATGATATATAATATTCAGGATTACGGCGCTGTGGGTGACGGTGTTACTGTGGATACCGCGGCCATACAGAAGGCCATTGATGCGTGTCATGAAAATGGTGGTGGACAGGTATTGGTGCCGGGCGGTAGGGTATACCGTTCCGGTTCCTTGGTGCTTAAGTCTTATGTGGAACTTCATCTGGAAATGGGTGCGGTACTGAAGGCTTGCGATGATTTAGAGGAGTTTCGGTTGTTTGATAAAGTCGGGAAGAACGTGTTAAGGGGCGAAGATGCCGAAAATGGAGAGCCATCCGCTGATGCATACATCCCATCTTATGCCAACAGCGATTATAGTGGCAAGCCGGAGTACTATTTCATTTATGCTAAGGACTGCGAATATGTGTCCATCACCGGTGCTGGAAAGATAGATGGCAATGAATCGATTTTTTACGGAAAAGTAACACCTTGGCACATCGACGGAGCATTTTATCCGAGAATGCCAATGCTGTTTTTAGAAAACATTTCACACTTGACCATTCATCAGGTCACATTAACGAACAGTGCTTTCTGGACGGTGCATATGGTAGGATGCAAGGATGTGCTGATTGACGGCATCCGTATTATTAATAATCTTCGCATGGGCAGCAGTGATGGTATTGATCCGGATCACTGCCAGAATGTGCGGATTGTGAATTGTTATGTAGAGTCTGCGGATGACTGCATTGTACTGAAAAATACAGAAAGTGCCATGGAGTACGGAAACTGCGAAAATATCATTATTGCAAACTGCAATCTGATATCTACCAGTGCTGCTATCAAGATTGGTACCGAGAGCGAAGCTTTGTTTAAAAATATTGTGGTAAATAACTGCAACATCAGCAAGACCAATCGTGGTATTTCTCTGCAGCTGCGCGATAAAGGAAGTATTGAGAATGCGATGTTCAGCAATATCAATATCGATACAAGACATTTTTCCAAGGAGCATTGGTGGGGCGGTGCAGAGCCGATTGCGGTTACAGCTTTGCCGCGAAAGGAAACAACAAAGCTGGGACATATCCGAAATGTGCGTTTCCAGAATATTAATTGCTGCAGCGAAAATGGTATTTTGCTTTACGGAGATGCATCGGAGAATATCAGCGATATTTCCTTTGAACATGTATATCTGGAATTGAAAGCTAAGACGAATTGGACAAGAGATTATCACGATTTACGTCCGACTTGCAGGGAGAGTGTGTTGACCGACCATTTGTATGCAGTGTATGCCTGCCATACCGAGAACGTTTCTTTTGCGGACTTTACGGTGGAAGTGGATGAAGCGTTGGAGCAGGAAATGGTAGGACGGTATTATATAAATGCTTGCAGGAATGTGAGAGGCTTGGCGGAATAGGAGAAAAAAACATGAGACTAAAAGATTTAACATTACGTGAAAAAGTATATAAAACATTTATTATGAATGTCAATCATATGAGGAGCACCGGAACTCTTAAGGAATATTTTGAGAAATATCCGATTGGTGGTCTGTATTTTTCCAAAGGTGCCGTGCAAGGGTTGATTGAGATGAAAGAGGGAGACTCTGTTGTGAGCAGCGAGTTTGTGAAGGCCTGCCGAAGAGCATCCAAGTATCCGCTGGTAGTATGTGCGGACGGTGCAAATATCGGGGATACAGGCTTACCGGCGTGCGATACAGAGGCTTTGGGTGCAGCGGACAGCGAGGAACTGGCATACTGTTACGGCAAGGCACTGGGCATGCAGATGAATGCCAATGATGTGGACTGGCTGTTGGGACCATGCATTGATATGCCGTTAAGTCGTACGATGGATACGGTGTGTTCCAGCATGTCCAATGATCCGGAAGTGACGACGAAGATTTACAGCCAGGTAGTAAAGGGCCTTCAGGATCAGAATGTAGCCGCTACGGTAAAGCATTTTCCGGGTATCGGCACACATCATGTCAATATGCACCTTGCTCCGGGAAAGAATGTGTTGCCTTTTGAGGAATGGATGAAAACCTATGGATATACATATCAAAAAATGTTTGAAGCAGGTGCTATGTGCACTATGACTTCACATATTTCTTTGAATTCTTACAGTGATAAGTCAGACTTTGGTGGGCTTTCTATTGCAACCTATTCCAAAGACCTGACGCTTGGGCTGTTGAAAGAAAAGTTAGGCTTTGATGGTGTAGTAGTAACCGACGCCATGACTATGGGTGGCTGTTCTGTGGGAGACCAGATTGAGCAGGCTGTAGCAGCCTTTGCCTGCGGTGCAGACTTTATCCTTTGGCCACCGATTGAAGCAGGCGAGCGCATTATCGAGGAGCTGGAAAGCGGTCGTATTCCGATGGAGCGACTGGATGATGCCATTGAGCGAATACAGAGATTTCTGGACCGTCTGGGTATTGACGAAAAGGAAAGGGAATTTCCGGAGATAGATGCAGCATTTGTGGATGATGTCATGAAGGAGACTATTCGCAAGGGTATTACGCTGGTAAGAAATAAGCAGGGCAACCTGCCAATTACTGCTGAGAAAAAACGTATTCTGGTGGATTTGGTTGCTCCACAGGTAACGAAAAATGTAACCAATAAAAAACTGGAACATGCAGAGTATTTTACCCGGCTTTTAAGTGAGCAGGGGTTTGAGGTGGATTTTAAGTGGAATTATACGAATTTCTTTGAAGCATATATGAAAGAAGAAATTGCTGAGTACGATGCTATCGTGGTGCTGCTTGATACCCCTCTTTGTGCCGGTGTGTTCAAGGATTGCTTTAACTCTGTATGGAGCGTGCATTTGCTGCCGATGGAGAAAAAGGTCATAGTAAACTTTGGCAGTCCGTTCTTTATCGATGATTATTATCCGCAGGAAGAAACCTTTGTGCAGGTGAATTCTGAGATGAATAGAACCAGTGTGGAGGCAGTAGTGGATGCGATTCTGGGTAAAAGAGAAATGACCGGAAAGCTTCAAGTGAAGGTGAGAATTTAAGGAGGATATTATGGGTTCCACAAGAATAGATCCGTATTTTTATAAGCAGCCGCCATTACTTTTTGTAGATGAATTACGTAAGCCAATACATGTTGCAAAGCCGGAGTGGTTTGGAAGAAAAAAGTTAGAGAATGGCGAAGTGTCTGCTGCGGGAGCATTTTTGATAAATGAATTTCCGGACGAGGAGGGTTTGTTAAAAACAGCAGTGGATGATTTTAAGCTTTTTTTGCAGGTTCATGATGCGGGTGGAGAGCGATATCCGATTCGAATGGTATACAAAGAAACGGAATGTTTTGAAGCCTATCGTATTGTGGTAAAAGAAGATTACTGCATGGTAGAGGCGGCGGATACAGAAGGGATTCGAAGGGCATTGATTTATCTGGAAGATGAAATGCTGCGGAGAGAAGGGGCAATCCTGCCGTTAGGGGAAATCTCCAGAAAACCTGCAATACGTGCCAGAATAACAAGGGGGTTTTTCAGCCCGACGAATCGTCCGCCTAAGTGCCAGGATGAGCTCTTAGATGATGTGGATTATTATCCGGATGAATATTTGAATCGCTTAGCTCATGATGGTACGAATGGGCTGTGGATTTATACACATTTTAATCAGCTTCTTACCTCTGACTGTTTTACGGAATATGGAAAAGATTCTGAAAAGCGCATTGCAAAGCTTCGTCGTGTAGTGGATAAATGCAAAAAATATGGTGTGAAGGTTTATGTATTTGGGGTGGAGCCATTTGCATTGGCACCTGAAATTGCAGCGAATTATCCGGATGCGGTAGGAGGCGTTGCATGGAATGGACACCACACCGTGTGTACATATAGTGAGTTGGGAGCAAAGTATTGTATTGAGGTAACCCAGAGGTTAATGGAACAGGTTCCTGACTTAGGCGGTATCATTGATATTACCTATGGGGAAAGGCCAACTACTTGTGCGTCTTTACGTGACATATGTCAGTGTCCTCGTTGCAGACAGCATACCCGAAGTGAGATATTAGCTCACAATATTGATTTACTCAAAGAAGGTATCCGAAGAGCCGGTTCCAAGGCGGATTTTATCAGTTGGACCTATGGGCATAGAATCACTCCTATAGAGGAAATTAAAGATTATGTTCGTAGAGCTCCATCGGATGTGATGTTAATGGAGAATTTTGAGGATGCAGGATATACGGAGCAACTTGGGAAAACAAGGCAGGCAATCGACTATTGGCTTTCTTATGCAGGACCTTCTCAGATGTATGAAGGCGCAGCAGAGACTGCTCTGGAGGAAGGCAAGCACATGTTTGCCAAGATGCAGGTGTGTTGTTCTCATGAGCTTGCTACGGTGCCATATATTCCGGTTCCGGGTATTTTGTTTGATAAGTATGCCGGTGCCGGAAAGTACAAGGTTGAGGGTGTAATGCAATGTTGGTACTTTGGCAATTATCCTTCTCTCATGAGTAAGGCAGCAGGCGAGCTTTCTTTTATGGAGGATTTTTCTGACAAACAAAAGTTTCTGGAGCACCTGGCGGGAATTTATTACGGAAGTAAGGCTAGAGAAGCAGTGAAAGCATGGAGTCATTTTGAAAAGGGATATAGGGATTATCCGGTCAATATTATGTTCAGCTATTATGGTCCGATGCATGATGGTGTGGTTTGGGATTTAGCTTTGTTACCTAAGGATACATCACTTCCAAGAACATGGCTGCTTTTGGACAAGCCGGATGGAGACCGTATTGGTGAATGCCTGCAAAGTGGTCATACTTTGACAGAGGCAGTGCTTTTGACGGAAAATATGCGTAAGGAATGGCTGGAGGGAATGAAATACCTTCCTGTGAATGGTCCTAAGGAGCAGCGCAGTGTGGCTGCGGCATTACAGCTATTATTGGCAAGTGGTAATAATATCCTGAAGTTCTATGAACTGAGAGCTCTTTTGGGAAAGAAGATAGGAGATGCAGAGAAGATATTGCAGGAAATGGAAGCTATTGTAAAGGAGGAGATTTGCAATAGTACCAAAATGATTGCCTTATGCGAGGCGGATTCCAGACTGGGGTATCATTCGGAAGCAGAGGGATATAAATTCTTCCCTGAAAAATTAAGAGATCGTATAGCAAAGCTTGAGTTATTGAAAAATCTGGAGTTTGTGCAGGTAAGGCAGAATATATCAGAAGGCAAAGCATCTCTAAGCTGGTATGAAGGAACAGAGGGACCGGCTTACATGCTGACGAAAGATTTAGAGACGGCATCTTTGGAAGCAATTTCTGAGGAGGCATCATTTAAAGCGGCATATGATTCTGATAATCTTTATATAGAACTAAAGGGCAAGCCGGATACAAGCTTCGTATTATATTTCGAATTTGAACTTATGTGGCCCGCACCCGGTATTATAATAAAAAATGGTGCGATAACGCTAAGCGGAACGGCGTATTCACACCAATCTATTTTTGGTGATAGGGTATCATGTGAGTTAGAAAAGTATGAGCTTAATGCATCTGAGCCGTCAGAAGGGCATTATATACTGACCGTTTCAAGAAAGAAGGCCGGTTGGGCTGAGGACAGGCCGTTAAGGGCACTGATTTCAGCAGATGGTGTTTCCTGGATTAAGGATGATGAGCCGGTTCATACCCTTGGAAAGCATGAGGCTTCACCGGGAGAGTTTGGATGGCTGTTGCCAATATAAGCACTACCGATAGACGGTTTGTCCTAAGTATATTGATTACAAAAAGTAACCATTACCTTTCTGACGGGCGGTTACTTTTTTGTATTATCAATATAGGCAATCAACAGTGTTACCACAAGGGTATATGATTATCCCTCCTCACGTCAAATAATGTCTCATCACCTTCAACGCATTTTTCTCCAGTCTGGATACCTGTGCCTGAGATATGCCTATCATATCGGCCACTTCCATCTGGGTTTTGCCTTCGAAGAAGCGGAGGGTTATGATTTCTTTTTCGCGTTCGCCCAGACGTTTCAGGGCTTCATTCAGGGAAATCTGCTCTACCCATAGTTCTTCTTTATTTTTCTTGTCACTAATCTGGTCCATGACGTAAAGGGTGTCGCCGCCGTCTGTGTAGATGGGCTCATACAGGCTCATAGGGCTTTGGATAGCGTCCAGTGCATATACGATATCTTCGCGGGGAATACCGATTTCAGCAGAGATTTCCTCCAAGGTCGGTTCCTTTTGATTGGCCTTCTGCATGGCTTCTTTGACCTGCAGGGCGCGGTAGGCGATGTCTTTTAGAGAACGGCTGACACGGATACTTCCGCCGTCTCTTAGGTATCGTCTGATCTCACCTATAATCATGGGTACGGCATAAGTACTGAATTTTACGCCAAGTGTCCGATCAAAGTTATCAATGGCCTTTATGAGTCCTACACAGCCTATTTGGAATAAATCGTCCACGTTTTCATCACTACCGCCAAAACGCTTGATAACACTTAAAACAAGTCTTAAATTGCCTTCTATATATTGTTCTCTGGCTGCCATGTCACCTTCTGCGATTCGCTCAAAAAGGCGAGCCTTTTCGTCTTCTTTTAAAAGCGGCAGCTTGGCTGTATTGACGCCGCATATTTCTACTTTTCCCATAAAAACCTCCAACATGTAATCTTTAAAAATTACTTATCTTTGGTAGAAGACATCAGAAACTACGCTGATAAACAATAGTATGGTCCAAAGCGTGGAAATTTATGCCGTTCATTCATATAATAAAATAAAAAGGTATGTCATGTTATTTTCTGAATTAAGGTGTAAGGAAGTTATTAATATTAGGGACTGCAGAAAGTTAGGAAGGGTGCAGGATGTTGAGTTTAATGCCTGCACAGGCTGTATTGAAAAAATTTTTATACCGGCATGTGGTAAATTAAGCTCCTTTTTTCCTACAGAGCCGGATTATGTAATATGTTTTAATGAAATTAAACAGATAGGTCCAGATATTATTCTGGTTGACGTGAAATAAGTATTTTGTTAAAATAAGGTAATACATTTATTAGGAAGGTACTCAAGATGAGATGTCCATTTTGTAATTACGAAAACACAAAGGTAATTGATTCCAGACCGGCGGAGGAAAGCAACTCTATTCGCAGAAGACGCGCTTGTGAGGAGTGTGGTAAGCGTTTTACTACCTATGAAAAAATTGAAACTTTGCCGGTTATGATTGTAAAAAAAGACGATAGCCGTGAGCCTTATAATCGTTCCAAGATTGAAAAGGGGATTATGCGTGCCTGTCACAAGCGTCCCATCAGCTCTGAACAGATGTCAGAGGCTGTTGATTACGTAGAGAACCGTATTTTTTCTCTCGAGAGGAGTGAGGTGGATTCCTCTTATGTGGGAGAGTTGATTATGGAGAGACTTAAGGCATTGGATGCGGTGGCTTATGTCAGGTTTGCATCTGTTTATAGGGAATTCAAGGATGCTGACATGTTTATGGAAGAGTTAAAAAGTGTCTTTAACAAGTAGGAGCATTTATGTTTAGAAGTTTTTATCCGGATGCATATTTGGAAAGTGTGCATGATGTGGATTTTGAAGCCTTTAAGGAGAAGGGGTACAAGGCTGTACTCTTTGATATTGATAATACACTGGTTTGTCACGGGGCACCTGCAACTCAGGAGATTATTGTATTTTTTCAGAGACTTAAGGAAATGGGCTATGAGGCAATGGTGATGTCCAACAATAAGGAGCCACGTGTGAAAAGCTTTGCAGAGGCTGTGGGAGGCATTGGTTATGTTTATAAGGCCGGTAAGCCTTTAAAGGCTTCTTATTTGCGCTGTATGGAGCTTATGGGCTCTGACAGCAGCAACACTTTGTTTGTGGGGGACCAGCTGTTTACAGACGTTTGGGGCGCCAAGCGGTGTGGTATTTACAGTATTCTGGTGCAGCCTATTGATAAGCACGAGGAAATACAGATTGTCTTAAAACGTTTTTTAGAACGTATTGTACTTTATTTTTATAAAAAGGAGTGTGAGAGACTTGGGCATAAATATTAACGGACATACAAAGACTCTGGGTGTCATTGGTAATCCGATTGCGCACACACTTTCACCGGTGATTCACAATGAATTAGCCCGGATTTACGGGCATAATCTGGTTTATCTGCCGTATTTGGTGGATACGGATGTAGAAGGTGCTGTCAGAGGGGCTGCTGCCCTTCATTTTGGTGGCTTAAATGTAACCATTCCTCACAAAACAGAGGTGTTAAAGTATGTGTCTGAGATAGACCCTTTTACGGAACGAATCGGTGCAGCCAATACACTGGTACCTGTAGAGGGTGGTTTTAGGGCCTATAACACGGATATCCCGGGGCTATACCGCGGTATGGTCAGTGATGGTGTGGCATTAGAGAAGGAAGAGGTTATTATTTTAGGTGCCGGCGGTGCCGCCAGAAGCGTGGCCATGCTTGCTCTGGAAAAGGGTGCAAAGCACGTTTATATGTTAAATCGTACGTTGAGCCGTGCGCAGGCTATTGCAGAGGAGGTAAATGGTTATGCGCAGAGAGACTTTGTAACTGCTATGGAGCTTTCAGATTATGCACGTCTTGCAGGCAGGAAGTATTTATGTATTCAGACTACCAGCGTGGGTATGCATCCCAAGGAAGGCTGTGCAGCCATTGAGGATTCGGCCTTTTACGATATGTTACATACAGGCTATGATATTATTTATAATCCTTATGAGACAAGGTTTATGTCTTTGGTAAAGGCTCATGGCGGACAAGCCTTTAACGGACTGAAGATGCTGCTTTATCAGGGTATTATAGCTTACGAATTATGGAATGATATCTCTGTATCGGAAGAGGTGGCAGAGCGGATATTACACAAGATGAGAGAGGCATTGGGGTTATCATGAGCGACCATGTAATACTGATTGGATATATGGGCAGCGGTAAGTCTACCGTGGGCTTCAGGCTAAGCTACAAATTAAAAAGGTGTCTGATTGACACGGATAAGCTGATTGAACACAGAGAAGGGATGAGTATCAGCAGCATGTTTGCTCTAAAGGGGGAGGCATACTTTAGGTCAAAGGAAACGGAGTGTCTGAACAGTCTTTTTAAAGAGCTGGGGAGCAGAATTATTTCTCTGGGCGGGGGGACTCCCGTGAGAGAGGAAAATCGTGAGATTATAAAGAGGCTGGGTAAGGTGATTTATTTAAAGGCATCTGCGGATACTATATATGAAAGGGTAAAGCATGACACCTCAAGGCCGTTGTTACAATGTGAAAATCCAAGAGCGCGTATTGAGGAGATGTTGTCCGAAAGAGATCCCATATATGCAGGCATAGCAGATGTTGTTATCTCTGTGGACGGCAAAAAAATGAAAGATGTAGTAAAAGAGATTGTGGAGGCAGTACTTGATGAAGATATTAGTCATTAACGGACCTAATTTAAATTTTTTGGGCATTCGTGAAAAAAGTGTATACGGTACGCAGGATTATGAATATCTGAAAAATTTGATTGCAGGGAAGGCTCAGGAAATCGGAGCCGATATAGAGGTGTTTCAGAGTAATTATGAAGGCGGTATTATTGACAGAATTCAGGAGTCTTATTTTGATGGGACTAAGGCTCTGATTATTAATCCCGGTGCATATACGCATTACAGTTATGCTATTCGTGATGCCTTGGCCAGCATTGTTGTGCCAAAGGTAGAGGTACATATTTCTGATATTACCCAAAGAGAGGCCTTTAGACAGGTCTCTGTAACTCGCGAAGTATGTGATTATCAGATTTATGGACGTGGTTTACAGGGTTATTTGGATGCAATTGATTATTGTTTGGCACAAATTGAAAAAAATGGTTGAAAAAGTGTGCTGAATATTGTAAACTAGTATAAGAATATCGTTACAAATTTTAGGAGGATTATTTATGATTTCTGCAGGTGATTTCAGAAATGGTGTTACCCTCGAGATTGATGGTAACTTCGTTCAGATTATTGAGTTTCAGCATGTTAAGCCGGGTAAGGGTGCAGCATTCGTTAGAACTAAGTTAAAAAACATTATCAATGGCGGTGTGATTGAAAAGAGCTTTCGTCCAACCGAAAAATTCCCAGCAGCGCGTGTAGACAGAAAGGACATGCAGTATTTATATAATGATGGTGAATTTTTCTATTTCATGGATAATGAAACCTACGACCAGATTCTTTTGACTACTGATGTAATTGGCGATGCTTTGAAATTCGTAAAAGAAAACGAAATGTGCAAGATTTGTTCTGTAAATGGCAATATCTTTGCAGTTGAGCCACCTACTTTCGTGGAATTAGCTATCACTGACACAGAGCCGGGCTTCAAGGGAGATACCGCTACAGGTGCTACCAAGCCAGCTACTGTTGAAACAGGCGCTATTGTATATGTTCCGTTATTCGTTGAAATCGGTGACGTAATCAAGATTGATACACGTACTGAGGAATATTTATCCCGCGTATAATTTCATATCAATATTTTAGCTTACAAAAGATAACACCATGCAGACGGGCGTAGTTTGTGTGGTGTTTTTGATGCTCAAAATCAAACAATTCCGGATACATCATTATTTATTGTTTTTTTAGGAAAGGAATTAATTATGAGTTATCCAGAATTCAGAGAAGAAATTTTTGGGATCCTGAAGGGTATGGTACCTGCAAATGTCAGGATTGAGCTGATAGATGTAGAAAAGTTAAACAGCAGTATGCGACATGGCATATCTTTTCAAAAGGAAGGAGAGTGCTATGCCCCTACGATTTATTTAGAGCCTTTTTATAATGGCTATCGTAATGGAAAGGATATTGAGGCATTAGCCAGAGAAGTACTTCGTTGTTATGCAGAAGAGACCTGTGAGCTGCCGGAAAGTGTTTTTAAACTGGAGCATTTTGAAAGTGCCAGAGAAAATATATACTGTAAGTTGATTCACATTGCTGAGAATCAGAGGCTTTTACAGGAGACTCCCCATATTACTTATCTGGACTTTGCTATTGTGCCTTATTTTGAGGTGAATAATGACCGCGTTTATAGAGGCAGTGTGTTGTTAAAAAAAGAGCATGTTAAGTCTTGGGAGATTAGCGGGGAAGAACTGTTAAACTGGGCGGTTCGACACACCTTTGAGGCAAAGGGGGTACTTTTTAAACCTATGTCTGAGATATTGTCAGCCTTTATATCAGAGGGTGACGGAGAGATTTATGACCACGCGCATTCAGGAATGTTTGTGCTTACCAATCATGACAAGTATCTGGGTGCGATTTTGATTTATTACCCGGAGGTTCTTCGTATGATTGCAGAAAAGTTAGGCGAGGATTTTTATATGCTGCCTGCTTCTGTGCATGAATGGGTAATTGTACCGGAGTCCTTTGTTGTGGAAGAGTCTTCCATGTTGTCCACAGTTCAGCATATTAATGACTTGGAGGTGTTGGAGGAAGAGGTGCTTTCCTACAATATTTACCGCTATTTTACAAGTTCACAAAAAATTCACGTTTTTAAGTCTGTAAAATATAAAAATTACTAGACATTTTCTTCAGCCTGTGCTATGATAGCAAAGGTGGCGTAATAATTTCGTAATATATTACAGTTTTGTGTCCGTAGTCTAATGGATAGAACGGAGGCCTCCGACGCCTTTAATGCAGGTTCGATTCCTGTCGGACACACTCCGCCACCTTTGCAATTATTAGATAGTGAGGTTATTATGAAGTTTAAAAGTAGCGTGAAGTTATTAATTCCTATTTGTGTAATACTGATTGTTGCAGTAAGTGTTGCAGCGGCTTTAATTACACGTGAGGATGCTATTGTTGCCAACGAAACAGCTACCAGTATTACAACCGAAGAGACTATTTCCGCAATCAGTGCTGACAACCCTCTGGAAGGAGATAAGATTCCTGAGCTGAATGAATTAGTGCTCAAGTATTTAAACGCATTGGCAGATGGTGATGTGGACACAATCAGTTCCATTACCAACAATATGACGGATATTGAGCGTATTCGAGTTACAGAGCTTGGGAAGTATATTGATGCTTTCCCTGAGTACAATGTTTTTTCCAAAATCGGACCTGTGGAGGGCAGTTATATAGTGTATGCAGCTGCCAGAGCAAAGTTCCCGGGCATAGATGAGCCGATTCCGGGCATTTACTGTTTCTATGTATGTACGGATGATCAGGGGAAATTTTATTTTAACGAAGGTACCCTCACAGAGGAGGAGCAGGTTTATATTGATGCCATCAATGCAGATGAGTCTGTGATTGATTTGATGGAGTCTATTGATGAAGAATACAAGGCCATTTATAATAGCGATGAGAAGGTTCGTAATTTTATTGATTTAATGCAGAGTGAAATTCGAGGTGCAGTTGGTACTGCTTTGGCAAGTGCAGCGGCAGAGACGGCAGCTGAGACAGAGAGTACAGAGCCTGTGTCCGAGGATCCTACGATTTTGCATAAGGCATGTGAAGCGGTTACTACCGCCACTATTAATGTGCGTGCTTCTGACAGCGAATCAGCGGATAAGTTGGGAAGCATAACAAAGGGGTCTACCATTGATGTTATCGAAATTCGTGTAAACGGCTGGGCCAAGATTAACTATCAGGGAAAGGATGCGTATTTAAAGACGGACTACCTTGAGGTTTTGGAAGGACCTGAGGAAGCGGGTACCGGAGAAAATGTTGCTAATGGTACTGTGATGACAACTACTACGGTAAATGTGCGTTCCAAGGCTAGTACTGATTCCAATAAAATAGGTCAGGTTACAGGCGGTACAAAGCTTGATTGGATTGCAGATGTGGAAGGTGGTTTTAGTAAGATTATTTTTGATGGTAAGGTTGGTTATATTAAATCTGACTATTTGACCAAGCAATAATAGTATATATTTTTTCATTAGGACACAAACTAGAGAGAGGCTTTTAGGGGCTTCTCTCTATTTTACAGTTTAGGCAGCTAAGCGGTCACATGGCTGTGTGTTAAGGGGTGTGTTATGAAAAATCAGGACCAGGTTATATTGCATGAGATACAAAAAAATACACATATGGGGATGGAAACCATTGATGCATTGATGCCCAGAATAAGGGATGAGGATTTTGCAAAAGAACTGGCAAAGCATTCTATGATGTATGGAGCATTTTATGAAAAGGCTACCAACGAGCTTTTGAAGGAAGATCAAAGATTATATAAGGATGTAGCCGGAATGAATATGTTGCTCAGAGGTAGTATCTGGGTACAGACCTTTATGGATGGTTCTACCAGTCATATGGCCAGGATGGTTATAGAAGGGGCAGGAAGAGGGATTACGGATATATGCAAGGTCCTTAATCACAACAGACATGCTTCCGGAAATATTTCTGCCATGGCAAGGGAACTGATGGATAAGGAGGAGCAGACCATTAGCAAGTTAAGGGATTATTTGTAACTGCTTGAATAAGACCGTATTCGAATCTAATTATCATAAACAACTGGTATTTCACATAAAAAAATGCTATAATGAAGGCATATTATTTTTAAATGGGTATACAGGAGATTAGGGCAGTATGGCAGAGGGTACACGTTTAAATAAATACATGGCACAATCAGGTCTGTGCTCCCGCAGAGAGGCGGACAGGTATATTGAAGCAGGGCAGGTCTATATTAATGGTATGAAGGCAGAGATGGGTCAGCAGGTCTATCCCGGGGATAAAGTGACTATCGGGGCCAAGGAATTGCGGGATGCAGGCCGGAAGGTGATTTTAGCCTGGTATAAGCCGGTGGGAGTTACCTGTACAGAGAAGGATCCGCATGCCAAGCGTAAAATTGGTGATGTTTTTAAATATCCGGTGCGTGTGACCTATGCAGGCAGACTGGATAAGGATAGCGAGGGGTTATTGATACTGACCAATGATGGTGACTTGATTCAGAGTATGATGCGTGGTGCTAACGGTCATGAGAAAGAGTACGTGGTAAAGGTAGATAAGGAGCTGACAGAGGATTTTGTAAATGCTATGTCAGGTGGGCTGTATTTGCCGGAATTAGAGCGAACAACCAGGCCTTGTCAGGTTTTTATCGAAGGAAAGTACACTTTCAGAATTGTACTGACCCAGGGCTTAAATAGACAAATCAGGCGTATGTGCGAATTGTTGGGCTATCAGGTAAAGAATTTAAAGCGTGTACGAGTGGTGAATGTGGAATTGGGAAGCTTAAAGCCCGGGGAGTACAGGGTGATAGTTGGTGAGGAGCTTGCTGCATTGTATTCTTTGTGTAAAGGGCAGCAGGAAAACCATAAATAAAAGATATAGATTGTGGCAAGATATAAAAAGGAATGGTAACAGAGAAAATGAGTACATCCAAATTAGATAGAATCAAAGAGTTAACGGGGATTTTAAAGGAAGCAGCAGAGGCATATTATGCCAAGGATGCGGAAATTATGTCCAATTTAGAGTATGACAAGCTCTATGATGAGTTGGTGCAGCTAGAGGAAGAGACAGGCATCATTCTGGCAGGAAGTCCAACCCAGACGGTAGGCTATGCAGCTGTGGATGAATTACCCAAGGAAGCCCATGACAGACCTATGCTTTCACTGGCAAAGACCAAGGTGCGAGAGGAGCTTCAGGATTGGTTAATGGACAAAGAAGGGCTTTTAAGCTGGAAATTAGACGGGCTTACCATCGTGCTTACATATGAGGAGGGGAAGCTTACCAAAGCGGTTACCAGAGGCAATGGCGAGGTAGGTGAGGTCATTACGGCCAACGCCAAGTGCTTTCAGAATGTACCGCTGTCAGTACCTCATAAGGGCAAACTGGTGCTTCGTGGAGAAGCGGTTATCAGCTACAGTGATTTTGAGAAAATTAATGCATCCATAGAGGATGAGACCTTAAAATACAAAAATCCGAGAAATCTTTGTTCCGGCTCTGTCAGACAGCTAAATAGTGCGGTTACGGCAGAAAGATGCGTTCATTTTTATGCTTTTACCTTGGTGCAGTGTGATGGCATGGAATTTAGCACCAGAGAGGAGCAAATACAGTTTTTGCAGCGTATGGGCTTTGCAACAGTGCCATATGTAAAGGTAGACAGAGACCGTATTTTAGATGCTATAGAAGACTTTGCGGAGCGGGTAGAGAACTATGATATACCAAGCGACGGTCTGGTGCTTGTACTCAATGATATTGCTTATGGTGAAAGCCTGGGACGCACCAGTAAGTTTCCGAGGGATTCCATTGCTTTTAAATGGGCGGATGAGCTGAAAGAGACTACCTTGTTGGAAATAGAGTGGAGTGCATCCAGAACAGGGCTGATTAATCCGGTAGCAATTTTTGAGCCTGTGGAGCTGGAGGGTACCACAGTAAGTCGCGCCAGTGTGCACAATATCAGTATTGTGCGGGCTTTAAAGCTGGGTCTGGGGGATCGTGTGACTGTGTATAAGGCCAATATGATTATTCCACAGATTGCCGAAAATCTGGATCAGACAGATACCTTGGAAATACCATGTAACTGTCCGGTTTGCGGTGGTGCTACCGAGGTGCGTCAGATTAATGAAGGTCAGTTTTTGTATTGTACCAATGCCTCCTGCACAGCCAAGAAAATCAAGCTTTTTGCGCTGTTTGTAGGTCGTGACGGATTAAATATTGATGGTATGAGTGAAGCTACTTTGGAAAAGTTTATTGCCAAAGGTTTCCTGCATGAATTCAGCGATTTGTATCATCTGGACCGTCACAAAGACGAGATTATCTCTATGGAGGGCTTTGGGCAAAAGAGCTATGACAAGCTTATTCAGGCTATTGAAGTCTCTCGCAAGACTAACTTACCAAAGGTACTTTACGGACTTGGTATTGCCGGAGTGGGGCTTGCTACAGCCAAGCTGATATGTAAGCATTTTCAGTATGATTTTGCAGCAATGGAGCAGGCCGGTGTAGAGGAGCTAAGTGAGATTGAAGGTATCGGAGAAGTAATTGCTCAGGCCTTCGTAAAGTATTTTGCCTCAGAGGAAAATCGCGCCATGGTGGACAGACTGCTCGCGGAGCTTGATATGCAGATAGAGAAGGTGGATGCCACGTCCCAGACGCTTGCCGGTCAGGTTATCGTAATTACAGGTTCTTTAGAACTTTATGAAAATCGTAACGCCTTAAAGGATGCCATTGAGGCGAAAGGCGGCAAGGTTACAGGAAGCGTGACTGCTAAGACCAATTATTTAATTAATAATGATATTGCTTCTACCTCTTCCAAGAATAAAAAAGCCAAGGAATTAGGTGTGCCTATTATAACTGAGAAGGAGTTTGCAGAGCAGTTTCTTTAGAGGGGGTGGTACGTACAATGGAGTAATGAAGGCTGCAATTAAATTTACTGATTAAAATTAATTATAAAATACTAATAGCCAAGAACTCCTTTTTATGGTAAAATAATTTTAATTACGTTTCGAGGAGTAAAAGTATGCCAATTAAAACACAAAGCGATTTGCCTGCTAAAAGTATTTTAGAGCATGAAAATATATTTGTAATGGATGAATTCCGTGCGATGCATCAGGATATTCGTCCGCTTAGAATTTGTATTTTGAATTTGATGCCGATTAAAGAGGATACGGAGCTGCAGCTTTTACGTGCGTTATCTAACACGCCGTTGCAGGTGGATGTGACCTTTATGAAGATGTCCAGCCATGTGTCTTTAAATACATCTGCAAATCATTTAAATAAATTTTATCACGATTTTGATGAAATAAAGGATCAGAAGTTTGATGGTATGATTATTACCGGAGCACCAGTGGAGCAGTATGCTTTTGAAGAGGTGGATTACTGGGAGGAGCTGGTAGAAGTTATGGACTGGACCAGAGACAATGTAACCAGTACCTTACATATTTGTTGGGGTGCACAGGCTGGTGTATATCATCATTTTGGTATTCAGAAGGAGATACTGCCTGCTAAGTTGTTTGGTATTTTTGAACACAAGGTTTCCAATCGTAAGATACCGCTGGTGCGTGGCTTTGATGATTATTTTATGGCCCCACACAGCAGACATACCACAGTATCCGCAGAGCAGATTCATGCCTGTCCGGCACTGACGGTTCTGGCAGAGAGCGAAGAGGCTGGTATTTTCCTTTGCATGACTGAGGGCGGACGCCAGATTTTTGTAATGGGTCATCCGGAGTATGACCGCTATACGCTGCATAATGAATATATGCGCGATTTGAATAAGGGCCTGGACATTGAGCTTCCGGTGAATTATTATCCGGAAAATGACCATACCAAGAAACCTAGATTACAGTGGAGGAGTCATAGTAACAATCTTTATAGTAACTGGTTAAATTACTACGTATATCAAGCTACCCCATATGACTTATACGAAAAAGTTGAAAAATAAGGTGTTTTCTTATGGAAAAGATTAACAATCTCAAAGAAATGATTTCATCCAGCAATCGCATTGTCTTTTTCGGCGGTGCAGGAGTTTCCACGGAAAGTGGTATCCCGGACTTTCGCAGTAAGGATGGGCTTTACAATCAGACGTACAAATATCCGCCGGAATATATGCTGTCCCACAGTTGTTTTGAGTCTATGCCGGATGAGTTTTATAAGTTTTATAAGGACAAAATTTTGTTAAAGGGTATTCTGCCGAATAAAGGACATTATGCCTTGGCAAGGTTAGAAGAGCAGGGCAAGCTTACCTGTGTGATTACCCAGAATATCGACCATTTGCATGAGGTGGCAGGCTCTAAGGAGGTTTATCATCTGCACGGCACGATTATGACGAATCATTGTCCAAAGTGCAGCAGAGCTTATAACCTGGAGCAGTTAGAAGAGATGCTTTCAAAGGCTGATGTGCCCCTTTGTGAGGCTTGTGGAGGCATTGTAAAGCCGGATGTGACTCTGTATGAGGAAATGCTTCCGGATGATGCATGGAATGCGTCTATGGAGGCTGTAAAGGATGCAGACATGCTTATTATTGCAGGTACCAGTCTGACGGTATACCCGGCTGCCTATATTGTGGAATATTTTCATGGCAAGTATGTAGTGATTATTAACAGGGATGCTACGCCGCGAGACAGTAAGGCTGATTTGGTGATTCATGATTCCTTCGGGGAAGTGATGGCTCGGGTTGTTTAAAGTTTCTTGATTAAGAAGAGAAAAGTTAAAATTTTAAGTAGGAAAAGCTATAAATAAAGCAGCCTTTAAGGTGATAAATTTCATATACCTTAAAGGCTGTTCTTTTGTTATGTTAGATTATCGATTATATTAGTTCAACTTAGGCAGGCTTGCAGCTGCTACAGATTGTCCTACACGGCGAGATTTTTCGTCCGGAATATGTAACTGAATCTTCTTGGCTAACTCTGGGAATTCTGTATCAAGTACTTCCTGAGCACGATTTAAGAGAATAACACCGCCTTCTCCGGATGTAACACGTCCCATAATCAGTACATGCTTGATATCATAGAATTCTGTATAATATGCGATGGCATAGCCGAAATATGCACCAATGGTGTCATAAATTGCAGCAGCACGTTCGTCGTTTTCCTTCATAAGTCCTTGCACTACCTTTAACTTTTCAGCAGGAGAAAGGCTTTCGTCCAGTTCAATGCCTGCGTATGGTGCAAGCTTAATGACACCGTCCTGTGAGAAGTATTTTACGCCACAGCCATAGTCACCGGACCATTCGTCTACCATAGCCTCTTCACAGTAATCTACCGGAACAAAAGCAAGCTCGTTCAACCAGCCTGTAATATTGCCTTGAGGATCTACATAACCGCCGGCTTCAGAGGTACCCATTGCGATACCCAGAACAGAATCATCATTCAAATCCATGGCACCTGCTAGAGCGGTTACATCACCGTCATTAGCTACTTCAATTGGAATATTTTCACCGATTTCCTTAGCTACGTCGATATACATGTTTTTAACTTTTTTATCAAAGTCTTCATCACTAACCTTTAAGAACAGGCTAGCTACCATGATACGATTGTCAATATATACACCTGCACTGGACACACCGATGGCATCTACACGAGGCATATGGGAAGCGGCAGTTTTCATAGCATCCAAAATACCCTGATAGTGATAGTCCGGATCGGAGGTAGTCTTAGGGAACCAAACCACTTCTTCAGAATATACGCTTTCACCGTCTATTACAGCACTTACCTTACGGTCACTTCCACCTGCATCGAAGCCAATACGGCAACCATCTAAATGACGGCCGATTGGAGCAGCAGCGGATTTGTCCTTAGGTGCATCAGCGTAAGCACAAAGCTCTACTTCAAAAGGTCGCTCGTAAACACGCTCCATAAAGTGAACGTCAAAGTCACGTAAGCCGCCATCTGTGTAAGCTTCTTTAATTTTGTTACCAACTACTTCACTTCCTGCAATGATAATCTTGTAACCACCGGCAACCCATAACAGGGATTTGGTAAGACGCTCAATAAAACGGAAGTTCTCTTCATCATGACCGGTACCGTCACAGAAAATTCTGGTCTTGTAAGTGGTAGTATAGCCTTTGTTTCTTTCAATTGCGATAATGATGTCCTGACCTACTTCCTTCGTTGCTTCACGCATATCACGGCAAACGATAGAAAGAGGCTGGAATTTAGGGTCAAGTTTTGCATTTACTTTAAGCTTCATATCTGGTATCTCCTCCGATAATTGTTTTCTTAATGTTAAAATCTGCATCGGTAATCACGATGTCAGCATCCTTACCTACATCTAAGGAACCCTTGCGGTCTGCGATACCAAGGGTAGTAGCAGGATTTAAAGATGCACAATTCACACACTCGTAAAGAGGAATGGAAGAGTTAGTATAAACATTCCATACGCCCTGATTTAAGTGAAGAACACTGCCTGCCACCGTGCCATCCTCCAGACGGCAAACGATGTCGCGATAGATGATTTTTGAACCACCTAGTGTGTATTCACCATAAGGAAGTCCTCCTGCAGGTAGGCAATCGGTAATAAAGCAGAGCTTTCTGCCTTTAATCTTCCATAAAAGGTCGTAGAAGCACTTGTCCACATGGAAAGTATCTACGATTAATTCACAGCTGATGTCTGCGTTTAAGGCTGCAGTCACAACACCCGGTGCTCGATGAGAAAGTGGTGTCATAGCATTGAACAAATGAGTTACATGTTTTACACCGGCCTCTGTACTGCGCATTGCCGTTTCATAATCTGCTGAAGTGTGCCCCATGGAAACTACTACATCTGTGTCACGACAGATCTCGCGAATGGCTGCGAAGTCTGCAGTATCAGTCTCAGGAGCCAAGGTGATTACGCTGATGATATCAGCATATTCCTTCACAAAGGAAGCATCCGGCTTTAATATGTACTTTGGATCCTGTGCGCCTTTTTTACTTTCATTGATAAAAGGACCTTCTGCATGGCAGCCTAAGATAGTACTGCCTTCCCAGGTCTTGCTTTCTTCCTTTAAAGAGCGGCATATATCCAGAGCCTTGCGGATCACCTTCATATCAACTGTCATGGTAGTAGGCAGAAATCCGGTTACACCATTTGCAACCAGTCCCTTAGCAATGGTGCGTATAGATTCTTCTTCACCGTCGCAAACATCCTTGCCCAAATATCCGTGAATATGAAGGTCGATGAGTCCCGGTGAAACAAAACCGCCGTTAGCATCTATAATTTCAGCATTTTGCGGAATATTTTGTTCAGGAACAATACCTTCAATCACATCTGTAAACAGTAGGGCATAACCGTCTATGATGCGGTCTTTTAAAATAATTTTGCCATTTTTTACAGCTTTCATTTTGAATCCTCCATAATTTTACAATTAAGCAAGATAATTGTAACACAAAGCTCTTTGTTACGCAACTGAAATTGACACGATTCGCAACCAAAGTTTGCGGGTGCGTTCAAAACAAAAACCGCTTCCAGTTAATTTTGCTGTGAAGCGGTTCTCTTATAATCATATATGCAATTAGAAATTGATTAAATCTGGCTCAAATCATACATGTCCAGATATTCCTTGGTGTTCTCGCACATTTCTTTAAAGAGCTTCTTTGCATCTTTGATGTTGCAGGTAACCAATGGGTCGTTTGCAAAGGCACAGAAAATCTTGCCTAAGTCTCTTTCAGCAATACCTTCGGAAACTAATTCCTGCTCAGCGCATACTCTGGAAATCAGTGGATAGATTTCCGTTGGGATAGGACCTGCAAAGACAGGCTCTAAGCTGTTTGCGCGGAATACGGCATTGGTTTCTACCACAGCGCCTAAAGGCAGGTTAGGAATCTGGCCTCTGTTAGGGATATTTACGTTGGTGACTAAATCGCACAGTCCAAGTAAGGCTCTGATTTGGTTTACACCTTCTTCACCGGTACCGTTAATTTTTACTTCTTCTTCGCCGGATACTAAGCGGGCACTCTTTGCAAGACGGTTGTTCTTTAAGTCATTTTTTCTCCATGCTACAGTAGTCAGACCAAAACACATTTCTTTCACTCGTTCAGGACTTTCTAGATACCACTTGCCTTCGCAGAACTCTGCTAAATGTCTGTCGCCGGCAGCAGCAATCCAGCCAAAACGATTGAAGAGGTCAATTTTAACCTTTTCTGCACTGCGGAAGCTATTGTTCATCCAGTTGTTGTCTACGCTTTCGTCGCCTGTTTTATAGCCGTCTTTATATTTCTGGCAGAATTCCTTATAAAGAGGGAACAGGTCCACATCATGGTAGGTAGCCTTGGTAAGCCATGTGAAATGGTTTACAGCAATCGGATTTACCTTGATTTCATGACGGTCAACGTTTTCTACACCTAATACTTCCTGTACCATTTTTGCCAGGAATTTCTGTGTGCCGAATACTTCGTGGCAGCAGCCGAAAGCCTTGATTTCAGGGAATACTCTGTAAAGTGTCTTTACGCAAAGTGTCATTGGGTTGGTGTAGTTGATAACCCATGCATCAGGGCAGTTTTCTTTGATTTTCTCACCTATGTATTCGTACATTGGGATAGTACGCATTGCACGTACAATACCGCCGGGACCTGATGTATCGCCTACGGATTGGTAGATGCCATATTTTTCAGGTGTATGTACATCTGATTCCATTTCATCGAAGGTGCCCGGAAGAATAGAAATAACGATGAAATTAGCACCTGTAAGTGCTTCGTCAATGGTTTCTACTGCGTGGTAATTCCAAACAGATTTTGCACCCTCTGCGTTGTTAAATTTGTTACCGATAATTTCGTTGTGCTTTGCTGCTTCCAAATCGATATCGTAAAGGTAAACGTCACCACTGATATCGTCACAGGATGCCAAATCACTCATTAAGCCCCATGCCCAGCCACGGGAGCCACCGCCGATGTAGGCAATTTTCAAATTGTTAACTTTGTTTCCTATGTATTCCATAGTAAAACCTCCTTTGATATTTGGTACTTCTATTATGAGACAAAAAATTGTTGTTTGCTACTGATTATTTGCTATGTTTACCTATAAAAGTATAAAAAATTGACATGTTTTCAAATCTGTGATATGCTATATCAAAAGGCAGAAGGACTGTGAATATGGAATATAAATTGGCAAGGGACTACATGTTCTCCAGAAGAAAAATTACAAAAAAATGGGTTACCTCTGATATTCATTACCATGAGGAATATGAGCTTTACTATATGCTGGATGGCAGCACGACGTACTTTATCGGAGATGATATTTATAGTATCGAGAAGGGGAATTTTGTGTTTATTCCCAAGGGAATACCCCATAAAACCGATAATGGAAACTGCCGGTATAATGAAAGAATTTTACTTAGTTTTTCGGGAGATATTTTCAATGAAAAAAAAAAGAATTTGCTGGAGCAGCTGTCAAGAAAGCGCATTATTTATGTTCCGGATGCCTATTTGCCTCAGCTGGAAGAAATTCTTTTTAAGCTTGAGGCAGAGTATATTCAAGAGGAGCATGAAAAGAGTATCCTGTTGGATATATATATATTAGAGCTTTTGGCACTTCTTTGCAGGTATCAGTGTGAGAGAAAGGCACATATTCATGAGTCAGACAAAATAGTATATCAGATTTCAGAATATATCAGTGCTAACTATGCCCAGGATATTACCTTGGAAAGCTTATGTAAAGTTTTTGCCATCAGTGAAGCCTATCTTTCACGAAAGTTTAAAGCGGTTTCCGGTATTGGTATTAATCAATATATTACCTATGTCAGAATCAGTAATGCAGAGCGGTTTCTTAGGGACAGTGATTTATCTGTCACAGAGATAGCAGAGCAGTGCGGTTTTAACGGCAGCAATTATTTCTCGGCAGTATTCAAGAAAATAAAAGGGGTGCCGCCGCTTAAATATCGGCAGCACCACGTAAAATAGCCAGAAGCTTCTCATCCGGAGCTTTCTTAACAGCAACAGTAGAAGGTGTGTAGGCTACATCCTTTACAGGAATTCCAAAAAGCTTTTTGGTCCAGACACAGGCCAGTAAATATCTGCCATAGTCAAAGGACATGTGGAAGCCGTCTCGGCAAAGGCTGAGTCCTCCTTCCGGTACGTTGAATTCCGGCAGGCTTCGTACTTTCTGGATAATGGTTCCTGATGGGATAAAATCCAATGCATATTTATCAGCCATCTGTGTGTAGCAGTCATGCAGCATATCATACATTTCTTGCTGATTTCTGTGGTAACGCATAAAGTTGCCATGTGAGCTTCCGATTTCATAAGCCCAGGTTTCATGCAGAAGTAGTTGGGCATTTGGCACCTTTGCCTTTATATGGTCCAGAACCAGTCCGAGAAATGGCTCATAAGAGCATATCCAGCCACTGTCTCCACTGACCTGTTGGGTAATGATATAGTCCCAGTTTTCTTCTTCCAGCACCTCATCAATAGCAGCTCTTCTTTCTGTAATAGTACCATTTAACTCATAACCATATGCTTTCTCGTCATTTTCGATGTTTTTCCAGTGGCGCTCCAGTGGGCAGCCGCCAATATATAAATTGACTACTTTTGTATCAATACCTGCTACACTTGCAAATTGATGCAGGTACCGGGTAGCATCCTGTGAAAAACTGTTTCCAATTGCAAGGATTTTAATTGTTTGCATCGTATAACCTCACTTTGCCACCTGCGAACGTGGCTAAAACGATAAAAGTCTTAGATAAAATGTATCAGCTCTGCTAACTGTACAATCAGCGGAATGCTGATAATAGACAGCAGGGTAGAAATAATAACCGTTTCTACAGCGTAAGAATAGTCGCTGTCGTATAACTGCGCGTATACGGCTACGTTGGAGCCGGTCGGGCAGGCTGCTACAATTAACAGTGCCATTTTCATCTCTGCAAATTCCTGTGGAAGGAAGTATAACACGCCCATACAGATTAACGGAATGATAATCAGTCGTACCAGGGAGAGTAGATACAATTTGGTGTTTTTTAACATTTTGCCCGGATTGGTCTGTGCAAAATAAATACCGATGGTGAACATGGCAAGTGGTGTGTTTAGCCCGGATATGTACTGGATGCTTTTGTAAATCAGGTCAGGCATCGGTATCTGGGTCAGGAAGAAGAACAAACCAATCAAGGTAGCAATCATAAACGGAGCTGTAAAAAGTCTCTTTGGTGAAGGAAGGAATTTCTTCCAGGAGCCTTTTTCCTTGGTGGTAGATGGCTTTACGGTAAGCAGTGCTACGCCATAAGACCATTGCAGCAGGTTTACGAATGCGATAAAAGTAGCCACGTAGAATACGGCACCGTTACTTAAGGTAGCCACGATAAGCGGAATACCGAAAAATCCCGGATTGGAAAAAGCGGATGCAAAGTTAAGAATAGCATCCTTGGAAAAAAACAATCTGGAAACAACGATACAGATAATCATAACAACTGCTGCAGCCAGGGAGCTGTAAAGAAGTCCCATTAATTTTTCACTGGAAAAGTCTACCAGGAAGCTATTAATAATAACACATGGTAAGGAAAGATAAATCAGTATATTGCTGATAGTGCGACATCCCTCCATGGTAATTTTTTTGGTGCGAAAGCACAGGTAGCCCACTGCTGCAAGCAGGAACATAATCAGCACCTGTTTAATAAGTAATGTAGTCATAGCTGACCCTCCTAAATTCTAATTTCTTTTGTTATGTAATAATGATTACTGAACGGAATTCATATAATCATTTAATGTTTCTGCAAAATCCTCATTGCCGTCATATTTACAATGCTTAAAGCCTTCCATCAGCTTGTAGGTAACCTTTTCAGAAGGGCAGCCAAGCATTTCCAGTGTCTTTAAGAACATCAGGTTCTGCTCTAAGCGGCATGCCATATCATCATCAGATACGATAACAAAAATGTTTGGAAAAGCAGTGTTTTCATTAATAAAGTAAACCGGAGCAGCATCATCAACCATAATTCTCTTGGTGTTAATGCCTCTTTCACGCAATACATTGAAGTGCGTGGTCATCTGTGCGGAATTAATGATATAGCCGGTAATATCGGTAGTTTTGATACCGTGCTTGCCTAAATACTGCGGATCAAATGCAATCATAGCAGTCTGCCATGCACCGGCAGAAGAGCCGCCTACAAATACTTTGTTGATTTTGGTGTATTCGTGCATGTGCTCCTTTGCCCAGTTAACAACCATAGCAGCATCCTCTAAAAATTCAGGAAATACAGCATTTGGATACATTCTGTAATTAGCAGAAATAACTGCCTTTCCAAGGTTTGCTACATTTTGGGCAAGTGTACAAGCCTTGTCACCTGCTTCCAGGCCGCCACCATGAAAATAAATAAACAAATCAGCTTCTTCGGTGTCAGGAAGGTATAAATCCAGCACCTGACTGGCAGGGGCATCCGTACCATAAACAATGTCTTTTATTAGTTTCATAATCAAATCTCCTTTGTCGGTTTTCATATATTATACCTGAAATTTATATTGTATTTCCAATATAAATTTGATACTATATATATAATATTAAAATTATAAGAGGTACACTATGGAATGGAACCAACTTCAAAAATTTCTTGCAGTAGCAAGGGAGGAGAATATGTCCAAGGCGGCAGAGCTTTTAGATACGTCTCAGCCGTCTTTAAGTCAGACAATAAAAAGGCTGGAGGAGGAGCTGGGGTATGAATTGTTTGTCAGGGAGGGAAAGCGTATCAGGCTGAATGAATCCGGCAAAGTAATGATGCAGACTGTAATACAGATGGATGAGCTGATGCAGAATACCAGATTGAGATTAGAAGAGTTGAATGGTATGAAACACTCAGAGGTTTCTATACATATCGGTACCGCTTCTACGTTATTACCGGAGTTGCTTTTATATTTAAAAAAGAGAAATCCGCAGATACAGTACCGTATTCACCAATGGAAGGCAGAAAATCCGGATGTTGAGGATGATATTCAGATATTGGCAGGACCAATCGGGAATCCCCGGAATGACGAAATTTTATTAATAGAAGAAATACTGTTAGCATTGCCGGCAAATCATAGTCTTATGAAAAAAGAGAAAATATTATTAAGTGACCTGACACAGGAGGAGTTTATCAATTTAAACGAGCATTGGGAATTGGGCAGAGAAATTACCAGAGAAATGAATAGGCGACTGTTCACTCCAAAGATGACTATGCTGGTGGACAATCCTAATATGATGAGGGAATTGTTAAAATACCATCTGGGCATAGCCTTTGTTCCGTCCGTCTCTTGGCATGATTTTGCAGGGGAGGAAATCATCATTCGACCGGTTGAGGATTTTGAGTTAAAGAGGGCCATTTATTTGCGCACAAAGCCTCGGAAATATTTGACAAGAGAACAAAAAGAGTGTATCTTGGGGATAAAAGAATTCTTTGTAAAAAGATAGGAGAAAATATTATGGGAAGTATTTTTATGAGATTTCCGGAAGGAAAGCACAAGGCATTAACTTTAAGCTATGATGATGGTGTGGCTCAGGATATTCGTTTAATCGATATTATGAAAAAGCATGGATTAAAGGGTACCTTTAATATTAACAGCGGACTGTATGCTCCGGAAGGAACCACAAATCCGGAGGGTAAGGGCAGAATGTCCAAAAGTAAGTGTCAGGAGGTATATCTAAATAGCGGCATGGAGGTGGCAGTGCATGGGCTGACCCATCCGTTTTTGGAGCAGCTGCCGGAAAATCTTTGTACATATGAAGTGTTGCAGGACCGCAAGAATTTAGAGGCAGATTTTGGCTGCATGATTAGAGGTATGGCTTATCCATATGGCACCACCAGTGATTCTGTAGTGGAGAGCTTAAAGAAGTGTGGTATTGCTTACTCCAGAACCGTTACATCTACAGAGAAATTTACAATTCCTACAGACTGGCTGCGCCTTCCGGCTACCTGCCACCATGCAAATCCGAGGCTGATGGAGTTAGCCCGTAATTTTGTGGACAATGCCTTTAACAGAGCACCCGGACTTTTCTATCTGTGGGGTCACAGCTATGAGTTTGACAGAAATGAACCGAACAATAACTGGGGAGTTATTGAGGAATTTGCGGAATTTATGGGTGACCGTGAGGATATCTGGTATGCTGCTAATATTGAGATTTATGATTATATTGCGGCATACAACCAGCTGATTTTCAGTATGGATTATAAGAAAGTATATAACCCGACATGTACTACACTGTGGTTTGAGACAGGTAAGGGGGCGTATTGTGTGAAGCCGGGAGAGACGGTTTGTTATGAATTTTAATGAACAATGTTTCAGATAGATTTCTAAAGTTTTTCTTAAACAATCATTTAGCACTTGACTTTTTTTAACATAACAGTTAATATAAGCGTATGCAAAACATTTTAAAGGCTATGAACGAAACAAGTACACTTTAGAACGAATTACAGAGAGTTGCCGGTAGATGAGAGGCGCAAAGAGGACTAGGGCTGGAATACATTCGCGAGCTGCATGGCAGAAAGGCTTAAGCGGGTTTAGTAGGTCATGACGGAGGACGTACACGTTACAGTGCGATAGTTGATGATAGTCAACTTACTGAGGCTATATGTGTGAGCATATGGCGATTAAAGGTGGTATCGCGGGTAACCTCGTCCTTTGAGTTAAGGGCGAGGTTTTTTATCGTCCTGAAAGGAAGGCTTATGGAGAGGCTGTTAGCTCCACCGAATGTAGAAAGGAAGAAAGATTATGAGTAACATGACAGTTTTTGATGAACTGAAGGCAAGAGGACTCTTGGCACAGCTCACCGACGAAGAAGAAATCAAGGAATTAATTAACACAGGCAAGGCTACTTTTTATATTGGCTTTGACCCTACCGCAGATTCTTTACATGTAGGTCACTTCATGGCACTTTGCCTGATGAAGAGACTACAGATGGCAGGTAACAAACCAATTGCTCTGATTGGTGGCGGCACTGCTATGATTGGCGACCCATCCGGTCGTACGGATATGCGTACGATGATGACCAAGGAAACCATTCAGCACAACTGTGACTGCTTCAAAAAGCAGATGAGCCGTTTTATCGACTTCTCTGATGGCAAAGCAATTATGGTGAACAATGCGGATTGGTTATTGGACCTGAATTATGTAGAGGTATTACGCGAAGTCGGTGCACACTTCAGCGTAAACCGTATGCTTACAGCGGAGTGCTACAAGCAGCGTATGGAGAAGGGGTTGTCCTTCCTGGAATTTAACTACATGATTATGCAGAGCTACGATTTCTACATGTTATACCAGAAGTACGGCTGTAACATGCAGTTTGGCGGGGATGACCAGTGGTCCAATATGCTTGGCGGTACTGAGCTTATCAGACGTAAGCTGGGTAAGGACGCATATGCCATGACCATTACCTTATTACTTAACAGTGAAGGTAAGAAGATGGGTAAGACACAGAAGGGTGCAGTATGGCTTGATCCGGAGAAAACAACACCTTTCGAATTCTACCAGTACTGGAGAAATGTAGCAGACAGCGACGTTATTAAGTGTATGAAGCTTTTAACATTCCTTCCATTAGAAGAAATCGAAAAGATGGAAAGTTTAGAAGGCAGTCAGCTCAACACAGCAAAGGAAATCCTTGCATTTGAGCTTACAAAGATGGTTCATGGTGAAGAGGAAGCGAATAAGGCACAGGAAAGTGCCAGAGCTTTGTTTGCAGGCGGCAGCGCGGCAAATATGCCGGAAGCTGTTATTTCAGAGGACAAGTTTACAGATGGTCAGATTGACATTTTAAGCGTTTTAGTGGCATCCGGTCTTTGTGCTTCCAGAAACGAAGCAAGACGAGCTGTGGAGCAAGGCGGTGTTACCGTGAACGACGAAAAGGTTGCAGATATCAAGACGATGTATACTGCTTCTGATTTCAGTGAGGGGTTAATTGTTAAGCGCGGTAAGAAAAACTTCCGTCGCGTAATCATGTAACATTACATTTAAAGGAGATTTTTATGAAAAAGATTTTAGCAACAATTTTAGCAGCAACTATGGTAATTTCTATGGCAGCATGTGGTGGACGTAATAACGAATCTACTGAGAACACAGAGTCTCAGGTAGTATCTACAGAGACTACCGGTACAGAAACAGTAGAAACTGAAACTACAGCAACTGAAACAGAAGGTGCAGCAGAAGCAGAAGGAACAGCAGGAGAAATCCTTTTTAACGCATTCAAGGAAATGATGGAAGCAAAGCCTGAGACAACTGCTCAGGAAGCAGCGGATGCACTTATTACCAATGAAATTATTCAGTTTATGGGCGGTACTATGCCTGTTGAACAGGGACTTCTTAGCGGCTTTGATAATGCAGAAATCAAAGGTTTTGAAGAGGGTGTTGTATTTATGCCTATGTTGGGCTCTATTCCATTTATTGGTTATATATTTGATATGCCGGCAGATGCTGATTTAGAGGCTTTTATGACAACCTTGAAGGAAAGTGCAAATATGAGATGGCAGGTTTGCGTGGAAGCAGAAGAAATGGTTGTAGAAGCTATTGGTGATAAAGTATTTTTCTTGATGTGTAAGAAAGATCTTTCTGCAGAATAATAATATTAATTTTAATTAGTGTAAAGATGTTGCAGTATGAGCTGCAACATCTTTTTATACAATATAAAGTTTTGGAGGAGTTATGCTTTTTTCCAGTATTCCGTTTTTATATTATTTTTTGGCATGTGTCATTATTTTTTATTTTGTGGTGCCTAAGAATTTAAAAAATATGGTTTTATTAATAAGCAGCCTGTTTTTTTACGCGTGGGGCGAAGTACGTTATGTAGTATTGATGCTTGTAGTTATCGTGCTGGGCTACATTTTTGGCCTGCTTGTGGATAAAAGTACTACAGCTAAGTCAAAAAAGTTTTTCCTGATGACTTCGGTTATTTCATTTGTAGGAATTCTGGGATATTTTAAATATGCAGACTTTTTTGTAACCAATTTTAATGCAGTAACAGGCCTGAAAGTGCCACTATTAAAGGTGGCGCTGCCTATCGGTATTAGTTTTTATACCTTCCAGGTTATGAGTTATGTGGTGGATGTGTATCGTGGCGATACGAAAGTTCAATACAATCCGTTCACGCTGGCAACTTATGTGTCTATGTTTCCACAGCTGATTGCAGGGCCCATTGTGCGTTATGCAGATGTAGCAGAGCAGTTAGAGCATAGAGTGCATTCAGTGGATAAGGCAGCCCTTGGTATCAGACGTTTTGTGATTGGTTTATCCAAGAAAATTTTAATTGCCAATGCTTTAGGTGAATTGTGTGAAGTGTTTAAAGCATCCGGTGATAAGTCCGTAGCCTTTTATTGGCTTTATGCAGTTGCTTTTACCTTGCATATTTACTATGATTTTTCCGGTTATAGCGATATGGCTATCGGACTTGGCAAGATTTTCGGCTTTGATTTATTAGAAAATTTTAATTACCCATATATTTCAAGTAGTATAACGGAATTCTGGCGCAGATGGCATATGTCACTGGGCACATGGTTTAGGGATTATGTGTATATTCCTTTGGGAGGCAACCGTGTTTCCAAGCCAAGATGGCTGTTTAATATATTTGTAGTATGGTTCTTGACCGGTTTCTGGCATGGAGCAAGCTGGAACTTTATTATATGGGGGTTGTATTTTGCAGTGATTTTAATGCTGGAGAAGCTGATACTTTTGCCGATTCTTAAAAAGTGTGGTGCGTTTAAGCATATCTATGTCCTGTTTTTGGTCATTATCAGCTTTGTGATTTTTAATGCGGCTGATATGGCGGAGGCTTTTGCGTATATTGGCGGTATGTTTGGTGCAGGCGGTATTCCGGCTGTTACTACAGAGGCTATATATTATTTACAGAGCAATATGATCGTGCTGCTGATTGCAATAATCGGTGCTACACCGATTGGTAAGAGTCTGGTAAATAAGCTGGAGCTTTCCCCAAAAGGTGAAGCTATTGTAGGCGTTTTGGAACCGATTGTGCTGATGTTTTTGATGGTTTTGTGCACCGCGTATCTGGTGGACGGCAGCTTCAACCCATTCTTGTATTTCAGGTTTTAAAGGAGGAGAATATGAAAAAGAGTAAGCTTTATTTAGTGAGTGTAATGACAGTATTCTTCTTTGTGCTTTGCCTGATGTGTTGGTTTAAAGGGGTGGATGAATATTCCGACAGTGAAAGGAGAGTACTTGCAGATTTTCCGGATTTGAATGAAACCACTATTTCTTCCGGTAAGTTTATGAAGGAATTTGAGACTTACACGTTAGATCAGTTCCCATTTAGAGATACCTTCAGAAGTATTAAGGCTACTGCACAGCTTGGCCTGTTCAGACAAAAGGATAATAATAATATCTATGTGGCAGACGGGTACGTGTCCAAGCTGGAATATCCAATGAATGAATATATGCTGGACAACGCCGCAAAGAAATTCCGCTATTTGTACGATACCTATATGGCAGATAAGGATGTAAATGTATTTTTCTCAATTGTACCAGATAAAAATTATTTTCTGGCAGAGGCAAATGGTTATCTGTCTATGGATTATGAGGTGTTCTTTGATACCATGCAGGAAAAAACCGGTGATTTTATGGAGTATATTGATATTACTGATTTGTTGACTATTGAGCACTATTATAGGACGGATACTCATTGGAGACAGGAGCGTCTGATTGCTACAGACGCTATAGTAAATCGCTTGCCAGGAGCGGAGGAAAAGGCATGCAATATGATGGGCACTTCCGACGGAGTGGCAAACAGAATAGCGGAGACTATGGGCAATAAGCTAACCTGGAAATATGAAGCAGTAACTGCAGATCAGCCTTTCTATGGCGTATACGTGGGACAGTCCGCACTGCCGTTAAATCCGGATACCTTGACGTATTTGAACAATGATAAGCTTGAGGCCTGCAAGGTAACCAGCTATGATACAGGCATGCCCAAGGAAAAAGCAGTTTATATGGTGGATGAGTTGGATGGAAAGGACCCATATGAGATGTTTTTGGCAGGCTCCGATGCTTTGCTTGTTATAGACAATCCAAATGCTACAACAGACAAGGAATTAATTGTATTCCGTGATTCTTTTGGAAGCAGCTTATTACCGCTTTTGATTGAAAGCTATAGTAAAGTGACAGTGGTGGATATTAGATATATTAGCAGTGGAATGCTTGGGAATTTTATAGAGTTTGATGACCAGGATGTATTATTTCTGTATAGTACACTGGTGCTGAACAGCAGTACGTCGTTTAAGTAAAAAACTACATCTGGTTTCAACTATTTTTAAAGTAAAAAATTGGGAAGATTAGCGTTTATGACCGGAAACAAACGAATATATTGGATTGATAATGCAAGGGCTGCGGCCATGATCAGTATGGTGATTTATCATGCTATGTGGGATTTGGTTTTTTTATATGGTGTAAGGGTGCCATGGTTTCATAGTGCTGCGGCATTTTATTGGCAACAGAGTATATGCTGGACTTTTATTTTTCTGGCAGGCTTTTGTACTTGCTTTACAAGAAGTGTTTTAAGACAAGGGCTGATTGTAAGCTTCTGGGGGTTAGTGGTTACTCTGGTGACACTTGTGGTGACGCCCCAGAGTCGTATCATATTTGGTGTACTGACGCTGATTGGCAGCTGTTGTCTATTGATGGTGTTGCTAAAGCCGTTTCTTTGGAAGGTATCGCCTAAGGTGGGTTTTGTGGTGGCTTTGTTTTGTTTTGCCTTGACTTACAGGATGGCAGATGGATACTTGGGGATTTTTGGCTTGGAGCTTATAAAACTGCCAAGCGTACTATACAGTAATTTATTTACCACCTATCTGGGGTTTCCTTATGCAGGCTTTTATTCGTCAGATTATTTTGCAATATTTCCTTGGGGATTTTTATTCTTAGGAGGTGTATTTGGGGGCAGACTTTGGGTCAAGTACAGGCCCTGGGTGTTGGAAAGGTGTAATAAACGGGTGCCGGTGCTGTCCTGGCTTGGCAGGTATTCCTTGGTGGTGTATGTGCTGCATCAGCCGTTGATTTACGGGGGATTAAGCATGATATTCTATGACTAAGCTGTACGTTATAAATTAAATATTTAAAACGGTATATAAAAAGCTCTACCACGGGATACAACCCCACAGTAGAGCTTACTTTAATTTAAACGATAAATCTATTCCTCGTCCTTATCCCCATCCGCGTCAGTATCTTCCGGTTCATCCGGGAGCTTAATCAGCACGCGGGTAACACGGTTCTGGTCTGTTTCGGAAACACGAAGCAGGGTATTATCCTCAAGGATAACGCTTTCACCAATCTCAGGAAGCCTGTCAAGATGTTCAATCATAAGACCGGCGATGGAATCGTAGTCTTCACTGTCAAGTTCTGTTTCCAATACATCATTGATATCGGCCAGCTTCATACTGCCTTCTACCAGATACTGGTTTTCGGCTATCTTTACGATGTTTTCTTTTTCGTCATCATCATATTCGTCTCGAATGTCACCAACGATTTCTTCTAACAGGTCCTCCATGGTAATCATACCAACGCAGGCACCGTATTCGTTCAAAACGAAGGTAACATTGTAAGCTTTCTCACGCATTTCCAACATCAGGTCTGAAGAATTCTTGAATTCAAAGGTGTAGTGCGCCTTACGCATAATAGAAGATACCTTGAAATTCTCCTTGTCCTCAATAAAGAGGAAATCCTTGATGTTTACCAGACCAATCATGTTGTCCTGATCATCCTCGTAGACCGGGATACGGGTGTACATATAGTCCTTAAACAGCTGTGCAAGCTCTTCGTAGGTAGCATCCTTATCTACGGTAATCATATTGATACGAGGGATCATAATGTCCTTGGCTACAGCATCAGAAAAATCAAACACATTGTAAATCATTTCACGCTCTTCGGTCTCAATAATACCATCCTCATGACTAACGTCAACGTAGGTTTTGAGCTCGCTTTCGGTCATGGCATCCAGCTTGGCATTCGGGTCAATGTGAAGCACCCACATGAAAAAGCCGGAAAGCTTGTTTACAAAGAAAATAACCGGGGTTAACAGCCACATAAGCTTGTCAATGATAAAAGCATAATTCAGTGCAATACCCTCAGAATAGGTCTTGGCCAGAGTCTTTGGTATGATTTCACCACACATCAGCACAAGCAGGGTCAGAATACCGGTACCCACAGCCACATAAGCATTGCCCCAGACATCCATCACAAAAGTGGTAGTCAGGGAAGATGCACCCAGGTTTACAATGTTGTTACCAATTAATATGGTACTAATCATTTTGCTGTAGTTGTCTAAAATCTTGTCAACTAATGCAGCCCTCTTATGGCCATCCTCAATCATGGCACGCAGGCGCACCCTGTTGACAGAAGAAAAGGCTGTCTCTGCACTAGAGAAGAAAGCAGAAAGCAAAATTAAAACAATAATAGTTACGATTTGGACGACACTCGACGATTCCAAAAAAAATCACACTCCTTTATTATGTAATATTGTATTTTAGTATCTGTTCAGTACCTAAACAGATACGTATTTTACCTTGTAGTATACGATTTTTAGCGTGGGATGTCAAGGTGGTGAGGGATAAAATACAATAAAAAGTCTAGAAAAGATTTGCTGATGTGAGTACTAGATAGGTTCTTTGGCAAATCCTTTTACATAGCTCAGTAATAGCTGCTGCTCGTTTTTATCTAAGGAACGATACAAAGTCAGTAATGCTAATTCCTCTTTAGATAAAATTTGACTTTTGTCACTCTGTAGAAACTGTGTTGAAAAGAATTCCCCCATAGAAATGTTTAGCCCATCGCAAATTTTCTCAAGTGTAGAAATGGTGGGCTGATTGTTTTTCTGGAATAGCGAATTTAGAGATGAGTAAGGAATTCCGGATTCCTTGGCAAGCCGATACATACTCCATTGCCGCTGCTCCAGCAGCAAGTTGATTTTTACTAATACTTTATTGAGCTCCATGACGACGCCTCCTTTACTAAATAATATTGTATCCTTACTATGACGTTTTTATTAGATGAAATATGACGTAATATAACGCATACGAAAAAACGTCATAAAACGATAAAAAGTTATTGACATATCACGCATAAGCGTTATATATTATAAGATGTAAAAGCATTATATATTGAGGGGTAGGTACAGAAGATGAAAATCAAATTGGCTATTTTAGATAGAGATACAAGCTATTTAAACAGGATTGTGTCTGCTTTTAGTGCCAGATATGCAGATAAGTTTGAAATATATTCTTTTACGGATGAAGCCGTGGCAATGGATACACTGAATCAAGCTAAGATTGACGTGTTAGTTGCAAGTGATTTATTTGATATCGACGTTACAAAGCTGCCAAGACGATGCAGCTTTGCATATTTTGTGGAATCGGCAGATGTAGAGAGCGTGAATGGACAACGTGCTATTTGCAAATTTCAGAAGGCAGATTTGATTTATAGGCAAATTCTCTCTGCTTTTTCAGAAAATGCAGGCAGTATCTCAGGTCTTAAATTTGATGGAGAAAGCTCTAAGATTATTGCATTTTGTTCTGTGAGCGGCGGTGTAGGTGGATCCTCCATGGCTGCGGCTTGTGCTGTGCATTTTGCTGCCAAGGGACACAAAACCTTGTACCTCAATTTGGAAAAGTTTGGTGCTACAGATGTGTTCTTTCATGGAGAAGGCCAGTTTGACATGAGCGATATTATATATGCTTTAAAGAGTAAAAAGGCTAATCTGGCCATGAAGCTGGAGAGCTGTGCGAAGCAGGATAAGACAGGTGTGCATTTCTATTCACAGACCAAGATAGCATTGGATATGTTGGAGCTTGGTACAGAGGACATTTTGCGCCTGATTTCCGAGATTAAAATATCCGGTATTTATGATTATATTATTTTGGATTTGGATTTTGGAATTGATAAAAATACCCTTGAAATATTAAAACAAACACATGCTATTGTATGGGTAGGTGATGGAGAGGAAATTTCCAATGCCAAGATTTTCAGGGCATTCACAGCACTGACTACTATGGAGCAGAATGCAGATGTGCCGGTGAACAGCAGAATTAAGCTGATTTACAATAAGTTCAGTAATAAGACGGGCAAGAGTGTGGACGAAATTGGTTTAAAGAGTATTGGCGGGGCACCGAGATATGAGCATGCCAGCACGGCGGATGTGATTAGGCAGCTTTCTTCACTGGATGCATTTGACAAGATTATTTCTTAAGAGGCGGTTTTAGGCATGGACTTTAATGAAGAACAGCTCTTTGTCGGAGAGCTGAAAAGATACGTAACAGAAAATTTACCTCTGAGCAAGATGGAGGATGCGGAGCTTGAAGAGCGCATTGAGGAAATTGTTATCCAAAAGATAGGCAACAGATATTGCTCTATTGACCAAAGAGTTTCCATTGTACAGCAGGTGTACAGCTCTATCAGAGGCTTTGGTCTTCTGGACTCTATTATCAATGACGATACCATTACGGAGGTCATGATAAATGGACCGGAAAACGTCTTTATTGAGCAAAACGGACGTTTATTCAAGTTGGACAAGCAGTTTGAAAGCCAGAGGAGATTGGAGGACATTATACAGAGAATCGTAGGGTTGGCCGGGCGAGAAGTAAACCAGGCGAATCCTATTTGTGATACCCGTCTGCCGGATGGAAGCCGTGTAAACGTAGTACTGCCGCCGATTGCGTTGTGTGGTCCTACGATTACTATTCGTAAGTTTTCCAAGACACCGATGACTATTGAAAAGTTAATTAAGTACGGTTCCATTACGCAAGAAATTGCAGATAAGCTGGAGCTTTTGGTTAAAGCGAAATACAACATTTTTATTTGCGGAGGTACCGGTTCCGGTAAGACCACCTTCCTCAATGCGTTGTCCAATTATATACCAAAGGACGAACGTGTTATTACCATTGAGGACTCTGCGGAACTTCAGATTACCGGTGTAGAGAACCTGGTAAGCCTGGAAACCAGAAATGCCAATGCTTCCGGTGCCGGTCAGATTACCATTCGTGATTTGATAAAATCTTCTCTGCGTATGAGACCGGAGCGAATTGTAGTTGGTGAGGTACGTGGTGGTGAGGCATTGGACATGCTTCAGGCCATGAATACCGGACATGACGGTTCCCTTTCCACCGGCCATGCTAACTCTACTCAGGATATGCTCAGCCGTCTGGAAACCATGGTGCTGCAGGGTGCCGCAGGTCTGCCACTGGAGGCCATCAGACAGCAGATAGCCTCTGCCGTGGATATTATTATTCACCTGTCCAGATTGCGTGACAAATCACGAAAGACCATGGAGATTTGTGAAGTGGTCGGATACGAGAACGGCCAGATTGTGCTGAATCCGCTGTACGTGTTTGAAGAGGACGAGAACAGTACACTGGAGAAGGTGTCAGGAAGTCTGAAGAGAACCGAGAATAAGATGGTGAATGATTTTAAGTTGAAACTGGCCGGGGAAAGGACGGAGATATAGGGAGAATGTAGTTATGGGACTGGGTAAGAAAGAAAAAAAGACTATTGAGCCACAGTATTATGTGTCAGCAACCAATATGCCGACGTATAATTATAAGGTTTATCATATGGGGATAGTTGAGAAGGTATTGTACTTTATTCTTGCATTTGCGGTAGGTGCCGCTGTCGGCTATTTGTTCTATGGTGGTATTGGCACAGATGAATTTGGAGATCCAACTACAAAAACTTGGATTCTGAATATAACCATTTCAAGCATTGTTGGAATTATTGCGGGAATTATATTTGTTCCGATACGTATTACACAAATATGTGATAGTCGCCGTAATAAGCTTAAGACTCAATTCAGGGACATGTTAGAAGCTTTTAATACTTCATTAGGAGCCGGTAAAAATGTTGTAGATTCTTTCCACAGTGTTTATGATGACATGAAGGTACAGTATGACGAGGATGCATTTATTATTAAAGAATTGGAAGTCATTTTATCAGGAATGGCTAATAACATAGACATTGAAGATTTGCTTTATGATTTCGGTGAAAGAAGTGGTATAGATGATATTGCAAGCTTTGCTAATGTGTTTAAGATTTGTTACAGAAAGGGTGGTAATATCAAGGAAACCATTCGGAGTACGCATCAGATTTTAACTGAAAAAATGGAGATAATTGAGGATATTGAAACTATTCTAACCGCAAATAAAACCGAACAGAATATCATGATTATTATGCCGGTTATTATGATAGCGCTGATTAAATTCTCAAGTCCGGATTTTGCAACAAATTTTACAACCCCTGCAGGTATTTTATCAACGACAGTTGCTGTTGCCATGTTTGTAGCAGCGTATTACATAGGTAAGAAGGTATTAAATATCAAGATTTAGGAGGTGAGTAAAGTGTTTACTTTACTTGATATGGTTTTATACGGAATAGGCTTTTTGATTATTGTGGTGTGGCTTTTCTTTTTTGTGAAGGGACTAAAATATAGCAATATGTTTGAGCCATTAGAAGAAGATGATTTTAGATTGAAGGATATTTACTTTGTCGGATATGCAGTAATGGAGACAATTAAGTATCAATATAAGTCTAAAAGCGACAGAACACTCCGCAAGGAAGTGAGTGTCTTTTATGGCGATAAATATGCAGAGTATTATTTGCGAGTAATCTATGCTCAAAAGGTAACAATGGCTTTTACGTTGCTTGCTTTTGCAGTGCCTGTATATGGATTGACAGATAGTTTGTCGTCCTTTCTTGTAATAGTAATGTTTGCAGGTCTTGCTTTTTACTATTATGGGACTTTAACAACCAAGAATATTCAGTTGCGTTCAGAAGAAATGCTAAGTGATTTTTCTAATGTAGTATCCAAGTTGGCGCTACTGACAAATGCAGGTATGATTATGCGTGAGGCGTGGGAAGAGGTTGCATATACTGGTGAAACAACAATTTACAAGGAGATGCAGACCGCAGTAAATGAAATGAATAACGGTGTTTCTGAGATTGATGCTCTTTATAATTTTGGTTCAAGATGCATTATTCCGGAGATAAAGAAGTTTACCTCCACGATTATTCAGGGAATTATCAAAGGAAACAGTGAGTTGACAATGATGCTTCAGGAGCAAAGTAAAGAAGTGTGGGCAATTAAAAGGCAGGCAGTCAGAAGGCAGGGAGAAAAGGCATCCAGTATGCTGTTACTTCCAATGGTGATTATGTTTGCAGGTATATTAATAATGGTTGTAGTTCCGATATTTGCAAATATCGGTGCATAATCATTGTTTATATAAATTTTATGTACAGAAGGAGAAAGAAAAAATGAGCAACTTAATTAATTTTTATGCATTGAAGGCACAAATCAAACTGCAGCAGTTTTTTAAAGATGAAGAAGGTGCTGTAGATATTGTTGCAATTGTTGTACTTATCGGTATTGCTGTAATTTTGGCAGGTATTTTCAAAGGTGGTATTGGTAACTTGATTAATACTTTGTTGAATACTATTACAGGTAAAGCAACTGAAGCAGTTAACCAGATGTAATCATCCGTAATAGAGGTAAGCGTATGTATGCAATTCGCAGGCATACGCTTGCCTGAATTATTAATAATAAGTGAAGTGATATTTATGATATATAGATTTAAAAGTGATCGAGGAGCAACAATTGTAGAGGCGACTATTGTTTTTCCTGTTATGTTTCTGGTAATAATTTTTCTTTTGTATGCCGGAAATGCATATTATCAGGTTTGTCGTGTAGAGGCAATTGTAAATGAATTAGCAATAGAGGGAGCAGCGTATTTCGCTGATCCGTTAGCAACTTCTGTGGAAAGTGGTACAATTCCGTCATTGAATGAGCATCACGTGTATCCGTATCGTTCCTTTGATCCAAATGGTGTTGGCTCCATTGAGGATGATTTGGAGAAAAGGGCACAGGATGCAATAAAGAATTTAGGAACAGGATTGTTTTCAAATATGAAACCATCAGATTCAATAGTTACGGCAGATTTAAATAATGCTTTTATTTATTCTACAGTAACAGTATCTGCAGTTTATAAAATACAGGTTCCGGTAAAATTAATGGGTAGTGATGATTACTTAGCTTTTCATGTCAGCTCACAGGCAAATATGCCTGTAGCAGATGTGCCGGAATTTATCCGTAATGTAGATATGATTGAAGATTATATGCAGAAAACAGGTGTGAGTGAAAAGATAGAGAATGCAACTGAGAATGCAAAAAATAATCTTTCAAAAGCTTTAAATACAGCCAAAAGCTGGTTTAGTAAGTAGAGAGGGCAGGGAATGAAGGTAACTAGAAATAATCGTGGAGCAGTTTCCGTATTTTTGATAATCATTTTAGTACCATGCTTACTTGTGTCAAGTATTTTTGTGGACTTAGGCAGGGTTCATATGGCAAAAGCAATGGGAGAATCTGCAGCAGATTTAGCATTGAATTCTCTTTTGACAAATTATGATGCTGATTTAAAGGATTGGTATGGTATGATTGCATCTTGTCAGAATATAGATGAATTTTACGAAGTGTCTGCTGAGTTTTTCTTACGAACTATATCATCACAAGGTATGTCTGATGATGAAATATATCTGCTTTCAGATTATTATGCACAGGCAACAAATGATGATACTATTTATGATTTGTTGAAGATAGAGCCAAAAACAGAAACTAATAAAATCGTTTCTGCTGTGGAAAATGCAAATTTATCCAATCCAACGTTGATTAAGGATTCTATTATAGAGTTTATGAAATATCGTGCACCGATTGAAATAACAACTAATTTGATTGAGAGGCTTCAAGACAGTAATGGTGCAGGCTCAGGAATGGATGAGTTCTTGCAGGCAGATGAAAATGAACCATTGGTAGTTGCCAAGCAAGATTTTTATGAAGCAGAAGGTGATTTGTTTTCAGCAGCATTTAAATCATATACTGCAATTATGACATATTACAATAATGCAAAAAATATGAATTTAAGCAATAATAAGTTGGTAGAATATACTACGAAGTTAGATAGTTACAAGGCAATATATGGGAAAATTCATGAGATTTTGGTAAAAAATTTACTAAATACGGAAGGGCTTTCAAAATATACGCATGTATGTATACCTTTAGATAAATACCAATATGATAAAACAAGTTCAGAGATATACTCAGAGCATGTCACAGAAGAAAATGCTTCTAAAGAAAAGGTAGAGCACTATTATATAGATGGTAGTAAAATAGAAACTTTGTTAACAGATCTTGATAAGGCAATTACAAATTTTGAAACTGCTCGTGATAATTTAGTTAACGCGGGTGCTTCATTGATGGCTAATCAGCCGGGAGAAGGCATGGAGCAGGCTTATGTTGTTCAGTGGTGGGTTCAAATGAATCAAGCAGTTAATGCAACATCTGGTACGAATTATACAGAAGCTGTAAATACCAAAGCAGATAAAATGATTAAAGCATATGCAAAGGTACTTGCAATTAGTGAATGTGAACCTCGTAATGCAGCCTCAGATTGGGAAACGAGGGCAACATCTCTCAAAGATAAAGTTACTGAATATCATACCTCATATTTAGATAATAGTGTTTTAGAAAGTGATGATTATGCTAGCATAGTCAAAAAATTAGAAGAGGTAAGTTCTAATTTTTTAACTAAAATTAGTTACACTTACTATACAGTTAATGTGAATGGAAGTGTAATGTCGCTGGATAGTGCATTAGCTTATATTGCAAGTGATTTGAAAAATTTAAAAGAGGATTTAGAAGACAGAATTGATGAATTAAAAATAGCAATCGATGGAAAGTTTCATATAAAAAAATCAAAACGTATTGAAAGCTTAGATAAATTAAAAGCACTTGCAAAGGAATATGCAAGTGATTTTGAACTTTATTCTGGTGAAGCAAATAGTTCAACAACAACTATGGGGGAGGACGAAAGAACAGATGAATTACCTAAGTTGCAGTTGGAAACTGAAATTAACGAAAATTCAGTCAGCGAATTAAAAACACGTTTGGTAAATATTAAAAATCAGCTTCAGAAAATTGTTGATGGAATTGATTCTATGAAATATGCAAATAAGGCAGTGACAAGTATCAATACATTTTCGATTTTTAAAAATTTGGCAAAAGGAAAAGGTGTTGGAAAAGATATACCATTAAATAATGGTGCGATTTTGACACATAGTACAACAACCTTTAACAATTTATATGCTCCTGCAACTGAACATATTATTACATTAACTAATACAAATAATAATGCTTATAATCCGGATATAAATCCAGCAGAAGGAAATACGGTAGCATGTCCGAAATTATTAGTATATTTTCATAAACAATGGAATGGAAAAAGTAACGAGAAATTTGATGCAGCATCAGAAGATGAAGAAAATGCTAAAGACGAGCAGGCAGATTATGAAAATAAAGAAAAAGAAGCGGCAAAGAAATATCGAGGAGGAGGTCATAATCCAGTAAAAGAATTTTCGGGTGAATCTGACTATAAAGCAACAGCATTATTAGGTTCTGTTGTAGGGTTATTTAAAGATCTTATGGATGGAAATTATGATCATATTAGAGATGATTTGTATGCAACTACTTATGTGATGGATATGTTCAGCTATGCTACTTTTGACAGAGAGGGGCAATATTCTTTAATAGAGGACGAAAAACAAAAAGAACTAACACTAAAAAATTTTTCGACAACGTATGATTCTGATACTATTCAGGGAAATAAGGACACTGAAAAAACATGGCTAAGTGAAAATGCAAAAGATAGCTATAACAAGACACTTACCAATGTAATGATTAATCAGGATAACAATGCGTCTTATTTGGCAGAAGTAGAGTACATATTATACGGAAAAGCAACGAACCAGGAAAATTTGAATGAGGCTTTTGAGGATATATATGCTCTGCGATATGCATTAAATTTAGTGTCCTGCTTTAGAAATTATTGGGGGGATAAGACCATTGGTGGTATTTCAGGGGTAATAAGTTCAACTTTTTCAGGTGTTATACCGGTATCGGTAATAAAAGCAGTCTTATTAGCACTTATGACAGCCGTTGAAACGTGTACAGATTTAAGGCGTTTATCAGCAGGATTCCCGGTAGAAATATATAAAACATCAACAGAGGATTGGTGGTTAGATTTAAATCCGACTGATAGTAATTATTCTAGTTTTTTTAAATCCTTATCATCAGAAGGTATTTTAAACAAGAAAAATAAGGATAAAGGTTTTTATTACGGAGATTATCTTATGTTGTTTATATATACTGGATTTTCGGGGAATACGGAAGGTCTTGAAGCCGATATGTATAGGCGTATAGCAGAGGTGATTCAATTAAATATTAATAAAAAGTTGGGAACCATGGATAAGAAGGATAATTATTCCCTTAAAAAGTCTGTTACGTATTTTAAGTTAAATTGTCAGATACGGGTAGAGCCATTAATGATTACACTGCCTGTGTTTTCAGAATATACGAATGGAATGAAGACAACAACAGATTGGTGCACTTTTGATGTCGCTACAGTCAGAGGATATTCGTAAAATTTATATAATATGGGAGATTTTGATATGAAGATTAAAAAAATTTTATTATTGGGTATTTTTAGTGTTATATTAACAGGATGTGGAAAAGAACCTGATCATAATACAGAGATTTCCAGTGATGCAGTTACAGAAAGTATGGAATATGTTGTGATAGAAAAGATAGAAAATGCAGAAGAGATACCGGTAGGAAAGCTGACAGAGGAATTAGTAAGAAATTCTGCTGTTACAGACAGTAAATATTTTAAATATGAGGTTGTGGGAGACGGAATCAGAATAACGGAATATGTTGGGAAAGAAGAGATTGTACATATACCGGGTAAGATTGACGGAAAGACAGTGACAGAAATTGCATTGTATGTATTTGCAAATGACAGCATTGTAAGAGGTGTTTATCTTCCAGACACAGTAGTTGTATGTAATGATGTTTTTACAAATAATAGCTGCATTGAGGTTGTTATTTGTGAGGGACTAGAAGAGGCTATTCATTGTTTTGCAAACTGTGCAAATCTTCATACAGTGGTTTTTGGAAAAAATCTCAAAAAGATTGAAAACTACGCTTTTTATGCTTGTCCAATGTTAAAGAGCTTGAATATTTCTAGTAGTTTAAATGAAATTATTGAAGAACCAGCGGGAACAATTTTTTGGGCAAGTGATAACCTCACCATCATCGGTGAATCTGGCAGTGTTATCGAATCCTATTGCAAAGAGCATGGCATTAATTTTCAGACAAAATAAATTTTAACAAAGTAGAGGTGAAATAGTGAGAAAGGAAAGAGAAAGGGGCGCAATTGTAGTAGAGGCAACGATATCATTATCTATGTTTATCTTTGCAGTATTTACCATTTTATCTATAGTAAATATCTGTTATATACAGGCTAAGATGAGTATTGCTCTGAATGCTGCGGCTAAAGAGATTTCTCAATATACTTACCTCTACTATAAGTTCAATTTGGACAAGGCTGAAAGTGAATTAAACGATAAAGCCAAAGAATCTAGGGCTATGGCAAATGACACCATAGATGGTGTAGGAACAATGCTGGAATCCTTTTCCGGAGCTCAAACCAGTCTGGAGGCAGGTGAGTTTGAGAAAATGATGGATGAAATTGAAACCGGTGGTAAGAGTATCAATAGTATTGTTACTATGTACGGTGAAAAGATATCCGACGACCCAAAAGCTTTTATACTGGGAATGGCTACCATGGCTGGCAATGAGCTTAAGGAAGAGGCAAAGACGATTGTTGCGCAGGTTCTGTCCAAGGCATTAATGAAGAAGAATTTAAAAGGCTATGAGGGAGATTCTGCGGAAGCTTTTTTAAAACGCTATCGGGTTGTAGATGGCTTGGAAGGGCTTGACTTTAATTACTCTACCTTGATGGCATACGGAACGTCAAATCAGATAGTGCTTGTTGTTACATACGATGTTGAGGTTGTTAAATTATTGGATATCAATTTTAAGTTTACATTCCGACAATGTGCAAAAACAACGGCATGGGGAAGAGGAATTTCGAAAATAACTCCTGATGACTCAACACCGGCAGAAGGAACTCCTGATTCTATCTGGGATATGGATAATATAGTTGAACGTGGCAAAACCATTGTTGAAAAGGAAAAGGCAAATTATGCGTATTCCGCAGCACATAATGGATATGATGCCTACAACAATGCATTAAATGTCAATGAGTTTGTGAGTATTATCAGTCTCAATACACATGATGCATCTTATAGTACATCTGACAAAATCCGATATAAATTAAACAAAACATATTCCGATATGGAAAGCAGTGTAAAGTACTTATCAGATCCGCTAGAAGTAAAAGATAAAAATGGAAATACGGTAGAAGTGGCTTCTCCGGTAAGCACACGTACTTATAAGGTCATATTGGTTGTTCCGGAGGATGCATCAGATGATATTCTTAATAAAGCAAAAAGTGATTTTATGAGTAGTTGGAGTGGTGAACCGGTTACAGTAGAAATTAAGAAGGCATACGGTTCACCGACTGCAGAACAAAGCTCAGAGGATACAGAGACTGAGTAGAAAGTGAAATGAGGAAGTAGCATTATGATAAAGTATATTCCTGTGGTTTTTACCGGCATTGCTTGCTTTATAGCATGGGTGATAATGTTGAGGGATTATAAAAAATGGAATATAGCAACAGAGACAGACGATATGGAAATGCATATAAAGAGCTCTTATAAAGGGATGATGATTTATGCAATTGTTATGTCTATAACAACTATTGTTGAAGCAGTTATATTTTGCGGACGTTATTCAGATTATGGTGCAGTACATAATTTAAAACGTTTACTATTACTGTCTATTATGTGGCCAATTGCTTATATTGATTTTAAAACCTTCCGAATACCGAATTCATATATTATATTAGGGCTTGTATATAGAGGAATTATATTATTGTTTGAATTTATCAATGGTGGAAATGATTTAAAAAGTATACTTATATCCGAATTAATAGCAGCAGGTGCATTGCTGTTAGCAACTGTCTTATGTGCAATATGTATTAAAAATTCTATTGGCTTTGGTGATATTAAGCTGTTTGTAGTTATGGGATTAATGCTGGGAACAGAGGGGGTTTGGAATGCAGTATTTCTTTCATTGATTGTTTCATTTGTTATTGCAGGTTTTCTGTTAATTACAAAAAAGAAGGGAAGAAAAGATTTTATTCCTTTTGGACCTGCAATTGCAATAGGAACATATTTATCAATATGTTTGACAGGAGTGTAAGTGTAAAATGAGTAACTATAAATTTTTAGTACCGATTGCAATGGTTGTACTGTTTTTTGTTTCCGGTTATATGTTGCTTGATGCAAGAGCAAGCGTGGTGGAAAAATATGAAATAACACTAGAGGCAGCTAGAGATTACAGAGAACAGGATATTCGAGTGGATGCACAGGCGCAATATTTAAGTGCATATTCACAGATGCCATCTGCAGAATTAGCTATGGAAATTAGTGAATTCTATGAGAAAAGTTACAATAAAGGGCAAGCAATAGGATGGTTAGAGACTGCCATTAATACACATAATGAGGATGTGTTTTTGTACGAAGAATTAATGCGGCTTTATTATGAAAATCAAGATTTTGTTGCATGCTATAAGGTGTTTGACTTGCTTCAAAAAAGAAAGCTTTCATCTGATTATGCTACTGAAACAGAAGAAAAAATAGCATATACATATTATTTTAACAGTAATTTTGATGAAGTGGTTGTTTATAGTGAAGGTTTAATTCCGATAAAGGTAAAGGAAATGTGGGGCTATGCAAATACAACCGGCTCAAAGGTGATTGCAAATAGTTTTGAAAAAGTCGGCGCGTTTTCAGATGGACTTGCTCCGGTTGTAGACAATGATGGAGATGCGTACTTTATTGATACAAATGGTAATAAAAAGAAAGTAGTCATAGGTGTTGAAGGTGTAAAAGAATTAGGATTGATAGCAAATAATATGTTTGCATTATACAATGGAAAGAGCTGGGCTTTTTATAACACCAACAATGAATATGTTTTTGGTGACTATGAGAAAGTATCATCGCTTGGCAATGGTATTGCAGCTGTAATGAATAACTATAAATGGAATCTGGTAAATTATAATGGTATAAGCGTTACGAATGATGAGTACGATGATGTCATTATGGATGAAAAGAGCATTGTCTATAGGAATGACCGCATCTTTGTAATGCAGGGATCTATGTATAGTATGATAGATGCCACTGGTAATGTAATTGTTAAACAACAGTATCAGGATGCAAGGTTATTTAATGATGGAAGCTATGCGGCTGTCAAGGTTGATGGTAAGTGGGGATTTATTGATAAGGATGGAACTATTGTTATTGAACCGCAATACGAAGAAGCCAGAAGCTTTATGAATGGTTTGGCAGCTGTTAGATTCGGTGGATTTTGGGGATTTATTAACCAAGAGGGAGAAATGGTAATAAAGCCAGCTTTTGATGATGCAAAGGATTTTAACAGCAACGGCTGTGTATTCGTATTACGAGGAGAGCAGTGGGAGTTGTTGCGTTTATATAAATATAATCACTAAGGAGCAAAAAGATGAATTTTACATATGAAAATCAAGGGTCTAATACATATTTAGTGTATACCGTGCAACCAGATGATGCTGTTGATACTATGAGTCTCGGAATGCTGACAAATAATAAGATAACCGGGCTTGCACCGACACTGTTTATGCAAATGGATACAACAAAATATATCAAGTATAATGTGTCTGCTAAAATTTCCGTAAAACAATTTTTTGATGGACCTGTTAATAAAAAAAGATTATTGGGTGTATTTAAGGGCATTGTTGAAGCTATGATTTCTGCAGAAGATTATATGATTGATATGAATTCAATTGTATTAGACTTAAATTATATTTTTGCAGATGTATCTACATGTGAGACTATATTGGTTTGTTTGCCAATTGTTGAGGAACTGACTCCAAGCATCAATTTAGGGAATTTCTTTAAGGATATAATGTTTGGTACGCAATTTGACTTAACGGAAAATTGTGACCATGTAGGAAAAATTATTAATTATTTAAATAGTACCCCAGTATTTTCTTTAGTAGATTTTAAAGAGTTGCTGGAAAATATGAGTAGTGTGGATATTACAGTAATAAGTAATCCGCAGCCGGTTATTACATCAGTTCCGAAAAACACTGGGCATATAGAAAATACTCATGTAATTACGAAGGAAGAAGTGTATAAGCAGCCAAGTGTTCCAGTAGAGAAAACAATTGTAAAGAAGGAATCAGTGCATCAGGAAAGTCAATTTAAAGAAGCAATGCCGACACCAACACCTCAACCTGTTGAAAATATGAATAAGACAGATGGAAAAGAAATTAGTTTATTGTATTTGTTAAGAAATTATAATAAAGAAAATGCTGCTGCATACAAGGCAAAGAAAGAGGCGGCTAAAAAAGAACATCAGACGGTGGAAGAAAAGACTGTTCCTGAAAAGCAGCAAGCCAAGGCAAATAAAAAAGATAAGAAAAAATCCGACGCACCACAGGGCTTTGCCGTGCCGGGACAAGCTTCAGGAGTAGGTTTCTCCATCCCGGGTCAGCAACCTTCCGTGCAGCAAGCACCGATACAGGCTACTGTACCATCCGGTCAGAGTCAGCAACCTTCTGTACAGAGACCAGTGCAACAGGTTGCACAGCAAACTATACAGCCAAGTGCAGGAGTAGCTGGTGGTTTTCAGGCGGCAGTAGCACCGCAGGGGCATGCTATGAACTTTGGCGAGACTACCGTCCTTGGCGGAGGTGGTATTGGTGAGACTACCGTGTTAAATGCTTCCATGTTGAATCAACAGCAGACCATTGCACCGCATATTATTCGTGCAAAGAATAATGAGAAAATCATGGTGAATAAGCCGGTATTCCGTATTGGTAAGGAGCGGAGCTATGTGGATTATTTTATCGGAGATAATTCCGGCATCAGTCGCAGTCATGCCAACATTATTACCAGAGAAGGGAAGTATTTTGTGGTAGATACCAACTCCACAAATCATACTTTTGTAAATGGTACTATTGTTCAAAGCAATGTAGAAGTAGAGATTACTCATGGTGACAAGCTCAGGTTTGCCAATGAGGATTTTGAATTTAATATTTATTAATGGACTGATAAATGAAGAGAAAATATGCAATTTTATTAATTTTAGTGGTGTTATAATTGCTTGTAATTATATTTAGAGACTATATAAGAGTATTTTGGGAGGCGATTATAGTGCCAATCGGACCAGGTGGATTGCCGAAGGATTATCCAAGGATGAATTAGTGGGACTAAATTGATTCGTATAGGAGTGCAATGATGACAGCATTAAGTTATGAGGGAAAATTATGAACTTTATTATTTCAGGGGTTACAGATATTGGACTTACCAAGAATACCAATCAGGACAGCTACAATGCTCGTGTTTATTCCACGAAGCAGGGGAAGGTTGCTTTTGCCGTGCTTTGTGATGGAATGGGTGGTCTTGCAAAGGGTGAGGTGGCCAGTGCGTTCTTGGTAAATGCCTTTTGTAAATGGGCAGATACCAGACTTCCCGTACTTTGTGAGGGCGAAATTCAGGATTGTGACATTCGAAATGAATGGACAAGTATTGTAACGGAATACAATGAGAAAATTAAAATTTACGGTAAAAAGTGTGGCATCAGTATGGGAACCACGGTAACAGCAATGCTGTTAACCGAAAAGCGGTATTACATAGTAAATGTGGGTGATACCAGAGCTTATGAAATTGCAGAGAGTGTGAAAGTATTGACAAAGGATCAGACGGTGGTAGCAAGAGAGGTGGAGCTTGGGAATCTGACAGAGGAAGCTGCAGAGCGTGACAGCAGGCGAAGTGTTCTGCTGCAGTGTGTGGGAGCTTCTGACAGTGTATATCCGGATTTGTTTTTTGGCGAGACCAGGCTAAATGCAGTGTATATGCTGTGCAGTGATGGCTTCAGGCACGAAATTACCGCTAATGAAATATATCAATACCTGCAGCCGGGAGTGATGTTGGATGCAGAAGGAATGAAGCAGAATATGAATGCTCTTATTGAACTCAACAAGCAGAGACAAGAGAGAGATAACATATCGGTGGTTTCCATCAGAACATTTTAGCGAGGGGCGGAGGAGATATGTTACAAGTAGGATCTATTGTTGATGATAAATACAAAATATTAAGTGAAATCGGCCATGGCGGCATGAGTGTGGTGTACATGGCTATTAATGAAAAGGCTAATAAGACTTGGGCAGTAAAAGAGGTCCGTAAGGATGGTGTATTGGATTTTGAGGCGGTTAAGCAGGGACTTATTGTGGAGACAGATTTGCTCAAAAAGCTAAAGCATCCTAATCTGCCAAGTATTATCGATGTTATCGAGGACGATGAGACCTTTTTGATTGTAATGGATTATATCGAGGGTAATTCCTTAAGTAAGGCTTTGGAGGAGTATGGTGCGCAGCCGCAGGAATATGTCATTGAGTGGGCAAAGCAGCTGTGTGATGTGCTGGGTTATTTACATACCAGGCAGCCTGCCATTATTTACAGAGATATGAAGCCTGCCAATATTATGTTAAAGCCGGATGGCAATGTGACGTTGATTGACTTTGGTACGGCACGTGAGTTTAAAGCAAAAAATCTGGCTGATACAACCTGTCTGGGTACCATTGGATATGCGGCACCAGAGCAGTTTGGCGGCATGGGGCAGACAGATGCCCGCACGGATATTTACTGTTTGGGAGCTACCCTGTATCATTTGGTAACGGGTTGTAATCCAAGCGAGCCGCCTTATGAAATCAAGCCGATTCGTGAGATTAATCCAAGTCTGTCCAGTGGTTTGGAGCGCATTATTATGAAATGCACCCAGCGTAATCCGGCAGACAGATATCAGTCTGCAGCAGAGTTGACATATGCCTTGGAGCATTACGAGGAAATTGATGATGTGTTCCGTAAAAAACAAAAACGCAAGCTGGGGACCTTTATTTCAGCAGCGGCGGCCAGTCTGATATTTGCTATAGGTGGCTTTACGTTAAATTATGTGGCTGCTCAAAAAGCAACAGACACCTATCAGGATATGCTGTATGAGGCTTCTAAAACAGCAGATTATGGACATAAGCTGGAAATATACGGGGAGTGTATTGCAATACCGAACAAAGCCGGTGAAAAGGAAGCATACTTGGGTCTGATGCAGACCTATAAGGAGGACGACTCTGTTTTCAGCGTGGAAGAGGCAAATCAGCTGACCAAATATATTAAAAATAATAAAGCAGCTTTGCAGGAGAACCCGGAAAATTACACGGAGATTTGCTTTGAAGCAGGCAAGCTTTATTGGTATTACTATGAGTACGGTGATGGTTCCAATAATCAGGTAACTAAGGCAAAGAGTGCTATCGAGTGGTTTCAGGATGTTTTGGACAATGCACCGGATGGATACAATAATCTGGGTATGGCTAAGGTTTATTCAAATATTGGCGTTTTTTATAGAGATATCACCACGGATATTACAGAGGCCAGCGATAAGGGCAAGTACAAGCCTTTGTTTGAAAATCTGAATGAATTATTAAATTCTGTAGCCGTAGACGAAAGCGAAAGTGAGATCGTCAGACTGGAAATGTTGGAGCTTGCCAGAAGTGCCCTTCAGCAGTATGCCACCAAGTTTAAGGCAGACGGGATAGAGCAGGAGAAATTAACCGGCATGTATGAATTAATTTCAGACACAGTAAAAAATATCGCTACCACTGCTGATAAAACAGAGGAAAAGAAAAACAATACGATTTCTCTGTTGGATGATACCGAGCGAGCCATTAAAAATGCTTATGGAACATGCAAAGGAGGTATGTAGAAATGTCATTAGAATTATTACAGACCTTATCCTTAGTATCTTATATATTAGCAGGTGTATTCCTGTTAGTAGCTATTGCACTGTTTTTTCTGTTGGATGTGCGTAAGCTGATTGGCGATATCAGTGGTGCTAATGCCAGAAAAGCAATTGAAAATATTCGTCAGCAGAACGAAAGCTCTGGAGACAAGGCTTATAAGCCAAGTCCGGTTAATATGGCAAGAGGAAAGCTGACCGAAAAGATTTCTCAGTCCGGCAGATTACAGCCGAGACTAAGCGGTATGGGTGGTTCACCGGGTACCCAAAAATTTGCTACTACGGATTTGATGCCGTCTGTAGGATCCGGAAATGAAACCACGGTTTTAACCGGAGAGCTTAGCGGAGCAACTACAGTATTAACTGGAGAGTTGGCAGGGGAAACCACTGTGCTGACCAGTGAGCTTGCAGGCGAAACTACGGTTTTAACCAGTGAGCTGGCAAACCAAACAATCATACCTTCTATGGCTTCTGAACCGACTGTGCCGCATTCACAGGATGACACTAAAGGTGCATCGCAGTCAGTGGAAAACCATGGAGGTTTCAGTATAGATGTGGAAATGGGCTTCCTTGGAAGCTCAGAGGTTATTGAGTAAACAAGATGAGGAGAAAAGACATGAATTACAACAAGAAAAAATTACTGAACCGCATTTGGGCTGCAGTATTGTCCGTGGCAATGGTAATTACCATGCTGCCGATGAATGTAGCGGCTGTAGATGCACAGCAGACAAATACAATACCTGAAGAGAGTTATAGCGTTCAAGGTTACGAAGGAACGTATGATGGAGATGAGCATAGTGTTGACGTTACTGTTAATTTAGGAAATGAAATAAATTATACAGTAGAATATAGCGAAGATGAAGGGGAGAATAAAACATATAGTACTACCAAACCGAGTATTAAAGATGTCGGTGAAAAGACAGTATATGTTAAAATTTCAGCAGATGGATATGAAGAAGTGGTTGAAACGGTAACTCTTAAAATTACACAAGCTGAAAGAACGGATTTTGGATTTTCTTCTGTTCAAGATAAAGTGGTTTTAACATATCGAGAGGATTTAACTTGTACATACACTGCAACCAGCACGCAAGAAGCACAAGAGGTTTCATATGAATCATCAAATAGTGAAATTGCCACTGTTGCGGAAAATGGTAAGGTGTCAATATTAGAGCCCGGCACGGTTACAATCATTGCAACTATGGGAGCAAGTACTAACTATTTTGAAAGTAGTGCTTCGTATACAATTGTTGTAAAGGATGTGAGAAGTGATTTTGGATTTGAACAAGAAACTTATGCAACAACTTATGGTGAGAATGGAAATAAGTTTCAAGCGCAGATAAATTTAAGTGAGGGTGACAACGCAAAGGTATCATATACGATTACAGAACAGTTGTGCGGTGAAAGCTCTGTGGAAGGTGAGGATAGTGTTGCGACTATTGATGAAGAGACAGGTGAAGTTACAATTCTCACAGCCGGAACAATAAACGTAAAAGCATGTGTAGCGGAAAACGATACTTATGCAGCAGCTGAGGCAGAGTACACATTAAATATTGCAAAAGCTGACCAAACAGCTTTCAGCTTTGAACAGACAGAATATAGCATAGAATATGGTGTAACCGAGGTGGAGCTGAACGTTACCGGAAAGTTTAGCGATGGTAAAGTAACTTATAAGATTGTTGATGGCAGTGATGTAAAGCTTGAAGAAACTGAAAATGGTGTAAAGGTGATTTTTGAAGATCAGCAGGAAGATAGTGTAATTAAAATAGAAGCAAATGCTCCTGAGGATATGAAATATAATGCAAAGAATGTTATTGCAATAATTAAGGTTTCAGCTTCATCAGAAACGGTCAGTGAATATAAATTTGATGGTACATTGGGTAGTAACGGCTGGTATATTTCAAATGTAGATATAAAGCCACAGTCTCCATACACTCATATTAGTAAGAGTAACGGTTTCTTGACTAATTGGTCAAAGTCTTTGACAATTGAGGATGAAGGCGAAACAGAGGCTTTTGATTTTTATTTGAGACAAAATTGGAAAAAGATAGTTAAAGCAAATGTAGAGAATTTCGGAACGATTAAAATTGATAAATCTAAGCCGACAGATTTAAAAATTTCATATTCAGATCCAATAAATACGATTCAGAGTGAAGAAGGCGCTTACATGTATTATCAAGATGAAGTTATAGTTACTGTTAGTGCCAAGGATGAAATTTCAGGCATTGATTATTTTACTTATAATCTTGGTAATGATAATAATGATGTGAAATTGAATGAGCTATTAACTGGTCAAGGGATATCTAGTGCTACTTTTAATATTAAAAGAGAATATGTAGGCAAAATTAGTTTTACTGCTTATGATTGTGCAGGGCTTAGTGAGACTAAGACAGCTAATGAGGTAATAGTTGTTGATACTACGGCTCCTGATATTTATATGGAATACAAGGATGATAGTGTTTCTAATGGAATGTATTTCAAAGAAAGAACAGCTGTAATAAAAATTACAGAGGAAAACTTTGATGCAAAAAAGGTTAGTATTGATATTACAATTTCAGATAAAGAAAATGAAGATGATGTAATTGATTTTAACGAGTATTTGCAGAATGCAGATAATTGGGACCACAAAGAAACCGTGCATACAATTGAGCTTAAGTTTACAAAAAGTGCTAGTTATAAGTTGAACGGAATTGAATGTACTGATTTAGCAAATAGAAAACAAACTCAATTTACAATAAAAGAAGAAACTGTAGCGGATAGGGAGTTTATTATCGATAATGTTCCATCAGTTATAAAGGTAAGTTACAGTAATAACAATGTCAAAAATGGTAAATACTTTGATGCAAAAAGAGTCGCAATCCTTGAAATCACAGAGCGTAATTTTAATGCGAAGAATGTTACGTCAGATATTTTGATGACACTTCATTCTCAGGACGACGCATTTGCTTATGAAGAATATTTACATAATGTGGATAACTGGAACACAGAAGGAATTAAGCATACAATCGAGATTCCTTTTGAAGAAGAGGGAGAGTATAAATTCAAAATATTATATACTGATATGGCTGGAAATGTATGTAGTAAAATCGATCCTGCAGAAGGAACAGCAGCGGCAACAGAATTTGTGATAGATAAAACAAATCCTGTAATTAACGTAAGCTACACGAATAATGCAGTGGCCAATGGCAAATATTTTGATGCGGACAGAACCGCTGTTATCAAGGTAACAGAAAGAAACTTTGATGCAGCCAAGGTGGCATCAAAGATAACGGCAAGCGATTATGCAGAAGGTACAGAAATCTATGATTACGTAGCAAAGCTGCAGAATATAGAAAACTGGACAAAGGATGGTATTGAATATACCATAGAGCTTCCGTTCTCCGCAGAGGCAGCGTATGTGTTTGACATTATGGTTACCGATCTTGCAGAAAGAGTCTGTGACGAGGAA
>JAFXDD010000042.1 GCA_017516285.1 Lachnospiraceae bacterium
CAATTTCCAATGGTAATTTCAGCTGACGGGTGGTATAATTACCATTGGTGTTGTTAGTTAGTCGCATAATTAATTATACCAAAAAATCGCTTAAACTTCACGGTCTAAGCGATTTTTTTATGGGACTTTTTTTACAGCCCCCTTTTTTTACATCTAACGATTCTTTTTAATTCCTTCAAAATATTCCTTTGAGAGCTTAATAACAACCGGGCTCAAAAGTGCTACGGCAATCAAGTTTGGTATAGCCATCAGACCGTTTAAGGTGTCTGCGATATCCCAGGCAAGGGAAAACTCTATAGCACCTGCGATGCAGGCAAACAGACAGAAAATAACCTGATATACCTTGGAAGCCTTAAAGCCGAATAGGTATTCCACGCAGCGAGTGCCGTAAAGTGCCCAGGTTAGTACCGTGGACAAAGCAAACAGAGTAAGGCAGATGGCAATAATAACAGCAGGAAGACCACCGCCAAATATGGACTCAAAGCCTTTAATCGTCAGGTTGGCACCGATATCGTTTCCATATTCGATATTTTGTACACCGACGCCCAGTAAAACCACTAAAGCAGTCATAGTACATACCACGATGGTATCCATAAATACTTCAAACACACCATAGATACCCTGCTTTACCGGGTGATCCACATCTGCAGCTGCATGTGCAATCGGAGCGGAGCCAAGACCGGCCTCGTTAGAGAAAATACCGCGGCCAACACCTTTGGTAATAGCAGTTTTGATACCTACACCTGCAAGACCGCCGGCAATGGAGGATGGAGCAAAGGCACCACGGATAATTACGGAAAAAACTTCCGGAACAGCAGTGATATTGCAAATAATTACAATAAGGGAAGCTATCGTATAAACAATTGCCATAAATGGAACCAATAAGGAGCAGACATCAGCCAGACGCTGTATGCCGCCAAGAAGTACACTGGCACAAATAAAAGCGCAAATAATAGCAACAACCCAGGCTATAAAAGTTTGCTCGGATTCTGTAGTAGGAATAAAGCCTGCAATGGCAGTATTAATGGTGGATGCAATGGTATTAATCTGAGTCATGTTACCGATACCAAAGGAAGCTAAAGCAGCAAATACGGCAAATACGCAGGAGAGCCATTTCCAGTTCTTTCCAAGGCCATTTGTGATGTAGTACATCGGGCCGCCTACCCAATCGCCTTCCTGATTACGTTCGCGGTATTTGACAGCCAGAGTTACCTCTGAAAATTTGGTGCACATGCCGAAAAGTGCAGAAACCCACATCCAGAAAACAGCACCCGGACCACCGATAGCAATCGCACCGGATACACCGGCAATGTTACCGGTACCGATAGAGGCAGCAAGTGCAGTGCACATAGCTTTAAACGGGGACACGGAACCTTGGGATTTTTCCGTTTTCTCAAAAGCTTTACCAAGCGTATTTTTCATGATATGTACGAAGTGGCGAAACTGTGGGAAACCACAGCGTATAGTTAAATAAATACCCACGCCCATAATCAATACCATCATTGGGAGTCCCCAAACAAAACCGTTGATTTTGTCATTTAAGTCTGTAATAAATTTTACCATAGTAGTATTCTCCTCATATGAAATTCATAGCTTTATTTTACAAGAAAATGTTGGTAAATGCAATATAATTTACCTATATTTTCCTATACTGCTTCGGTGTCATTCCCTTGTATTTCCTGAAAACCTTAATAAAATTGCTGCTGTCATTAAAACCGCATTCCATACAGATATCCGTAACAGGCAGTCTGGTGCTGTGAAGCATCTGGGCTGCCTTTTCTATACGATACATGTTCACATACTCCATAGGGGTCTGGTGGGTGATGGAGCGGAAAAAGCGACAAAAATATTTGGGGTTCATATTGGCCACACCTGCCAGCTCGGAGAGCGTAATGGAAGAGGCGTAGTGCAACTCGATATATTCCAGAATTGTTTTAATTAAGTCGATTTTGTGGGTGCTGTCCATGGTGTCTTTTTGACTGATTGTATAGGTGTGTTTTTGTAAAATGGTTGCAAAAAGCTGGCTGATACAACCAAGAACAATTAATTCCAGTGGGCAGCCGGCTTCACCGACAATGTCAAGTCGCTGATTGCCTGGGACAGCTGTTAGTGCTTCAGAAATATGGTATGCATTTGACAGCTTTGAGATGACATCATCCACTTCAGGCATTTTTCCCTTCGGGTAATATATTTCCGGCAGAATCTGTTCTCTGTAAATCGGACGCAGATATTTCTTGACCATATCCAGATTGCGGAAAAGGCCATGCAAATCAAAAAGAAAACATTCATAAATGCAGTTTTCCGGGATACCGCCATGGAGCATACCATCCCGTACAAGCAGAGTATCTCCGGCATGGACTGTATATACCATATCATCTGTGTGGGCAATGAAGGTGCCCTCGATGATATGAATGATTTCCCATTCTTTATGCCAGTGAAGGGGCATGTTATAGCGTGGATGAGCTGCATTCAGATAATGATATTCAAAAGGAAAATCAAGTGTGCCATGTTGTGTGGCTTCGTGAAAGGTAAAGGATTTCATATAAAAATCTCCCGTGGAACAGTAATATTAATAATTGACATAAAAAAGTGAATATTTTACTATTTTAGGAGATTATACCACAAGAATATAGTGTGTGACAATGGTAAAATTACTATATAATCATAAAAGGAGGTACACTACATGAAAACCTATTATTTGGCAATTGACATCGGTGCCTCCAGCGGCAGGCATATTTTAGGTTCTTTGGAGAATGGTCTGATGCAGCTGGAAGAGGTATATCGATTTGACAATGGTATGCAGGAATGCAATGGGCATCTTTGCTGGGATTTTGAGTATCTTTTTCAGGAAATCAAAAACGGCATGAAAAAGTGTAAGGAGCTTGGTAAGGTTCCGGTAAGTATGGGTATTGATACCTGGGGTGTGGATTTTGTGCTGTTAGATGAGAATGGAGCACAAATCGGAGATTCTGTAGGATATAGAGACCACCGTACAGATGGTATTAAGGAGAAATTAAATCCAATTATCAGTCAGGAGGAGCTGTATGAGCGTACCGGTATTCAGTTCCAACCATATAATACCTTAAATCAGCTGGTGGCGTTAAAGGCAGAGTCACCGGAGCAATTACAGCAGGCTAAGGCTATGCTGATGACACCGGATTATTTTACATATCGTCTGACAGGCAATGCAAAGCAGGAGTATACGATTGCGTCTACCGGACAGCTTTTGGATGTAAAGACGGGTGATTGGGATTATGCGTTAATTGAGAAGCTGGGACTTCCAACAAATATTTTCTTAAAGCCTGAAGAACCGGGCACTTTAGCCGGCAACTTAAGGCCAGAGGTGGCAGAGGAGATAGGCTTTGACTGCAAGGTACTTATGGTAGCCGGTCATGATACGGCTTCTGCAGTTATGGCGGTACCGAGTCTGGAAGAGAAGGCTCTTTATATCAGTTCCGGTACATGGTCCTTGATGGGCTGTGAAAGCAGTGAGTACAGTAATGATATGGCAAGTATGCAGGCAGGCTTTACTAATGAGGGCGGCTATGGCAAGAAGTATCGTTATTTAAAGAATATTATGGGACTCTGGATGATTCAGTCTGTTCGTAAGGAGGTTGGCAAGGACAAGTCCTTTGGTGAAATTTGTGAAGCAGCCTCAAAGGAGAAAATTACTTCTCTGGTAGACTGTAATGACGCTAGCTTCCTTTCACCGAAAAGCATGGTAGAGGCAGTGCAGGAGTATTGCAGAAAGACCGGACAGCAGGTGCCGGAGACTTTATCAGAGCTGGCTTGCGTGATTTATAACAGTCTGGCAAAATGCTACGGTGAAACAAAGCAGCAGATTGAAGCACTAACCGGTAAGGTATTTGACAGAATATATGTCATTGGTGGCGGCTCCAATGCAGCGTATTTGAATGAGCTGACAGCAAAATATGCAGGCTGTGAGGTGTCAGCAGGTCCGGGAGAAGCTACAGCTATCGGCAATCTGATGTGTCAGATGATAGAGGATGGACAGTTTGGCAGTCTGGCAGAGGCAAGACAGTGTGTTATTGACAGCTTTGCTGTAAAGTATTACAGATAATAAAATATAAGAAAGGAACAAGTATTATGGCAGAGAGCAGATTAATCGGCGGATATCCGGTAATCGGTATTCGTCCAACTATCGACGGAAGAAGAGGACCTTTAAAGGTTCGTGAAGGTCTGGAAGAACAGACCATGGGCATGGCAATGGCAGCCAAGAAATTATTTGAGGACAATTTAAAATATTCTAATGGAGAGCCTGTGAAGGTGGTTATCGCAGATACTACCATCGGTCGTGTGGCAGAAGCAGCAGCCTGCGAAGAGAAATTCAGAAGAGAGGGTGTAGCGATTACACTTACTGTTACTCCATGCTGGTGCTATGGTTCTGAGACCATGGACACAGACCCGACCACAATCAAGGGTGTTTGGGGCTTAAATGCTACCGAAAGACCGGGTGCAGTTTATCTGGCAAGCGTTCTTGCTACCCATGCGCAGAAGGGATTACCTGCATTTGGTATCTACGGACATGACGTAGTGGATGCAGATGATGCTTCTATCGGTGAAGATATTCAGGAGAAATTGTTAAGATTCGGACGTGCAGCAGTGGCAGCAGCTACCATGAGAGGCAAATCTTACTTACAGATTGGTTCCATTTGTATGGGTATTGGTGGTTCCATTATCGACTCTGATTTCTTAGAATCTTATCTTGGACTTCGTGTAGAGTCTGTGGACGAGGTAGAAATTATTCGTCGTATGTCAGAAGGCATTTATGATGAGGCAGAGTATCAGAAGGCTCTTGCATGGGCAAAGGAAAAATGCATTATCGGTTTTGACAAGAACCCTGAATTCGTAAAGAAGAGCGATGAAGTTAAGGAAGAACAGTTTGAATTCGTTGTAAAGATGGCTGTTATCATCAAGGATCTAATGAACGGCAACAAGAACCTGCCGGAAGGACGTGAAGAAGAAATGGTTGGTCATAATGCCATTGCAGCAGGCTTCCAGGGTCAGAGACAGTGGACAGACTTCTATCCTAACGGTGACTTTGCAGAAGCGATGTTAAATACCTCCTTTGACTGGAATGGTGCAAGAGAGCCGTACATCCTGGCAACCGAAAACGACGTGCTGAATGGTATCAGCATGCTGTTTATGAAGCTTCTGACCAACAGAGCACAGATGTTTGCCGATGTTCGTACCTACTGGAGCGGTGATGCCATCAAGAGAGTGACCGGTTATGAAATTGAAGGTCATGCAAAGGATGCTGACGGTGTTATCCACCTGATTAACTCCGGTGCATGCTGTCTGGATGCTAATGGCGAAGCAAAGGATGCTGACGGCAATGCAGTGATGAAGCCATGGTATGAAGTGACGGAAGAAGATATGGATGCTATCATGGCAGCTACTACCTGGAATCCGGCAGACAATGGTTACTTCCGTGGCGGCGGATATTCTTCCAGATTTGAGACCAAGGCTACCATGCCTGCAACTATGATTCGTTTGAACCTGGTAAAGGGCTTAGGTCCTGTAATGCAGATTGCAGAGGGCTGGACTGTAGGACTTCCTGCAGAGGTTTCTGATACCCTTTGGAAGAGAACAGACTATACATGGCCTTGTACTTGGTTTGCTCCAAGATGTGACGGCAAGGAAGGCTCTGCATTCAAGACAGCATATGAAGTAATGAACAACTGGGGCGCTAACCACGGTGCAATCAGCTATGGTCACATCGGTGCTGATTTGATTACCATGTGCTCTATACTTCGCATTCCGGTATGTATGCACAATGTTCCGGAAGAAAAGATTTTCCGTCCAAAGGCTTGGGATGCATTTGGAATGGATAAGGAAGCTGCTGATTATCGTGCATGTGCAGCATATGGTCCGTTCTATAAGTAAAATATGACCATGAGGCTGGGAGAAATCCCGGCCTCTGATAGAGGAGAAAATCATGCTAAAAGGAATTCCGAAAATTTTATCTCCGGAGCTTTTGAAGGTGCTTTGTGAGATGGGTCATAGTGACCGTCTGGTTATTGCTGACGGTAACTTCCCGGCAGAGTCCATGGGTAAGGATGCTATCGTCATACGCATGGACGGTCATGGTGCCTGTGATGTACTGGAAGCTATTTTAAAAGTATTTCCGCTGGACACCTACGTAGAAAAGCCGGTAAATCTCATGGAGGTCATGCCGGGTGACAACGTAGAAACTCCTATATGGGATGAATACGAAAAGCTGGTAGCAGCAGAGGATGCCCGAGGCGGCAGTGCCATCGGTCATATCGAACGCTTTGCCTTTTATGAAGAGGCCAAGAAAGCCTATGCTATTATTGCTACCGGAGAAGGCGCTCTGTATGCAAATGTAATGCTGCAGAAGGGTGTTGTATAAAAGAATAAATAATAAAAGTGTCACTTGATAACGAATGAGTTGTCAAGTGGCACTTTTTGTATGCCCCAAATTTTATTCCAGAGTTCTCTTTGCCTATTGTAATTTATTTTAGATGCTACTAAATAGTTGCTTTTTGAATATAATATGCTACCAAATGGTAACATTGTTAGGAGAGGAGTTGATGACGATTGTTTTTTCATAGATTAGAAGATTTGCGTATAGATGCAGATTTAACACAAAGCCAGGTCGCTGAAATTTTACATTGCCAAAGGGAAGTATATCGTAGATATGAAAAAGGAATTCGTGAGCTACCTCTTTCATATGCGATTATTTTAGCAGAATATTATTCCGTTTCCATTGACTATATTGTAGGACGTTCGGACAAAAAATAAGCCCGAACACGCGATTGTGAAAAGTAAAAGTACAAAAGAGAGATGTTTATGAGTAAACCTATAAAAATTATATTTATGTTCGTAGTAATCTGTGGATTGACTCTCATGGCAAGCGGCTGCGCATTACAAACAGCTTCCACGGCAGGCAATGCAGTGGTTTTACAACAGCTGATACTTCAAACGGAGCAGATGGAGGCTTTGGATGAATGGTTTGCAGCAAATTGTAAGGACGAGAGTCCGGTAGTTGCCCTGCCGGATGAGCTTTTGGTGCAGTATGAGGTCGGGGTGGCAGTAGGAACAGAGGCAGCCTTCCGGGCAGCAAAGGTGACGGCGGATCATTACGGAGACACTATCAGGGATATTCTGAATTACAGGGACATCGTAGATGTGCTTGAAGCCAAGCCGGCATTTCTGATGCATGAGGTGGAGTACATAGTGATCAATCAGGAGTTCGATTTGGGTGGTTTTTTGGCAGAGCTGGCTTTTGATTATGTGGATGTTGTAGATAATTATGCCATTTACCGGGCCAGATATGCTTTCTTTGAAGAAGCAGGTGACGATGGAGAGTTTGCGAAATTGTTAGAGACCATTGATTTAAAGGAAGATCGTATTGAGCTTGATTTACCGGAGATAACCGAAGAGTATGAGCTTTTGTTTATCAGTGATATGCATATTCAGGCTCTGGATGACATGGTCAGTGAAGAAAATGTGGCGACGGTAAAGGACCGCTATTACAATTTGTTCCACACGGATAAACAGTTGCATTCAGCGGATAACTGGATGATTTTATCCTCCGCACTGGATTATTACGAGGCGGATGGCATTGTATTCGGCGGTGATATGATTGATTTTGTATCACAAACGAATATTGACTTGCTGAAGAAGGGCTTATCAAAGCTGGATACACCTTACATGTATCTCAGGGCTGACCATGATTTGGGAACCTGGTATTCCGGCTTTACTATGGGTGATGCAGAGGCATATGATTTGCATAGACAGGTTGGTTCCTATGAGGATGTGTATGTAATGGAGTATGATGATTTTTATGTATTGGGCTGGAATAACAGCACGGATAGAATGACTGAGGCCGGTCTTCAGCTCGCAAAGAATATTTGGGATGATGGAAAGCCTATTATTCTGGCAACCCATGTGCCGTTAAATTCTATCGTGGATAACAGCCTCTATGAAGCTAGTGTAAGCGTGGACCCGCAGGGACGCAGTAAGCTTTGGGGAATGAATTGCCTGTATTATCCGGAGGGCAGTACTCTGGATTTTCTGGGCATGGTATATGCGGAAAATAGTCCTGTGGCAGCAGTACTAAGCGGTCACTTGCATTTTAAACATACGGTGCAGCTGACGGAGGGGATTACAGAGCATGTATTTGCACCGGCCTTTGAAGGCAGGATTGCAAGGGTGCGGATTTATTAAGTTATAATTCTTAAGATTTGTTCACAAAAAGTTTACAATTCGGACGATATATCGTCCAAGTTCTACAAAAAATTATGCTATGATAGCCTCATGAGATAAATACCGGTAATTTATTCATAATCAAATACCTGTAAAAGGAGGACTATCATGTCAAACAATCAAAACTTGAACAAGGAGTCCAAGGCTCCCAACAACGACATTAAGAGCAAAACCATTTTTGCGAATCCGGTGCTCTGCTGTCAATTTCTTAGAAACTATGTAAACCATCCTGCGGTAA
>JAFXDD010000043.1 GCA_017516285.1 Lachnospiraceae bacterium
AAAAGCCAGTGGATAGACCCATTGTTTGAGTCTGTGAAGTTTACCGGAAACTTTGATGAGGATAATATGGACAGGGTTCCATCCCTGGTTTTAGAGATTTATCAGGGAGAGGCAAAAGAAACCTTGAAGAAGGTTTGTTCTGGCATGATGTCGGTGATATATTTCTTTTCCCTTATTGGTGCGGGCTTCCGGTATTTTAAAAAGAAAGCTATTGTGGAAGACATTCCGCTAATTGTATTTGTGGGTGGATTTTTATTCAGTATTATTTGGGAAGCAAAAGCAAGATATGTGTTCCCGTACTTTATTTTATTGCATTTATATGCAGCATATGGATTGACAGATTTAACAGAAATGATTAAAGTTAGAGTATTAAAGTTTGTCGGTAAGAGAGTGGAGTAAAGAGGGTTAACCATGAACTCGGTTTTAGAAAAGGTGGAACATAACAAACAATGGATAGCAAAGGCGGCAAATGTGGCATGGCCGGCTGTTTTGGAATCCTTTTTCGTTGCATTGGTTGCAATGGTGGATTCTTTTATGGTAAGTAAGGTGGGTGCTTATGCAGTAGCGGCAGTGGGATTGACTACACAGCCCAAGTTTATTTGCCTTGCGTTGTTCATTGCAATTAATACCTCTGTTTCTGCGCTGGTAGCCCGTAGAAAAGGGGAAGGCAGGCGTGAGAGTGCAAATCGTATATTGATTACAGCTATTATCTGTGTAGTAGTGGGTGTGGCAGTGATAAGTACCCTTGCGGTGTTTATGGCAGATGAAATCATTCATATTATGGGCAGTGAGCCGGATACACATGATAGTGCGGTTGCATATTTTCGCATTATTATCGGATTTACCATCTTTAACTGTATTTCATTGGTTATTAACGCAGCACAACGTGGCAGTGGTAATACCAAAATTGCCATGCGTACCAATATTACGTCCAATCTTGTTAATGTGATTTTTAATTATCTGTTAATTCATGGTAATTTAGGTTTTCCTGCACTTGGCATCAGAGGTGCTGCTATTGCTACGGTGCTGGGTACGGTTGTAGCTTGTGGTATGAGTATTGCTTCCTTATTCCATAAGGATAGCTTTGTAAGCGTGCCATATATGTTTGAAATGCATTTGTTTGCTACCAAACGAGCATTAAAAGATATTGTATCATTTGCCTCCAATGTATGTGTGGAACAGTTGATGATACGTTTTGGATTTATGGTTTCTGCAATGCTTGCGGCAAATCTTGGTACACAGGCTCTTGCAGCGCATCAGGTAGGCATGAACGTAATGCACCTGAGCTTTGCCTTTGGGGATGGTCTGCAGGTAGCCGCAGTTACGTTGATTGGTCAAAGTCTGGGACAGGGAAATCCGAAACTGGCCAAAAAGTTCGGGAATATTTGTCAAGGAGTGGGATTAGGCATCTCCGTCGGATTGTCTGCACTTTATTTACTGTTTGGACGATGGTTTTTCGGTTTGTATTTTCCAAACGACCCATCCATCGTGGAAATTGGTCTTGTAATTATGAAGTTTATGATACTAATTGTACTTTGTCAGGTGCCGCAGGTAATCTTTATGGGAAGCCTTCGCGGAGCAGGTGATGTACGATACACTACGATTACATCTATGCTTAGCGTTGCAATTATCAGACCGGGTATTTCTTATGTTGCGGCGTATGTGATGAATCTGGGAATTACGGGTATTTGGATTGGCGTGCTGGCTGATCAATTTATGAGACTTGTTCTTACCGGCGCGAGGTTTCGCTCCGAGAAATGGATGACGAAGAAGATTTAAGGAGTTTTGGTTAATGAAGCACAAAGGACTAATTTTGGCGGCGGCATTTAGTGTATCTGTGGTCTTTGGTTGTACTCTTGGGCACAGTATGGGAACCAGTTTTGCAAAAGAATGGTCTGCACAGTCATACAGTATTACTGCAGATGTAAAATATCAGTCGCTTATAGATGAAAATATATCTCTTCTTGAAAAAAACGGGTCTGTGCCGGCATATGAGGATATGGCCGGTTTTGAGCAGGATGCAACTTTAATTGAACAACAGGAATCATGGAATCTTGTATTGGTAAACAAATGGAATGAGATGGAGGCCGGATATGAGCCTGAATTAACGGAGGTTGCTACGGGGCATAGAGTAGATTCGCGTATTGCGGAATCCTTAATGGATATGATACGTGGAGCGAAGCAAGTGGGATATGCCATTTATATTTTGTCTTCTTTCAGAGACATGGAGAAGCAGATTAGTTTATATAATGCAGAAGTAGATAAATGGCTTTGGGAAGGTTACAGTCAGGAAGCGGCGGAAGAAAAGGCAGGCACCATCGTGGCATTCCCGGGAACCAGCGAACATCATTTAGGACTGGCAGTGGACTTGGTTTCCAGCGAACATGTGAAGCTGGACCAGGATGCAGAAAAGACCAAAGGATATCAGTGGCTTGTAAAGAATTGTCATGAGTATGGCTTTATTTTACGTTATCCAAATAATGCCTCTGATATTACAGGTATTATCTATGAACCATGGCATTTTCGTTATGTAGGTGTAGAAGCTGCAACAGAAATTATGGAGAAGGGTATCACGTTGGAGGAGTATTTAAGTGGTCTTGCCTCCTAA
>JAFXDD010000004.1 GCA_017516285.1 Lachnospiraceae bacterium
AGCAGTTTACAGGTATGCAGGTAGATAAGATTAACGTATATATTGAAGGCGTTAAAGTGATTGATTAAGGAGGAATGTGTGTTTTTATGAATAAAATTGACGCACAGCTCTTAGCCAAGATGTTCTTGGCAGGTGCAAAAAACTTAGAGAGTAAAAAAGAATGGATTAATGAATTAAACGTTTTTCCTGTTCCTGATGGTGATACCGGTACCAATATGACTATGACAATTATGGCTGCTGCCAAGGAAGTTGCAGGACTTGAAAATCCTAATATGGAAGCTTTGGCAAAGGCTATTTCTTCCGGCTCCTTACGTGGTGCAAGAGGTAATTCCGGTGTTATTTTATCGCAGTTGTTCCGTGGCTTTACCAAAGCTATTAGGGAAGTAAACGAAATCGACGTTCCACTTATGGCTGTGGCTTTTGAAAAAGCAGTGGAAACTGCTTACAAAGCAGTTATGAAGCCAAAGGAAGGTACCATTCTTACCGTTGCAAAAGGTGCCAGTGAAAAAGCCAGAGAGTTGGCGGATGCAGGCTGTGATGATTTGACTGTATTTATTGGCGGTGTGATTGAGCATGCAGAGTATGTTCTTAGCCAGACTCCTGAAATGTTACCTGTATTAAAGCAGGCAGGCGTTGTGGATTCCGGTGGACAGGGCTTTGTAGAGGTTCTTCATGGATGGCAGGATGCATTCCTTGGAAAAGAAATCGACTATTCAGTTATAGAGGCTGCTCCGGTTGCAAGTGCAATGAAGATTGATGCACAGGCAGAAGCAGATATTAAATTTGGTTACTGTACAGAATTTATTATTTTATTAACTAAGACATTCAACGTAAAACAGGAGATGGATTTTAAGGCTTACTTAGAATCAATTGGTGATTCTATCGTTGTGGTTGCGGATGATGATGTCGTAAAGGTACATGTTCATACCAATGATCCTGGTCTTGCAATTCAGAGAGCGTTAAAGTATGGTGCACTTTCCAATATGAAGATTGACAACATGCGTTTAGAGCATCAGGAGAAGCTTTTTAAGGAAGCAGAAAAAGCAGAAGCTGCTCAATCAGAACCTGAAATGCCAAAGAAGGATGTAGGATTTATTTCCGTATCTATCGGCGAAGGTATGAATGAAATCTTAAAGAGCCTTGGAGTAGACTATATCATTGAGGGTGGACAGACGATGAATCCATCCACAGAGGATATGTTAAATGCAATTGACAAGGTAAATGCAGATACCATCTTTATTTTACCAAACAATAGTAATATCATTCTTGCTGCAAATCAGGCAAAGGCTTTAGTGGAGGACAAGCAGATTATTGTTATTCCTACTAAGACAGTACCACAGGGTATTACAGCAGTAATCAACTATGTTCCGGATTTAAGCGTAGAAGAGAATGTGGAAAACATGACAAGCGAAATCAAGCGAGTTAGAAGCGGTCAGGTTACTTATGCAGTACGCGATACCATGATTGATGATAAAGAAATCAAATGTGGTGATTATATGGGTATTGAAGATAAAGGTATTTCTGCGGTTGGTACCGATATGTTTGCGGTTACATTAGAAATGGTAGACCATATGATGGATGATGACATGGAGCTTGTCAGCATTTACTATGGCAGCGATGTTACACAAGAGGATGCATCTGCCCTTAGCGATGCAATTACAGACAAATATCCATTTGTAGATGTGGAGCTACAATATGGCGGACAGCCAATTTACTACTACGTTATTTCTGTAGAATAAATACAAACTTTATGGGGTGGCATGGGCTGCCCCATTTTTAAAATAAAAAAAGGAAAAGCGATGAAATTAACAGACTCCGTTACCCAAATAAAAGGAATTGGCGAAAAAACAGCCAAGCTTATGGCAAAATTAAATATTGTGACAATCCGAGATTTGCTTCATGCTTTCCCGAGGGATTATGATACCTTTGAAGATGTATGCAGTATTTCTCAGTTGAAAATTGGCAAAGTTGGTATCATTTCCGGATATATCGTAAGTACAAAGCCTCTCAAAAAGGTGCGAAACCTTACCATTATGAATGTGCTTGTGCGAGATAAGACCGGTGCCATTAATCTAACCTTTTTCAATCAACCTTATTTAAAAAATAAGCTCAGTCCCGGATATACCTTTTATTTTCGAGGGATGCCGCAGGCAAAAGGTACAGAACTTGTCATGGAGCAGCCCGCTATCTATACAGAGGCGGAGTTAGAAAAGCTTCGCAATGCTATCTGGCCAAAATATTCGTTGACGAAGGGGCTTACCAATAAGCTGGTAACTGCCAGTGTAGAGAAGGCTTTAGCTGAAGTAGATTTAAGTGAGGAATGTTTACCGGATTATATTTTAAAAGAATATCAACTTTGCAACAGAGTACAAGCTTATAGGGGGATTCATTTTCCAATAGATTTTGAACAGGTTGTAGAAGCAAGACGCAGACTGGTTTTTGAGGAACTTTTTATGTTTGTGTATATGATTCGCAGGGAAAAAGGCTATGCAGACAAAATTGCAAATGCGTATCCAATGCGTGACACTAAGGAACTGACTGCGTTTTTGAATAACCTGCCGTATCGGTTGACCAATGCACAGCTTAGGACCTGGCAGGAGATTTGCGACGATTTGTCGTCCCCATATAGCATGAACCGTCTAATTCAAGGTGACGTAGGCAGCGGTAAGACCATTCTTGCCTTGTTGGCACTTTTAAAAACCGTGACAAATGGCTATCAGGGCGCGTTAATGGCCCCTACAGAGGTGCTTGCACGTCAGCATATGGAAAGCTTTACAGAACTGATAGAACGGTATAATCTGCCGTTTAAATCGGTATTACTGGTTGGTTCCATGACAGCCAAGCAAAAACGCGAAGCCTATGCAAAATTAGAAAGTGGGGAAGCTAATCTGGCAATTGGTACTCATGCAGTTATTCAGGAAAAAGTAGTGTTTAAGAAACTTGCACTTGTAATTACAGACGAACAGCATCGTTTTGGTGTAAAGCAGAGGGAAGCTCTGGCTGGTAAGGGGGCATATCCACATGTACTGGTAATGAGTGCGACTCCCATTCCTCGAAGTCTTGCCATTATTTTGTATGGCGACATGCATTTATCCGTAGTTGATGAGCTTCCGGCCAATCGCCTGCCTAGGAAAAACTGCGTCGTGGGGAACAATTATCGTCCGACTGCATACAAATTTATTCAAAAACAAGTGGAGGCAGGACATCAGGCATATGTTATTTGCCCTATGGTAGAAGCAAGCGAGGACGAAGACAGCAAACTGGAAAATGTGATAGACTATACCGAAAAATTAAAAGAATACTTACCGGACTCTATTCGCGTAGCATATTTACACGGTAAAATGCGACCTTCAGAAAAAAATAACATTATGGAAGCCTTTAGCCGCCATGAAATAGACGTCCTGGTGTCTACCACCGTAATAGAAGTCGGCATCAATGTACCGAATGCTACCGTAATGATGGTAGAAAATGCAGAACGCTTTGGCTTGGCCGGCCTTCACCAGCTAAGAGGACGCGTTGGCCGAGGCAGTGCTCAAAGCTATTGCATTTTTGTATCCTCCAATGACGACCCGAAAACCATGGAACGACTGGAAATTTTAAATAAATCCAATGACGGATTCTTTATTGCAAGCGAAGACCTGCGCCTACGCGGACCGGGAGATTTATTTGGTATTCGCCAAAGCGGCGACTTTGACTTTGAACTGGCAGATATTTATCAAGATGCAGACATTTTGAAAGCCTGCAGTGAGCTGGTGGATGAACTGATGGAA